>JAJDTX010000166.1 GCA_022826925.1 Bryobacterales bacterium
GGACGGACCCGGACCTCGCCTAACGGGATGTGCTGCGGTCCCACTCTGCGAGTTATCGCACAACCACCGCGCGTTTGTCCAGCCCCTCTCCTAACTCCTTATGCAATCCGCCCCTCGCTATCTGACATTGAAAAGCCCTGCCACTCGACCTACTGGGTCGATCCGCCGGAAGGGCTCGTGGTAGTCTATTTGACCCAGTTGATCCCGGCCGGCGGCCTCGACGAACACTCCAAGCTCCGGGCCCTGGTCTACCAGGCACTCACAGATTAGAGCTCTCGCTACCGCCTCGCGCTACAGATCTCGGTATCCTGAGCCCTTGCCATGCTCGCCGTCCGGATCCCACCATCGGCTCTGATGAAGCGCATAGCCGCAGGAGTGGTCCGCAGCGATAGTCGGTCGACTGCAAGGTTGGGACTCGCTCCGTGCGAACAGCTGGTGTTCCACAATGGTGTCATGAAACGTGCGCTGTTGCTCGTGCCGCTGCTGTGTTTCCCGACCCTGTTCGCGGAGACCGTTTCTCTGACGCGAGACGGCAACCGCATCGAAGTGACGATCGGCGGGCAGCCTTTCACGTCCTTCTACTTCGGGCCCGAGGCAACCAAGCCGTACCTGCACCCGCTGCGATCGGCCGACGGCACGGTCGTGACACGCGGATACCCGATGGAGGAGATCGCGGGCGAGCAGACCGATCATCGTCATCACCGAGGCGCGTGGTTCAGCCACGGAGACGTCAACGGCGTCGATTTCTGGGCCAACGAGCCCGAGCAGCGCAGCCGGGGCAAGAAGGGCATCATCGCCCTAAGGTCAATCGATTCGGTGAAGGTCGTCGCACAACACAGCGGCACGATTACCTTCACTTTCAGCTGGAACGATCTCACCGGGACAGCGCTCTTGTCCGAGCGACGAACGATGAAGTTCCATCGAGTCGACGGGAACAACATCGTGGACTTCGACATCGTGCTCAGCGCGGAGAGCGAAACGGTGAAGTTCGGGGACACCAAGGAAGGCACGTTCGCCGTGCGGATGGCTACCGAGCTCGAAGAGCAGCACTTCCGGGCCAAGGGCATTCCCCGGACCGGCACGATCACGAACGCGCACGACGCCAAGACCGAGGCCAACACCTGGGGCAAGCGCTCGCCCTGGGTGGACTACGCAGGCAGCATCGAGGGGAAGCCCAAGGGAATCGCCATCTTCGACCATCCGGAGAACCCCAAGCATCCGACCTACTGGCACGTGCGCGGATACGGGCTGTTCGCCGCCAACGTGTTCGGCGAGCACGACTTCCACGCTGACGCCAGCCGGGACGGCAGCATCACTGTCGCCAGGGGCGAAACGCTCCGCTTCCGCTACCGCGTCGTCATCCACCAAGGATTGGGCGGCGAGAAGATCAACCGCCTGTTTCGAGCCTGGGCCGAGTCGGAATAGGTCGCCCCACATCTAGACCCGTCACCAGCGGCATGAGGTACTCGAGAACACGCTTCGAAGAGTGGGTGGACGACGCTTGGGAGAGCATCCCCGAGTCTGTTCGGCGAGAGTTTTCCAACCTGGTCATCGCCGTGGAAGACGAGCCCAGCCAAGAGCAGCTCGCCAAGGCCAAGGTGCCGCGCGGGGACACGCTGCTAGGGCTGTATGAAGGCGTGCCCATCAAGCGGCGCGGCTGGTACTACCAGATGGCCCTGCCTGATAGGATCACCTTGTTCCAGGGCCCCCTGGAACGTTCCGCTGGCGGCAACATCCGGCAGGCGATCTACGAGACCCTGTGGCACGAACTCGCCCACCACATTGGCATGAACGAGAAAGAGGTGCGGGCTGCCGAGAGGCGGAAGTTCGGCTGAGTGCCACCAGAGCGGCTAGATCGCGGCGGGTACAATGGCAGACGCCGCAAGGCTTCGCCTCATGAACTTCGATTTCAGCCCCAGAGTCCAAGATTATCGCCAGCGTTTGCTCGCCTTCATGGACGAGCACGTCTATCCCAACGAAGCTCTGTTCCGCCAGCAAATCTCCGAAGGGGATCGCTGGGCGCCGCCGCAGATCCTTGAGGAACTCAAGCCCAAGGCGCGCGCCGAAGGCCTCTGGAACCTGTTCCTGCCCGACAGCCAGTACGGTGCCGGCCTGACCAATCTCGAGTACGCCCCGCTGTGCGAAATCATGGGCCGCTCCCCGATGGCCCCCGAGGTCTTCAACTGCTCGGCCCCGGACACCGGCAACATGGAAGTCTTGGTGCGCTACGGCACTGACGAGCAGAAGGAGCGCTGGCTGAAGCCCCTTTTGGCCGGCGAGATCCGCTCCTGTTTCTCGATGACCGAGCCGGACGTAGCCTCGAGCGACGCCACCAACATCCGCTCCACGATCCTACGCGATGGCGACGAGTACGTGATCAACGGCCACAAGTGGTGGTCGTCCGGGGCGGGCGAAAAGCGTTGCAAGCTCTCGGTCTTCATGGGCAAGACTGATCCCAGCGCGCCCAAGCACAAGCAGCAGGCGATGATCCTAGTGCCTCTGGACACGCCGGGAGTGAACATCAAGCGTGTCTTGCACGTGTTCGGCTACGACCACGCGCCGCACGGCCACGCCGAGATCCACTTCGACAACGTCCGCGTTCCCGTGTCGAACATGCTCTTGGGAGAGGGCCGGGGATTCGAGATCGCACAGGGCCGGCTCGGGCCGGGTCGCATCCACCACTGCATGCGCTCGATCGGCATCGCCGAGCGGGCGCTGGAGGCCATGTGCCGCCGGGCCAAGCAGAGGGTGGCTTTCGGCAAGACGCTGGCCGAGCACGGCGCGCTGCGCAAGGACATCGCCGATTCGCGGATGGAGATCGAGCAACTGCGGCTGCTCGTCTTCAAGGCCGCGTACATGATGGACACCGTGGGCAACAAGGTCGCGCGCCAAGAGATTGCCCAGATCAAGGTGATTGCGCCAAACGTCGCGCTGCGGGTACTGGACCGGGCGATCCAGGCTCACGGCGCACTGGGCGTTTGCCAGGACGTGTTCCTTGCCGGCGCGTGGGCGAGCCAGCGCACCTTGCGCCTGGCCGATGGCCCGGACGAGGTGCATCGCGAAGCCGTGGCGAAGCTGGAGTTGCGCAAGCACGACTGAACCGCTCAGCCGTGAGCGGGCCGCCAGGAGGAGCGCCATCGTTCCGGGCGCCTACGGCTCGAACGCAAGCTTGGCGATCCCGACTCTAGGTGCCCGCCGCGCGCACGACACCGCCCTCTGACAAGACGATCTCGCGGTTCGGCTCCAGCCCCTCGAGCCGGTCGACGCGACCGCTCGGCCAGCGCGCTTCGAGAAGATCAATCGCGGTATCAGCTCCGAGTCCGAACGTGGCGACAAGCTCGCTCTGGGAGCAATAGCTCGATCCGCCCCGCAAGACCTGTCGCTGCTGGCCGGACGCGCTGGCAAGCGTGAGCAGGGTTCCCAATCCCGACCTGTTGGATTCAGAGCCCACTAGCCGGACTCTCAGATAGTTGTTGGCGCTACCGCCATCGTTGCGCAGCAGCTTGGCCGGACCGTCATTGGTGGTGATCAAGACGTCCAAGTCACCATCGCGATCGTAGTCTGCATAGGCCGCCCCGCGCCCGACCAAAGGTTTCGCCAGATCATGGCCGGGCGAGGGCGGGATCAGCTCGAACCCGCCGCGGCCATCGTTGCGAAACAGCTGCGGCGCTTGAGCGAATTTCACGGCGGGCTGGACGATCTCGATCTCCTCGTCGAGGTGGCCGTTGGCGCAGAAAATGTCCAAGTGCCCGTCCAGATCGTAGTCAAAGAAGAATGCCCCGAACGTCAGCGAAAGAAGGCTGTCGCGACCGATTTGGCTGGTCGGGGCCTCGTCCACGAACAGGCCGTTGCCCTCGTTGTGGAAGAGGTTCAGCATCTCGTTCGCGAAGTTGCCGACCAGTAGATGGAAGCGCCCGCTCCGGTCGTAGTCCGCCGCGTCAACACCCATCGCGCCGCGGGCCTTGCCGTCCTCGGCATACGCGATCCCAGCCGAGACCCCGTGCTCGCTGAACGTGCCGTCGCCCTCGTTGCGATACAGCTTGTTGGGCTGGGTGTCGTTGGCTTGGAAGACGTCGGGCCAGCCATCGGAGTCGTAGTCAAAAATGGCGATGCCCAGCGCCTTGGCCGTCGGGTCGTCCACGCCTGCCCTAGCGCTGACATCTTCAAACGTGCCGTCCCCTCGATTCCGGTACAGCACCGATGGCTGTCCGGTATACGACTCAGGCGTGCAGTACGTCTTGGTGGAACCGTCCATCGAGCACCACAGGTCCTCGTCTGCAGACCACTGCACGTAGTTGGCCACCAGCAAGTCCAAGTGCCCGTCTAGGTCGTAGTCGAACCAAGCGGCGCTGGTGCCAAAGCGAGCGTTGTCGATGCCGGCCGACTTGGTCACATCTTGGAAAGTGCCGTTGCCTTGGTTGCGAAACAGCCGGTCGCCATCTAGGACAGTCACGTACAGGTCGCTGAATCCGTCATTGTCATAGTCGGCCGCCGCCACACCGAGGCCGTACATGGCCGAGCCGAGGCCGGCGGCGTCGGTCGTATCCTCGAACCGTCCTCCGCCCGCGTTGCGATACAACTTGGAGGTAATGCCCTCGGCACGGCCGGACCAAGGCTTGGAGTTCACCAGGAAGATGTCCGGCAGGCCGTCGTTGTCGTAGTCAAAGAAGGCGCACCCGGACCCCAGAGTCTCCGGCAGGTACTTCCTGCCCGACCTGCCGTTGTGATGCTCGAAGTCAATGCCCGCTTCTTGCGTCACGTCGGTGAAGACAACCGTAGCTGGCGCTTGCCCCAGCGTAGAGCGCTCCGGTTGCGGCGCCGGCTGGCCGCAGGCCAGCCAGCCGCATACCGCCACAGCAGCGAGGATCCCCTTACGGATCGGCAGAAACGTGTTCATGGATGGCCTGACGCATGTTGTTGTCTTCCGGGCTGGCCCGCCGCAACACGGCTGTCCGGGTCTGGGCGGATTCGTCTGCCTTGTAGCGCAAGAACAGCGCCTCCTCTCGCTCGGCGGCTTCCAAGTCGCCCAAACCACGGTAGCAGCGCATTCTCGTGTAGTGCATCTGCAGGTCCTCGGGGTCGATCTCCGCCACGCGGTCCAGCACATCGACTGCTGCGGCGTACTCCCGGCGCAGGAAGAGGATGTTGGCGATCTCGTTCAGCACCACCCGGTCCCGCGGGTACTGGGCCGAAGCACCGCGCAGGTCCTCGAGCGCGCCGTCGTAGTCCCCGGCTGCCCGCCGTGCCAAGGCACGGAAGTACAGAGCCCGGGGCAGGCCCGGGGAGAGTTCGAGCGCTTTCTCGAGAAACGGCTCGGCCTCCGACGTTCTGCCTTCCTCGACCATTGAGCGTGCAACGTTGAGCCAGCCATCCGGATGCTCGGGATCGGCGTCGACGGCGCGGCGGAAGGCATGCTCGGCTCCCCTGAGGTCACCCTGCAGCAACAGGCCGATACCGTAGTCGTTCCAACGCTCCCAGTCGGTCGGCTCCACCTGCGGCGACCACTCGTCGCTCCGGTCACCCACATGGATGACGGTTTCCGCATTGGCCATTTCGATGATCGGCAACACCGGGATCCGGTCCTTGATCGCCCCCGGCACGTTGTCCGGGATATCCGCCGGGTCGTACGTGAACTGGCGGTCGTCGAAGCCCTCTCCGAAGCTGCCCGCTCCTGCCTTGCCTGCGTAGGCAAACGCCGTGTAGGAGTAAGAGAACTTGCGATAGTTCAGCTTGGCCCGCAGCGTGAGCGGCCCGCGAGCATCAGCCGGCACGGTCAGACGGTAGTGGACGACGTCGGCCGCCCCGGGCGGAATCAGGCGGGCGTACAGCAGGCCGCGCATGTGGAACGCGTTGCGCTTGTCAATGGGATTGCCGTGCGCGTCGACCTGCAAGGCGCGGAAAAAGTGTGCGCCGGGGTCGACAGGACCCGTGCCGCCAGCCACTCCGCCGCTCCAGAAGATCCGCTTGCCGCCCGCATCGAAGGCCTCGAATTCGACCCAGACATCGAATGCGTCGACCGTGCCGCTGGGGAAGAAATGGCCCACCTTCCTGGTCCGCACAACCACATCGATCCGGACGGTTTCGCCCGGCCGGACACGGGGGGCCGCCCTGTCCAGGGGGGCTGCGAGGTTACCGACCTCGCGCAGCAGGACCGGCCCCCGGCGGGCGCCGGCCTCCTCTCCGACAGCGAAGCTGGTCGCGGCCGAGAGCTGTCCGGACGAGCGCACCATCTGGGGCGCAGCGGAATCCTCGCTGACCGGCGACAGGGCGAAGATGTCGACCGAGACGATGTCGTCCTGCAGGAATTTCGTGACTTCGTCCAGCTGGCGCTGGTCCTGGTTTACGTACGGCACGGCCGAGTTGGCGGCCGCGAAGCGATGCGAGCGCACCATGCCATTCTTGCTGCCGGGATCGTTGGAGGGCACCAGCGGCATGTGGCAGTCGGCACAATCCTGCGCCTGTTCCGGGTAGTAGAACGAGCGAGCTCCCTGCCCCGAGACGCCGCTGGCCTGCCAGTTGTCGTAAGAGTTGAAGCCGCGCACCCAGCGATAGCTGTTCACCGGCACGTCCAGATGCACTTTGTGGCACGAGGCACAGAATTCGGCGCCGTCCTCGCGCATGAACGGCTTCATGAACGCGCGTCGATGCGCCGCCGGCGCCGTGTTGGTCACATAGTTGTGGACCGCACGCACAATCCCGTACTCGCTCGCCGCCAGGCCGTGCAACTTCGGATACTGGATGACGAATCCGCCGTTGCCCATGGTGTCGGGCACATGCACGATGGAGTGGCATGACACACAGGCGAGCCCGGCGTGGGCTTCGGGAGTGTCCAGCTGGTCGCGAACAGGGTTCTCGAACATGCCATTGAAGAGCATGGCGTGGTCGTGGCAGCCGGCGCACCACTTCGAAGCCTCCACTCCGGCGGTTTCCTGCATGTACTCGATCGACTTGCGATAGAACTGGTTGTTGAACGACGAGAAATGGTGCATGGACGATTGCCACTGCTCATACACATCCTTGTGGCACTCGCCGCAGGCGGCGGACTCAAGGAAGAAATCTGACGGTATCTTTCCTCCGGTCGTGGTCTGGGCGGCCGACGGGAAGAACGGGCTCTCACGGCCGCCACCCTCGTAGTCCATCGACAGCGGCGCCTGCGTGGGATTGATAATGCGCTGGTCGGCGCTGGGAAACCAGCGGTCCCTGATGGCAGAGTAGGCGGGCAGCAAGAGGGCCACGGCGGCGCAAGCGGCGATTCGCCGGTCCCGCATGCCGACGGCCAGCAGTCCGGCGCCGATGAAGCCGCACGCCGCGTGGATCGCCACGACGGGAAGGTGCGGGCGCGTGGCGCCGATGACACACAACACCGCTCCCAGCGCTGCGCACGCAGAAAGGACAACCAGCGCCCGGCGGTTGGAACGAGCCCGTCGAAACAGCTCGATCCCGGAGAACCACAGCCCGGCAGACAGTGCGACCCCCACCACGACGTGCAGCAACACGTTTGTGACGTAAAAGATGTCAGCCGACGGGAAGGCTACCAGCCAGCCCGAATTCAGCAGCAGGACGAGGAATGCGACCCCGACGAGGAAGCGCGCCCGACCGGGATTGCTGGCGGACTCCCTCTCTGCACTGATTCCCGAACGTGACGTCACTGCAGCGTGCTCTGGGCCACGAGCGGCCGGATCAGACGCATCGCGGGCCGTGTATGGTAGCGGACGAGGTCCTCTTGGTGGGTCTCGCTGGTCGGGTAACTTTCGTCCGGGCCGTATGGATAGCCGCTCATCGAATGGAACGGAAGCGGCCGGACCGAGTCCCCGAACGCAGTGTTGGCCTCGTTCTCCTTGGCCCAGCCATCGACCAGCAGCAGGTAGTTCCGGGTCCAGCCCGACGCCAACGCGGGCAACCCCGCGGCGCTGAAGCGCAGCTCGAGCTCGTCTCCGGCGCCCATGATCACGTAGCGGTCATCTACCCGATCCAGCAATTCGCCCACTGCACCGAAGCGCGTGTACCGGCCGGGCGTCGGATTCCAATTGGTCGTCGCCGACACTTGCTGGTAGTCAAACCGTTCCGGCTGGGTCCGACCGTCCGCAACGTAGTTGCGCGAGAAACCTCGGAAGCGCAGGTTGGCAGTGCCAGCCTCCAGCGTGGTGACTCGCGCTTCGGCGGCGGAAGGGTGGACCCCGACAAACGCAGCGTCCCAATAGACGCACATGTTGGTCACCAGCCGGACCTTGCGGGAATCCGACGGGAACCGGCCGCTCAGTTCGACCGGGATCGTACGCAGTGTGCCGCCGGGCAAGCCGACATCGGCGATCGCGGTGACCCATTCGCCGCTCTCGTCCTGCACCTCCAGGAACGGCGGCTGAACCGCCGCGGACTCGCTCTGCGACGCTGCCACGATGCTGCTGGCAGACGACCAGTCGACCCAGCCCTCGAGGAACAGCACGGCGTCCTCGGCATCGAAGTGCGGGAACTCTAGCGTCAGCGTGTGTCGCTCGGCACGGTTCGCGTAGTCCCGTTCGAACATTGGGTAGCGGCGATCGCTGCTGGCCACCAGATTGAGGACGTCCTCACCGCGATGGTTGTGGGCCGCCACGGGCACGATCGGGGAGCGCACACCGAACAGCTTGAATTCCGGAAACGGCGGCCCCTTGGCCTTTTCGTTGACGATCACGCGCATGTCTTGCGGGTGATCGACCGCAAGCAGGCGGATCTTGTCGATGTAGGCGGTCTCGCGCAGTTCCTCGGTCACTCGAACGTCGAGGAATCCGTCCCGCTCGGCGAGCTGGTCGCCCCGGATCGTGACGTACTCGTCATGATCCACGGGAAAGTACACGCCCCGAGCGAGGCTAGCGCCCAGCGGCGCCACTCCCAGCACTTCGCTGATGTACTCGAACTCCGCGCCGTTCCACGTGAATACCATGGGGCAGGACCCCGAGAGCCGAGGCGCTTCCTTGATCGAGATCTCGCTTGCCTGTTCCTCAGGCATTTCGTTTTGGATCAAGCCGTTGGCCCATGTGACGCGAACGGTGTCGAAGGACTCGGCGCTGCCAAGCCCGAAGTGCAGCGGCACGCCGGCATAGACCTGCTTGGCATAGGTCAACCCCGCCTTGACCTCGACGCGCGCCTCGCTGCCGATGGCAGGGCTCTTGACTCCCTCGAGCCGGACCGTCAGTCCGCGATTGCTCGTTTCGGTGCGGTTGGCTGCGAAAAGGAGCTGCCCGGCAAGGTCGGCAATCAATAGATCGGGACGACCGTCTCCGTCGAAGTCGCCGGCAGCGGCGGCACCTGCCCGCGCCACATCGTCGGCAGGCATTGCCAAGAATTCGAAACTGCCGCGATTCGCCAAGAAGCCAGTCGCTGTCGCGGCGTCGAAGCGCCCGCGGAGCTGGAAGTCGGCCCATGCCCTGATGCGGTCCAGTTCTGGACCGCCACGCAAGGTTCCGTGGTGGTTCTCGAGCACGACGGTCTGCTCGGCGGTTGTGACAGCGACATCGAGATAGCTGTCATGGTCGATGTCGATCACATCCAGCCGCGCCGGTCCGGCCGGCACGGTCACGCCGTCAACAGCAACCGCGCTTCCAAAAACGCCGAGTTTGCGGTCTTGGTGGACTGCAACACGCTCGCCATAAACGGCGATAAAGTCGTGACCGTTGTCCTCGAACAACTCAGCGACCACCGCCGAGCGGATCGGGCCGTCGCCGAAAGGAAACTGACTTGAGACATCTGCCAAGCCGCCTTCCCCGTCGTTCTGCAGCAGGCGCTTGTCTTGACCGAGGGCGAACAAGTCGAAGTCGTTGTCGCGGTCATAGTCGGCGAACAGGCAAGTTTCGAAGTTGCCGGAAGCGTTGAAAGCGCTTTCGAACGAGCGACCCGCTCGATTGACCAAGACCTCCACACCGTCCGCATCCACTCGGCAAACGTCAGCCAGCCCGTCACCATCGAAGTCACCCGGCGCGTAGTGAGTGGCGCCAGCCAGGCCAGCGCCGATGGAAGCTGGTCCGCCCGCCACCCGTCCCGCCACGGCAACCGCGGCATCGCTTGACCAAGCGATCGCATCGGAGACGCCATCGCCATTGATATCCAGGGTGACGGCGCCCAAGGGGTCGCCAGTCAGTTCGCCGATCTGTTCTACGCCGAATGCGAACGGTGCCGCCGATGCCGCTTCGCCCGTAGCCAACGACGGGTCGTAGAGTTCGGAGTAAAAGCTCCAATCCACGTCCTCGCCTACCGCCACATCTTCGGTGGCGGCCTTGAGGCCCTTGAAGACATCCAGTTCGCGCATTGCCCTTTCGGGATCGGTCCGGCGCAGGATCCCAAACAACTGGAAGTGGGGCGCGGCCAAGGATGGATCGAGGCTGATGGTCCGCTCGAACTTCTCGATGGCGCGCCGGATGTTGCCCTGCTGCTTATAGAGCGCCCCTAGGTTGTACTGCGTCTTGGCCTCGTCCGGTACCAGCTTTTCCATTTGGAGCAACTGGTCGAGCGCCATCTCGACCTCGCCTGCCTTCTTGTACTCGATGCCGAGGTTGAAGTAGGTGTGGGGCAGCGTCCGGTCAAGCTTTTGCGCCTGAACAACTTGGGCGATTCCCTCCTCGCGCTGGCCAGCGCGCAAGAGAGCAAGCCCGTAATTGAGGTGCTCCTGGGCAGAGCCGGGATTGAGCTCCAGCGCGTTGGCTAGTTGTTCAACAGCCTGCTGAGAAGAGCCCGGCGTCTCGTAGAACGCCTTGCCCAGATTGCGGACCTCTTGCAATTGCAAGCCTTGCGCGTCATTCGGCTGGCTCTGGGCATCGGCCAGGATCCACAAGGCGGCGCCGGAGCCCAACAGCAGGACCCACCAACCCACCTGTCGAAGTTCGATCCTCATGCCAAGCCCTCATATTACTTCAGGCTTGCGGAGCGAGTAGCGAGAGCAAGAAGCCGCAGGGACGCTCTGGACCATTGAATCGCATCCAGATCGCTGCGCGAAAAGCTGGCTAGGCAGTAGAGGCAATGACCTTCCAGCAGGCCTTGTTGGCGGGAGGCCAGCAGGAGAAGTAGACGTTGGCCAGTCAGCAGGATATGACACTGACGTGTCATGAATTCCCCAGAGCAGTTTGCCAGCGGCGGGCAATGCCGCATCGGCTACCGCTCCCGCCACAATCGCCCTACAGAACCTCCACCAAATTCGCGGCTCGATCGTTCGCGATATTTTCAGCTTCTCGCTCAGTGTTCTTGACATGATGATATTGTAATAATATCATTGAGAAATCATCGGAGGCAATTATGACCCAAGAAAAAACGGTCAACGCGATGAACGGCGGGCTTGCGCTGCTCGCCCTGCTGGGCGCGCTCGCCCTAGGCGTCACTCTGTTCATAGGCGGCATCGCAAGCGACGAACCGCTCGCAATCGCCGCCGGTGTCTTGCTGGCTCTGGTCGACGTGGTTCTGATGTTCGGCCTGTTCATGGTCAACCCTAACGAGGCACGCGTGCTGCAACTGTTTGGGAGGTACGTGGGCACCGTGCACACGCATGGTCTTCGCTGGGCCAACCCCTTCTACACGAAGCGACGGATCTCGGTTCGGGTGCGCAACTTCGAGACGGAGCGCTCGAAGGTCAACGACACGGACGGCAATCCCATCGAGATCGCATCCGTGGTGGTCTGGAAGGTCGTTGATACGGCCGAAGCCTGTTTCGAGGTGGACGACTACATCAACTTCGTGCAGGTACAGAGCGAGGCCGCGGTCCGCAATCTAGCGACTCAGTACCCGTATGACACGCAGACGGACGGGCAATTGTCCCTACGCGGTAATACAGAGGAGATCGCCGGCCAATTGAAGACCGAGATCCAAGGCCGTCTTGTCGCAGCGGGCGTGGAGGTCCTCGAAGCCCGGATCACTCACCTGGCCTATGCCCCAGAAATCGCATCGGCCATGCTCCAGCGGCAGCAGGCCGGCGCCATCATCGCCGCCCGCAGCCGAATCGTGGAGGGCGCAGTTGGCATGGTCCAGATGGCGCTGGAACGACTAGCCAGTCAAGACATCATCGAACTTGACGAGGAGCGCAAGGCGGCCATGGTCAGCAATCTGCTCGTCGTCTTGTGTGGCGACAAGAGCACCCAGCCGGTGCTCAACACCGGCACGCTCTACCAGTAGGTTGGATGCCTGCGATGCCCAGCTGCTGAGGGGAGTTGGTGAATGTCGGCCCGGAAGCCGTTCCTATTCCGCACCGACCCCGAGGTCTTTGAGGCGCTACAGCGCTGGGCGGCCGACGAGTTGCGCAGCGTCAACGGCCAGATCGACTATCTTCTTCGACACAGCCTGCGACAGGCCGGGCGCTACCCCCAGCGGGCGAAGCATGACGCGAGAGCTCGGGAGCGTTCGCCTGACGGCACCGAGTCCTCGCCCACCACCGAGGAATCCTAGCTCACCAGTTGCGGCCGACGGCATTCGGCGAGCATTCGGTCGCGTTCCCAACGGCATCGCCCGACGGCGCCGTGCTACCCAATCTGAAAAACTGCAGACTACCCATCACTGCGTCGCGGCGCTAGATAGCTCTGCAACAAACTGGCGTGACAGGAGAGGCCATCGAATGCCCATAGGTCTTGATAGCAAGAAACAGAAAGAGAGGTAGACGATGGCTAACGAGCAGGATATGACATCAGAGCCCCGTCGAGCTGTGCCGCACGGCTGCCCTCGGTGCAAAGGCCTGTTCATCAACGAGGCTGGACCGTTCACGTGTGAGGGAAGTGGCGGTCAGGGCAGGTCGGCCACCCACATTCTCCCCTGGACGCTTCTTCCGTCCTTGGAACCCCCAGCGACGTAGAGTTTGCCGTCGATGATGGCAGCGGCCGGCGATGAAAGAGGCATTGGCAGCTTGGCAAGAAGCTCCCAACCGTCGCCGGGCCGTAGCACCAGGATATCCGGATCGACGGACTTGGTTCCGCCAGTTGGAGTGGTGTGCCCGCCCACCATATAGATCCCCCCATCATGGACGAAAGTCCCGGCCTCCCCATGGGAATGGCCCTTGGGCAAATCCGGACCACGGCTCCAAGTATCGGTCTCGGTGTCGAATATGTCGACGCGTGGCTGGTCGAGCTGTACGCTGTCGTGATGCAACTGGCCGCCGATTGCATAGATCCGCGTACCGAGGGAAACGGTCGAGAACTGGTTGCGGGGCAAGGGCAATGGTGCCGCTGGCCTCCAAACTGCCGATCCTTCGGCCCAGCGTTCGAGGTCGAGAACCCAATGATCCCCAGAGTCGGTATCACGATCCGCCTTCAAGCCGCCGATGTAGTGCAGCTCGCGGCCGACCCTAGCCAGCCCTCCACCTGCCCGGGGTTCTGGGAGCAGCGGCGCCGCAGTATAACGGTCCTTTTCGATGTCGTAGCTCCACACTTCGGCAATGGCGTGGCCCTTGTAGCCATCCTTGAAACCTCCGGCGAACCAGACTGTGCGATTGTCCAGAACTGCGTTGATGTGGGTGACAGCGCTCGGCATGTCCTGAATCTGCGTCCAGCTCCCGTCCGTCGGGTCAAAAAAATCCGAACGCTTGCTTGATCGGACACCCTGGGTATAGCCGGCGAACAGGTAGAGCTTGCCTTCGATCGAGACGGTTGCGGTCTCCCACTTGCCTACCGGCATTTCCGGTAGTTCCGTCCACACCAGTTCACCCGGGAGAACGCTTGGAGCACAGAGTAACGCAGCCGCGACAAGCGGGGCCGTTCGATTGCATCGGCGCCTCCGAAGACCGTTATCAGCGGGCATAAGCAGTACTCGATCCGGTATCCCGTCAGCCAATGGCAGATGCGCGCTCGACGCCGCGCCAGCACTTCGGCCGCCGGCCCATCATACTGCATGGCCCGAGACGTGACTCCGGGCCGCTACGAACAGCACACAGCGGCCCGTGGCATTGTGCTGCGCTGGGATATCGCTTGGGACACGCAGCCGGTGGAACGGTTCTGGGACTAGGGGTACTCCACGTGTTAATCGGCAGGAAGCTAATGGAATGGTGGCGGTCATCGGTTCGTGACAGCCACCTATATCCGGCCCAACGGCATGAGGATCGCGAGTCGGAGTGCGGCCAGCAGAATGAGCAGACAATCATAGAGCAGACCGGGCGGCAGCTTGTGTGGAATAGAAGGGATTCGAATACGCCAGTGCCGGTCTCGTCCGCAACTATTCCGCCGGAGGCTTCCAGTTCGGATGGGGCACGTGGGCTTCCTGCATAGCATCCTCGATCTCTTTCACGACCTCGGGATGACTCCTCGCTATGTCGTACCTTTCAGCCATGTCAAGGGTCACGTCGTACAGTTCGACTCTACCTGTCAACATCGGCTGGCGGACACCCTTCCAGCGGCCCATCCTCAGGGCTTGCGCGGAACCACCCTCGTAAAACTCCCAATACAAGTACTCGTGCTCCCGCTGTTCCCCAGCTCTTCCGGTCAGCGTCGGTGCAAAGCTCACCGAGTCGGTGTCTTGCGGAAGGTCTGCGCCCGCCAGTTCAGCAGAGGTTGCCATCAGATCTCCGAAGTAGCCGATGTGTCGGGAGACTCTGCCAGGCTGGATCGTACCGGGCCACCAAGCTAGGAACGGGACCCTGATTCCGCCGTCATAGAGAGCCCTCTTGGTGCCCCGCAGGGGTCCGGACGGATTGAACCTGAGCAAGTCATGGTTGGCTTCGTTGTGCGGGCCGTTGTCGGACGAGAACATCACCAAGGTGTCTTCGGCAACGCCCAGCTCACTCAATTTGTCGAGCAGTCGCCCGACATCGCGGTCCATGTGGGTGATCATCGCTGCCTGCCCCTTGTCCGGGCCCGGCCAGTCCCTGCCGGAATAGATCCCGTGATCGGGAATCTCCGCACCGTCACCCGTGCCGCGCGTGCCCTCGTTGTTGGCATGCGGGATCGTGAGAGCTAGGTACATGAAGAATGGCGCGTCGCCGCGATCCTCCAGCCAAGCCATCGCCTCGCTCATGATGACGTCGTGGGAATACTCGTTGCGCTCCGTCGCCCAGCCTCCGGTGAATCCGCCATAGGTGCGCGATACGCGCCGGACCTTGTTGCGCAACGGCATCCTTTCCAGACCCTTCCACAAGAACTCTGGGTAGTAGTTGTGCGCGTGGACTTGATTCAGGTATCCGAAGAACGTGTCGAAGCCCTGCTTGAGCGGGTGGCCCGGCAAGTCCACCTCGCCAAGGCCCCACTTGCCGAACAGGGCGGTGGAGTAATCGGCTTCCTTGAGCACCTCGGCCACGGTGACATCGATATCCCGCAGAGACTGGGCATCCATCCGGGGGCCAGAGGCGTTGCCGCGCACGTGGGTGTGTCCCATGTGCTGCCCGGTCATCAACACGCTCCGCGACGGGGCGCACACGGTTGCTCCTGCATAGAAGTGCGTGAAGCGGATTCCCTCGGCGGCCATGCGGTCGAGCTGGGGCGTTTGGATTACAGTTTGTCCGTAAGAGCCGAGATCGCCGTACCCTAGGTCATCGGCCAAGATGAAGATGATGTTTGGGCGTCGGCTCTCCTGCCCAGCGGCCGGAGCCGCTAGCAGTGCTGCCAAGCAGAGTGTAAGAGCAGTTCGATACATCGGATCACCGCGAAACCTAGATTCTAGCGCTAGCCGCTGCTTCATTCGCTCGAAGGGGCCACGCTCCCCGGAGAATCCAGCACTTCGAAGCCCTGGGCAATGGCGGCGAGCGCGCCCTTGCTTCGGCACTTCTTGGAGAGCCCTCAGCCAGTTTCATTCACAATTACACGCCGAAAGAAAATAAAATACGAAAAAATCTGGATATATGCTTGACATCACGTGCAAAAATCAGAAATACTACCAGAAAATCTTAAATTCAGAGTCTGCGTCCGTCGAGAGCAACGTCCGCTCGGCGGTTGATCGGCAGAACCAGGAGGACAACTCATGACCCTTGATCCAGAAACCGTAAGCTTGGTGCGGGCAACGCTGCTCGCCAGCGCTGCAGCGCTGGCGATTGCCAAAATCTCCAGGCAGTGCAGTGCCGAGGGATTGCGCCGCCGACTCCGTGTCATGGAAGCGGAACTGTTTGAATTCGCCCGTCTCGGCCACGTCGGATTCGGTGAGCCGGCCTACCTGCTACTGCGGGACAGCCTTCGCAGCATTGCGTGGGCCTCGCAGGACTTCAGCCTGACGCGCGCCTGGCTGGCTCTGCTGCTAGGGCACGACATCTGGCGATCCGCAAACCTCCAGCGGCAAACGCGAGCCTGGGAGGAAGCGCTCGACCAAGTCACGGACCTGCGCTCCAAGATCACGATCACTGACATGCATCGACAGATGCTGCGGACAGTCTGGACGTACCTGACCCTTGGTGCCATTCCGTTCGCCGCCTGGTTCTGCCATGGTGTCGTCCCCGTCTTGGCTCGGCTCAAGCGACGCCGTGCACCGATGCGCAAGACGCGGCTGCTCGAAGCCTACGCCTACGCGCTGACCGGGCTGCCGATCCGTTAGCCGGCACAGTCTACGGATTCCGAAAAAGTGCTGGCAGCCGCCACATCCGCCTTGCGGGAGCTGGCAGGTGAGCCGACACCTGAGACGGGAGGGCTGGCGGTGGGCGGCGGCAACTCCTATGGCCGGAGGCACTCCGCTCATGCACTGTTCCATGGGTCGAGTATTTCGATCCCCGTGTCTTCGAAGTCACGTATATTGCATGTTGCCACCGCCATGCCACACGAGGTGGCAATCGCCGTAATCCGGCAGCCCGCCCGAGAAGGAGGCGGTGGGGCACCGATAGGGCAATCAGTGCGTTGCAATCGATTCGGTTGAAGCCGCAGCAACCGCGGAACCATAGGCCCGCCGATCAACCCCACCAGTCGCTGTTCCCTCCAACCCAGCGCATGTCAGGTCAATCGGGCTCGCCTACAACCTCGAACGTGCCAAAACCAAAGAGTCCGGGGATCTCGAACGGCAGTCCGCCGAATTCTTCGCGATATCCCTCTTCCAAATCGGTGATCGCGAAATTCTCGACCGGCTTGAAGCCACTGTCCGCCATCAGCGCGTTCATTTCGGCCAGCGAATACGAGCTGCGCATCGGCTCTCCCCTTCCCTCGACAAAATTGAGCAGCGTTTCGCGTAGCGGCTGGGTTGCCGGGTCGCACGATTCTTCGTCCAAGAGATAGTCGATCACCAGCCGCGTACCCGGGTGCAATCCCTGCGAGATGGATCTCGCAGTCTCCGCCAGAGTCTCGGGAGTCAGGTAGTAGGCGACTCCCAGCAAGGAAAGAAACGTGGGCTTGGACATGTCGAAGGCCGTACCGGCCAGAGCGTCCACTATGGAGACGGCGGACAAGTCCGCGGCGATGAAGTGGTGGTTCGCGGGTGCCGCGAGCCTTGCTTTGGCGATGCGATCCAGCTTCTTCTTCTGCGTCACCGGGTGGTCGACCTCAAACGCATTGATCAGTTCCAAGAGATCCGGCCGGCGAAATGCGAAAGAATCCATTCCTGCGCCGAGGATGACGTATTGCCGAACGCCTTCCTCAACCGCTCGCCCGAGACCCTGCTCGGCGTAGCGCGCTCGCATGATCACGCACATGCTGACGGGCATCAAGGGGGCCAGTACGACCTTGAACAGCAACCATTCGAACGGGCGAACCCTCAGCGCCAAGCCAAGCACCGGCCCGCACAGCTTCTTCGCATAGGGATCGTCAAAGATCGGCGTCGGGTGGCGCATGTGCCATCCGCGGGCAGAGGCTACTAAATCCGCGGTCGAGACTTTGTTAACGGGCAGCGACATTCAGACACAGCGCCAAGCGATCCATTATCGCCCGCTGCAAGATCGCGCCCGGTCCGGTCAGGGACCGGCGGTTACGCGCCGCGGTGTCAGGCCGCTGGCTGACGCGCGGCCCACTACACTGTAGAGCGCGATGCCCGAACTCCCCCGCTATGCCCCAATTGCAGCGACCCTGACCGCGACCGCGCTGGCCGTGCTGGCGTTCGGCCAGCCAGCGGATCCGCCGCGGCCAGTACGCAACGACCTGCCCAGAGAAGGAACGGAGTTGCTAGTCCTGCGCCACCAGAAGTTTCACAAGGGAGGACACGACGCCTACCTTCGGCTGAGCCGAGAGGGCGTCTGGCCTTGGTTCGAGAAGATCGGAAGCCGCATTGTCGGGCAGTGGATGGTAGTCCACCCGGACGGCTCAAGCGCGGATCCTGCGTTCGACCACGGGTACCGCCTAGCCCGCTACGCCAGCTACGAGCACTGGAAGGCAACCCGCCAAGGCCACCTGCGGCTGGGCGGGAACGGCCCCGACTACCGGCGCAACCGCGAAGCCCTCAGCGCCCGCAACCACTATGTGGCGGACTCGAGCGGCGCATATTTTCTCGAGGGCATGACCGCGACCACGCAGGTGTATTACATGCCGGCTCTGGATGAGACCTACGAGCCGGCCGACGCTGCACCCGAAGGCGAGCCGCACCCTGTTCGCAACGACCAGAATTGGCCCGCTCGTGAGATCATCTCTCTCACGAAGTGGGAGGTAGAGAAGGGCACAGCGGACGGCCTGCTGAGAGGCAGCGCCGAAGGGATCTGGCCATACCTCGAAAAAGTGGGTGCCCGCATCGTCGGCCAGTGGAAGGCTGTCTACCCGCCGGAGAGTGGATTCGAGGAGAGCTCGGAGTACGACGAAGTGTTCTTGATGGTGCGCTACGCCGGCTACGAGCACTGGAAGGCGGCCCGCCCGGACCAAATCGTGAGAATGGGAGGGGACGGCCCTGACTACGCGGCCTACAAAGCCGGCTTGGATGCCCTTGCAAGGGCGAGTCGAAGCCAGACCGTGACGTTCCTTGAGGGCCACCTGTACCAGAGCCCGCCCAAATTCCGACCAGGCCTGCGCGAGAAATACCGCACAGTCGAGTAGCGCACGGCAGGGGTCGACACCACGATTCCCGTGCTCCTGAGAACCGACCGTGCCGACCTCAAGTAGGATCTCGCACGAGCCGTGATGCGTTCGGCTACGATTCCGGCACGGGCAAAGGTTCCCACCGGAGGCGCTCCATTGCGCAGCGCCCCAGCCTTGCGGTGGGGCAGATTGCGGTGTCGCTGGGTCTGCGCCGAGGAATTGTCATCTTGTCGGCTAGCGCAGCAACTGGTTCGAGGGGCGGAAGGTTGCTCGCAGGATGTCTAAGGCGTCCCACTGAATGCTGGTTCGTCTGACTCGAACGGTTGCGGCCTCGATGCGTCTACCAAGCCTTGACAATCGAGGCCTAGCTATTCGGAGAATTGTTCTGATGCGTTATTCCTGTACCGCCACGGCAACGCGACTCCTCTTGCTGACCTGTTTGGTGGCCGCCCTGCTACCGGCTGCCCCGCCCAACGTCGTCTTCTTCTTGGCCGACGATCTCGGCTGGCGTGACCTGGGCTGCTACGGCAGCCAGTTCTACGAAACGCCCAACATCGACGGGCTGGCGAGTTCTGGCTCGCGCTTCACGCAGGCGTACGCGGCCTGTCCGGTCTGCTCCCCGACCCGCGCGAGCATCATGACAGGCAAGTACCCGGTTCGCTTGCGCGTCACCGATTACATCAGCCCGAACGGGGGCAACCAGCCGGAACAGTGGAACCGTAACACCATGCTGTTGCCGTCCAGCTACTCGGACCGCATGCCTCTCGAAGAGGTCACCATGGCCGAGGCGTTCCGAGACAGCGGGTACGCCACGTTCTTCGCCGGCAAGTGGCATATGGGCCCGGAAGGCTTTTGGCCCCAGGACCAAGGCTTCGACCAAAACAAGGGCGGCTGGGAACACGGCGGGCCGTGGGGCGGCGAAAACTATTTCTCTCCATACGGCAATCCCAACCTAGACGACGGGCCGGAACGCGAGTATTTGCCCTTGCGGTTGGCTAGGGAGACCCAGCAGTTCATTGCCGAGCAGCGCGACTCGCCCTTTTTTGCGTACCTGTCGTTCTACTCCGTGCACACTCCGCTCATGACAACCCAGGAGTTGGAGGACAAGTACGCGGCCAAGGCAGCGAAATTCTCCTTCGCCGGCCCTCGCTTCCTGCAGGAGGGGTTCCGAGAGGCGCGACAGGTGCAGGATCACGCCGTCTACGGCGGCATGGTCGAGGCACTGGACACGGCCGTCGGGATGGTGTTGGACGCACTGGAGGAAAACGGGCTCGCTTCAAAGACCATCGTGGTGTTCATGTCTGATAACGGGGGCCTGAGCACTTCCGAGGGCTCTCCTACGGCGAACCTGCCGTTGCGCGGCGGCAAGGGGTGGATGTACGAAGGCGGCATCCGCGAGCCGATGCTGATTCGGGCGCCCGGCGTCTCCAAGCCCGGCTCGGCCATCGACGCACCGGTGACAAGCGTGGACTTCTACCCGACCCTGCTCGAATTGGCGGGGCTCCGCAAGCGTCCCGACCAGCACGTTGACGGAACCAGCCTGGTCCCGTTGCTGCGCGGCGATCGGTTCAACCGCGCGCCACTGTACTGGCACTATCCGCACTACGGGAACCAAGGCGGCGCACCGAGCGCAGCGTTGAGGGACGGGGACTGGAAGCTTATCCAGTGGTACGAGGACAGCTCGATCGAGGTCTACAACCTCGCTAACGACCCGGGCGAGCGCTATAACCTCGCGGGCTTGCTCCCGGAACGGTCGAAGTCCCTTCAGAAACGCCTTGAGGCATGGCTGAGGGACGTTGACGCGAACATGCCCGCAAAGAACCCGAAATACGACCCTGCCAAGCCGTCGGGACGCTATCCTCCGGACCGGCGATAGCAGAGCGCAGCCAGAGCCGCGCAATCGCGGGGCTGCGGCAACTGCCTGAGCGCCCGGGGCAACTCAGGCAGGGTCCGCCCAAGGCTCGCTAGGCTGCCAAGCCCCCAAGCTTTCTTTCCACGCTTGGCGGCGGCCGCGCAGGCGCTCGAGTTCGTCCTGGTGGTCGGCAGACATGGCTAGGTTCGTTTCTTCCTCTGGATCCGCCTCGAGATCATACAGTTCCTCGTAACCGGGCTGTCCGTCGAGGTAGACGTTGTATTTCCAGCGCTCCGAGCGGACGCCCTCCGTGCGCGGGATCGGAATGCCCTCTCGCTGCCACAGAAACTCATAGAACCAATCGGTGCGCCATGGGGGCGACTCGCCATCCAGCAGCGGCACCACGCTCTTTCCATTCGTTGAGGGATCGACCTCAAGCCCGGCCAATTCCAATATCGTGGGCGCGATGTCGAGATTGAGTGTCATCTCCGTGCAGCGGCGCCCCATCCTCTTCCGGCTGCGGGGATCCCACACGATCAGCGGCGCTCGAATGGACTCCTCGTGGATGAAGTACTTGCCTGCCCAACCGCGCTCGCCCAGAAAGAACCCGTTGTCGGAAGTGAACACGATCACGGTGTTGCCCCCGAGGCCGCTCTCGTCAAGCCAAGCCAGGATTCGCCCCACCTGCACGTCGACACCGGTAATGAGCCGGTAGTAGCGCCTCATGGCAGCCTGCCACGTCTCCGTTGTCGGGAAGCGGCGCTGCTGACGGATGCGACCCTCGTACCCGTCCTTGAGGAAGTCGGGCAGGCCCTCGAAATAGCGAGGGTCGAGTTTCTTGAAAGGGGGTATCTCGACATCCTCGTAGAGTTCGTCAAACGCAGGATCGTTGATGAAGAACGGCGCGACCCGGTCTTGGACGTGCGGTGCCTTGAAGCTCACCGAAAGGCAGAAGGGCGTCTCTCCGTCACAGGTCTCCAAGAACTCGAGAGCTTGGTCCCCGATCATCCCGGTCAGGTGCCGGGACTCGCCATCCACTTCGTGCACGTACTGCCCTTGCCCGGAAAAGCCCTCAAAGTAGTTGAACTTGTCTTCCGGCAATGTACGGCCGACACCATACTTGCCGACAAAGCCTGTTCGGTAGCCGGCGGCGCGCAGACGTCCGGGATAGCTGCGCTCGTGCAGACCCTCCGACATCGGCGTTGAGAACCCGTGCGTGCCGTGGCAACTCGCATAGAGGCCGGTGAAGATCGACGTCCGCGATGGAGCGCACAGGGACGTGGTGACGAAGTGGTTCTCAAACAAAACCCCCTCCGTGGCCAAGCGATCCATGTGCGGGGTCTGGATCAGCGGGTTTCCGGCCGCTCCGAGCATGTCCCAGCGCTGGTCGTCCGTTACCAGCACGATGATGTTGGGCGGCAGTGCCGGGGATGGATCGTCCGCGGCGCATCCAAGCAAGCCGACCGCCGACGGGATCAGGGCCGAGGACTTCAACAGGTCGCGCCGCGAGAAGTCAGACATTGGGAGGCTCGGTCAATCAGGGTAGCAGCTAGAGACGCTGCTCCAGGCCAAGCGGGATTCGTGCGGACAGACTGGTAGTGTAGCCGCGACCGAGGTTCGAGGGCGAGGCGTCCGACGCCCAAGCGTGACGTGGCGAGTGGTCGGCTGGGCCGGGCAGACCCGGTTTGTGGCCCGGGCGCTAGCAGAGCTCGCGATCAACCCTCTTCAGCTTGCCTCAGCTGGTTCGGGCACGTAACCGAGCTGCCTGCGCTTGGCCAGCGAGCGAGGCGCGTTCCGCTGCACCTGCAGCTGTTCGTCGTGGATGCCAGGACCGCGGTAGTGGCTGTCCTTGCGCATCCGCACGTAAGTCGGTCGCAGTTTGTAGGCCGTGGCCGGGATGGAGCGTTTAGAGCCCACCCAGCCTCGTACCCAGTAGAGTGGTCATTGACAGTCGGACTCGCGTCCTTTGTCGTCCATTGCGACGGCACTATTTCGTATCATGCCCGGAAGGCTCTGAGTTGCCCATAGGCAGGGCGCAACTCGGCCCCCGATTGTGTAGAAAAACATGCCATGTTGCCACCGATGCTGAAGATAGCGGCGCTAGCTATAGCGGTAGCGGGAGCGGCCGCAGCACAATCCGGCGACAGCGATGAGCGATTCCGCGACTGGGGTCGGGTTCACAAGCTGCAGCCCAATCAGCAGATTGTGGTCCGTCCATTCAAGGGAATGGGGGGAAAGGTCCTCGCCACCTATGTATCGAGCGATGCCACCGGAATCGTCGTCCGCCTGAAGAACGACCAAGAAGTCGAAATCTCCAAGGACCGCATTCGATCTGTTATTCGCCGAAAACGGATGCGCAACGCAGTTTTGATCGGCGCGGGTGCTGGATTTGCGGTCATGGCGCTATGGTCTCTCACCTTTCCCGATTTCATCCAGCCTGTGACGGCCCTGCTCTTCGGAGGTGTCGGGGCAGGGATCGGCGCTGCCAGCGGCGGATTCGTGCGATTTGTCGGGCACAACATGATCGTGTATCAGGCGGCAAAGCCTTCTCGCGGGCGATTAGGCGCGACCTGACCCCTACCCCATAGGGCCGTGCCCATAGAAGAGCAAGACCACCTTCTAGGAGAGTTGCTTTCGAGCAGCGCAGCAACCACAGCGACTCGATACCGTTGGTGTAAGCGTCGCCCTTCCGTACTTGCTGAGTGAGTGCTTGACGGCCGCGTGATCGAACGCGAACAGAATCCGAGTCTTACAGAATGCACTGGCAGAAGTGATCCAGCGCAGAGATGCTCCCCTCGGAGAATCCGTGACGAGGTGAGCGCTTTCAAAGGGGCAGCTGGAGCTAGCCATTCCTTGTATATGGCACGGAGGGAGCGGTGACCGCCTGCGATTGCATCCGCCTGCACTGTAGGACGGTCAACATTGCAACTGTGATGGCCAGCCAGCGGCTCGGTCACCAAGCAGGCCTCGTAGCGCGGCAGGCGGGATCCCGTTACGATCGTTAGGCAATGCCGACCAAACCTTGGCTGCTAGCCGCAGCCCTGCTCGTCGCCCCGTTCGCCGTAGCGCAAGACGACCGGCCGAACTTCTTGCTGATCATCGCCGACGATGTCACCTATAACGACCTGCCGCTCTACGGCGGGCCGAACATCTCTACACCCAACATCGACGGGCTTGCCTCCGAGGGCTTGACTTTCAACCGGGCGTACCTGTCGATGGCGATGTGCAATCCCTGCCGCACGGAGTTGTACACCGGCTTGTACCCGTTTCGGAGCGGTTCGAGCTGGAACCACTCGGCGGCACGCACCGGCACGCTCTCGGTCGTGGATCATCTGGGCGGGCTCGGCTACCGAGTCGGCTTGGCCGGCAAGAAGCATGTCCTGCCGGATGAATCCTTCCGCTTCGAGCCCGTCCCTGGCATCAAGAATTACCGCGACCCCACTCCCGCGCCAGAGTTCGACACCAGCGGCATCGAGGAGTTCATGCGCCGCGATGCAGATCAGCCGTTCTTCCTCGTGACGGCCTTCCACGAGGCCCATGCGCCCTGGACGGTCGGGCGTCCCGACAAGTTCGACCTCAACAAGCTAGTGCTGCCAGACAACTTGGCCGACACGCCGCGAACACGCGAGCAGTTCGCCACCTATCTCGCCGAGATCGAAGTCTGGGACTGGGAAGTCGGCAAGGTCCTTGACGCTCTCAATGCCAGCGGACAGGCCGATCGGACCGTGGTGCTGCTGACCTCCGAGCAGGGCTCTGCGTTTCCCGGCAACAAGTGGACCAACTGGAATACGGGCGTCCGTACTGCCCTCGTAGTGCGCTGGCCGGGTAGAATCGGCACCGGGACCCACACGGACGCGCTCGTGCAGTATGCAGACGTGCTGCCAACCCTCGTCTCTGCTGCGGGAGCCGCGACCGGCGATCGCTTCGACGGACGCAGCTTCTTGCCAGTGTTGCGGGGGCAGGCCGCCGACCACCGCGAATACGTGTATCTGATGCATAACAACGTGCCCGAGGGACCGCCCTACCCGATCCGGTCGATCGTCGACGCCCGCTGGCACTACATCCGCAATCTCCAGCCCGAAGCGCTTTACTTCGAAAAGCACATGATGGGCGCGTTCCGGACGAACTGGTTCTGGGAGACATGGCTAGCCGCCAGCGGCCCGTCGGCGCAAGCCGCCATCAACCGCAGGGCAGTGATGCTCGCCAACCGCTTCATGCGGCGGCCGGCCGAGCAGCTATATGATGTCGTCGCGGACCCGTACCAGATGCGCAACCTGATCGGCGATCTGGGCCTTGCGGACATTCGCGACCGATTGGCCGCCGCACTGGGGCGCTGGATGCAAGCCCAGGGGGATCCCGGAGCGTCGCTGGACTCTGAAGCGATGTGGCGCGACGCTCAGGCGGGCCGCCACCTGCCGCCACGTGCAGGACGCTAGGGTCGCAATCTGCTCGCTGGCGATCCGGCGCATGGTAACTGCCCCGGCCGAGCACGCCCGCAGCGCGCACCGTGCGGAGCATAGCCTTCCCGACGGGAGCGGGCTGGCTCCATATTCGGGACCGATCAGCATTCCTTGGTGCGAAGGCTCCCGGGACATACGATAGTGGGCGATGTTGCTCGGTCCGCGGCCAGTCTTGGCACTTGTGCTCAGCTGCCCGGTGTTCGGAGCGGATTCCGTGCCGGGCATGCATCTGGCCCGCTACGGCGTTGGCCAGGGCCCGCTGGGCGGGGCGCAAGCGATTCTCATCGAAGGTGCGGCATTGGTCCACACAGGCCAATCGTTGCCTACGGACCGGTCTGGCTCTGTGAATGGCGCTCAGGGCCCGGGCGCGCAGGTGCGCCTTGCCTTGGACAACTTGGCCCGAGCGCTGGAGTCCGGTGGGAGCTCGCTGGACCAGCTCGTTCGCCTCAACGCGGTTACGGCCGACGAACGGGCCGCTTCTGCCCTAGCCGGCGAGATCGAAGCTCGCTTCCGCCTCGACAGCCGGCCAGCGGTCACACTAGTCGAGGGCAGGCTGCCCGTTGCAGGCGCGCTCGTGGCGCTGGATGCGGTGGCCGCTGCCGGAATCAGCGCCGAAGCGCCCGGCGAGGTGACTCGGACGGTCTCTCCCTCGCTGCCCGGAGTACGGGGAGGCTCGCACGCGGCGATCCTGCCGAACGGTCCGCGCAGCTTCGTATCAGGCAGGGCTGCCGATGGTGAACCGGAGCTAGCGGCCACCGATGTGCTGGTCCAGATTGACGAGACGCTCGAGCACCTGGGAGCGAGCCGTGAGCAACTCGTCCAGCTGAGGTGCTTCCTGCGCCCGATCGAGGCGGCAAGCCTCGTCGAGAGTCGAATCGTCGAGTTCTATGGCGGCCGTGCTCCGCCCGTAGTCTTCGTCGAATGGCTGAACCGGCAGGCAATCGAGATCGAGGCCATTGTCGCGACAGCCCCGGCGGACGAGCCGGGGGACGCCCAGCCGATCGCTTACCTGACACCCCCGGGCCTGACGGCGTCCCCGGTCTTTTCGCGCATCGCCCAAGTGTTTCACCCGGCCAGCATCTACGTCTCAACCCTGAACGGCCGCGGCTCCGGGATCGCGGAGCAGCAAATCAGAGCGATGTTTGCCGACCTGGCCGGAATTCTCGGGCAAGCCGGCAGCGACCTAGACCACCTGGCCAAGGCCACATACTACGTCTCCGATGACAGCACCAGCACCGCCCTGAATCAGATTCGTCCAGAGTTCTACGATCCGAAATCCCCTCCGGCCGCCTCGAAGGCATCGGTGCGGGGAACTGCCGTGTCTGGCCAGAGGCTCGCCGTCGACATGATCGCGGTGCCACGCGAGCAGCGATGAAGATGAGGGCATCGCCGGCAGCTGCGGCGCTCTGGGTGCTCGCCAGCTGCGGTCAGCGCGATGCAGGTCCGCTCTCGCCCCAAGAGGCCCTGACTTCCTTTCGCATCGCCGACGGCTTTCGCATCGAGCTGTTCGCGGCAGAGCCGCACGTGGTCGATCCAGTCGAGCTAGCCTTCGACGAGAACGGATCGGCATACGTTGCCGAACTTGCCGACAACCCCGAAGACCCCCCGGAAGGGACTCTCCCGCTCAGCCGCATCAAGTATCTCCAAGACACCGACGGCGATGGCGTCGTCGACGCGCACACCGTTTTTGCCGACAACCTGCTAGGCGTCGAGGGGATAGCGCCTTGGAAGGGAGGACTGATCGCTACGGCAGCTCCGGACATTCTTTACCTCAAGGACACGGACGGCGACCATCGAGCCGATATCCGCGAGACTCTCTACACCGGGTTCGCGCTAGCGCATGTAGAGGGCCGCCTGAGCAACCCCCGCCTAGGGCTCGACAACTGGTTTTACGTCGTCAACCACGGCTATCCGGGCGAGGTGACCTCCCCAAAGCACCCGGAAATGCCCACGGTGAGCGTGCGCGACCGCGAATTCCGCTTCGACCCCCTGAGCGGCGCGGCGGAAGCGTCGACCGGAGACGCACAGTTCGGCCACGACTACAACGAGTGGGGCCATTGGTTCATCGCGCACAACACGGTCCACCTGCGCCACACGGTCATCCCGCCGGGGTACTTGAGACGTAACCCCCTGTTGCCGGTGGAACACGCCGAGCAGGACATTTCCGACCATGGCCGGCCGGCCGCGAACGTGTTCCCCGTCAGCCAGCCGCAACAGTGGCGGATCCAGCGCACTGAAGCCCGCCGCAGGCGCTACGCGGAGACTCGCCCGGGCCGCGAGGAGCAGTTGGAGGGCTTCTTCACAGCAGCGTGCGGCACTACGGTATACACAGGGGACAGGTTTCCGGCCAAGCTGAGGGGCAGCATCTTCGTGGGCGAAGGGAACGGCAACCTTGTGCACTGCGACTTGCTCACTCCAAGCGGGCCCACCTACGTCGCGAGCAGGTGGCCCCCCTCTGAGGAGTTCATCGCTTCAACCGACAATTGGTTTCGACCCGTCAACTTCGCCAACGCCCCCGATGGCGCCCTCTACGTCGTCGACTACTACCGCCAGTACTTGGAACATCCCGATTTCATACCCGAAGCGGTCCAGCAAAGGCTGAAGATGGACTTCCACGCCGGAGACGACATGGGCCGGATCTATCGAATCGTGCCGGAGAGTTCCGGCCCAGTCGCACGGACGGCCCGGCTCGGCTCGCTATCCAGCGCCGAACTCACGCGGCACCTGGAGCACCCCAACGGCTGGCACCGGCGCACGGCCCAGCGTCTGCTCGTGGAGCGGCAGGATCTCGCAGTGGTGTCGGACTTGCGATCCATCGTGCTGAACCATCCACAGCCCGCCGTGCGGCTGCTTGCCCTGTGGACACTCGAAGGCCTCGAAGCGGTTGCCACGGACACGCTATCGTCCGCTCTAGATGATCCGCACCCGGCCCTCCGGGAGAGTGCTCTGCGGCTCGCCGAGAGGTTTCCGGACAAGTTCGTTGCGAGTGTGCTCGCGGCGACGCGGGACGATGACCCGCGGGTGGCCTTCCAAGCAGCCCTCAGCGCCGGCGGCCTAGCACACCGACGCGAATCGGCGGCCGCTCTGGCTGGCATACTGGCCCGCTTCCCGGACGACCACTGGTTTCACGCGGCTGCGCTCAGCGCGCCGCCGGGAATGGCTGGATCCGTGCTCGCCGCCCTAGTGGACCGCCACACCGAGTTCTTCGACACCCCTACCCCGGAAAGAGCCCGCTACTTCCGATCTGCCGCGCAAGTTGTGGGCTCCCAAGGCGACCCGGCCGCAACCGACGCCCTGCTGCGCCTGCTCTCCGGCACCGAGTCCCTCAGCGACGCCCGCTGGAAGATCGCCGCGCTTGACGGGCTGGGGGCCGGACTCTCGCTGCATATAGGCGGGCCGAGCGGAAGCGCCTTCGCCGGCGAGGCCATCAGCCGATTCCTGGAGGATCCCTCTGAAGACCTGCGCGCGGCCGCAAGCCGAGTGGCGCGCCACTTCGATCTCGCGGCCGACGTGCGGCGGGCGAAGCGGCTGGCACAGGCACCTCAGAGCCCGCTCAGCGAGCGGCTGGCAGCGGCGCGGATCCTGCAGGCCGGCCACTACGCGGATGTCGCAGCGTCCCTCAGAAGCTTCCTGCTCGAGCACTCGGAATCCGACCTGCGCATCGAAGCCGCCCGCTCTATCGCCGCGTTCGAGGATCCCGACGCAGCCCGGACTCTGATCGCTGCATGGCCGAATTCGCCGCTATCAGTCCGAGACACGATTGCAGACGGCCTGATCCGTAGGCGCGAGCACGCCGTGGCGTTCGTCGAAGCGGTCAGACAGGGCCGTATCCCACCCGCCGAAATCCCCGCGGTCACGCTCATCCGGCTCGCCCAGCATCCGAATGAGCGTGTCCGGCAGGCGGCGGCCGGAATCGAGCCCGCAGACGAGCGCGACCGTGGCCGAGTGATCGCCGCACACTTGGCAGTGCTCGAGCTGAGCGGAAACCCACAGCGAGGCGATGAGGTCTTCCGGCGCGAGTGCTCCAACTGCCACCTCTCGCGAGCACAGCGGGGGCGCATCGGCCCTGACTTGTCGGGCGTTGCCAACCGTAGCAAGGAAGACCTTCTGAACAGCATCTTGGATCCGAGCTATGCCATCGACGACCGCTACCGCAACAATCTCTTGGAGACGACGGACGGTCGCTTCCTCGACGGGATTCTCGTCTCCGAGACTTCGGCTACGGTCACGCTCCGCGGCGAGCTCGAGGATATCTCCGTGTTCAAGGCCGACATCGCGGACTTGCGGGCATCTGATGTGTCCTTGATGCCCGAGGGATTCGAAGAGTCGCTCACCCAGCAAGAGATGGCGGACGTGATCGCGTTCTTGCAGGCTGGACTGTGAGACGGGCTGAGCTTGGCCCCTCGCCAGTTGGCGGCCTCCAGCCTGCCGGTCACCCGCCGCGGCCTCGGCCGGGACGGCCCTCAAAGCAAGCGTGGGATACTATTGCCGCCTCCATGAGCTCGTTCCGATCTGCCAGCACTTACAGCACTGCCGCCTTGTGCGCGCTTCTCGTCCTCGGAGCGTCCGGGGCCTCTGCCAACAATCCCAACATCGTCTACGTGATGGCGGACGATCTCGGCATCGGCGACGTCGCCTGCTACGGCGGCGACCGCTGCCAGACCAGCACCCCGGCGTTCGATTCGCTGGCCCGTGACGGGATGATGTTCACCGACGCCCACTCGGTGGCGTCCGTGTGCGTGCCGTCGCGCATCGCCATCATGACGGGCCGCTACGCGTGGCGCTTCGCCAAGCCGTCTCGGAGCGGCCCGTGGGGCTTCCTCAACCCCCAGCTCCCTGCCGGCGCGTTCACGCTCGGCACGATGCTCAAGCGGGCCGGCTACCGGACCGGCTATGTCGGCAAATGGCATCTCGGCACATTGATGCACACCAATGACGGCGGCAACCAAGGCGTGGACAACGTAGACTACGAGCGTCCCTTGAAGGTCGGCCCCAACGACTTTGGCTTCGACTACTCTTTCATCCTCCCGGGCTCGCTCGACATGTACCCCTACGTGTTCGTTCGCAACGGCCATTTCCAAGGCGAGGTCACTGCCCGAAAGGGATGGAGCGCGTTCAACCGCGTGGGTCCGGCCGCTAAGGACTTCGAAGACTACAAGGTCTTGGATGCGTTCGCCACCGAGGCGGAAGCGTTCCTAGATCGCAACGCCGAACAGGCCCGTAACGGCCAGCCGTTCTTCCTATACGTGGCTCTGACGTCGCCGCACACGCCTACGAGCCCGAGTCCCGCGTTCGAGGGCACCAGCAAGCTGGGGCTGTACGGGGATTTCGTCGAAGAGACCGACGCGACACTCGGGCGCGTGCTCGCTGCGCTCGACAAGCATCGCCTCGCGGACGACACGCTGGTCATCGCCACCTCCGACCACGGAGCCGCGCCCTACGCCGGCAATGTGCGCAAGGCAACCCCGAACTTAATCCGAAAGCTCGAGCCGCTCGGCCATTACGCTAGCGGCATCTACCGGGGGTACAAGTTCACGGTCTACGAGGGCGGGCTGAGGGTTCCCTTCCTAGCGCGTTGGCCGGGCAGAGTCGAGCCAGGTTCGAAGTGCCACGGCCTAGTCGGTCTGAACGATATGGCGGCGACTGTTGCCGAAATCGCGAGCGTCGAACTCGAGCCCGACGAAGCCCCCGACTCGATCAGCATCCTGCCGCTTCTCACTTCGCCAGGTTCGTCCAGCCCCAGAACGAGCCTAGTCATGCAATCGCCGCTCGCATTCGCAATTCGCGACCGGCAATGGAAGCTCGCGCTGACACCCGGAAGCGGGTCGCGGGGCATGTGGGGCACTCTGCCGATCCCCGAACGAGCGTGGGGAGACGCCATGCGCTCGTTCGGGTCTACCCCTGCTGTTGCCGACCTGCGCAAGGCTCCGTTCGTACAGTTGTTCGATCTCGATACGGACGTTCGCGAGACCAAGAACCTGGCCGGCGACCGCCCTGAAGTCGCCGCTAGGCTGGCAGCGCTATTGGACAAAGCCGTCGCGGATGGTCGCACCACGCCCGGGCGGGCACTTGAAAACGACGTGCCTCGCGTGGAACTGCATCGCAATTCCGAGCAGTGGATCGAGCGTTACAGCGGCACACAGCGATAACTGGGCCTCTGCTCGAGATCGCGATCGGCTACGTCAAATGCGTTCGGGCGCCGAGAGGTCCTCCGCGATCACAAGAACAGGGGCCGCATCGAACCCATTCTTGCGATCTGTGCTGGCCGCAATCCCGGCACAACCAAGGTGGCGGTACGAAGCGGCCCAGCATCGCGCGGAAGCAGGGCCGGAGACCAACCGCCCCGCGCGGGCGCCGCGGGCCACGGATATAGTGAATTCGTGGCCTACATCAAGACTGTCGCCCCCGACGTCGCGGAGGGAGTTCTCCTCGACGAGTATCGAACGGCTCTGCGACGGGCGGGCAAGATCTGGAACATCGTGCGGATCATGAGCCCGAATCCCGAGGTGCTTTCCGCTTCGATGACCCTCTACTCCCATATCATGCACGGTCCGTCGCCGCTTTCCAGAGGCCAGCGGGAAATGCTGGCCGTGACTGTGTCGAAGGCGAACGAGTGCCACTATTGAGTGGACGCGCATTGGCACGACCTCCGGGAAGAGGTCGCTCACGAAGTGGCAGACGGCGTCCGGGACAACTGGAGGACTGCAGGTCTGGACAGTTCTACCTGTGCGCTGCTCGAATTCGGCGAGAAGCTCACGCGTGCCCCTGAATCGGTGGGGGCCGCAGACGTTGACGGATTGCGCGAAGCCGGATGGAACGACCGAGCTGTACACGATGCCGTCCAGGTCGTCTCGTACTTCAATTACATCAACCGCGTCGCGGACGGCCTCGGAGTCGATCCCGAACCCTGTTGAGGCTCTGGGGCGAGCAAGCCCAATTGATCTCTGAAGCGCTACGGCGACGCCGGGCAGCGCGGCATCGGCGACAGGGTTCAGATCAATATTTCGGGGATCGGGTTGCCCTGCATCTCGCCCGGCGCGACGCCAAGCATCCCTAGCGCGGTCGGCGCTAGATCCACATGCGCGATGCGGCGGTCGGTCTCGCCACGGTCCAAACCAGCGCCGAGCGCCAGCATCCAAACATCCCGGCACGACGGGTCCCCGCTGCGGTGATTCAAGAAGCCGTTGGCCGTATCTTGGTCCCCGTCACGGCCCAGCTCCGGCAGGATCAAGAGCGTCGTCTTGTCGCGATAGGCGGGGTTGGCCTGCACTTCGTCCCACAGCATGCCGCACAACCGGTCGGTCTTGGTGATCGCCTGCAAGTACAGCGAGTACGCTCCCCAGTGCGCCACGTCCATGTCCCAGAAGTTCACCAGCATCAGGCGCGGCGCGAACTCCCGCATGACCTCTCTTGCAACGAAAAAGGTCAGCTCGTCCCCTGAGTTCGGCGCTTCGGGGCCGTAGATGTACTCGACCAAGCCACGCTTGAGCGTCTGCCTGACCTGCCGGTCCAGCTGCCGGCCGCCGCGAAAGATCGTCCAGCCGATCCCCTCGTAGCCGGCGTTGAGGATGCCCTCCAGTTGGCGCAGCACGTTCTCCCGGTCCGCGACGCCCTGATCGAGATCGCGCTTGATGACCTCGTCCACCGCTTCAAGCAGCAATTGCTTGGGCAACACGACGTTCGCGCCGTGCCCCTCGCCGTAACCGCGCACCTTCGTAGCGCCCATCGTGGCGAAACTCTTGTTCGTGCAAATCGCCCAGGCATCTGTCGAGTGCACGCCGGTTGCCTTGCGAAAGTACTCGAAGATGGTGGGGCTTCTGGCCCATCCGAATCCAAAGTCATCTACCCGCTGCCAGTTTCCGGTGACGATGCTGGAAGTGGAATTGTAGTGGGACAGCACGCCGTCGTTGGCGCAGTTGCGGAAGAACCGCCCGTCGTCCTTGAGCCCGACCAGCCTCGGTATGTTGCGCAAGCCCTCGGGCGCGAAGGTCTCCTGATAGCGACAGCCTCCCCCGAAGGTCACAATGATGACTTTGCGATCCGATTCGGTCGGTTCCGCTGGCCGAGCCCAAGCCCAGGAGGGCACGAGCTTCTCGGCGATCGCCAGTCCGGCGAGTTTGAGAAAGTCGCGCTTGGCCAGCCGCAGCATCAGTAGGCGACGATCTCCCCGCCGGGGATCTTCTTCCGCAGGTTCGGGCCCAAGTCCAGAGGATGGTCGTAGCCGGGCAGGATCTCGCCCCCGGGGGAGTAGTACGGCCCGATATCGCACGCCATCGATCCGCCGCCCTTCTCTACAAACGTGATCTTGGTCACCAGCTTGGCCGACTTGTATCCGTACTTCGACGGCGCCAGCAGGCGCAACGGCGCGCCGTGCTGGTCGGTCAGCGGCTGGCCGGCCATCTCCAGGCACATCATCACGCCGGGCTCCGCCATCTCGTCGAGCGACATGTACTCGTACCACTTGTCCGCACAGTCGATGCGGACAGACTTCGCCTTGGCCAGAGGCTTGACTTCCTCTACCAGTTCGTCGAAGCGGAATCCTCCCCACGTCGTGCGGGCCGACCAACATTGCACGCACTTCAGGCGCTTGGACTGCTCGAATCTGGGGTAGGAGCGCAGCCTGTCCATCTCGAACCGTTGCGGCTTCTCGACCAGCCCGCCGACTTCGAGACGATACGTGCTCTTGTCAATCGGCGGCACGGGGTTGTACCACATGATCCTGAAGCCAAGTTCGTCCGGTGTGTCCGTGGGCAGCAGGATCCTGCCTTGGGAAGCGGCCCGCTCTGCCGGGACAGTCGCGGCGGCGGCCGCAGCGGTCATGAAGCGACGGCGGTTCATGCCTGCCTTGAGTCTATCAGCAGGGAGTGGGACCTAGCTGCGCTCCTTCGGATCAAAGATATATCCGATACCGTGCCGCGTGATGATCCACCGCGGCTTGCGCGAATCGTCCTCGATCTTCTGCCGGAGCCAGCCGACATGCACGTCGACCGTCCTGGTCGAGAC
>JAJDTX010000066.1 GCA_022826925.1 Bryobacterales bacterium
GACGGACCCGGACCTCGCCTAACGGGATGTGCTGCGGTCCCACTCTGCGAGTTATCGCACAACCACCGCGCGTTTGTCCAGCCCCTCTCCTAACTCCTTATGCAATCCGCCCCTCGCTATCTGACATTGAAAAGCCCTGACGGTAGCCCAACGCATGGCGTCGTGCTGCGACCCTCTCGTGTAGGATTGGACGTGCGGCACAGCGTGGCCGCTCGAAATCCGATGCTTCGAACGATCCTTTCCGGCCTGCTGCTCGCGCTCCCAACGCTCGCTCAATCTCCCGAATTCCCCATCAACTTGCGCCAAGGCATCATGGCCGGAGAGGTGGGCGAGACTTCCGCAATCCTGCAGTCGCGCCTGACCTCGTCCAACCCTCGGCAGGATCCCCGCTGGGAGGGGGTGCGCGGGGCAGATGGCTGGGCGCGCTTCGAGATCGCCGACAACGAGCGCTTCGACTCGGCGCGCTTTACGGATTGGATCGAGGCGTCTCCGTACTCGGACTTTATCGTCAAGCTCAAGGTCAGCGGCCTCGAGGTCGCCACACGCTATTACTACCGGCTGCACTACGGTCCCGACCGCGAAGATCTTCGCGTCTCCGACACAGCGATGTTTCGCACGCTCGGGGGAAGCTCGGTCGCCGAGCCATACAGCATCGCCATCGTGACCGGGATGAACTACTCGTTCTTCCACTACACCGGCAGTAGCCGGACACCGCCCTATTCGGGGCCGGACAAGGAACTCGGCTACCCCGCGTTGGCTTCGATGCTCAAGCTCCGGCCCGACTTCTTCGTCGGAACGGGTGACAACGTCTACTACGACCACCCCGGACACCGCGGCCGGGCACAGACCCGCCACGAGATGCGGAAGAAGCACCACGAGCAGTACTCCCAGCCACGGTTCCTCGAGTTATTCGAGCAGGTGGCAACGTACTGGATGAAAGACGATCACGACCACCGCTTCGACGATTCCGACGCGGTAAACGCCGTGCGCATCCGGGCTGCCAAGCAGCTCGATTATTATCCGCGCACGAACATTCACGAGGGCGAGTCCGGCTCCGGCTTCGAGCCGTCGCACACGCTGGGGATCGACGTGTTTCAAGAACAGATGCCGGTCGTTGATCCGGCCGAGCGCGATCCGGTCACGTATCGCACGCATCGGGTGAGCCGGGATCTGCAAGTGTGGTTCGTCGAGGGGCGCGACTATCGCAGCCCGCTCGACCAGCCGGACGGGCCCCGCAAGACCATCTGGGGGGCTGAGCAAAAGGCTTGGCTGATGAAGACGCTCGAGGAGAGCGACGCGACCTTCAAGCTGCTCATATCGTCCACTCCCATGGTGGGCCCTGACTCCAGCAGCAAGCGTGACAACCACACCAACATCAACGGCTACCGGCACGAAGGAGACGAGTTCTTCGCGTGGCTGGCCAAGAGCGGGATCACGAATAAGGAGTTCTTCATCGCCTGCGGCGACAGGCACTGGCAGTACCATTCGATCCGCGCCGACGGCTATGAAGAGTTCTCTTCCGGAGCCTTGGTCGACGCCAACGCGATTCTCGGCAGCTTTCCTGGAGATCCAAACACAACGGATCCAGACGGCAAGATCAAGCAGCCCTTCCACTCTCCCGAGGCTAGCGGAGGTTTCCTGATCATTTCGGTAGAGCCCGTCGGCGGGGGAGCGCGCGCTGAATTCCAGTTCTATGACGAACACGGCGAGTTGCTCTACGAGCACGCAAAGCTGAGCGGCGACTAGCGCGCGGCAATGCGTGCCTTGGCCATGGGACCAAGCCGGGTGCCCTTGACGTTGGGCAGGTGCCTATCCCTTCCAAGCCGGAACCAGTCCGAGGTCAACGGCGCAAGCGCAAGAGCCGCCCGACCGACCTAGTAAGCCTGCTTCGCCTGCGATGCGACCGCTACGATCTCAGGCACCGGCACCCCGGCAGCGACCATCACCTCTCGGATCGCGGCCTCGGCAACGGGGTGGGGGCGGATCGTGCGCTTTCCTTGGTATCCGGCTGCCAGCGCCAGGGGGGTGGAGCCGAACGCGTTGTCACGATTCCAAACGCTGATGTCCGCGCCCCTCGCGGCCAGCAGCTCGATGGGCGCGCTCCTGTCCCTGTACGCGGCGTGGTGCATTGCCGTCTCGCCGCTCTTGCTGAGCGCGTCGATATCGATTCCCAGTCCGAGCAGCATGTCGATCCCTTCGACAACTTCGGCCTCACTCCCCGTGCGCGCGCCCAGCAGCATCAGAGCGTTGTTGCCGTTCCGGTCCGTGAGCAGCGGATCCGCGCCCAGTTCGACGAGAGCCCGCATGAATTCGAGGTCGGCCGTGTGGGCAGCGGCCAAGAACGCGGTCGGCCCGTACACCTGGGTGCCTAAGTTCAGCAGTCCCGGGCCGGTCAGGCTCGCGTTCAGGTCCGCGCCATGGGCGGCCAGCTTGCGGACCAGGTCAAGGCTCGTCATGCCGCCGGTGGGCTTCGGGGGCGGGTTGGCATCGCCCAGCGCCACCCGGCGAGCGTTGGTGATCGCGTGCAGCGGGGTGTAGCCGACCCGATCGGCCGCGTTGGGATCGGCGCCGGCCTCCAAGAGGTAGTCCGCCAGTCCGAAATGCCCGTTCTCGATCGCCACGTGGAGGGCGGTCGCGTTCGGACGGAGCCTGGCGATGTAGCCACGGTGACTCCAGTCCTTGCTCGGCTCGATCGGCTGTTTCACATCGGCACCGGCGTCCACTAGCGTCTTGACGACGTCCAGATGCCCCGCCCTGACCGCAAACAGGAGCGGAGTGAAGCCGGATTCCAACTTTCGCCGAAAGTCGGCGCCGAACTCGATCAGCTCTGCCACGACCGCGGCGTGGCCCTCCGAAGCCGCCCAGACCAACGCGGTCTGCTCGGACTTCAGCTTGAAGTCGAATATGGTGGGATCTTCCATCCGTCGCAAGAACGCGTTCGCCCCCACGCCCTCCTGTCGTCCCATCCCCAGCACGGTCGCGTGCGGGTCGGCACCCCGAACCAAGAGCGCCTTCACCGGCGCCAACCTGCCGGTCCTCGATGCGGTCATCAACGCCGTTTCGCCACCCGGCAGCGTCGTGTTCGGATCCGCCCCCGCATCGAGCAGCAGCTTGACCACGGGACCGCTGCCGTTGATGCAGGCGATGGTGAGCGGCGTCACGCCGTAGCGGTTCGCGGCGCTAGCGTCAGCGCCAGCTTCCAGTAGCAGTTCGGCGACTTCCTGGTCATCGTGGCGGGCAGCCCAGTGCAGGGCTGTCATGCCATCCACCTGGGCCGTGTTGACGTCGGCGGAAGCCACGAGCAGTGCGTGCAAAGCCTGGCGGTCCGACGCCTGAACCGCGTCGGCCACGGGAGCCCCCGCCCCTTCCACCGCGCCGGCCGCGGCCAAGCAGGCCGCCATCCAGACTCCGACGCTGCGCCGCAACATGGCTCGTCCTCGCCCGCCGCAGCTAGATCGACAGGAGCTCGTCAACCTTGCCCTTGCTGTCGGCAAACGAATCCATGCGGACACCCGCCTTCTCCAACAGCGTCAGGTGCAGGTTGGCTAGCGGCGTCTGCTCCGCGTAGCGGACGTGACGGCCTCCCTTCATCGTGCCCGCTCCGCCACCGGCGACCAATATCGGCAGATTGATGTGATCGTGCTTGTTGGGATCGCCCATGCCGCTGCCGTACATGTACATGGAATGGTCGAGCAGGGTGCCGTCGCCGTCTGGCGTGGACTTCAGCCTGTCGACCAGATACGCGAACAGCGACACGTGGTACTCGTTGATCTTGGCCATCTTGGCGACCATCTCCGGGTTGTTGCCGTGATGGGTCAACGGGTGGTGGGGCTCGGACACGCCGATCTCGTGGTAGCTCCGTGTGCTCCCCTCGCGCGCCAGTTGGAACGTGATCACCCTGGTGATGTCTGCCTGCAGCGCCAGAACCTGAAGGTCGAACATCAGCCGGGCATGGTCAGCATAGGCCGCCGGAACGCCGATCGGACGATCCATGTCCGGGCGAGGGCCGTCGGCCACGCCCGCTTCGGCGATTTGGATGCGGCGCTCGACTTCCCTCACGCTGTCCAGATACTGCTCCATCTTGGCCCGGTCACCGGCGCCCAGCTCGCCTTGCAAACGCGAGATGTCGGTCTTCACGCGGTCCAGCAAACTGGCCTTTTTCTTCAACGCCTTGGCGCGCTGCTCCGGGCTGCCCTCCCCGAACAGGCGTCCGAACACGTTGCGCGGCCGCGCCTCGTAAGGCAGCGGCGTGGTCGGCGAAGACCACGACAGGCTGTTCTGGTAGACACAGGCGAATCCGTCGTCGCACTGCCCCACGATCTCGAGCAGGTCCATGCCCAGCTCAAGCGACGGAAGCTGCGTGTCCTGGCCGATGTGCTTGGCGGCGATCTGATCGACCGTGGTGCCGAGGTAGTAGTCGCTGCTCTCGGTCAGCTTCGCCTTGGCACAGCTGAGGTAGGCGGAATTGGAGGTGGCGTGGGTGCCGGGATAGGCATTCTTCAACGCCATGTTGGTCAGGGCCGTGAGCTGGTCCTTGTGCGGTTCCAATGGCCGCAGGATCGGCGAGAGCCGCTCGAGCGTTTCTTCGCCGGGAGGGGTCCAGCGGTTGGTGTCCGATCCCATGGGAATGAACACGTAGCCGAGCCGGCGCACGGGCCGGGCGGGCGTTGCCCGAGCTGCCGTGAGCGCTGGCACCATGGCGTCCAGCAGTGGCAGGGCCACGGCGGTACCAATGCCCCGTAACAGCGTGCGGCGCGGCAGCGCCTTCTTGGTGACGATCATCTCGACCTCCTCATCTGAAACGGCTCGCTGCGAACGACGCCAAGCACGACCGACGAGAATCGGAACCCGTCCGCACGCGCGTCGCGCACGATCTTGCGGACCGCCGGTGCGTCGTTGTGCTCGACTACTCTACCTAGAGAATACGTCAGCAGCTTCGCGGCTAGTGCTCCCACAAACGACTCTGGGCGGTCCAACAGGGCTTTTTCTAGTCCCGAAACGCCTTCAAAGCTCGCTCCGCCGGGAAAACTGCCCGTCGCATCGATCGGCCGACCGCCCTCGGAATCGCGCCACCGGCCGACCGCGTCGTAGTTCTCCAGCGCGAACCCTACCGGGTCCATCAGGCTGTGGCAACTGGCGCAGGCCGGGTTGGCGCGGTGCTCCAGCAGGCGCTCTCGCACCGAGAGACTGCCGCTGATTGTCTTGTCTTCGAGCGCCGGTACGTCCGCCGGCGGGGGCGGGGGCGGCGCGCCCAACAGGTTCTCCAGCACCCAGTGCCCTCGGATCACCGGCGACGTGCGGGTGTTATACGAAGTCACGGCAAGAATGCTGCCGTGCCGCAGCAGGCCCCCGCGCCGGCTGTCTTCGTCCAGCTCGACTCGCCGGAACCAAGATCCGTACACATGGGGAATCCCGTAGTGCTTGGCCAGACGCTCGTTGACAAACGTGTAGTCGGCCGAGAGCAGGTCCAGCACGCTGCGATCCTCCTTGATCACGCTATCCAGGAAGAGCTCGGTCTCGCGGCGCATTGCCTGGCGCAGGTTATCGTCGAAGTTCGGGAACAGGCGCATGTCGGGCGTCACCGACTCGAGATTCCGCAGGTGCAGCCACTGCGCGGCAAAGTTCGTCAGCAGCGCCTGCGAGCGGCGATCCGCCAGCATGCGGCGCACCTGCCGCTCCAGGCCCTCCGGCTGGGCCAAGTCCCCGCGCAGCGCCGCGGACAGGAGTTCCTCGTCAGGAATGCTGCTCCACAGGAAGAACGATAGCCGCGAGGCCAGCTCGGCCGGGCTGATCCGATACGGCGTGCCCGCGGGCAAGCCCGCGGGGTCGCGCTCGACGCGGAACAGGAATTCCGGGCTCACCAGGATCGCGGCCAGCGCCATCTCGATTCCAGCCTCGAACCCGTCGGCTGCGAGCCCGCGCCGGTAGAACTCCATCGGGCTGTCAAAGTCCGGTTCCGAGAGTTTCCGGCGGAAGGCCTGCCGCATCAGGCTGGCAATGATGCGCCTGGCACAGCTTTCGTCCTCCCCGGCGCCTTCAGGGCGGCACAGGAAGATCCGGTCCCGGCTGGGCGTGCGGCCGGGACCTCGCGGGTTGTACGGCCCGGCGATGGAGACTTCGTAAACAGCGGGTTGGACCCTGGGGTGGCGATAGACGTTGTAGTGCGCCCGATACGGCTCGCGGTCCGTCTCCAGCACGCTCCAGGGCCGCTGGAGGAACGTGACCCCAATCTGGTGCGGCCCCGCCTGCACAGGAACGCGCGCCTCAAGATGAGTGTCGACAGCCACGTGGTTGCCGACGTGGCGCGGCGGCACGACCTCAAACGACTGGACGCGCCTCTGGTCCAGCAGCAAAACGACTTGGTGGGGCTGGCGCAGGCCTTCCACCTGCTCGTCGCGGTCGCGGGCCAGCCGGATGACGATCTCGTACTCGGCATCGAGGGGGAAGTAGTGGCGGAAGAGCGTGCCCCCGCGGGTGCCGAGCGGCAGCCCTTCGACATGCCATTCTTGGGTGACGTCGGGCTTGATGTTGACCCTCTCGACCTCGAGCGCGGGAACCGGCCGGCCCACTGCGAGGCGGGAGATCTTGTCCGCGACCTGCACATAGCTTTCCAGCAGCGCAGGCGAGAGATCTCCCACCGTAATGTTGTCGAAGCCAGAACTGGACTCGTCTCGCGGCAGCAGCGAGGACAGGTCCAACTCAATGCCGAGCAGGTCACGGATCGCGTTCTGGTACTCGGTGCGCGTCAGCCGGCGGAAGGTATCAGTGCGGCCAGGATCGGGACGGTCTGCAGCCGCTTCATCGAGGGCCGCCGCCAATGAGCCCACCACCTCGTCATAGGTCGACTCGTCCGGCCGCGCGGCGCCAAGGGGCGGCATTTGGCGGCTGCGAAGCTTGCTGACCACCCGCTCCCAAAGCGCGGCATTGTCCGGGACTGGGCGTGCGCTGGCCGTATCGAGCGCAAGACCGGCGGTGGCCGCCTCTTCGTTGTGGCAGGCTGTACAGTATTGGCCTACGAACCGTGCGTGGGAGTCGTTCGGCTGTGCATGGAGCGCACAGAGGACCCCGAAGGCAGCAAGCAGGCACGCCAGCCGGCCAGCGCAAGGCGAGGATCGAACGAAGGTTTGCGTGGGCCGCCCCCGGCAAGTTGAGGCTAACAAAGGCAGACACTCGGCGCAACCCGGCCAGGGCTTAGTCCCATACCCTTCTACAAGGGACGCGTCTCGCACAAGGTCACCCTCCCTGGCCCGGCACGGACCGGCCCGGCGCAATGCTGGGCAGGTTAGACGGCGGACTCGGAGACAGTGCCGCTTGGGAGATCCCCCTTGCCCGACCTACGCAGGCCTGGCAGTGCGCACGATGCTGGCAAGAATCGCTAGAACGTCAGGCGGAGGCTGAACTGGAACTGCCGCGGATCGAATGCCGATGCGAACGAGAACGGCTCGGTGACCGGCCCTCGGCGGCCGACGAGTTTCTCGGGCAAGTCTTCAATGGAGACATTTCCGACCACGCCGTTCACGCCGCGGAAGTTCGTGTGATTCAGAACGTTAAAGGCCTCGCCCACAATCTGCAGGCTCAAGCCTTCCCGCAGCGCGAACGACCGGGCCAAGCGCATGTCGAAGCCGAAGTAGCTCGGTCCCCTGCCGACATTGCGCCCGAGCCCCCACGGGCGGTGCGTGTCGGTGTGACGATCGCCGATTGTATCGACACCAGCGTTGAGATTGAAGGGCGCACCGGAACGGGCGATGACGATCCCGGAAAGGGTGAAGTCAGCCAGCAGCTTGCGCGCGATCCCCCTGCTTCCGGCGGCCTTCCACGGCGACTGCACCACCGCGTGCGCGACAAACCGGTGCCCGCGGTGATAATCCGACAGGGCGAGTTCGTTGCGAGCGTCCCATTGGAGATGCGGCTCGAACGCGGAATTGTAGTCGGTGTTCTCGTCGATCGTCTTGCTCCAAGTGTGGTGCGCGGATAGGGTGAAGCCCCGCGAAAACCGCTTCTTGAGCTGCACGATCATGGCGTGATAGTACGACCTGCCCCAGCTCCCGTATACGTTGTCTTGCAGCATGAGGGGGTTCCGGAAGCCCACGATCGGCCGGCCGGCTTCGTTGGTCCCCGCTTGGAAGACGTTCGCGTCAAGGGGCCGCATGATGTGGAGGCCGCGGTTGTAGTTGTATCCGACAGACAACGAATAGTCAGCGATTTGCCGCTGGATCTCGAAACTCCCCTGCTGGGAGTACGGATTCACCGCGTCCTCGGCGAGCCGGAATCCGACGCGGAGCGGATAGCCCGGGCCGGCATCGATGCCGTGGACCAGCAAGTCGTCCCGGCGAATCTCTCGCTGGCCGATGATCCCTCCAGCCCGCAACGTTTGGTAGATCTCCGCGGAGGTCACTGGCTGGCCCGTCAGGGTGCTGCGAATGCCCGGCAGCCCGGTCAGCGGAACGAATACCTGGAAGATCTGCTGCTTTTCGCCGAGCAGGTCGTTGATATACGAGATCTGGCCCTCGATCCGGGCATAGAAGAGCCCGTACCCGCCGCGCACGACGGTCTTCTGATCAGGGCTCCAAGCGAATCCGGCCCGCGGTGCCAGGTTGTTGTTGTCGCGGGGAAACCGGGTCTTGAACTCAAGTTCGTGGCGCAGGCCGAAGGTCAGCAAGAACTTCGGGGTAATCCGGACCGCATCCTCGAAGTAGTAGTTCGTGCGGTTCGTCCAGCCCAGCCAGTACGGATTGCCGAAGCCCTGCTGGTATGTGGTCGGCAGCCCTAGGGCGTAGGCCTGCAGAGCCGAGATCGGCGCGTCTACCGCGCCCGCGAGCCGGGCCAGGCCGGAAGCTTCGAGAACCCCCTTGATCAGCCCAGAAGTTCCAGTCCCGGCAGCGCTGTCGATGACGCTGGCAAGAGGCACCGCCTCGCCGAAGACGAACCGGCCGCTGAGGAAAGTCTCGGACCGCACCCAGTTGCGGACCGGGTTGATGTCTGCTCCGAACTTCAGCGTCTGACGCCCCGTGACGCGGATGAAGTTCTGGCGCGCCTGGTAGACGCGCTCGACACCACGCACAGGAAGGAAGAAGTCCCTGCCGAAGTTGCCGAATCCGGCGATTTCGACGGACGGGCCGTTGGGTTCGTAGGGTGTCGAGCCGGAATCGTGATAGGAGAAGCCCAGTCGCGTCTCGCTAACCCACTTGGGGCTGATGACGAATGTGTCACCGAGCGCGAGCGAGAATTCGTCGAGAGTCCGGAAATAGCCGCGGTTTCGCGCGTTCAGGTCGCCGAATGATGTGTTGTCGCTGTCTCGTCCGGTCCAATTCCCGCGGAAGAACACGTTGTGACCGTCGCGCAGGGTGTGGTCCATTCGCGCGAGGATCTGCTGCCGCTCTTCGGAGAACGGGAAGACTCCGCTGTTCTCCTCGAAAAGAGGCACGACGCCGGGATGGTTGGCCGGCACGAGCGCCGCGGCGAGCCGACCCACGATCGGTCGTAGCGCCGCCGGCCCGGCAGCGCCTAGCACATTGACCAAGTCCTGCTGGGATTTCGTCAGGGAAGTCAGGAAGGACCTGTCAGAAAGCAGGGGAACGATCTGGGACTCGTGACGGTCCAAACGTTCGTAGGTGATCGCGTAGAACGTCTCGTTGCGTTCGACCGGACCCCCGATCGAAACTCCGCTCTGCGTTCTGGTGTACGCGCCCTTGCCCGGATCGAAATAGTTCCGTGCCTGAAACCCACGGTTGCGCAGAAGGCCGAACAGGGATCCGTGGACCTCGTTCGTGCCGCTCATTGTCACGATATTGATCGCGCCGCCAGGCGCGCCGCCCTGCTCGGTGGAGAACGAGTTTCTGTTGACCTGAAACTCGTAGACTGCTTCCTGGCTGATTCGGGATCGCACGCCTCCCACGATCGAGACGTTGTCCAGCCCGTCGATCATGAACGTATTGCCGCGTCCGTTCGTGCCGCCGATGCCAAGCCCAGAGCTGCCCGTCGTAGTAATTCGGCGATCCGTCGCGTTGCCGACATAGGCCGTGTCCACTACCCCTGGCGTGAGCAGCCCCAGCGAGAGGTAGTCCCTGCGATTGATGGGAAGGTTCTGGATGCGCACCGAGTCGATGTGGTCGGACTGCTGCACCCTGTGGGGCTCGATCGCGGACCGCACCGATTCGCTGGACACCACGACGCTCTGCTCGGCGGCAGCCACTGCCAGCCGCGGAGACACCGTGGCCGTCTCTCCCACGCGAACCTCGACGCCATCGACCGCAAGCGGCGCGAAGTCCGCCGCTTGGAACCTCAGCAAATAGATTCCTGGCTCGACGTATCGAAACGAGTACTCGCCGGTCTCGGTTGTCTCCGCCCCCCGGCGGATGCCGCGGTTCTCTTCGACAGCGCTGACGGCGACACCGGGAATGACTGCCCCAGTCTCGTCGTAAACGAAGCCGCCGATGCTCCCCGTGTCCGTCTGGCCGTTGAGCAATACGCAGCAAGCGATTCCAGCTGCCAGACCGAAGGCGATTCGGAGCGCTTCAGAGGAATCGGGGAAAAGGCTGTAGGACAGAGCCCCCTCCTGTGCCGATACAGGGATTATATCAGCGAGATGCGAGCACAGATCCCGCCGTCACGCTCTGCCATGCGTGCAGGCCGAGGAGACCCCCAGCCGTTCTGCTGGAAGCGGCGGAAGGCGGCATCCTGGCGTAACTACGAGGCCGCCACCGAGCGGATCGATGGCCGGTTTCGGCCTACACCAAGGGGAAGAAGCCCGCCCCTAGTCAAGAAGCCAGCAACCCCGCGCGCGGCCAGCAGGTGCGCTAGCCAGCTACCGCGAAGCAAGGATCGAGCGAAGGTTTCCGTGGGCCACCCCCGACTAGGCGAGGCTATCAGAGCCGGCCTGGGCGCGAAACCAGGCGACTGTCCGCCGGTTCGAGTCGTCTGAGGGAATCTCTCCCTCGGCCGCTCGCAGAACCATGCGCGAAGGTCTCCCGCACGCGGCTCTTCTTAACCAACCCTTGCATGCCACAGACTCCAATGTGCGAAGAGTTCGCGTTCACAGCGCCCAACGCATCTCAGCCCGCGGACAGCCTAGCGTGGAAACTGGTTTTCTATTTCTTGATATACGAAAAATTATCGTTTAGCATACAAATATATGTCGAGACCACGGTCCGACACAGCAAACATCATCAGCGATGCCCTCCGAGCGTCCGCAACCACCCAGAGCCGCGAACCGACCATGAAGAGTCTTTCCCGTCCGCCCGGCTACTCGGCGGCTACTGAAGCGCTACTGGTTTCGACACCTCGGCAACGCCTCACCGTCAACCCCGAAACCACTTGGTTCACGGCTGACACCCACCTCGGCCACGCCAATATCCTTCACCTGTGCGACCGGCCCTTCCAATCGGTCGAGAAGATGGACGCCGCCATCCGCCTTAACCTCACCGTGATCCCGGCCGGCCACACCCTAATTCACCTAGGCGACGTGGCGTGGCGCAGGAGTCGCAGCATCTTGATTCCCGACCACCGTAAGATCCGTCGGATTCTGGTTCGGGGCAACCACGACCTTCAGATCGAGTCAGTCCCAGGATGGGACGCAGTGGTCGACTATCTCGAAGTGTCCCTTTCATCGAGGGCCGCCCCACCCGTTGTCTTGTCCCACTACCCGTTCGAGGAATGGAACGGCTTCCACCGCGGAGCCATTCACCTACACGGACATACTCATAACAAGCTCCCGCCGATCATCACGCCGAAAGGCGGTCGCGTCGACGTCGGAGTCGACGCATGGGACTTTCGGCCGCTTCGCCTCAACAATGTCTACGAACGGCTGGACTCCCTCAGAACGAATACCGCTGCCGCGCACTGACGGCTCCTTGGTGGCAACCGAAGTGTCACGGGACCGAGCGCGCGCGACCAGTGGCGGTCTCCGACGACGAAGAGACCGGGGGGTGCCTCTGCTCACGTCATCGACATACTTCACGGCTCTCCGCGTCCGCGAGCCCTCCACGCTTGGGTGGGCTGCGATCGCGGCAGGGAAGCCGATGGCTCGGCCCGCCCCCGCGCAGAATGTGGAGTAGTGAGTGCGGTCGCCGCCCAATATCTCGAGCGCAGGCGCGGACTACACCAACGGAAAGAAGACCGCCCCTAGCCAGGAAGCAAGCAAGCCCGCACCGCCTAGCGCGAACAGCGAAACCGTCTTGGTCTTGAGGGCCTCCACCTCCGTCAAGCCGGTCATCGTCTTGAAGACCCAGAAGCCCGAATCGTTCATCCAGCCGCCGACAATCGACCCGGAGCCGATCGCGGTCAGAATGTAAACCGCATGGTGGCCGGGCGGGCTGGCCAGAATCAACGGCGCCAGGATTTCCGAGGTCGTGATCATCGCGGTCGTGGCGGATCCTTGCGCGATGCGGAAGAGCATCGCGACCCCGAATCCGAGCAGCATCAGGGAGAGCCCCGCCTGCTGGGCGTACTCGCCGAGCACCGTGCCGACCTCGGCCTTGACCAGCATCCTGCCGAACGCACCGCCGCCGGCGGTGATGAGGATGATCAGGCCAGCGCTCTTGATGGCCTCTTCCGTGGGCTTGGCCAGTTCGCGCAAGCCCAGGCCCTTGTGCGAGGCCAGCACGCCGAGCGCGGTGGCGGCGGCCAGGATCAGGGCTAGGTTGGGATTGCCCAGAAAGGCCGTGACGTCACTGAGGGCGCTGCCGGGGAAGAACGTGTTGGTCACCGTGTTGGCGGTGATCAGGACCACCGGCAGGGCGATCGGCAACAGGGACACCCCAAAACCAGGAAGCTCGCTCTCGGGCCGGTGGGCGACCTCTTCAAGCTCCTCGAGAGAGAGGCCGGGAGCCTCGCGGATCGGGATGTTGAGCTTGCGGTCGATCCACCACGCATAGGCCCAGCACGCCAGCGCCGATGGCACCGCCACCATCAGGCCGACAACGATGACCAAGCCCAAGTCGATATCGAGCGTCTCCGCCATCGCCAGCGGCCCGGGCGTGGGCGGCACGAAAATGTGCGTCGTCACGCCGCCAGCCCCGATCGCCAGCGTGTACAGCAGGTAGTTGCGGCCCTTGACGCGCATGCTCATCGAGCGGGCCAGCGGCACGAGCAGGTAGAACACCGTGTCGTGGAACACCGGAATGGACAGGATGTAGCCGCTGATCACCATCGAGAACGAGGAGTATTTCTCGCCCAGCCAAGCCACGAAGCGCCGCGTGATCTTCTCCGCAGCGCCGCTCTCCATCAAGCACTGCCCGATCACGGCTGCCATGGCGATCGCCACTCCGATCCTGCCGACCAATCCGCCGAAGGCTTCGGTGACGGCCCCCATGATGTCTTCGACGGCTACGTGCGGCGAGAGCAGGCCGATCAGGACTGCGGAGAGGATGAGGGCGGCGAAAGCGTTGACCTTCCAGCGGATGATCAGCAGGAAGACCGACGCCATCGCGATCAGCAGGATCAAAATCGGGTGCATGAGTTCCGAACAGAATACTACGGTTGCTATCCTGAGCACACTATGGCAACTCCGGCGCTCAAGGTCGACATAGCCGAGCCATTGGCGACGCTGACGCTGGCCAACCCCGAGCGGCGCAACTCGCTGTCACTCGAAGTCATGGCGGCGCTCACGGCGGCAATCCGCGAAATCGGCGCGAACGAAGCCGTCCGGGCAGTCATCCTGCAGGCCGAGGGACCGGTCTTCTCCGCCGGGCACGACCTGCGCGAGATGACCGGAGGCGACCTCAAGCACTACCGGCACGTCTTCGACTGCTGCACCGAGATGATGAGCGCCCTGCAAGCGATCCCGCAGCCGGTGATTGCCCAGATCGACGGCATCGCGACGGCGGCCGGCTGCCAGCTGGTGGCCACCTGCGACCTAGCCGTGGCTTCCGAGGTGTCGCGCTTTGCGACACCCGGAGTCAAGATCGGCCTGTTCTGCAGCACCCCGATGGTCGCGCTCACGCGCAGCATCGGCAGGAAGCGGGCCCTCGAGATGCTGCTCACGGGGAAAATGATCGACGCGGCGCAGGCGGCAGAGTGGGGCTTGGTCAACCATGTCGTGCCCCGCCAGCGACTGGCCGAGGAAACGCGCAGGCTGGCCATGGAGATTGCCGCGGCAAGTTCGCTGACCGTCGGCCTGGGCAAGCAGGCGTTCTACTCCCAGATCGACCTTGACCAGCCCAAGGCCTACGACTACGCCAAGGAAGTGATGAGCATGAACGCTCTGGCCGCAGATGCCCAAGAGGGCATGTGCGCCTTCCTAGAGAAACGCCAGCCGGTCTGGGCCGGCAAGTAGGTGCCGGGTCCGCCAGCGCAGGGGGCATGCCCCCCGCCCCGCCATGCGGCGGGCCGCAAGACCTCGGCCTAGCCCACCCAGAGATCCATCAGCGGCTTGCCCTTGACCAAGTCGCGCGGCTGGTCCAAGTGGTTGTGGATCTCTTGGTTCGGGTCGATGCCGAGCGCGTAGTAGATGGTCGCCAGCAGGTCGTTGGGATGCACGGGCTTTTCCTTCGGGGAAGAGGCCGTCCCGTCGGACTCGCCGTAGAGCCGACCGCCGGGGATGCCCGCGCCCGCCACCACGGCGGTGTAGCAGTACGGCCAGTGGTCCCGACCGTCGGGGGAGTTCGTGTTGCCCGAGGTCGAGACGCCGAGCCGCGGAGAGCGGCCGAATTCACCGACCGCGACGACCAGCGTCTCGTCCAGCAGCCCTTTCTCGTCCATGTCGGTCAGCAACGCCGACAACGAGCGGTCCAGTTTCGGGCAGTGGAGGTCGCGCAGCGGTCCGAAGTTGGCGGCGTGGGTGTCCCACGCCGTCGTCTCAGGATCTCCGTTGGCCACCGACGGCCAGTTCAACTGCACCATGCGGGTGCCCGCCTCCACCAGCCGCCGCGCCATCAAGGCGCCCTGGCCAAAGGTGAAGCGCCCGTACCTGTCGCGCATGTCGTCGGATTCCATGGACAGGTCGAACGCGTTCCGCGCCTTGCCCGACAGCACCAGGTCGAATGCGTTCTGGTAGTACTTGTCCAGCGCATAGCTGCTGACCGCCTTGTCCAGCGCCGGCATGGAGCCGTTGATGCCCCGCAGCAGCTCGAAGCGACCCTGTAGGCGCTCCGCCGGAACTTCCTTGCGCAGTTCCAGATCCGCAAGTTGGATCGGCTCGTTGGGATCTTGGTAGAGCCGGTACGGGTCGTATGCCTTGCCGATGAACCCGGCAGCGCCGCCCTTGCCAATCACGCTCGATTCCTGCAGCGGGCGCGGCAATTCCACGAACGGCAGCACCGGATCCGCGGGCGGGCGGAACTTTGTGATCCACGAGCCGGCGGTCGGGTAGTCGTTGGGCGATGGCGGCTCGAGCTGGCCGGAAGGGGAAACCTCGGTCGGCTCGTAGCCGGTCAGCATCTGGTAGATCGCGGCGGTGTGATTGAACAGCCCGGCCGGGGTGTAGCTCATCGAGCGGATCAGCGTGCACTTGTCCACCGTCTCAGCCAGCATCGGCATCGTCTCGCTGAGGTGGATGCCGGGGATCTTGGTCTTGATCTGCTTGAATTCCCCGCGCACGTTGGAGGGAGCATCGGGCTTGGGATCCCAGATATCGATGTGTGACGGGCCGCCCTGCAGGAACAGCACGATGACGGACTTGGCCGAGCCGTACCCGGTCGAGCCGTCGTAGCGCCCCGTGGCGGTCGAAGCCCGGGCCTTGTCCTGCAGCCGCAGCACGTCTTGCAGCGTCAGGCCGAACAGGCCCAGCGAGCCGACTTTCATCAGGTCCCTGCGGGTAGAACCATCGCAGAATCGGGCAAGGTGGCGATTCGGAATTGTCAGCATGGCTCAACCATAGCAGGAAATCGACGGCTATAGGGCCCTCTCGAGACAGAATCCTTCAGGATCAAGCCGCCCGCGACCGTCGGGGAGGCGACCGAGGGTCTGTTGCCAGACCCATCCCCTGAGCTGAACTCCTCGGGCGAGGCCAATATTCCCGAAATGAGCGTCACAGCCGCGCTGTTTGAAGAGGGACTCTCACGAGGCGGCAAGATGCTGGGCCCAGGCGTCTCGCTAATCTCCTCGTCCGCGCAACTCGGCTGCCCGCGCGATTCGCTTCAGCATGTTGCCAAAGATCAGCCCATGCACGGGGTAGAGGGCATACCAATACAGGTGTCCGAGCCAGCCCGAAGGGTCGAACTCGGCCGTCTGCCGCAGCGTGCAGCGCGGTCCGTTCGGTTCGACCTCGAATTCGAGCCACGCCCTCCCCGGGAGAACCATTTCGGCGCGGAGCCGGAGCCGTCGGCCGGGTTCCAGCAGCTCCACTCGCCAGAAATCGACCGCATCGCCCGGGCGGAGTCGTTTGGGATCACGCCTCCCCCGTCGTAGCCCAACGCCCCCTGCCAGCAAGTCCAAAAAGCCGCGGGCGCGCCACAGCCAGTCGCCGTAGTACCAGCCCGTATCTCCCCCGATCGCCTCTACCAGCGGGAATACCTGATCGGCGGGAAGGGCTACAGCCACGGTTCTCGAGTCGACGACCCGCTGTCCAAAGCGCACCCCTCCCCACCCGGCGTCCCCGCGCAAGGCCGGATAGGCGTCCGACCAACGTGTCTGCGCGAGCTCTTGATCCTCGTTCTTCAGCGCCCGCTCAAGCGCGGTCACAGCGCTCATGGGACGGACGTCAAACTCTCGAAGAGCCCGATCGTCCCGCACTACCGTTTCGTTGCGGACCCCTTCGATCAAGCTCCGCCCCACCCGGGCGTAGACGGGGGTCACCAATCCCAGCCAGAGGCTGGAAAGCCGGGGAGTCAAGAGCGGAACCGGCAGGATGATCCGACGGATGCCGCGAATCCTCGCGTACTCGCGAAGCAGGCCCAGGTACGAGACGCGGTCAGCCCCGCCGATCTCGACAACCTCGCTCTGAGAAATGTCCTTGTCGAGGCCCGCCACCAAGTACGCGATGACATCTTCGACAGCGATCGGCTGGGCGAGAGTGCGCGTCCAACGCGGCGTCACCATCACGGGGAGGCGCTCGACCAACGTGCGCACGATTTCGAAGGAAACGCTCGCCGAGCCCAGAATGATCGAGGCCCGGAACTCCAAGGTCGGCACTCCCGATGCGCGGAGGACTCGCCCGACCTGCTGACGGCTCTCCAAGTGAGGAGAAAGGTCCTTCCCGAATCCCAGTCCACCGAGATAGATGATTCGGCCGACGCCTTGTTCCCTGGCGACACGCCCGAACGTGCGGGCCGCATCGAGGTCAAGATCACTGAATCGAGCCCCGGACGCCATCGAATGAACTAGGTAGTAGGCAACCTGCGCTCCTGCCAGCGCAGGTCGCAGAGATTCGGCATCGAGCACGTCGCCCCGCAAGGCGACCGTCGCGGCCCCGAGACGCGATTGCAAATATTCCGGATGCCGGCTCAGGCAGCGGATCCGGTATCCGGACTGCTCGAGCTGTGCCAGCAGACGGCCTCCGATATAGCCGGAAGCACCGGTAATCAGCACGACCGGCTGATCGCCGCCGTCCCTGGCATCCTTGGTCATGGGCGGGATCGAAGGCAGTCAAGCGGGTGATCGTGCGCTGCGCTTCCCGTTTCAGTCCAGGGCGTGGACACTGGGCAGATGGCGGAAGGAACCGCTATGGTCCATGCCGTACCCGACGACGAACTTGTTCGGGACCTCGAAACCCACATAGTCCGCTCGCACGTCGACCTGGCGCCTCGACGGCTTGTCCAGCAAGGTGGCTATCCGCAGAGTAGCCGGGCGTTGCGAGCCGAGCTCGTCCAGCAGCGCCCTCGCGGTATGCCCTGTGTCGAGGATATCGTCGACCACTAGCACGTGCGCATCGGCAAGATCGACCTTTTCGTCGCGTCGCACTTGGACCCGGCCGGACGAAACGGTGCCATCCCCGTAGCTTGACGCCTGTATGAAGAAGATCTCGACGTCCAGGCTGATATGGCGCACGAGATCGGCCGCGAACACGATCGCGCCGGCTAGCACGACTCCGACCTTGATGCGCTGGCCCTGGTGGTCTCGGGAAATCTCGTCGGCGAGCGACTTTACGCGGGCCGCGATCTCGCTCTTCGAGATCAGCACCGGACCGGGGTTCGAAGGCCAAGCCGGGGCCGTCCCCGCCACCGTCAACACGTTCGCCCCTCTCGCAGTCCGACCAGCGCCAGCATCCTGCCCGTGTCGCCGTGCTCGGCGCGGTGAGAAAAATAGCGGCCAAGATCGCAACTGGTGCAGTGCCCGGCCGTCGCGAAGCGCTCGACCCCCGACTGCCGTAGCTGCGCCTCCAGGGTCCCTGCCAGATCCACATGCGGCTTCGGGCCGTCGCGGTTGACGAACTCCTCGGAAAACTGGTCCGCGACTTCCTCGCCGACCTCGAAGCAGCAAGCCCCGATGCCCGGCCCCATGGCAGCCTCTATATCCCCGGGCTTGCAACTGAACTCAGTCGCCATCGACTCGATCGCGCTCGGCAGCACGCGTGCCGCCGCCCCTCGCCAGCCGGCGTGGACAGCTGCCACTGCTCGGCGGCCAGGGTCCACCAGCAGGATGGGAATGCAGTCCGCCGTGCGAACGCCAACCAATAGCCGCGGGCGATCCGTGCAAACCGCATCGGCCTCCGGACGAGCGCCGCTCCATGCACGTTCCGCCCGGACGCAGCGGCTGGAATGAACCTGCTTCAGCATTGCGGTTTCCGCCGGGGCTGCACCGAACCTCTTGCAGATCTCGTCGTCGCCCGGCCAGTCAAGAAAGTCCCCCGTCGAGCGCGTGGAGAATCCGTGGATCAACCAGTCCCAATCCGCCCAGCCGCTCACGCGCAGGACGCCCAGCTCGTCTGGCCTGAGCATACTCGGCTATAGCCCCAGCAGCCTTGCGGGATTCGACTTCGACATCTGGTCGACCTCGCCGCGGGTGAAGCCGGCTTGCAACAGCTGAGCCAGGAAGACGGCCAATCCATCGGTATGGATCGGGTTCATCGACTGGCCCAGATCGCTCGAGACCACCACGTGTTCGGGCCCGACCGCCCGGATGGCCTCGACGTAGGCGCGCAGTTTTGCTTCGCTCGTGCCCTCCCAAGTGGCGTTCGAGCCCAAGGCGTTCCCAACGGGATACTCCAATAGCGCGCCCCAAGCGGCCGCGCGCTTTTGCTGCTCGATCGACATGCCGACCGGCGGCGGCAGCGGATGCGTCACCATGACGCGGCCGATTCCACGCTCTCGGGCCTCCCGCACAAGCATGAGCGACTCCTCGGGCGAGGAATGCCCGGTCGCCAGCACCAGATCGTGCTCCGCGATCTTGTCAAGCACGGCCAGCACGCTCGGCAACAGGGCCCCGTCGGCCGAGATCGGCACACGGTTGGGATTGGGCCGCAGCACGCGGTGGTAATGCTCGGAATCGAAGGTGGGCATCCATACCACCTTGCCGTGGCCTCCGGTCGTGCGCACCATGTGGTCCACTGCCACGACATTGATGCCGGTCGATGCATTGAGGGCGATGCCGCCGAATACGCGAATCCCGGGCACCGCCCGCTCGACCAAGTAGGCCAAGCCCGCCGTGGGCGCATAGTGGTTCTTCAACAGAAGAGCCCGCATGCCCGCGTCGCGGGCTATCCGAGCCACCTCCAGCGCGTCGATCGAACGCGGACCGCTGTCCGGAGCGCTGTGGACATGCAGGTCTACGACGCCCTCCACCGAGATCGGCGCCACCCCGCCAGTGGTGCCACACCACGGGCACTCCTGCTGAGCCGAGAGCGGCCGGGCTGCCGGCGCGAGCGCCAACAGGGCCATTCCGAGCCCAAGCAATGCGGGCTTGGTTCGCGCGAGACGCTTGGATGGCCGGATGGGCGTTGGATGACGGTTGGTCACGGCGGCACTTCCTAGCGGGGTCCGGCTTGAACTATGAGAATGCCACAGTTCGCCTCGGGCACTGCTGTCCGAGAGAGGGTTCGCCTTGAATCCGGTCACGGGCGTCTCAGCCGGGCACGAGGCGCAGGCGAGGCGCTGCCGCCAAGCGGCGCATCACACGTCCGGGCCCTTGCCCGACTAGCTGGGACGGGGACCACCAGCCTTGGAGAATCAGCCCTGGCGACTTCCGCTAGACTGATCGGTATTCGGTACCAGAGGCGGTCGAGATGAAGCTCCAAGGACAGGTTGCCATCGTCACGGGTGGCGCGACGGGAATGGGTCGCGGGATTAGCGCGCTGCTCGCGGCGGAGGGTGCCAAGGTGCTGGTCAACTACCGGGCCTCGGCCGAGGCCGCCAGGGAGGTGGTCGCGGAAATCGAGGGTGGCGGTGGCGAGGCAGTCGCCCACGCGGCCAACGTCCAGAACGACGACGAAGTGCGGGCCATGGTGGACGCTGTCGAGTCCCGCTGGGGCCGGCTGGACATCTTGGTGAACAACGCGGGCTGGAGCAAGGTCACGCCGCACTGGAAACTCGACGACCTCACCGACGAGATCTGGGATCGCACGCTCAACACCAACCTGCGAGGGGCGTTCTACTGCAGCCGCGCCGCTGTGCAGCTGATGCGCAAGCACGGGGGCGGCTCCATCGTCAACAACGCGTCGGCCTCGGCCTACAATGCAGCCGGCAGTTCCATCGTCTACTCGGCTTCGAAGGCGGCGATGGTCAACATGACCCGGTCGTTGGCACGGGCATTGGCCCCGGACATCCGCGTGAACGCTATTGCTCCGGGCTTGGTCCATACCCGGTTCGCAGGCTGGCCGGACGAAGCGTTCGAGCAGGGACGGCAGCACTCGCCGCTCGGGCGGATCGCGTCTGTCGAAGAGGTGGCCTCGACGGTGCTGTTCTTGGCCGCCGATGCCACGGCGATCACCGCCGAGACGATCCTGATCGACTGTGGCTCGACCACTCTCGCCACTGCGCGGCCCCGCGGGCGGGCCAAGGCTCAGTCTTAGCCGTTTCCCGAAGACTCGGCCGGAGAGAGACCAAGCAAGTGCGCGACCAGTGGGCCAATGGCATCAGGTGGGCGACCATCTCCTGCTGCCTTCTAGCGTTGGGCCTGCTCGTGGCTGCGCTGCCCGTCGGCGACCTGATGAATGCCCTCCAGGTGCGCGTAGAGGGCTTGGGAATCTGGGCTCCCGTCGCGTACGCGGCGGCGTATGGCCTGGCGGTCACGCTCTTCGTGCCCGGCTCCGCACTCTCCTTGGCGGCAGGCGTGTTGTTCGGCCTGTGGCTCGGAACTGCGGTGGTCTGGATCGGAGCCAACATCGCCATCATGCTCTCGTTCCTGATCGCCCGCTATGCTGCGCGCGGCAAGGTCGAGGCGCTTGCGAGCACGCGGCCCCGCTTCGCGGCCGTGGATCGCGCGATCGGCCAGCAGGGCTGGAAGATCGTCGCGCTGATGCGCCTGTCGCCGGTGTTTCCCTTCGGCCTGCAGAACTATCTCTTCGGCGTGACCGCCATCCGTTTCCTGCCATGTTTCCTAGCTAGCGCAGCCTTCATCCTGCCGGGCACGTTCATGTACGTCTATCTCGGCTTCGCCGGCGGCGAAGCCGCGTCCGCGGTCGGCGGCGGCCACGGGGTTGACACTCTGCGCCTGGGACTGCAACTCGTAGGCTTGCTCGCCACTGTGGCCGTCACTGTCGGCGTCGCGCGGCTCGCGGCCAAGGCGGTAGCCAGCCACGCCCCCGACGAGGCGGCCTCGCCTAGCTCGACAGTGAGCGAACCGGCCCAGCCGCGATCCCTTGGCAAGGCCTTGCTTGCGTTTGCGATCTCGCTGGCCTGCTTGGCCGCGGCGGCGATCGCCTACACCGGCCGGGAGTCGCTCCGCTCGTTGTTCTTCCCGCCGGAAGTCGTGCTGGCCGAGCGATTCGCAACAGATCCCGGCAGGGCGGACTTCGATCACGGCGAGTTCGACGAACTGTTGCGGAGACATGTCGACGCCGACGGCCTGGTCGACTATGCCGCGCTCGCAGCGGACCCGGCACCGCTGGAAACCTATGTCGCGCGGCTGAAGACCGCCCCGTTCAGCGAATTGGGACGCGACGCGAAGCTGGCCCTCCTGATCAACGCCTACAATGCCTTCACGCTGCAGCTCATCGTCGATCACTACCCGCTGGCATCCATTCACGACATTCCGGCCGCCGAGCGCTGGGACGACCGCAGGTGGGAAGTCGCGGGCGGTCGTTACAGCCTGGACGAGATCGAGAATGAGCTGATCCGGCCCAACTTCCGCGAGGATCGCGTCCACTTCGCCCTCGTTTGCGCTGCCATGGGGTGCCCGGTGTTGCGGCCCGAGGCCTACTCGGGCCAGCGGATCGAGGAACAGCTCGAGCGCCAGACCCGATCCGTGCACGAAGATCCGCGCTGGTTTCGTTTCGACGAAGCGGAGGGGCTGGTCTGGCTGACCCAGGTATACAGCTGGTACGCCTCGGACTTCGAGCAGTTGCATGGCTCGGTGCTGGCGGCCGCAGCGCGCTACTCTGCCGCTCTCCGGAACGCGCTAGACGAGGGACGTCCCGTCCGAATCCGCTGGCTGCCCTATGACTGGGCCCTGAACGAATCTCGCGCCCCAGCAGCCGACGGCACCGGCTCGGCGCCACTGCGCGACTTGTGATTCGAGCCCCGGCCCGGTCCTTGGTCCTTTTCCCCAACAATGCCCTCCCGCAGGCCCGGAGTCCGGCATGCCTGAAGCGAAGCAATTCAGGCCGGAGCCAGTCTCCGGGCGTGCTAGGCTGTGAACTCGCAATGGGGACCGGAAGGGTTCGAATCGGCCTGTTCTTCGCAGCTGCCCTAGCTTGGGTTGCGGGGACGGCCCGATTGCCCAGCCAGAGCCCGGAACTTCGCTGGTACAAGGGCAACCTGCACTCCCACACCATCAACAGCGACGGGGACAGCTCCCCAGATGCTGTCGCCCGCTGGTATAAGGAGCAAAGCTATCATTTCCTCGCCCTGACAGACCACAACTACTTCACTGATCCGCAGGGTCTGGAAGCCTTCTTGGGGGCCAAGGATCGGTTCCTCCTGATTACGGGCGAGGAGGTGACCTCCCGTTACGGCAAGGCTCCGATCCACGTCAACGCGTTCCGCCTCCAACATACGATCGAGCCATTCTTCGGCGAAGACATCCCGACAACTCTGCAGGGGAATGTCGATTCGATCCGAGGCTCGGGAGCGATCCCCTCGCTAAACCACCCGCAGTTCGGTTGGGCCATCGACGCAGCGACTCTCGCGGGGGTTCGGGACTTGGGGTTGTTCGAGGTCTACAACGCCCATCCCGCCACGAACAACGAGTGGGGCCTGGAAGAAATGTGGGACAGTGCACTGTCGGCAGGCAGGGAGATCTTCGGGATCGCCGTCGACGATGCCCACGAGTTCAAGCGATTCGGATCCGGACGGTCGAACCCGGGTGGCGGCTGGGTCGAGGTGCTTGCGCCGGAACTCTCGGAAGAAGCGATCCTGGGGGCCGTCGGTAGGGGCGAGTTCTACGCATCCACCGGGGTGAAGATTGAGCAGTTGCGACGCGATCGAGGGCAGCTGCAGATCAAGGTCGCACAGAACAGCGATCGCCAGTACCGCACTGTATTCGTCGGCAAGGGAGGGCGCATCCTAGCCAGAGAGACCGGCCTGGAAGCAACTTACCGGCTCCGGCCCGGAGATGGCTATGTGCGGGCCACGATCATCGATTCGAACGGGGGCAAGGCCTGGGTCCAGCCAGTCTTCCCAGCCAAGGGCTCATAGCGCCGCGACGATCGACCAACAGGCCCTGCGGCCTCGCAACCTCGCGCCATGAGTGCCAGGCAGGTTGCTCGGCCCATCCCGGAACGTTCGTAACGCGCAGGCCGCGCGGGTTCGCCGGCTTGGATCGGGAAGTCTTGCGCCGGCCCGGGCTGCGGTGTCGATTAGGGCCTTGACATCCCGCTAGCCAACCAGGTCGAATGCCTTCTTCATCGCGGCCACAGTGGCCTGGCAAGCACTGTCGTCGTCCATGTCGTCGAGCCGCTGGTTGAAGGGCTCCGCCCGGATCGGACCGTCATAGCCGATCTGCAACAGTGCGTCGAGAAACGCTTTCGCGTCGATCATACCGGTCGTGGCGGGGAGCTCGCGCTGATTGTCGTACTGGTCATCGCGCTCGATACCGGCGGGAGCGTCATTAAGATCGGCGGAAACGACCTGGCTGTTGGTCAGCTTTGTGATGTCCTTCGCGGTCTCTCGAGCCGTCCACCAGTGCCAGCTGTCGATCACAACTCCGATGTTGGGCCTCCCCACCTCGCCGATCAGCTGGAGGCACTCGGCCATCGAGTGAACAAACGCATGCCTGCTCCTCGTCCAGAGCCGCTTGGTGCCCAAATACTCCAGCCCCAGGCGAAGGCCATGGTCCTCCAGCACGGCGCCGACTTCCAGCAGACGTTTCGTGTGGAGCTTGAAGTTGTCCAGATAGTTCAGCTCCTCGCTGTACGAGGAAACGGCGGTGGCCACGCGGGTCACGCCCGCCCCTCGCAGCGCTCGCGCCACGGCGGGAAGCTCTTCCAGGCCACTCTGGAAGACCGCATCGTCAGCGCGCAGGCTCACAGGGAGCCTCCCCGCAGCCCATTGGAGGCCAGCCGCCTCCAAGGCATCGACGTAGCGGCCGCTGCCTTCATCCAGCAGCTGCGTTCCGAAAGGCTCCACGGACTCGAATCCATGCTTGGACGCGAGTTCGATCGAACGTCCCTGATCAGCTTCGATGCCGATACTGCCTGGGATGAAAGCGATCGTGAATTTCCGGCCGGCTGCCCGGCAGCCCGGGACCGTAGCGGCGGCAGCCATCGCGAGACCGGTCCGAATGAATTGGCGCCTGAGCGGATTCATTTCGCCGCCAATGTACCAGATCGAACCCGGGGGCGGGGTGAAGTTAGGGAATCACGTCACAGATCGGCCGCGCCCCCGACTCCGCCGCGAGAACTGGCGAGCGCTACGAACTCTCTCGGTGGACTCGAAACGCAATTTCCGCAAGAGGGCCGCGGTGCGGTTGCCGGCTGCTGTTCCGTGATCGAGGGGCGAAGCGGGCCGAGTTCAGTTACTGCAGGGGCAGGATGCGCGTCTGTCTTTCTTCGAGGTCGTATACCCAGCCTTCAACCCTCAGGTCTCCGGTCGCCAGACGAGCCGCGACCCACGGATGTGTCTTCAGATTCGTGATCTGCTGACGGACGTTTTGCTCAACAAGTCGGACCCAGCGGGTGTCGGGGTCGAGATTCGGGTGTAGGCGCTCCACCGCCAATCTCGCCGGTTCGACGAACTTGAGGAAGTTCCGTACGTTCGGAACAGCATCGAGGCCGTCTGGCTCCAGGGCGCCTTTCATCGCGCCGCAAAACGTATGGCCGCAGACGACGATGGTCGGCACCTCCAGCACGGCGACGGCATATTCGACGGTGGCGCTCACCCCTTCCGGGCGGGTGTCGAAGGGAGGCACGATGTTGCCCGCGTTTCGAATCACGAAGAGCTCGCCAACACCGGTCCATGTGATCGCTGACGGAATCAGGCGCGAGTCCGAGCAGGTGATGAACAGGCGGCCCGGCGCCTGCCCCTGGGCCATCGCTTCCAGAGTCGGGGACCGGGACGAGCCGTCGCCGATCCGCTGGGCGGCGGCGCGCGCACGAATCACGGTGCTGTCAGGGGCCTGGGCGAAAGCCGAACCAATGTTGAGACCGACGAGCAGCGCGAGCGTTAGCGCTTGACTGCTCGGGAAGAATTTTCGGCGAGAGCCGCTGCTGTACATGATTCATTCACCTCGGGATAGACGCGGCAAGTGGCCAAACAACTCCAGAACGACGCCGAGATCTCTCCTCGCCGGAGATTCTAGCCGACCCGTGCGTTTGGCGCTCGCGGTCTATAATCCCGATTGTAAACCGTGCCCGCCCCCACCGAATCGTTCGCTCCGGCCCCCCCCCTCGACGAGCACAACCAGCGTCTAATCAGCAACGTACACCCGCAAGACTGGCAGAATCCCAAACCGGAAGGCCGCTATCACATGGTTGTCATCGGAGCCGGCACCGCCGGCCTGGTGACTGCCATCGGCGCGGCCGGGCTGGGTGCCAACGTGGCTCTCGTCGAGCGAGGCCTGATGGGGGGAGACTGCCTGAATTCGGGCTGCGTGCCGTCGAAGGCCCTGATCCGCGCCGCCCGCGCCGTCGCCAGCGTGCGCGACGCCGCAGAATTCGGCGTCGCGGCCCGGAGACCGGCCGTCGACTTCGGCAAGGTGATGGAACGCATGCGACGCCTGCGAGCGGGCATCAGCGCGCATGACTCGGCGAAACGGTTCAGCGAGCAAGGGATTGACGTCTACCTCGGCCAGGCCGAGTTCACCGGCGCGCGCACCGCGAGGGTGGCCGGCACTGAACTGGAATTCGCGAAGGCCTGCGTCGCCACGGGAACGCGAGCCTCGATGCCCCCGATCCCGGGCCTGGAGGAAGCCGGTCCGCTGACCAACGAGACCGTCTTCACGCTGACGGAGCTGCCCGATCGGCTGGCGGTAATCGGATCGGGCCCGATCGGCGTCGAGCTGGCGCAGAGTTTCGCCCGCTTCGGGTCGGACGTGACCCTGATCGAAGTCGAGCAGGGAATCCTGCCGAGGGAGGATCGCGACGCCGCCGAGATCGTCGCCGCATCCATGCAACGGGATGGCGTGAAGATGCTTCTCGGCACAAGCGTGAAGGCCGTGCGACAGGACGGCGCAGAGAGTGTGCTCGAAGTCGCCGCAGCCAGCGGCGATGGCGCGGTCCGCGCCGACAGAATCTTGGTTGCGGCCGGCCGCTCGCCAAACATCGAGGGTCTCGGACTCGACGCGGCCGGCATCGAATCTGACCCGCGAGAGGGCGTTCTGGTGGACGACATGCTGCGCACCTCTAACCGCCACGTGTATGCGGCCGGAGACATCTGCTCGCGCTACAAGTTCACCCACATGGCCGACGCCATGGCCCGCATCGTGATCGGCAACGCGCTCTTCTTCGGGCGCAAGCGTGCTAGCGGGCTGCATGTGCCGTGGTGCACGTACTCGGATCCCGAACTGGCCCATGTGGGCCTGAGCGGGCAAGCCGCGGCCAAACGGGGCATCGCTATCGACACCTACAGGACGGAGCTCTCAAGCGTCGACCGGGCCGTGCTGGACTCGCAGTCCGAGGGATTTGTCAAGCTGCATTGCAATCGCGGCACAGACAAGCTGGTCGGCGCGACCATCGTTGCCGCGCACGCCGGCGACTTGATCTCGGAGGTTACCACAGCCATGACGGCCGGCTTGGGAATGCGCTCCATCGCCGCCACCATCCACCCCTATCCGACGCAGGCGGAGGCCATCCGCAAGGCAGCGGATGCCTACCAGCGAACGCGTCTCACTCCCGGCGTGCGGCGCCTGCTGCGCGCGATGCTTCGCTTGCAGGCGTGAGGCCGTGCCGCACGCTCCGATTGCGATGCCGGAAAGCACTCGGCCCCGCCCGATCTCGGTCATCATCCCCGCCCTGAACGAAGCGGCGCAGCTCGGTTCGACGCTACGGCACCTAGAAGGCGCGGGCGCTGCGGAGGTCATCGTCGTCGATGGCGGCAGCAGTGACGAAACGGTGCAGATCGCCGAGTCACTTGGAGCGCGTGTGCTGAGAGGCCCGGCCAACCGGGGAATGCAGCAAAATCTTGGAGCGGAGAGTGCCACTGGCGAGATTCTGTTGTTCCTGCACGCAGACACGACACCGCCGGATGGCTTCGCCAGCCAAGTCCGAGCCATCCTAGACGAGCCGGGCACGATCGCGGGGGCGTTCCGGTTCGGGCTTGATGCATCCGGCTTCGGAATCAGCATGCTGGAACGCATGGTCGCCATCCGCTGCAAGCTCTTTGCCTTTCCTTACGGCGATCAAGCCTTGTTCATTTCGCGCGAAGCCTTCGAACAGGCGGGGCGCTTCGCTGACCTGCCCGTGATGGAGGATTTCGATCTGGTGCTTCGGCTCAAGCGGCTCGGCAGGATCCGGTTCGCCGGGAGTGCGGCTGTGACATCGGCCCGGCGCTGGCGCGAGCATGGTGTATGGCGCGTAACTTGGAAGCACCAGCTATGTATCCTTGGCTATTACCTGGGGATTCCCCCCGCACGGCTCGCACGCCTGCGCGATTTCGAACGCTAGGCCAACTCCCGCGCTCGGCCGATCACATCGGTTCGAACTCAACAAGCGCACCTCATACGAGCCCTCCTGTGCGCGTGTGCGAGCAGCACCGGATTTCCGGCGATCAGCCGCGGGATTTACGTCAGGAGCCAGCCGGTTTGCTAGCATGGCTAGCCTAAAGAGGTAATCATGCTCACTACAAGCCTAGGCTCAACTCGTGGTCGATATAGCAGAGCTATAGGGAAATGCCTCGCGGTAGCCAGCCTCCTGCTCTTGGCCGTCTCACAGGTCTCGGCGCAGAGCGTTTGTGTGCCGCCAGCCGGCTACGACGGGAACCCGCTCTCAAAACCGAGCATTACGGCCGCCGAAGTGGCGGCGAACCGCACCCCCGACAACCTGAGGGAATTTGCGGTGGCAGCGCGAGACTATTCGGTGAGCATCACCACTTGGGTGGAATTGGCCTACGCCTCATGTTTGATGCGGCAGGAGGGAGGGGACTGGCGCTCGGGGCAGATCTATCCCGTCAGCCTTTCCTTCGACCCCGCGGTCTTTGTGAATCCCGAGGCTCCGGCCAACATGCGCGTGGTCTTTCACTCGACCCAGATGGCGCTGGGGGGCAGGCTGCTCAAGGAATCCACGGCCAAAGAAATTCTTGCCGTGGCTGCGAGCGACCAAGCCAGCGGCGGCCCCCTTCCGGATGTTGCCTGCCTCGCTCTTAACTGCCCCAAGCCGCTCGGCGGTCACGCCATCATGTACGGGCCGTACGTCATGCTCCTCGGCGCCAGGATCCAGGACGACCACTTGGGCCCGGAAATCCTTGACGTGGGCCATGTCCCGGAGGTGAGTGCCAGCGATGTCGTAGACCGCGCGACCCTAGAGTCCTTCGTGAACGGAGCCATCGATCACGTCAACGGGCTCTTCGAGGCTCACGGAGTTGACGGTGCATCCGTCCTGAGGGGGGTCTTCCGTAATGAGAGCGGGCCTTGGCGGGCAGGCGAGGTTTACATCTTCGTCTTTGATCGCGCGGGCTACACGCTGTTTCACGGCGCCTTTCCCGATAAGTACGAGCTGGTTCCTACGGGGGCAGCCCGGGATGCCGTCACGGGAGAGCTGATTCTGCCGCAGCTCCTAGCCGCAGCGAGCCAGAGCGATCAGGGCGGATTCGTGCAGTATCACTTCGACAATCCCGACGACGCCAGCGACAGCGTCGAGATACCCAAGCTGACATTTGCCCGCGAGGTCACGTTCACATTCGATCACCCGCTCGTCGGAGAGACTAGCAACAGCTACATCTTCGCTTCAGGCCTGTATCTGGACCAAGAATCCGAGGACGGCCCCGCGATGAGCAGCGGCTGCTCCGACCGCAACATCGCCGCGAGCGCGGTGAGCACGCAGAGCGATGTCCGGGCGTTCGTGGAGTGCGCCGCCGAGTACCTCGCCGAGCACGGCACGGCCGAGGCCCGCCGCGCCTTCAACGAGGACGAGCGCTGGAAGCACGGCCCCACCTACGTCTTCGTC
>JAJDTX010000050.1 GCA_022826925.1 Bryobacterales bacterium
GCCACACCCGTTCCCGTCCCGAACACGGCAGTTAAGCTCCCCAGCCCCGATGGTACTGCGCCGGCAACGGCGTGGGAGAGTAGGACGCCGCCCGGAACCCTTTCGCGGGCGCCCCCACAGGCGCCCGCCCCTACCAGCCCCTCCGCCAGCCGCCGCTCAACCGGCGTGCCGCCAGCTCAGCGCGATACGTCCGGCCTCCCTGTTCCGAATCGCCGGCAGGCCTTCGCTCGCCCCTTTTCGGCGCCGCGCGAGCGCCCCCGCGCTCGGCGACCGCCGCATTCTCCACCGCCGCAGGAATTCTGCTAGAGTGTAGCCGCAGATGACGTGCAACGATGCCAGCGGCCTGGCAGGCGCACGTGCGATCGTCGCGTCTCGGCCGCCCTATCTGGATGCACCGTCATGCAATGGAGGATATCGGATGACCACTGCCGCATCCGCGCAGCACGCCGCGGAACTCTTGGAATCCAGCGAACAATACAAGAAGCTGAAGCGTCAGCACGCAGAGTACGAGCGTCGGCTCAACGAATTGAGCGAGCGGCGCTTTCCGTCGTCGGAAGAGCAGTTCGAGGAAGCTCGCCTCAAGAAACTGAAACTGAACCTGAAAGACCAGATGGCCAACATGGTCGAAGAGTACGCCGCCCGCGCTCAATGAGCGCCGCCGGCGTGGCCAACTAACCAAAATTCGTCCGCGATGGTGAGAGACGGCTATTTCTACGCAGCCGCGCTGAGTGCCGCCGCCATCGCTTGCGGCACCCTTGCGGGTGCTTGGCTGGCCGCGCCGTGGCTGCTGCTGGCAGCCTTCTGCCTGTACTTCTTCCGGGATCCAGAGCGCCAGATTCCGGTTGGCGACCTGTGCGTCTCGCCCGCGGACGGGAAGGTGGTCAGGGTTCACCAAGAGACTGACGGCCGGACGCGGATCAGCATCTTCCTCAACATTTTCAACGTGCATGTGAACCGGGCCCCGATCGGGGGACAGATTCGATCGGCGCGCTACAGTCCGGGCCGCTATCGCATGGCGCACCTTGACGCGGCATCGATCGAGAACGAGCGCAACACCCTGGTCATCGGCGATACTGACGGTGGACAGACCGTCGAGGTGACGCAGATCGCGGGCTTGATCGCCCGGCGGATCGTGTGCCACAAGGCCCAGGGTGACGTCGTGCGGAAGGGCGAACGCATTGGCCTGATCAAATTCGGCTCCCGCGTCGACGTCGTGCTAGGACCGGAATGGGAGCTGGCCGTCAAGCGGGGGGACAAGGTGGCAGGCGGCAGCTCGGTGCTGGCCGGGCGTGACTGAGGGGGGCAGCCCTGTGAAGATTCGGAGGAAGGCGAGACGCAAGCCGCAGCTCGCGCTGCCCACGCTTTTCACCGTCGGCACGCTCTTTTGTGGGTACTACACGCTGGTGCAGACCATCAAGGCGGTGTCGCTGCCAGCGCACCAAGCGGCCGATGCGGCGCGGCTGCTTGACTATGCAGCCATCGCGATCGGAATCGCGATGCTCACCGACGGCTTGGACGGCCGCATTGCCCGCTTGACCAACGCCACCAGCAAGTTCGGCGGTGAACTCGACTCGCTGGCCGATTGCATCACCTTCGGAGCAGGTCCGGCCTTGCTGGCGTTCGCGTGGGGGATGCGCGGCGAACTCCCGTCGGGAGGCTCGCCGCTGCTGGAGCTGCTACCGCCGCTCGGCTACTTCTGCACGTTCCTGTATCTCACTTGCGCCGCCGCGCGGCTGGCTCGCTTCAACGTCCAGGCAGATCCGCGCCCGAAAAACCCCGGGCTGTCCCATCGCGGCTATTTCGTTGGGATCCCGTCGCCGCCGTCGGCCGGGCTGCTCGGGGCGGTCGTGCATTTTTCGTACGGTCGGCCGATCGAGCAGTGGTGGCCGGGCGGCCTGCTGTGGTGCGGGTTGCTCGCCGGCCTCGGGCTGTTGATGATCTCCAGCTGGCGCTACCGCAGCTTCAAAGAGCTCAACTTCATGCAGCGGCGCGTGACCGTCGTCTTCTTTGCCAGCCTGATCTTCCTGATCTGGAATTTCTCGCGCCCCGTGCTGTTGACCATGGCCGCGACCTTCGCGGCCAGCGGAGTCTTGACGCGTGTCGCCGGACTGTTCCGCCGGGGCCCGCTGGACGCAGACCGCCCGGCCGCGGTCGACGGCCCCCAGATTCCGGGGTAGCGCTCATGCGGGGTTGCGGAGGAACGCGTAGGTTCGCCCGCGGCTCCGGCCGCGCGATTGCGGGCTTGGCGTGCCTGGCCGCCACGCTTGCCTGCGGCTACCGAGTTGTCGGCACCGCCGACCTGCTGCCGGAGGAGATCCGCACCATCGCCGTGCCGGCCTTCACCAACGCCACTTCCGAGTTCAAGGTCGAGCAGTACCTGACCGACGCGGTGGTTCGGGAAGTCCTCTCGCGGACGAGGTATCACGTAGTGAGCGGCCCCGAAGCTGCCGACGCGACCTTGGTCGGAACTGTGATGCTGTTTGACGCCATCCCGCAGAACTTCGATCCGCTGACCGGCCGGGCCACGAGCGTGATGACCGTCACCCGTCTCAACGTCGCGCTGTACAACAGGGCCGACGGCAGCGTCCTGTACAGCAATCCGGACCTGGCCCATCGCGAGAACTACGAGGTGAGCAGCGATCCGGAGAGCTACGTCAACGAGCGCGAGGCGGCGATCCAGCGCGCCAGCCGCTCCTTGGCTGCCACGCTCGTGTCGGCTGTGCTTTCGGGGTTCTGAGCCCGGGCTTTCCACCCGGTCTGTTGCCGTTAGTTCGCCGGGCCGTGAGCATGTCGGCGAGCAGGCGAGTGGCCGTCACGCATGGTTGCAACGTTGCAAAGGGGCAATGGAGCACTTGAATTTGCGCCAGATTGCGCTATCGTAGTCGCGGGAAGTTCATTCTTGACATCTCTTGACACCTCTGGGCCGTTCTTAGCAACGGCTTACATCGACGTCGCGAGGGCCGCATGGGATATCGAATCCTCTTAGTAGAAGACGAAGTCGGCATTCGGGTCGCATTGGAGGACCGGCTCCGGGTTGTCGGATACGAAGTCGAGACGGCAGACAACGGAAGGGTCGCGGTTGAGCGCGCCTCCGAAGGCGGCATCGATCTGATCATATTGGATCTGATCCTGCCGGGCATGGACGGCCTCGAAGTCTGCCAAGAGCTGCGCCAAGGCGGCATCTTCACGCCTGTGCTGATGCTGACGGCGCGGGCGCAGCTGGAGGACAAGCTCCGCGGATTCGCCCAGGGCGCCGACGACTACCTCACCAAGCCGTTCGACTTTCTGGAACTGCTCGCCCGCACCAAGGCCCTGCTGCGTCGCAGCGCAGAGACAGATGCGGACGAGCCGCCCCGAACGTACAAGTTTGGCAATGTCACGCTCGACGCTAGGCAGTCCACGGTATTTGTCGATGGCGAGCGTCTTTCGCTGTCCATGAAGGAATACGACCTGCTGTACTTCTTCGTCCGGAATGCGGGCGAGACGCTGGCGCGCGAACGCTTGCTCAGCGAGGTCTGGAATTACGAGAAAGGTATGCCGACGCGGACGGTCGACGTGCATGTGGGCTGGCTACGCCGGAAGATCAAGGACGACCCGCGCAACCCGCGGTGGATCCGCACGGTCTACGGCGTCGGGTACCGCTTCTCCAAGGCTTGAAGTGCGGGGCGGATCGCACCGGGCAGCGCAAGGCGCCTCGGCCAAGGCAGCGCGGCGCCGAAGGGACGGTTTCCGCGGAATAGGCATGGAACCCCGCAGCCTCGCCGAGCCAGGGGCTCCGGCGCTACTTGCCTCGGAACCGGCGCAAGCTCGGGTCTGGAGACGACAGTCCCCCGCGCCGGTCTCCGACGCCCGCGGCCCGTCCGCCCTGTTTAGCCAGCAGGCGATTGACGATGCAGGCGCCTGACCGACCGCAGATTGGCCCGAGAGGCCAGCACTCTCGCGCTGCCCGGGCCTGCTGCCCGACGGTCCGGCCGCTGCGCCGCGCCTGACGCGCCGAATGTTCCGGAGCGGCGGCCTTGACCGCCGCCGCCGCGACGGCTACAATGGCAGAAAGCTCGGCTCACGAGCAGGGAGAAGCGCATCATGCCATCCCAGCGCCAGTCCAGCATGAGGCGGTGCACCTGTGTGGCACCGGACCTGCGGCTGCGCGCCATTCGGCGCTCTCCAAATGGTGTTCGATTCGCCCGAGCCCGCACTGGCAGCTTGATTATTCCTGTCGCTGTAGCGTGCCCCGGCTGAGACCTCTCCCGCTTCGCGCTGAAGAGGTTGACGACCGGGGCGCGAGGTCTGGGACAGGGATCGGTTTCCCCTCGTTCCCAGAAGTAGAGGAAGATGGAAGCCAAGGGAGTGCATAGCGAGGGATTCTCATCATGGCGATGTTGAGCGGAGCCCAAATCCTGATCGAGAGCTTGGTGCGCGAGGGCGCAGAAGCGGTGTTCGGGTACCCCGGCGGCGTCACGCTGCCGATCTACGACGTGCTGTATTCGCACCCGCTGCGGCACGTCCTTGTGCGGCACGAGCAGAATGCCGCGTTCGCAGCTCAGGGCTATGCCCGTGCCACTGGCAAGGCCGGTGTGTGCATGGCAACATCCGGGCCGGGAGCGACCAACCTCACGACCGGCCTGGTGGACGCCCTGATGGACTCGATCCCGGTGGTGGCGGTCACCGGACAGGTGCCCCAGGCGCTGATCGGGCGCGACGCCTTCCAAGAGGCCGACACCTTTGGAATCTCGCGCTCGGCGACCAAGCACAACTACTTGGTCAAGGACATCAGCGAGCTATCTCAGACCGTGCACGAAGCCTTTCACATCGCGGTCAGCGGGCGTCCGGGCCCGGTGCTGGTGGACATCACCAAGGACGTGCTGCTCTCGAACGGGGACTACAGCGACGAGCAGGCCATGGCGCCGCTGCGGGGTTACCGCCTCGCCGACGAGCCGGACACGGACGCCATCGAGCGCGCAGTCGAGTTCTTGTGGCGGGCGGAGCGGCCCTATATCTATGCCGGCGGAGGCGTGATCTCCTCGTCCGCCAGCGCCGAACTCGTGCGCTTTTCCGAACTGCTCGAGGCGCCCCTGGCGCACACGGTGATGGGACTGGGCGCCATGCCCACGGAACATCCGAACTTCATCTCGATGCTGGGCATGCACGGCAGCTACGCCGCCAACATGGGCGTGACCGAGTGCGACGCGCTGATCGGTCTTGGCGTGCGTTTCGACGACCGCGTGACCGGGCGCTTGGACAAGTTCGCGCCCGGGGCAAAGGTGCTGCACGTCGACATCGATCCTGCCGAGATCAACAAGAATCGCCGTGCCGATCTCGGCGTGGTCGGTGATGCCAAGCCCGTCCTGCGCGCGATTAACGAGCGCCTCGCCGAGACGCGCGCGACGCTCGGGCGGGAACGCCGCGAGGCGCGCCTGGCCTGGATGGAGCATGTGCGCGCCATGAAGCGCGACCACCCCTACGTCTACGAAGAGTCGACCGAAGAGATCAAGCCGCAGGCGCTGATGCGAAAGCTGGATCAGATTTCGGGCGGCGAGGCGATTGTGACGGTCGATGTCGGCCAGCACCAGATGTGGGCGGCGCAGCACCTGCGCTTCAACCATCCGCGCCTGTGGCAGTCGTCCAGCGGGCTCGGCTCGATGGGATTCGGCCTGCCCGCCGCCATGGGCGCCAAGTTCGCCTGTCCCGACAAGACGGTGATCGCCATCGTCGGCGATGGCGGCTTCATGATGTCGCTACCGGAACTGGGCACGATCGCCGCCAACCGGCTGCCGGTGAAGATCATCGTGATGAACAACAACACGTTGGGCATGGTGCGCCAGTGGCAGCAGCTCTTCTACGGCAAGCGTTATTCCGAGGTCGATGTGGCGTCGTTCCCGGACGCGTCTCTGCTGGCCGCCGCCTTTGGCATCGCCGGCGGATCCGTGGCTGATCCGGCGGATCTCGACGAGGCCTTGGCGCACGCTTTCGACGAGCCCGGGCCATACCTGTTGAACGTGCAGGTGACGCCCGAGGAGTGCGTCTATCCGATGGTCCCGGCCGGCGGCGCGGTCAGCGAGATGATCCTGCGACCGGAGCCCGAGGCGGCCGAGGCCGTGGCTGGCGACTAGGCGGCTGAGACAACCATGCAGCAGCTGATTTCCCTACTTGTGGAGAACAAGCCCGGGGCCCTGATGCGGGTGGCGGGCGTGCTGACCTCGAGGGGCTACAACATCGAGAGCCTCACGGTGGCCAAGACCGTCGATCCGACGCTTTCGATCATGACGATCGTGGCCGAGGTCGGCGACGATGGCAGAGACCTGTTGATCAAGCAGATCAGCCGCTTGGTCAACGTCATCAAGGCCGTCGACCTGACCGACTCGCGGGCCGTCCGCCGCGAGCTGGTGCTGATCAAGATCTATGTCGAGGAGGAGCGTCGCCCGGCGCTGCTGACCGAGGCCGAGATCTTCCGGGCCCGCGTGGTTGACGCCTCGCCAAAGGCGTACACGATCGAGGCGACCGGCTCGCCAGACAAGCTCAACGCGCTGATCGCGCTGCTGCGCTCCTACGGACCGATCGAAATGGTCCGTTCGGGCGCCATGGCGATGGCCCGCGCGAAACAGAACAAACTCCCCGTGCCCAGCTACACCGAGGCAGCGCTGTCGGAAGGCTAAGGCCGCTGTAGCGAAGGCGCACACACCGGAAAGGAACGCTAACAAACCAATGCCCGCAACCATCTACTACGAGCCTGACGGCGACCTGAACCTGCTGAAGGGCAAGAAGATCGCCATCATCGGCTACGGCAGCCAAGGCCACGCCCACGCGCTCAACCTCCAGGAGAGCGGCCTCGACGTCGTGGTTGGCCTCTACGAGGGCTCCAAGTCTTGGCCCAAGGCCGAGCGCGCCGGCTTGGAGGTGCGCACCGCGGCCGAGGCGACGGCGGCGGCGCAGGTCGTGATGATCCTGCTGCCGGACCACATCCAGCCGGACCTGTACAAGAGCGAGATCGAGCCCAACCTGTCGCCCGGCGACACGATGATGTTCGCGCACGGGTTCACAATCCACTGGCGGGAGATCAAACCGCCGGCGGGCGTGGACGTGTCGATGATCGCGCCGAAGGCTCCCGGGCACCGCGTGCGCGAGCTGTTCGTGGAAGGCGTCGGCGTGCCCGGCCTGGTGGCGGTCGCTCAAGATGTCTCGGGCCAGGCCAAGCAGCAAGCGCTGGCCTACGCTTTGGGCCTCGGCTGCCTCAAGGCGGGCGTGATCGAGACGACCTTCAAGGAGGAGACCGAGAGCGACCTCTTTGGCGAGCAAGCGGTGCTGTGCGGCGGCTGCTCCGAATTGATCCGCGCCGGCTTCCAGACGCTGGTCGAAGCCGGCTACCAGCCGGAGATCGCGTACTTCGAGTGCTTGCACGAGTTGAAGCTGATCGTCGACCTGATCTACGAGGGCGGCCTGAGCTACATGCGCTACTCGGTGTCGGACACGGCCGAGTACGGCGACTACACGCGCGGCCGACGCGTCGTGGACGAGTCTGTGCGCGAGCGCATGCGCGAGATCCTGGGCGAGATCCAGTCCGGTCGGTTCGCCAAGGAATGGATGGACGAGAATCGCGCGGGACGGGAGAAGTTCCTGGCCACGCGCTCCGAGCAGGAGAGCCAGCTGGTCGAGGAGGTCGGCGGCAAGCTGCGGGCGATGATGCCATTCCTGCGCAAAGAGAAACCCGACTCGACGCCGCTGGCACCGGCGGCCAACGATTGAGCGGCAGCAGGTGGATCCGATGCGAGTCTTCGTTTACGACACGACGCTGCGGGACGGCACGCAAGGCGAGCATGTCTCGTTCTCGGTGGCCGACAAGCTGGCCATCGCGCACAAGCTGGACGAGATCGGCATCGACTACATCGAGGGCGGCTGGCCGGGCTCGAACCCGCGCGACGAGGAGTTCTTCGAGCGCGCCAAGGCGGACCTGCGCCTGTCGCGGGCGAGGCTGGTCGCTTTCGGCTCCACGCGTCACGCCGCCAACGCTGTCGAAGACGACGACAACGTCCGCAAGCTCGTCGAGTCCGCCACGCCGGCCGTAGCGATCTTCGGCAAGAGCTGGAGCCTGCACACCGAACGCGCGCTGCGTGTCAGCGAGCAGCAGAACCTAGACATGATCCATTCGACCGTGGCCTACCTGAAGTCGCTCGGGCGCGAGGTGATCTACGACGCCGAGCATTTCTTCGACGGCTACCAGACGGATCGGGACTTCGCGCTGCGGACCTTGGAAGCGGCGCAGAGCGCGGGAGCGGACAGCCTGGTGCTGTGCGATACCAACGGCGGCACGCTCACGGCGCGTCTGGGCGAGATCGTCGAGGACGTGCGCAAGCGTTTCGACGGCGTGATCGGCATCCACACGCATAACGATTCCGAACTGGCCGTGGCGAATGCCATCGCGGCGGTGGAGCTCGGCGCCACCCATGTTCAGGGCACCGTCAACGGGTATGGCGAGCGATGCGGCAACTGCAACTTGGTCTCCACGATCTGCAACCTGGAGCTGAAGCTCGGACATACCGTCATCGGCCGTGAGAACGTTGCCCGGCTGACGGCACTGGCCAACTACATCGCCGACACCGCCAACCTGCGGCTTGCCAACGGCAGCGCCTTTGTCGGCAAGAGCGCCTTCGCCCACAAGGGCGGCATCCATGTCAGCGCCGTGCTGCGCGACGCCGAAACTTACGAGCACGTCAAGCCGGAGGCCGTCGGAAACGAGCGCCGGGTGTTGGTCAGCGACCTTTCCGGGCGCAGCAACATCACCTTCAAGCTGCAAGAGAAGGGCTGGGACGACAAGCTGACCCCGGAGGCTCGCAAGGAGGTGCTCGAGCGCATCAAGCAGCTGGAGTTCGAAGGCTACGAGCTGGAGGCGGCCGACGGCTCGTTCGAGCTGCTGGTCCGGCAGGCCCTCTCGGACCGGCGGGAGCTATTCAAGCTGGACTCGATGCAGATGTCGCTGCGCAAGCGGGGGCGGGAGCATACGCAGTGCGAGGTCAGCATGCGCGTGGAGACTCCGGGTGGCACCAAGAGCGCGCAAGTGGCTGCGTCCGGCCCCTTCGACGCCATGGCAGGCGCATTGAGGCAGTGCCTGTCGAGCGAGTACCCAGAAGTCGCGGACATTCGCCTGGTGGACTACAAGGTGCGGGTGCTCGACCCGGGCAAGGGCACGGCGGCGAAGGTCAGGGTGCTGATCAACTGGGCTGACCATACGACCAATTGGACGACCGTGGGCGTCTCCGACGACGTGCTTGAGGCGAGCTGGAACGCCCTTTGCGATTCGGTGAGGCTCGAGCTGCGGCGGGCGCAGCAGCCCGTGCCGGTGGCAGAGGAAGAGTCGGCCTAGCCCGGCAACTGGTCAGTCCGAGCGTTGCGCACGCAATCTGGCGCGGGCCTCCAAGATCTCTTCCAGCCGCTTGGCGATGCGGTCCTCGATTCCGCGCCGCGTCGGCGCGTAGTACCGCGTCCCCTCCATGCCCTCGGGCAGGCAGCTCATGCCGACGAGAGCGTCATCGCTTGCGTGAGCGTGCTCGTAGCCCGCGGCGTAGCCCTGGTCGCGCATCAGCTTGGTCGGCGCGTTGCGCAAGTGCAGCGGGACCTGCCGGGCCGGACCAGTGCGGACGTCCGACCGTGCCTTGCCGAGCGCTCTGTAGACCGCGTCCGATTTGGGGGCCACGGCCAAGTAGACCGCGACGTGTGCCAAGAAGAGGTCCCCCTCGGGCTCACCCACGAGGCGGAACGCGTCGACCGCTGCCATTGCCATTTCGACCGCGCGCGGATCCGCGAGCCCGATGTCCTCGGCCGCCATGCGAACCAGCCTGCGCCCGATGTATAGCCGGTCTTCGCCGCCTTCGAGCATGCAGGCCAGCCAGTACAGGGCGGCATCTGGATCGCTGGAACGCACGGACTTGTGCAGCGCCGACATGAGATTGAAATGGGCTTCGCCCTGCTTGTCGTAAAGCGGCAGGCGGCGCTGCAGGATGTCCCGAAGCAGCTCCTCGGTGGCGGTCGTTGCGGAGGCGGCTCGGGCCAGCGCTTCCAGCGCGAGCAGGGCAACCCGCGCATCCCCGCCGGCATAGGTCGCTATCCGCACCAACAGTGCTTGCGGAATCTGAGCCGCATGCGCGGCGAGGCCGCGCTCGGCGTCGTTGAGGGCGGCGAGCTGGAGTTGCAGCAGCTGCTCCTCGCTCAGCGGTTCGAGCGTGTAGACCTTGGCGCGCGAGAGCAGGGCCGAGATGACTTCGAAGGACGGGTTCTCGGTCGTCGCTCCGATCAGGATTATGTCGCCGCGCTCCACGAACGGCAAGAACGCGTCCTGCTGGGCCTTGTTGAAGCGGTGAATCTCGTCGACGAACACGATCGTGCGACGGCCCGCCTTGCGCATCCGCTGGGCGTCGACGAGCACGGCCTTGACATCCTTGATGCTGCTGAGCACGCCGCTGAAGGTTACGAACTCGCACTGCGTCGAGTTGGCGATGACGCGCGCCAGCGATGTCTTGCCAACTCCGGGCGGCCCCCACAGGATCATCGAGCCGAGCTCGTCGGCCTCGATCTGGCGGCGCAGCGGCTTGCCAGGACCGATCAGGTGCTGCTGGCCCACGAATTCGTCCGCGGTGCGAGGGCGCATCCGCTCCGGCAGGGGCCTGGCGCTCTCGCGACCAGCGTCGTCGGCGAGCGGCTCGAACAGGGTCACGGACGCTGCGCCCGGCGCGCGGACTCGTACAGCACGATCGCCGCGGCGATCGCCGCATTCAGGGATTCGACCGACTGGGTAGGAATGGCGACCGCCTGGGCGGCTGCGAGCAGCAGCGGGCTGACGCCATGTGTCTCCGAGCCGATCACGACTGCAGAGCTTGCGGACAGATCGGCCTCGCCGAGGGCCAGCCCTTGGCCCGTTGCCGCGGCCAGAAGGGTCTTGCCGTGCTGTTGGGCCAGCGCGAGGAACTCTTCTGCGTCGAGCTTTTGGAGGAAGGGCACGCGGAACAGCGACCCGGCCGAGGCTCTCAGCGCCTTCGGGTTGGTGGGCGAGGCCGAGCCCTTGAGGAATACGATGCCGGACGCGCCGAAAGCCTCCGCGGTGCGGGCGATCGTGCCGGCGTTGCCTGGGTCTTGGACCCCGTCCAATACGATTGTGAGGCCGGCCAGCACGGTAGCGGCGTCCCAGTTCCTCAGCTTCACCAGCGCGAGCACGCCTTGGTTCCGATTGGTTGTGGCAACGTCTTGGAACAGCTGGTCGGCGACCGGATGCAGCGGCACCCGGCGGTGCGGCGGAATCGTAGCGTCGACGCTCTCGTGCACGCGCTCGCTGGCGAAGACCCGCTGGATCTGGACTTCCGAGCGAATCGCCTCCTGCAGAAGGTGCGGCGATTCCGCCAAGGCGAAGCCATCGGCCGTAGTCGTGCCGCGCCCGGCGACTTGGCGCAGCTGCCTCAGCCAAGCGTTGCCCCGGCTGGTGATGGTCTCTTGGCGGTAGGGCACGGGTCGCGGGCCGGGCGAAGCGGCTCCTAAGCATCAGCGTAGTATGTTGAGCGATGCGCGAGTGCACGAGACTGCCCGTCAACGCCAGCGCTCCGCCGCTCGGCGCGGTGCGCAGGGCGAGTTCGGAGATCCGTCGGGGGCGGGTCGTCGCGGTTCGCACAGACACCCTGTACGGGTTGCTGGCGGACGCCTCCAATGCGGCGGCGCTGCGCCGGGTCTTCCTCGCCAAGGGGCGGCCCGAGAGCAAGCCGATCTTGCTGCTGGTGGATTCGGAGGCCCAATTGGCTCGGCTGGTGCGCTATTTCCCTCCCGAGTTCGCCCCATTGGCGCGCGCATTCTGGCCTGGCCCCCTGACGATGGTGCTGCCGGCGAGTTCGCGCGTCCCGTCCTTGGTAACGGCCGGCTCCGGCACCGTGGCCGTGCGTCGACCCGCCTCGCCGCTGGTGCGCTGCTTGGCTCGGCATGCAGGGTGCGCGCTGACTGGGACCAGCGCGAATCGCTCCGGGCGAGGCGGTGCTCGCAGTGCTGGCGAAGTCGTGTCGCAGCTGAGGTTTCGCGTGCCGCTGGTGCTGGATTCGGGCCGCGTGAGCGAGCCGGAACCATCGACCATTGTCGACCTGACCACCGGGCTCCCGCGGATTCTGCGGCAGGGGCGAGTCAGCCGAGCCGCCATCGAGCGCACGCTGGGAATTCGCATCCCGCAACCTTGACGCGGCGGCTGCGTCTATACGTCTTGGGCTTGGGAGGGCCCGGAGCATGATTTCAAGAAGAGCGTTTGCGCTGGCAGTTCCTGCGCTGGCCACGACGATGCGCGGTCTGCGCGCGGCGGAAGTGGACGGCAAGTGGGAGGCAGCGATCGAGGGGCCGCAGGGATCGATGGTCCTTACGTTCGACCTAAAGGCAGACGGTGAAGCTCTCAGCGGGACGGTCGGCAACGAGATGATGGGAGAATCCGAGATCCAGGAAGGCAAGATCTCCGGCGACCAGGTCGAGTTTGTTCAAGTCATGCAGCGGGGCAACTTCCAAATGCGGTTCACTTACGCCGGCAAGCTGTCCGGTGACGAGATGGAACTCACGCGAACGATGCAGCGCCCCGGCGGCGGCCAGGGGCCAGGCGGGCCGGGCGGTGGCCGCGGCGCTGGCGGACCAGGCGGAGGCCGGCCAGGAGGGGCTCCGGGCGGTGGCCGCGGCGCTGGCGGGCCGGGCGGCGGTCGAGGTGCTGGCGGACCGGGCGGCGGTGGGCGCGGCATGGGTCGCGCGATGACCTTCACTGCCAAGCGCGTGATGTGATCCGAGCCTGCAGGCCGCACCGGTGCCGCGCCGATACCGTGCACCGTGCAGAGACGCAGGCTCGCCGACCGTGCCGAAAGCTCTTTAGGCGATACCATCTAGAGTGTCGTGGACTGGCCAACATCAGCCGCATACATCGCGATCTTGGTGTTGGTCCTGCTGAACGCTTGGGCGGTCACCCGGCTTGACGTCGAGGTGCGTCAAGAGGAGGATGACTAGCGCTGATGGAGCTCTTGGCCGCCCATTGGCCGGTCCTGCTCTGCCTGCTGGTCTACCTCGCGGCCTGCATTGGCATCGGGTGGTTCTTTAGCCAGCGCGCGTCGCGCGGGGTAGACGATTTCTACATCGCCAAGCGCAGCATCCCCGGCTGGGTCGTATCGCTTGCGTTCTTCTCGACGTTCGCCAGCACGAACACGTACATCGGCCAGGCGGGCCAGGCGTTCGCGTCCGGGCTGAGCTGGGCTTGGGTGGGTGTGCTGTGGACCGTGTTCTGCATGGTCTCATGGCTCTTGCTCGGCCCGCGCCTGCGCAATCAGACCGCGGGCCTGAAGTCGGTGACGGTTCCGGACTATTTCGATTTCCGGTACCGCAGCCCGCTGTCTCGGCCCACCAGGGTCCTGTCGGCGCTCACGATCCTTTTCGCCACGCTGTGGTACATGGCCGGCATTGCCAAGGGTTGCGCCCATCTGCTGGAGACGGTGCTGGGGGTGCCGTACGGATGGGGAGTGGCGGCGATACTGGGCCTCACCTGCGTGTACACCGTCATGGGCGGCATGTACAGCGTGTTGTGGACCGATGCGCTCCAAGGCGTGATGATGCTGCTCGTGGCGGTGGTCATGGCGGCGATTCCCTTCGTCTACGCGGGAGGAATCGGGCCGTTGTTCGAGCGCATCTCTGACACCAGCCACGTTTCGGCGGCCGGAACCCCGATGGGCGACGGCTTGGTGACGTTCGGCGCGCTCGTCTCGGTGACGTACATCCTGGGCATCGGCCTGTCAGTGGGGATGAAGCAGATTTCCGAGCCCCGCTGCTTGGTGCGCTTCTATTCCGTCGACACGGCTGCCGGGATGCGGTTCGCCATGATCTGGACACCGGTCTTCCTGGGCGTTTCCTTGATCTGCGTGATGGGGCTGGGGGCGCTCGTGCACGGCATGGCTGACGACAGCGAGGCGGCCGCCCTGATCGCCAACACCGACCAGGTGGTGGGCTTCATGCTTGCCAAGTTCGACAACACCGCAGTCAGCGCGTTCTGCATCACCGGGCTGTTCGCCGCGGGCATGTCGTCGCTCGCCTCGGTAATGCTGATCGTCGGCACCGCGGCAGTGGGTGACATGCGCAACCTGTGGGTGCGCTCCGATCCGCGCTCGACAGTGCGCTGGACGCGGGTCGCGATCGTCGTCTACACCGGCGTGGTCGGCTTGGTGACGTTGTTCCCTCCGGCAGGAGTCGTCGAGCTGACCAGCTTCTCGGGCGCCGTGTTCGCCGCGGGCTTCTTCCCGGCCGTGTTCGGCGGGCTGTACCTGCGCTGGGGCACCGGGCACGGGGCGTTCTGGTCAATGCTCGCCGGCATGGCGGCCACGCTGGCGTGGCGGTTCGGCGTGCGGTTCAACGTCGAGGGGATGCGCGACGTGCATGAGATCATCCCGGCGTTCTGCCTGTCGCTGGCGGTTTATGTCGTGGTGAGCCGCATGACTCAACGGCACCTCCCGCCCGAGGATCACGTGGCGCGGGTCTTCGCCGACTGAGCGGGCGTTGCGCGGACGCCTCCGGCTCGTGCCGGTGAGGGGCCGCCGGTTCGTGGCGCGGCACTGAGCCGGGGCTCGCTAAGTCGCCTCCACCGGGGCCACGGCGGCCGCGACCGGGGCAGACTGCACACTGCGCGGGATGCCCGTCGCCATGCGGTGCGGAGGGGGTCCTCGCCGTTGGTCGAGCGGCTCCTCGGACAGGCCCCGCCCCGCCGGCCGGGACGGGAAATGCTCCCCCCGAGAGGGGCGACTGCCTGCCCTATACTTGGGAATCGGATTCCCGATGGCACAGCCGTTTGTCCACCTGCACTGCCATACGGATTACTCCCTTCTCGACGGGGCCTGCCATATTCCGCGGCTGATGAAAGTCGCTGCCCACCAGGAGTGGCCGGCCGTGGCGATCACGGACCACGGCAACCTCTTTGGTGCCGTCAACTTCTACTCGGCAGCCAAGAAGGCCGGCATCAAGCCGATCATCGGCTGCGAGGTCTACACGGTCGCTGGCGACCACAGGCAGCACGACGCAAGCATGCGCTACCACCACCTGGTGCTGCTGTGCAAGAACGAGACCGGCTATCGCAATCTAATCGACCTGGTCTCCACGGCGTATACCGAAGGCTTCTACTACAAGCCGCGGATCAGCAAGGACCTGCTTGCGCGCTATGCGGAGGGCCTGGTTTGCCTGTCGGCCTGTCTGCGGGGCGACCTTCAGGAGACGCTGCTGGAGCAGGGCTACGAGCAGGGTCGCAAGCTGGCCTACGAGTACCAGGACATCTTCGGCAAGGAGAACTTCTTCCTCGAGATCCAGGACCACGGACTCGAGCTTGACAAGAAACTGATCCCGATGCAGCTGCGGCTGGCGCGCGAGACGGGCATACCCCTGGTGGCGACGAACGACGCGCACTACTTGACGCGGGAAGACGCGGGCGCCCACGAGGCCCTGCTCTGCGTCCAGACCGGGAAGACGCTCAGCGACGAGAACCGCATGCGGTTCGAGACCCAGGAGTTCTATCTCAAGAGCCGCGAAGAGATGGCGGCGCTGTTTGATGGCGACCAAGGCCCCCTGGACCGCACGTGGGAAATCGCCCAGATGTGCGATCTCACGCTCCAGCCGATCGCGGATCCGTTCCCCAAGTTCGACGTTCCCGCTGAGCACACGATTGACACCTACTTCGAATACGTGGCCCGGCAAGGCTTCGAGATGCGCCGGTCGCGACTAGACGCCCTGCAGGCCAAGGGGCTGCTGCGCAGGCCGCTGCAAGAGTATGCGGAGCGGCTTGACTACGAGATCAAGGTCATCCAGCAGATGCAGTACTCCGGGTACTTCCTGATCGTCTGGGATTTCATCCGGGTCGCCCGCCAGAGGAAGATCCCGGTCGGGCCCGGACGCGGGTCCGCGGCGGGTTCGCTGGTCGCCTACGCGATGTCGGTCACCGACATCGATCCCCTGCAATACGGCCTGCTCTTCGAGCGCTTTCTGAACAGCGAGCGCAAGTCGATGCCAGACGTGGACATCGATTTCTGCATGAACCGACGCGGCGAGGTGATCCAGTACGTCACCGAGAAGTACGGTCGCGAGCAGGTCTCGCAGATCATCACCTTCAACACCATGGCGACCAAGGCCGCCATCAAGGACGTAGGCCGGGTTATGGACCTCTCGTTCGGGCAGGTCGACCGGCTCACCAAGATGGTGCCGAACGTGCTCAAGATCAGTTTGGACAAGGCCATCGAGCAGGAGCCCAAGCTCCGGTCCGCCATGGCCGAGGACGAGCGCGTCAACAAGTTGATCCAGACGGCCAAGCGCCTCGAAGGCGTGGCGCGCAACCCGTCCGTGCATGCGGCCGGCGTCGTGATCGCCCCGCAGCCGCTCAAGTCGCTGATCCCGATCTACAAGACGAACAAAGACGAAATCGTCACCCAGTACGACATGAACAGCCTCGAGGCGATGGGTCTGCTCAAGATGGACTTCCTGGGGCTGACGACGCTGACGATCATCGAAGACGCGTTCGGCTGGATCGAGAAGCGCACGGGCAACCGGCCGACCCAGGACAGCATCCCGCTGGACGATGCCGAGACGTACCAGCTCTTCTCCGATGGCCTCACAAGCGGAGTGTTCCAGTTCGAATCCAAGGGCATGCGCGACATCTGCCGCCGCTACAAGCCGGAGCGGCTGGAGGACCTGTGCGCCCTCAATGCGCTGTACCGCCCGGGACCGATCCAGGGCGGCATGATCCCGGACTTCATCGACCGCAAGCACGGCCGCAAGCCCGTGAGCTACCTCCTGCCCGAGATCGAGCCGCTGCTGAAAGAGACCTACGGGGTCATCGTCTACCAAGAGCAGGTCATGCAGATCGCCAACGTAGTGGCGGGCTATTCGCTGGGCGAAGCGGACCTGCTCCGCCGGGCGATGGGCAAGAAGAAAGCCGAGGTCATGGCCGAGCACCGCGCCAAGTTCCTCAGCGGCGCCAGCGAGCGCGGCTTTCCCGAAGCGGTGTCGTCGAAACTCTTCGACCTGATGGAGCAGTTCGCCGGTTACGGCTTCAACAAGTCGCACTCCGCCGCCTACGGCTTCCTGGCCTACATCACCGCCTATCTCAAGACGCACCACACGGTGGAGTTCATGGCCGCCCTGCTCACTGCAGAGTTGCGCAACGCGGACAAGGTGCGGCTGTACCTCAACGAATGCCGCGACATGGGGATCCGCATCCTGCCGCCGGACATCGGCGCCTCGTTCTGGGATTTCACGCCCGCCGGCGACAAGGAGATCCGCTTCGGGCTCGGCGCGATAAAGAACGTCGGCAAGGGCGCCGTAGAGTCCGTCATCGACGTGCGGCAGAGCCGGGACGGCGGCTTCGAGTCCTTGTTCGAGTTTTGCAAGGCGGTCGATTGGAGCAAGATCAACAAGCGCATGGTCGAGAGCGCGATCAAGGCCGGCGCGATGGACAGCCTCGGCGGCCACAGGGCGCAGATGCTGGCAGGCCTGGACAGCATGATCGAGAGCGGACAGCGCGCCCGCCGGGACGAGGAACTGGGACAGGGATCGCTCTTCGGGGGGGCGGCGGCTGGCGACGAGGGCAAGCTCGCAAGCCTGCCTGACGTGGAGGAATGGTCTGCCACGGATCGGCTGGCTTGCGAGAAGGAGATGCTCGGCTTCTACGTGACGGGCCATCCGCTGGATTCCTTCGAAGAGGCCGTCGAAGAGGTCGGCACCCATACCACCACATCGCTCGACAAGGTGGACAACGGCCGTCCGGTGTCGGTCTGCGGCGTGCTGCACAGCGTCCAGCGCCGCAGGAACAAGGAAGGCCGCCCTTGGGCATCGGCGGTCTTGGAAGACCGCGACGGCAGTGTCGAACTGCTCGTGTTCGCCAACCAGTTCGCGGGGGTGGAAGAGAGGCTGGTCCAGGACCAGCCGGTACTCGTGGCCGGCTCCGTGCGCGCCGAGGACGACGCCGGCCGGCGCGTTTCGGTTGAGGAAGTCACGCTGCTCAAGAACGCCCGCGCCCCTCAGCCCGAGCATGCCTACGTATCGCTGACATTGCGCAGCGATAGTGACGTCGGCTCCGTGGCGAGCCGCCTGCGGGAGTTGGTCGACGGCCATCCCGGACAGACCAATCTCAGCCTTCGCTTGGAACGGCCTCGCCAGTACGCGGTGGTGCTGGACATCGACGCACGCGTCAATCCGAACCGGAAGTTCCGCGAGCAGGTCGAAGGCCTGTGCGGCCAGGATGCTCTGGAGTTCCGCGGCTAGGCCGCGGCCGGGCGAGTCGGCACCTCGCGCCCGCTTGAGCGTAGGGGGCTAGAATGAGTTTTTGGAGTCTCCGATGAAGTTCATATCCGTATTGACGCTGGCGGTCGCTGCGCTGCCCGTCGGCGCCAGCGAGGCGGTCACCTTTCACCGCGATGTAGAGCCGGTGCTGCAGGCCAACTGCCAGCAGTGCCATCGTCCCGGCGAGGCCACGCCGATGTCGTTTCTCACCTACGAGGAGACTCGTCCCTGGGCCCGGGCCATCCACGAGGCGGTGGCGTTGGACCGGATGCCGCCGTGGTTCGCCGACCCGCGGTTCGGCGAGTGGTCGAACGCCCACGTGCTCAGCGCCGAAGAGAAGCGCGTCCTGATCGAATGGGCCGAGACCGGGGCCGAGCGCGGAGATCCCTCCGACGCTCCCGCTCCCCTGGAATTCGTCGACGGCTGGAACATCGGCGAGCCGGACTTCGTGCTCGAAATGCCAGAGCCGTTCCGCGTTCCGACTGAGGGCACGATTGACTACCAATACTTGGTGCTACCGACAGACTTTGAAGAGGACAAGTGGGTTGTCGCCGCCGAGGTCCGTCCCGGCAACCGAGCGGTGGTGCACCACGTGCTCGCGTTCATTCGTCCCCAAGGCTCGCATTGGCTGGAAGGGGCCGAGCCGGGCAAGGTCTTCGTGCCGGGACCGACCAGCAAAGAGCAGCGCAAGCGGGAGCGCGACGAATATCGCGACATTCTGGCCGGCTTCGCGCCCGGCACCGAGGCGGTGTCCTACGAGGGGACGGATCACGCGAAGTTGCTGCCCGCCGGTGCCGACGTTGTCTTCCAGCTGCATTACACCGCTTCGGGCAAGGAGGAGCTTGATCGCAGCCGTGTCGGGCTGCGTTTCCTCGACGCGCCTCCGGCCAAGCGCGTTCTGACGATGATGGCTTCCAACAACAAGTTCGTGATTCCGCCGGGCGCCGCCGCCCATCCGGTGACGTCGAAGTGGGTTCTCGGCCAGGACACCGAGCTCACCGCCGTGATGCCGCACATGCACCTGCGGGGGGACGATTTCCGGTTCGAGTTGCGCTACCCGGGTGGCCGCAGCGAAACCCTGCTGAGCGTGCCGCGGTATGACTTTGACTGGCAGTACTTCTATTACCTCAAGCAGCCGATGCTGTTGCCGGCGGGCACGGCCATCGAGTGCTTCGCGCACTTCGACAATTCGCCGAACAACCCGGACAATCCCGACCCCTCGGCCGAGGTTCGCTGGGGCGACCAGAGCTGGGAGGAAATGATGATCGGGTTCTTCGAGATCGCCATCGAATCGGACGCGAGCCTGGGGCCGTACCTAACCCAGGGAAAGCAGGCGCGGTCCAGCGGTGACTGATTCCGGCCTTGGGGTAGGGCCGCCGTGCCGCGCGCGTGCCGAGACGGCCGGATTCGCCGGCGCTGGTGTGCGCGCCTGGTAACCCTCGCTTGTGCGTTTCTGGCGCTGGCTTGGTTTTCGAGGGCTGGCCTGGCGCACGAAGCCATCAGCACGGAGCTGACTTGGACGCGCGATGTGTCGCGCGTCTTCCACAACCGCTGCTCAGGCTGTCACCGCGCGGGCGGGGCGGCGCCGATGCCGCTGACCACGTATGCCGAGGTGCGCCCCTGGGCCAAGGCGATCAAGCACCAGGTATTGACCCGCCGCATGCCGCCCTGGGGTGCCGTGAAAGGGTTTGGCGCCTTCCGCAACGACCGCAGCCTGTCCTTGCCTGAGATCGCCCTCATCTCCAGCTGGGTCGAGGGCGGCGCGCCTGAGGGCGATCGCGAGTTTGCGACGCCGTTCCACGCCCACGACGGGGACGAGGCCGAGCGGCAAGCGGGCCGCATGCGGGTGCGCGGCGCGCATGTGCTGAAGCAGCCGATACTCGCGGCGGGAGTCAGCGTCGGCGCCTCTGTCAGAGTCCCATGGCTGCAGGTCACCGCGCACCGGCCGGACGGGAGCGTCGAACACTTGCTGTGGCTGCGCGAGCCCCGGCCGCCAGGGATGCTGGACTACTGGTTCCTGCGGCCTTTGGCGCTGCCGGCGGGCACGCGGCTGGTGTGCCAGCCGGGGAGCGCTCAGGTGGACGTTAGGCTTGCTGACGAACAGGCTGTTGCGGGTCGCCCGGGCGGCCAGTCTCTGCCTGCTGAGTGATCTAGCCGGCAACGGCCGCGCGGCGTCCGTGCCGGTTGCGAACGCGGGGCGTGGGGCCCTTCAGCCCCGTTCGACGGCCATTCCGGCGGCTTTCCAGGCGCGCCAGCCCCCGGCGAGCGAGTAGACGTTGCGATAGCCCATCTGCTGCAGAGCGTCGGCGGCCAGAGCCGAGCGGTAGCCCCCTCCGCAATAGAGCACGATCTTGGCGTCCAGATCAGGGATCGCCGCTTCGATGTCGCGCTCGATGATGCCTTTGCCCATATGGCGGGCGCCAGCCGCATGCGCGGCATTCCATTCCGATTCCTCGCGCGTGTCGACCAGCGCGAACTGGCTCCCGGCCGCGATGTCGCCGGCGACTTCACCTACCGTGATCTCGCGGATGCGAGCCTTGGCGTCATTGACCAAGGCGAGAAACCTCTCGGAATGTTGCACGCGCTGCCGGACCGGGCCTAGAACTCGTACGTTACCCCGAGCTTGGATTCGACTTCCGCCACGGGCACCATGTCAATCGCGTCCCACGGGCAGCCGTCAAGGAACGTGCCGTCGGGGCCCTTCGAGATGCATTGCTTGCAGCCGATGCAGGTCTGGCCGTCGACCTCGATCCGACCGAACGGGGGGTGGTCTTCGTCGGGTATCCAGTACATGCACTCGTCCACCGGACAGTAGTTGATGCAAACCGGCGATCCGGCGCAGCCGGTGCAGTTCTCGTTGGTGACGGCTAGGATCGCGGGCTTCTTCTTGCGGTTGCCAGTCATCCCGCCCTCCGACCATGGCCAGCACTTCTCGTGCGGGGCGTCCAGCGGCTCCAGCGCGGCGATGCGCGCTGCCTCTTCGCGGGCCTTGCGGCGCCGCTCCTCGGCCGCGGCCTTGCGGCGGTCGGCGGCGCCTGCCGCGGCGGCCTTGGGCGGGGCAGTCTTGGTCGGATCTTGGCTGGGCTCGTCTGGCATGGCGCTGTCGGGGCTTGAGTCCCTACTATAGCGCGCTTCCGAACGCCACTTCGGCGTGGCGGCACGGGTCTGGGCGATGCGCCAAACTGTAGGGCGGACCCCGGCTGTGACAGGTCGATTCGAGATCGTGGCCGAATGCCCCCACACCCGAGCGCGAGCCGGAGTGCTGCACACCAGGCACGGGCCGATCGAAACCCCCGTCTTCATGCCAGTGGGCACGCAGGCGAGCGTCAAGGGGCTGACGCCGCAGCAACTTGAGGAAGATCTGCAGGCTCGCATGGTGCTGGCCAACACATACCACCTGTGGCTGCGCCCCGGACAGAGCGCTGTGCGCGCCGCGGGCGGACTTCACCAGTTCATGGGCTGGAATGGCGGGATTCTCACAGACTCTGGCGGATACCAGGTCTTCAGCCTAGCCAAGCTGCGCCGCATCCGGGATGGGGGCATCGAGTTCCGGTCGCATCTAGACGGCGAGCAGCGCTTCTTGAGTCCGGAGCTGGCCGTTGACATCCAAACCGATCTCGGCAGCGACGTGATGATGGTCTTGGACGAATGCACGCCGTATCCCTGCGGAGAAGCAGACGCCCGCGCCTCCATGGAACTGACGCTGGGCTGGGCGAACCGGGCGTTTGCGCACCACAGGCAGCCCGCGAACGAAGCCCCCGGCATGCTGTTCCCGATCGTTCAGGGATCCACGTATGCCGGGCTCCGCCGCGAATGCGCGCGGCGACTGGTGGAGTTGGATGCGCCCGGCTATGCGGTCGGGGGCCTGTCCGTCGGCGAGCCCCGGCCGCTCAGCTACGACATGACGGCCTCGTGCGAGCCGGAGCTGCCTCGGCACAAGCCGCGTTACGCGATGGGCGTGGGCATGCCGCACGAGATTGGCGAGTACGTCGCGCTCGGCATCGACATGATGGATTGCGTGCTTCCGACGCGCAACGCGCGCAACGGCTGCCTGTTCACCACGCGCGGGAAGCTCATGATCAAGAACGCGATCCACGCGCAGTCCCGCGTGCCGATCGATGAGGACTGCCGCTGCTACACTTGCCGCAATTTCACGCGCGCCTATCTCCGCCACCTCTTTCTGGCTAAGGAGATGCTCTACGGCACCTTGGCCACGCTGCACAATCTCTGGCTGTATCTTGACAGGATGCGCCAAATCCGGCAAGCTATCATTGAAGGGAGCTTGCCGCGTTGTTTGCGGCAGTTCTCGGCAAGCCCGGAAGACGGCAGCTGACCAAGCCGTGGATCCGGCCTGTGCGCCCCAGCACCTACCTGCATTTTCGCTATAGTGGATAGTCGCGCCGAGTGTCGAGCGCGGCCGCCCGCTCACCGTCCGACCGATCCCAGTGCACCTGCTCCCTGCGGAACTGCTCGCCTCGTGGCAACCCTCGCCTGCACTGCTGCTCCAGCAGTCCGGGTTCGGGTCCCTGATGCCCATCTTGCTGATGGTCGTCATCTTCGTCGTGCTGGTGATCCTGCCGGCCCGCAAGCGCCAGAAGAAGCTGGACGAGATGCTGGCCAACTTGTCCACGGGGGACAAGGTCGTCACCAATGGCGGACTCACGGGCACAGTCGTAGGCTTGGGCGAGGGCCGCGTGACGCTGCGGATTCCCCCGGATGGCCTCAAGCTCGAGTTCGCCCGCACCGCGGTGGTCGGCATGGCGGAGAAGACCGACAGCTAGGGCCGGTCGTAACGAAGGGTCGAGATGAAAAGCCGCTTCGGACTCAAGATCGCCATCGTGATGGCGGTATTCCTGCTCTGCTTCTGGCGCGTGATCGGCTTCTCGCCGAGCTTGGATGCGGTCAAGCAGAACTTGTCGGACAACATCGCGCTCGGGCTGGACCTCAAGGGCGGCACCCATCTGATCCTGCAGGTGCAAGTCCAGGACGCCCTCAAGTCCGAAGCTGACCAGACCATCGACCGACTCAGGACGCGGCTGGCGCGAGCCGATATCTCCTACTCGGGCATTAGCCGCAACGATCCCGGCTCCATCGAGGACGCGGATTCGATCGAGATCCAATTGGAAGGCACGCCCACCGACCGCGTCAGCGACGTCCGGGCCATCCTCGACGAAGAGGCGCCCAGCTGGCTTTCAGCCTCGTCCGGCAGCAGCTCCTTCGCGCTCACGCTGCGGCCCAGCGAGCTGCTGCGGCTGAAAGCGGAGACCTTGCAGCAGTCGATGTCGACGATCGAAAACCGCATCAACGGCCTGGGGTTGACCGAGCCGGTGATCCAGCAGCACGGCCGCGCCGAGGCCGAGCACGAGATCTTGGTGCAGCTTCCGGGCGTCAGCGACCCCGCGCGGGTGATGAACTTGCTGCAAATGTCGGCGCAGCTGGAGATCACGAAAGAAATCGGCGGCCCCTACGGCTCGCCCGAGGCGGCCCGCTCGCAGAACAACGGCATCCTGCCGGCCAATAGCGAGCTGGCGCACTACACGGACCGCGGTCGCAACGAGTGGTACTTGTTGGAGCGCAACCCCATCGTGACCGGCCGCGACCTGCGCGGCGCCACCGCCGGAAGGGACACCCAGAATCCCGGCGCCTGGCAGGTCTCATTCAGCCTCTCGCGCCAGGCCGGGCAGCGCTTCGGAATCTTCACCGCGGCCAATATCGGGCAGAATCTGGCGGTTGTCCTCGACAACCGCATTCAAAGCGTGGCGTCGATCGAGTCACGCATCGAGTCCGAGGGCGTCATCAACAACATCGACTCGCAAACCGAGGCGCTGGACCTGGCGCTGGTCTTGCGCGCCGGCGCGCTTCCGGCCTCGGTGGTCTACCTCGAGGAGCGCACCGTGGGCGCGTCCCTGGGAGCGGATTCGATCCGCCAGGGGGTGCGCAGCGCCATGTACGGCGTGGCGATCATCGTCCTGATGATGCTGGTCTACTACAAGTCGGCCGGGATCAACGCGAACGTCGCGCTGTTCTTCAACCTGCTGATCCTGCTGGCCGTGCTCAGCGCCTTCGGCTTCACGCTGACGCTGCCGGGCATCGCGGGCATCATCCTGACGATTGGCATGGCCGTGGACGCCAACGTGTTGATCTTCGAGCGCATCCGGGAGGAACTGCGCGAGGGCAAGGCGGTCGTCGCCGCGTTGAACGCCGGCTTCGGCAAGGCATTCCTGACCATCATCGACACCAACCTGACCACGATCATCGCGGCGGCCTTCCTGTTCCTGTTCGGGCGCGGGCCCGTGCGCGGCTTCGCCGTCACGCTGGCGATCGGCCTGCTTGCCAACCTGTTCACCTCGGTGTTCGTATCGCGGCTGATCTTCGACCTCACGCTGTGGCGCAAGCAGCAGGTCAAGGAGATAAGCATATAGGGCGCCGGGAACTTCGCGGCCCGGGGCGGTGTCTAGGGGGAACCGGGGCCGGCCGCAGCGCAGAGTACGTGTCATGCAACTGATCGGCCAGACCAACATCGACTTCTTGGGTCGCCGCAACATCTTCATCGGCCTGTCCCTCGTCCTGCTACTGGCGGGCGCGGCCAGCGCCGTGATCCATGGCGGCCTCAAGTTCGGGATCGACTTCAAGGGCGGCACGCTCGTGTACGCGAAGTTCCTAGAGGAGCCGGATCCGGAGCGCATCCGCGCCGTGCTGCAGGGCAAGGGGCTGAGCGTGGCCACGCTGCAGCCGTTCCAGGACAGCGGAGACAGCCACGAGCTCAAGATCGACCTGGATCTGGCGGGCGAGGTGGTCGAGACCTCCGGCAAGTCGCAGGTGATCGAGACCCTGCGCGAGATCTATCCCATCGCCGGGGGCAAGCTGGATTTCAACAACGCCAGTTCCGACGCGCTGGGCCAGCGGCTGATGGCGAGCCCGGCCCTCCGCGACGCCGGCCACAGCAGTCAGGAGCTGGCCAGCGCGGCCGAGGCGCTCGTTGCCTGGCGCGACCAGGCGCCGCGCTCGGGCCTGGTGCGCGACTCCTCGGAGTTCGACGCGGTTCCGGGCGTGCCCCAAAGCGTCCTCTCCGCCGTGAAGCAGGAAACGGAGCTGGGAGCGTTCCATATTGGCGGAGTTGAGGTCGTCGGGCCGAAAATCGGGGCGGAATTGCAGTGGCAGGCCATCAAAGCTACCCTATTCGCACTAGCGGGTATGCTAGTCTACATTGCATTCCGGTTCGAGTGGATCTACGGCGTCGCCGCCGTGATCGCCGTCTTCCATGACGTTTTTATCACTATCGGGTTCTTCTCGCTGTTCGGGCGGGAAATCGAGTTGACAGTAGTGGCAGCATTGTTGACACTAGTTGGCTACTCGATGAATGATACGATCGTGATTTTCGACCGTGTCCGCGAGAACCGCAACGCGATCCGGAGGTCCAGCTTGACCGAACTGCTGAATCTCAGCATCAACCAGACGCTCAGCCGCACCGTGCTGACGTCGGGCTTGACATTGATCGCTGTGGTGTGTCTGTTTGTCTTTGGGGGGGAAGTCCTGCGCAGCTTCTCGTTCGCCCTCGTGGTGGGCGTGCTGGTGGGCACTTACTCCTCGATCTTCATCGCCAGCCCGGTGCTGCTGTGGGGCCAAGGTCTGCTGACCGCGCGGGTCCCCGGTGCGCGGGCGGGACGGCGAGCTTGAGTATGGCAAGGTATCTTGGGAGGAACTTGCAACCATGTTTGAAGACGCATTAATGGAAAACGTTCAGAAGGGGACCTCGAAATGGTCCGTCGTTCTGTCCACCGTCTTGCAGCTGTTCCTAGTCGGCGTCGTGCTGTTGATCCCGCTGATCAACTACTACGAGCTGCCGGACGCCGACTTCGTGAGCTTCTTGACGGCGCCGCCGCCTCCGCCGCCCCCGCCGCCCCCGCCTGCGGCCGTGGTGGTGAAGGCCGTTCCCAAGGAATTCGACAGCGGCGCCCTGACGCAGCCGGTCGCCATCCCCGACAAGGTTGCGATCATCGAAGAGGACATCGCGGCGCCTAGCGCCGGCATCGCCGGCGTGGTCGGCGGCGTGCCCGGCGGAAGCGTTGGCGGGCAGCTCGGCGGCGTGCTCGGCGGAATCATCACGTCCGCGGCTTCGAACGCGCCCCCGCCCCCGCCGCCCCCGCCGGTCAAGAAGAAGGCCCCGCCCAAGCGCATTCGCGTAGGCGGCAATGTCGCCAAGGCGCGCCTCACGCGCCAGGTGCGCCCGCAGTACCCGCCGCTGGCCCGCCAGGCGCGCATCCAGGGCACGGTCAAGCTCTCGGCCGTGATTTCCAAGGACGGCTCGATCCAGAAGCTGGAAGTGATGTCCGGCCACCCGCTCTTGGTCCCGGCCGCGCTGGCTGCCGTGAAGCAGTGGCGCTACAAGCCGACGCTGCTAAACGGCGAGGCGGTCGAGGTGCTGACAAACATCGACGTGAACTTCACTCTCAGCGGCTGAGGTTAGCGTCCTAGAGTCTCCCCCCGGGGAGTCGGACCGCAAGGGCGGCGGAAGGCTGCCGCCCGCACGGCTCGACACGAACAGTTGGTCAACGGAATCCGTTGTCTCTTTAGGAGGAAAAACAAGCAACATGCTTTCGCAATTCGCAACTACCGCCTTCTTGCTGCAGCAGGAAGTCGGATTCGACACGATGTCGATGTGGAACCAGATGGGATTCGCGGCCAAGGCCGTCGTCATCGTCATGTTCCTGATGTCGGCGTGGTCGATCGGAGTAATGATCGACCGTGGATTGGCGTACTTCGCCGCCAAGAAGCAGTCCAAGGCGTTCGCCCCGGCTGTGGCCGGCGCCCTGCGCAACGGCAAGCTCGACGAGGCCATCAAGCTCTCCGAAGGCTTCAAGAAGAGCCACCTCGCCAAGGTGGTTTCCGCAGGGCTGGCCGAGTTCAAGTCGCACGACGCGGGCAGTGACGTGCCGGGCCGCACGGTCGACGCTTCCAAGCGCGCCTTGGAGCGGGCCCAGGCGATCACCCACGCCGAGCTGAACCGCGGGCTCAGCGGTTTGGCCACGATCGGCTCGACAGCGCCGTTCGTGGGCCTGTTCGGCACCGTGGTTGGCATCATCAACGCGTTCCAGGGCATCTCCCAGGAGCGATCCACCGGACTTGGCGCCGTTGCCGGCGGCATCTCGGAGGCGCTCGTCGCCACCGCGATCGGCCTGTTCGTCGCGCTGCCGGCCGTGTGGATGTTCAACTACTTCAACTCGAAGGTCGAGGGTTTCGACGTCGAGATGGAGAACGCCAGCTCTGAGCTGATCGACTACTTCTTGAAGAGGAGCGGTTGAGGTTCGCTGGGCGCAAGCCGCAGCGGATTGACCGGCTGTAGTATCGTGTAGCGGTCGGGAGGCGGCGACCCCGGAGGGAGCGCTGCCGACCGACCGCCCGGGAACGAGGTAACCAGCATGGCGGAAGAAGAAAAGGGCCTGATCGAGGTCGAAGAGGAAGACGTCAAGAAAGGCACCCGTGGCGGCATGGCCGCCATCAACGAGATCAACGTCACGCCGATGGTGGACGTGATGCTCGTGTTGCTGATCATCTTCATGGTGATCACGCCCATGCTCAGCAAGGGCGTCAGCGTCGACTTGGTGCGCACGCGCAACCCGGTCGCGATGGACGAAGCGGACGCGGAGGATGCCGTCGTCGTGGCGGTGACTCGCGATGGCCAGGTGTTCCTGGGCACGTCCAAGCTGGAGGCGCTGGACGAGCTCACGTCGCGCGTCAGCGACGTAGTCAGCAATCGCATCGACAAGACGGTCTACGTCAAGTGCGACGCACGATCGCGCTACGAGCGCGTCGTGGAAGTGGTCAATGCCGTGCGGACGTCCGGCGTCGACCAGGTCGGGTTGCTGACAGAGAAGGAAGAGGGTTCGGGCGGCTTCAGCTAGCGCCGCGACTCTCGAGCACGCAAACAAACAGGAGGACATTCACCATGGGAATGGCGGTTGGCGGTTCGGGCGGTTCAAAGTCCGTGCCCTACATCAACATGACGCCCTTGATCGACGTGCTTTTGGTGCTGTTGATCATCTTTATGGTCATCACGCCGATCACCCCCAAGGGGTTGGAGGCGCTGGTGCCGCAGCCCAATGAGGGCGAGCAGCAGGAGCAGCCCAATGCGCGCACGGTTGTGGTCTCGATCAACGCGGATCGCAGCATCATGATCAATCGCGATCCCTCGACGCTGGACACGCTCGAAGAGAACCTGAGGGACATCTTCAAGACCCGCGCCGAGCGCGTAATGTTCGTGCGGGGCGCGCCGCAGCTGGACTACCAGGACGTGGCCAAGATCATCGACCTCGGAAAGGGCGCCGGCGTGGACAAGATCGGGCTGCTGACGGAGCAGATCGAGTAGGCTAGTGCTTGCGGCAAGGCACCGGGCGTAGTGCCCGGCGGTCGTCGCGACCCGGGCAACGGAGTGAACAATGGAAATCGATAAGCAAAAAGTCCTGAAGATCGGGGGCATCGTGTTGGTCGTGGTGCTCGTCGTAGTGGGTGCCCTGCTGTTCCTGATGCAGCAGTACGGCGTTACCAGCATCGCGGCGCTGCAGGCGCGGAACTCGCTGAACAAGGGAGTGGGCGCGTTCTCGGCGGGCGATTTCGTCCGTGCCGGTGATTATTTCGAGGCTGCGGCCGACCTGGACCCGGAACTCAAGGCGGCTCGCGTGTACGGTGCTTACTCCGTGATGATGCAGTACCAGCCCGGCGCTGAGTACCAAGAGAACATTGACATCGCGAACAGGGCCTTGGACGGGTTCAAGGCCGTGCTGCAGGACGATCCGGAGAATTCGACCGCCCTGCAAAGCATCGCGTCGCTCTACTTCAACATGAAGAAGATGGACTTGGCCAAGGAATGGCACGGCAAGGTGCTGGAGCTCCAGCCCGACCACAAGGAGTCGTACTACACCATCGGCGTCATCGCGTGGACGCAGTCTTACGAGCCGCGCTTGGAGTTCCGCGCCAACGTGGGCATGCAGCAGGAAGACGAGGGGCCCATCGTGCTCAGGGGCCGCTTGAGTCGGACGCAGCGCGAAGAGTATGCCGGCCTCGCCGAGGAGATCATGCCCATCATCGACGAGGGCTTGACATCGCTGGAGAAGGCGATCGAGATCGATCCTGACTATGACGACGCGATGGCCTACGTAAACCTGCTCTACCGCGAGAAGGCGGACTTCGCGGCGACCAAGGAAGAGCACGACGAGCTGCTGGCGAGTGCCGACGAGTGGGTGCAGACCGCTCTGGACACGCGCAAGCGCAAGGCCGAGGAGAGCACGATCGACACCTTCACGACTGACGAGTAGGTGCCGTTGCCGCGGCGCGGCGCACGTCTTATAATTCGGCCTGAGGCCCGTGGGGTCTCGGGCCGTTTTCGTGCTGTCAAGCAGCGAGCCGCAGCGTTACCATGCCCGCCAAGAGCCGCATCAAGCCTGAAGGGGAAGCGGTCCCCGCGGCGATGTCGGGGCGCTACGAGGAACTGGAGCGCAAGCTGCTCGACCAGCGGCCGGGCCAGGATCCCGAACTGTTGCGGCGCGCCTTCGCGTTCGCCGCCGAGCGGCATCGCGGCCAAAAGCGCAAGAGCGGCGACCCCTATCTTGCACATTCGCTCGAAGTGGCGCACATGCTGGCCGACATGCAGCTCGACCAGGCCGCGCTCGCCAGCGGACTGCTGCACGACATTGTCGAGGACACGCCGGTGACCGTGCCGCAGCTGCGCCGCGAGTTCGGCGACGGCGTGGCGCGCTGCGTGGACGGCGTGACCAAGATCGGGCGGCTGCGCTACCACTCCTCCGAGGCGCGCCAGGCGGAAACGTTCCGCAAGATGCTGCTGGCCATGGTCAAGGACATCCGCGTGATCCTGATCAAGCTGGCCGACCGCACGCATAACATGCGGACGCTGTACGCGCTCGACGCCGAGCGGCAGCAGCGGATCGCGCTGGAGACGCGCGAAATCTACGCTCCGGTGGCGCTGCGGCTGGGCATGGGCAAGATGCGCAGCGAACTCGAGGACCTGGCGTTCGCCTACCTGGAGCCGCGAGCGTACGAGACGATCGTCGCCCAGATCGAGTCGCGGCGCGAATCGAGCGAGGAATTCCTGGCGGAAACGCAGGCGGAGCTCGAGCAGAAGCTCGAGCAGGCAGGGATCCCCGCGCGGGTGGAGGGCCGCATCAAGCGGCCCTATTCGATCCACCAGAAGCTGGAGCGCCAGAACGTGACCTTCGACATGGTCTACGACCTGCTGGCCCTGCGCGTGATCACAGATACCAAGACGCATTGCTACGCGGCGATGGGCGTGATCCACGGGCAGTGGCAGCCGGTGCCGGGCCGCATCAAGGATTTCGTCGCCCTGCCGCGCCCTAACCTGTACCAGTCCCTGCACACCTCGGTCATCACGCAGGACGGCCAGCGCTTCGAGGTCCAGATCCGCACCGAGGAAATGCACGCAATGGCCGAAGAGGGCATCTGCGCGCACTGGAAGTACAAGGAGGGGCGGCGCGGCCCGGACACGGCCGACGGCCAGATGGCGTGGCTGCGGCGGCTGGTGGAGTGGCAGCGGGAAATGCGCGACTCCACGGATTTCCTGTCCACGCTGAAGGTCGAGCTCTACCCCGAGGAGGTCTACTTGTTCACGCCGAGGGGAAAGGTCATCACCTTGCCTCGGGACGCGACGCCGGTGGACTTCGCCTATGCCATCCATACCGAGGTGGGCCACACTTGCGTGGGCGCGAAGGTGGACGGGCAGATCGCGCAGCTGAAGCGCCCGCTCACCAACGGCGAGATCGTGGAGGTGCTGACCAGGCCGGGCAGTCATCCCGCGCAGGACTGGCTGTCCTTCGTGAAGACCTCGCGGGCGCGCAACAAGATCAAGCAGTGGCTCAATGCCGAGCGCCGCCAGCAAGCGATCGAGATCGGCCAGCGGCTGTTGGAGAAGGAGGCCCGGATCTTCAAGGTGCCGCTGCGGCGCATCACCACCGACAGGCTGGAGGCCGTGTGCCGCGAATACGGCTGTTCGAACACGGACGCGCTATACGCGCGTCTCGGTTTCGGGCGCTACTCCGTGCGCCAGGTCCTGCGCAAGCTGTTTCCGGAAGGTGCGGTGCCCGACCCGTCGCAGCTGCGCAAGAAGCCGCCCGTGCCCGAGGATCTGGACGCCAGCCTGGCCGCGCAAGGCGACGGCACGCTCGAAGTCCGCGGAATCGATGACGTGCTGATCTATCGGGCGCGCTGCTGCAACCCGATCCCCGGCGAGCCGATCGTCGGCTACGTGACGCGCGGCAAGGGCGTGGGGGTGCATTCCCAGAACTGTGCCAATGTCCAGAACCTGCTGTTCGACGCCGAGCGCCGGATCGACGTGCGGTGGGCTCCCAAGGAAGGCTCGACGTACCAAGTGAGGCTGACGGCCTTCGTCGACGACCGCCAAGGGATCCTCAAGGACTTGACGAGCATCGTCGCCAACGAAGGGCTGAACATCGTCAAGATCGAATCCCACAACGGCCGGCGCGACGACCAAGTGGCGATCGCGTTCGTTGTGGAAGTTGCCGACAAGCTGCAGCTCGACAGGGTCGAGTCGGCGCTGTCCGGGACGGCTTCGGTCCGCTCCGTCGAACGGAGCAGCAAGTTCTAGCCGCCGGCTCGGTCGACCGAGCCGGACAGCCCTCAACACTTGCATGGCAGTCCGCGGCTCTCGGCGCTGCGGTAGACTCTTGGCAGTTCGGGCGCGAATGCCCGGGCCAAGATGGAGGGAACTTCCCATGCGTCGTAGCTGTCTGCTTGTTGTTGGATTGATGTTGTGCGGCCCTGCGGACATTCCGCTCGCGGCCCAGGATCTGGCCGACGTCACCATGGCGGGATCGCAGATGCGCGAAGACGACCTGCCCTCGCTCGCGGCGGGCCCCGACGGCTCGCTCTGGCTGGCGTGGATGGCCTATGCGGACCGGCGCGACGAGATCGTGGTCCGGCAGTGGAAGGACGGGACTTGGGGCAACATGCGCTTCTTGCCGAACACCAGCGGCGATGTCTGGCTGCCGCAGGCCGCCGTGGACGGGGACGGCCGCTTGTGGATTGCGTGGTCGCAGATGCTCGACGGGAACTGGGACATGTATGCCCGCTCGTACGACCCGGGCGAGCAGGCTTGGGGCCCGCTCGTCCGGCTGACCGACCATCCGCTGCCGGATATCAACCCGCGCATGGCGAGTGACGGCAAGGGCAAGCTGGCGCTGGTGTGGCAGGGATTCCGCGGCCGGCACTCGAACATCTACCTCAAGACTCACTCCGGGGAAGGCGGCTGGTCCGATCCGATCCAGATCACCAGGCAGCCCGCGAATCACTGGGAGCCTGCGGTCGCGTTTGATTCCGGCGGGACGATCTGGGTCGCCTACGACAGCTATGCAAGCGGGAACTACGACGTATTGCTGACCGGCGTGCGCGGCGGTGCGCTGGCCGTCCCGGAAATCGCGGTGGCGGCCAGCGGCCGCCACGAGGTCAAGGCCACCGTGGCGGTCGACGGCGGCGATCGCGTTTGGGTGGCCTGGGAATCCGGCGGCGCCAATTGGGGCAAGGACACGGGTTTCAACATCCGGCCGCGGCAGCCGGGAGTCGTCATCGGAGCGGATCGCGAGGTGAATATCGCGGCGTACGCTGGCGGGAGGCTGGAGACCACGGCACAGCCGCTGCAGGCTGCCTTTGCGGCGGGCGAAGGCACGCCGAAGTGGACCTACCATCCGCATGTGCTGGTGGATGCGCGCGGACACGTGCGAGTGGCTGCCAAGCGCTTGATTCGCCACCGCGGCGAGAACACGGGCACCAGGGGCTACTGGGAGTACTGGCTGACTCGCTTGGATGGCTCGTCGTGGACGGCAGCGGCACCGATTCCGCACAGCTTCGGGCGATCGAGCACCCGCATCAGCTTCGCGAATGCTGCGGATGGCGACCTGTGGCTGGCATGGCCCACCGACAATCGCACCACCGCTTACGCGCACAGGCCGATTCGAGGCGAGACTTGGGTCGGGCGGATCGCGCCGGAGGGGGCCGCGCCGGCCCCGAGCTTGGTCGGATTCGAGCTGGAGGATGTCGAGATCAAGCCCTGGCATCCGAACGAGGCCGCGGACTTGGATGCGATTCGGGGATACCGCACGACCGTCCGGGGCCGCAGCGTGCAGATCGTCAGAGGCGACTTTCACCGCCACACCGAGCTGAGCTGGGATGGCGGGGGCGGCAACGACGGCAACTTGCAAGAGTTCTACCGCTACATGATCGACGCCGCGGCGATGGACTTCGGCGCGTCAACGGACCACCAAGGCGGAGCCTACGACTACTGGTGGTGGTATTCGCAGAAGATGACCGACATGCACCACGTGCCAGGGGCCTATACGAGCATCTTCGGCTACGAGCGCAGCGTGACGCAGCCCAACGGGCACCGCAACATCTTCTTCGCGGACCGCACGGGCGAGGTCACGCCGTTCATCATGCGCGACCAAGAGAGCTACGCCTTGGGTCGGAATCCGATCGGCGACATCCCGGGCGTCGCCACCGGCAACGTCGTGCGCGACGACACGAAGCACCTCTATGAGGCCGTGCGCCGCATGGGCGGAATTGCGATCTCGCACACGTCGGGCACGCGGATGGGAACCGACTGGCGCGACAACGATCCTGAAATCGAACCGGTCGTGGAAATCATGCAAGGGGCGCGCACGAACTACGAGTACATCGGGGCGCCGCTGTCCGCCAAGAGCGGCGAGCCGGCCGACGCTCCGGGCGGCTACGTGCCGATCGGCGTGGTTCGCAACGCATGGAACAAGGGATATCGGCTGGGCACCACGGTCAGCTCGGACCACGGCTCGACCCACTACTCGTACACGATGGTCTACACGGATCGGGTCACGCGGGAGGGCATCCTCGATTCGATCCGTCGGCGCCACACCTACGGGGCGACGGACAACATCGTGCTTGACGTGCGCATGGGCGAGCACTTCATGGGTGACGAGTTCTTCGCGCCCGAGCCGCTGCCGATCTCGGTGAAGGTGAGAGGCACGACCGACATTGCCAAGGTCAACGTGCTGCGCGATGGCGAGGTGGTCTACGTGCACGAGCCGGAAGGCCAGGAGGCCGAGTTCGAGTACTTGGACCAAGACCCGCGCGAGGGCAGCGGCATGCAGTATTACTACGTGCGGGTCGAGCAGGCAGACGGCAACGTAGCTTGGGGCAGCCCGATGTGGGTCAACTATTGATGCGCCGCGAGTGACGCTTGCCGGCAACCCTCGGGTGCTTGGCTGCCGTGCAGCCGCTGCCCGACGATTGACCGAGGCCCCGGATCGAAGGGCGGCGGCGTCAGGATAGGACCTCGTCCATCAGCACGCCCCCGTTGATGGTCGGCCGCTCGGCGCGCCCGTTGTGCAGGTACGTCAGATTGAGGTGGTTCAGGCCCAGCATGTGCAGCATCGTGGCGTGAATGTCGTGAACGTGGTACGGCTTGTCGACCGCGCGGAAGCCGATGGCATCGGTCGCGCCGATCGTCCGCCCGCCGCGAATCCCGCCGCCGGCCATCCAGATGGTGAAGCCCCACGGATTGTGATCGCGCCCGTACTCCCCCGGGTTTTGGGCCAGGGAGTTCGTGTCGGTGAAGGGCGTCCGCCCGAACTCGCCGCCCCAGACCACCAGAGTGTCTTGCAGAAGCCCGCGAGACTTCAAGTCCTTGAGCAAGGCCGCGACCGGCTTGTCCGACACCTTGCACCATTTCTCGTGATTGGCTTCCAGGCCGGTGTGAGCGTCCCAGCCGCTGCCGCTGCCGCAGTACACCTCTACGAATCGGACGCCGTGCTCGACCAAGCGGCGCGCGAGCAGGCAATTGGTGCCGAACTGCCGCGTCGCATCCTCGTCAAGGCCGTACAGGCGCTTGGTCGCCTCGGACTCGCTGTTCAAATCGGTGGCCTCCGGGGCCGACGCCTGCATCCGGTAGGCGAGCTCGTAGGACTCGATGCGAGCCTCCAGCTCGTCCTCCGCCGGCCAGTTGTCCGCGTGCATGCTGTTGAGCTGCCGCAGCAGGTCCAGCCGGCTGCGCTGCTGCGCATCCGTGACATTGTCCGGGGGCTGCAAGTGCAGGATCGGAGGGCCGTCGTTGCGCAAGTGCGTGCCTTGGTAGGTCGCTGGCAGGAAGCCCGAGCTCCAGTTCGTCGCGCCTCCTCGCACCACCTTGTGGTCCGTCAGCACGACGAATGCCGGCAGGTCGCGATTGGCGGAGCCCAGCCCGTAACTTGTCCATGCGCCTAGCGAGGGCCGTCCCGCTAGGATCGAACCGGTGTTCATCTGCCGGTTGGCGCCGACATGGTTCACGCCGTCCGACCAGCAGGACCGGATGACCGCCAGATCGTCCACGTGCTCCGCGACATGCGGATACCAGTCCGAGACCCACAGCCCGCTCTGGCCGTGCTGCTTCCACTCTCGTTGCGAGGCGACGAGCGGCATGCGATGCGACCCCGTCGCACTCGTGACGGGCAGGTTGAACGAGCTCGGGGTGACCTGGCCGGCTAGCTTCTCGAGTTCCGGCTTCGGGTCGAAGAGGTCGATGTGGCTGGGGCCGCCCTCCATGAACAGCCAGATGACGGCCTTTGCCCGTGGCGCGTGATGCGCTCGCTTCGCCGGCGCGGCAGCTTGGGCCGGTGCCAGAACTCCTTCGGAAGCGAGCAGGTGAGCCAGCGCGATGCTGCCCAGGCCGCTCCCGGTCCGCGACAGGAACGCGCGTCGAGAAGGCCGGGTGGCAGCCGTCCGCGGGCGATTGGTCTGTTCGGGCATGATCGGCATCAGAGACTGTAGACGAACTCGTTCGAGTTCAGCAACATCAGGCAGTAGTCGACGAGCGCGGCAGCGTGCTGCGGCGACACCTCGGGCGGAAGCGGGTCGGGCACCGACGCCGGAGCGGCAGCTTCCGGCCGGTCGGCCACGATCTGCGCTTGGCGCTCCAAGAAAGTGAGGGCGACATCTTTCTCGCGGGGGTTTGGAGCGCGCCCGTAGGCGAGGCGGTTGGCCGTCTCGACCTGTTTCGCCGCGTCGGAACCGGCGGACTCCAAGACCCGCCCGGCGAATGCCCGCGCCCATTCGGAGGGCTCGCGGGCGTTCAGCAGGGAAAGCGCCTGGGGAGCGGTCGTGGTGCGGTAGCGCTTGCCGCAAGACTCGTGCGTGTCCGGGAAATCGAAGTTCGCGAGGAAGGGCAGGGGCATGTTTCTCCGCACGAACACGTAGACGCTGCGCCTGCGGTGTGCGGCAGGCGATTCGGTCACGTCCCATCCGCCTGGCGGCTTGGGCACTCCCTCCGGCAACGGCGGAAAGACGCTCGGCCCGCCGATGGTTGGATTCAGCAGCCCGGCCACGGACAGGGCGGCGTCGCGCACGACTTCGGCTTCCAGACGCCGCGCGGGAAACTTCCAGAGCAGGCGGTTGGAGGGATCGGCCTGTTCGGCCCGAGCCCCACTGTCATCTGGTGCTCCGGCCGGGTCGGGCTTCGCGGCCTGGCGGTAGGTGCTTGAGCGCACGATTGTCCGATGGAGGTGCTTGACGCTCCAGCCGCTGTCCACGAATTCCGAGGCCAGCCAGTCGAGCAGCTTCGGATGCGTGGGCCTCTCGCCCATCGCCCCGAAATCGCTGGGAGTCGCGACGATCCCGCGTCCGAAGTGGTGGTGCCAGATGCGGTTCGCCATCACCCGCGCGACCAGCGGGTTAGCCGGGTCGGTCAGCCACTTGGCAAGGGCGGCCCGCCGGCCCGTGGACCGGCCGTCCGGTGGCGGGACGACGGTCGCCGGCGCGGGGTCGAGAATCGAAAGGAACCCGGGCTGCACCTCCTCGCTGGGGTTCGTATAGAGCCCGTTGCCGAGGACATAGGTCGCCGGCGGGTTCGAGCTGACGTCGTAGATTCCCGTGCCGCGCGGCACATCGGCGGGCTTGAGGTGTGCGAACTTCGCCAGCTCGGCCTCGAGTTCTTCGAATCGCTGCTTGGCCTCCCCCTTGACCCTTCTCGCCCTGCCCCGGAAGCCGGGGTCTAGGTACGGCTTGGGCTCGATCGGGCACGTTCCGCAGACCTTCGTGCTCAGCAGGCTGGCCATCCATTCCTGATCCGGATCCCGCCGGTTCGCCGGAGTCTCGATAGCCTCGATGACGTAATCCGGGTAGCGATGGAGGAGCTGTTTCGGGGTAAATTTTCGCAGCGGCTCGAGGAGCTCGTACATCTCCTGCCAAATCGCCGCTGTCTTCTCTTCCCAGATCGCCAGCTTGCGCTCGTACTCCCTGTACTCGGCCGCAGGCACCATGGGGAAGGAATTGACGTGGTTGACGCTTGCAAAGAACGCTTGCAGGCGGTAGTAGTCGCGCTGCGTGATCGGATCAAACTTGTGGTCGTGGCACTGGGCGCATCCAAAGGTGAGCCCCAAGAACGTGGATCCGACGACGCTGGTGATGTCGTGCAGCGTTTCCTGCCGCGCCAGCAGAAGGTCCTTCTGGTTCGGCTCTTCGGCATAGTTCCGGTTGAATGCAGTGGCGATCCGGGCGTCCGGTCGCTCCGGCCACAGCTCGTCCCCTGCGATCTGTTCCTGCACGAACGTGTCGTAGGGCTTGTCGGCGTTGAAGGCGTCGCTGACATAGTCCCTGTAGCGCCAGGCGTTGGGCCGGGTGATGTCCTGTTCGAAACCCCCGCTCTCCGCGTAGCGAGCCAAGTCGAGCCAGTGGCGGCCCCAGCGCTCCCCGTAGTGGGGCGACGCAAGGAGGCGCTCGACCAGCCTCTCGTAGGCTTCCGGGGAATCGTCCGCGACGAAGGCGGACACGTCTTGGGGCGAGGGTGGCAGGCCGGTCAGGTCGAAGAAGAGCCGTCGGACGAGGGCCGCTTTGTCGGCTTGCGGAGATGGCGCCAAGCTCTCGTCGGAGAGCTTGGCCAGCACGAACGCGTCCACCGGGTTGCGGATCCAAGCCTCGCCGGAAATCGCTGGCGGGCTCGGGCGCTCGACCGGCTGGAGCGCCCAGTAGGCGCGCTGCTCGGATGAGAAAGAGATCTCGCGGGCGGGCTCGGAGTAGGCCGGCAGTGCTGCCACCATCAATAGCGGCACTGCTAGCGCTGCAGCTGTTGCGGGGTGCCGGCTTGATCCAGACAACTCACTCACCGGATCACCGCTGGCCCGGAGGCCTGGGCCGTCGGCGGTCTGCGTCCATTGTATATAAGCCGGCCGGGATATTGGGCTCTTGGTCTTGCATGTTCGCCCAACCGCTGAAGTGTTTGCGGCGCTGATGCCGATATGGGGCCTGAGGTCTCCAGCTGACCCGCCAGCTCGAAGCTAGCACCTGTCCGAATGTGGGATCAGTGCAGATTGATCTTGACGCGATCCACTCCGTACCATTCGTAACCGGACGGATTCCAATGCACCGAACCGTAGTCCGGCTGGGACCGCCCGTAGGCATCGAACGCTCGCACGCGGAGATCTTCGACCGTGCCGCCGGGCCTGAGCAGTCCGTTCCCCTCGTACCAAAGCGTCGCGTGCCATGGATGCCAGCCATAAGGGCTCAGCGGCGTTTCGAGATTCACTCGGCACCATGTGTTCCCGCCATCCGTGGAAAGCTCGGCAGCGACAATCTCCGTCCGTCCGTCGTTCCATGCGACGCCGCTCACCCTGATGGGCCCGGGGAAGCGGCGCTCTTCTTCTGCAGGCTCCCAGATGACGCTCTTGATCTTCTGGTGCCAAGTCGAGTTGGTGGTCTCTTCGGTCACTTCCGGAGTAGTTCCCGGCTCGATCCGATCTCGAAACGTGCGGTATCTCTGCGCGTGGTGGCGACTGGACGAACGGTCTTCCTCAAACCGCAGCCGGCTCAGCCACTTCACATTCATGGACCCGTAGTAGCCCGGTATCACCAGGCGCAGCGGACCGCCGTGGATGGCCGGTATGGGTTCGCCGTTCATGTTCGTCGCAAGCAGCGCGGTGTCCAGCACATCCTCGAGCGGGACGCTCTGCTCATAGTCGTCGTCCGCGGGCGTCGCCGCTGGATCATGCCCCTCGGCTGTGAGGAACCTGGCATTCGCGCTCACTCGCAAGTCGAGCGAGTCGAGCAAATCTCTCAGGCGAACCCCCTCCCAAGAGACTTGGGCCATCCCGCCGCGGCGCCACTGCGTGCCCGATGTCATGGCGGATCGCGCGTAGAAGGCGCGGCCGTTGCCTGCGCACTGCAGCACTGCGACCGTCAGGGTCTGCTCGAGCCGGATGAATTCCGACAGGCTCACCGTCCGCGTCGGCATCACGAGGCCGCTCAACTCGAGGTTCCAGCTGTCGGATGGGTACGGAGCCAGAGTCAGGGCCCCGGGCAGGAGTTGGTTGTTGCGCACGAACATGTACTCTTTCGGCGTCAGCGTATGCTCCCGCAGCAACTCGACCGGAGTCTCCAAGACCGCCGACTCGGCGTCGTGGACGATCATTCGGGGGTCCTTCCCGATGGCGGACAGGAACTGCTGCGCTTCTTGCGCCGAGGCCGGAACAGCTGTCAGCGGAAGAAGTTGAATCCCTGCCGAGATCCCGCACAGCCCTCGCAGAAACCTTCGGCGGCCGAGCAGTCCAGGCCCCGTCCAGGCACCGTGCGCTCCCACACGCAGCGTCGTGCCCGACAGCCGATCCTCAAGCGCTCCACCGTGTTCGACAGACAACCCGGCGAAATCCTAACACGGATGGCCTTCAGCGCAATCTTCTGACTCGCCGGATCTCGGGGCCTGCGGCGCGCTGAGCGGAACGAAGAACTGTCCTCCCGCCTTGCCCGCAAGGACGCGGGGCGGATCGCCCGAACTCGGATGAGTCTCCAAATCGAGACTCAAGACCGCCCTCCGATGATCGACATATCCGATTCAGAGCCCTCGTCAGGCCCATTTCTCATTGGAAGAGACTGCGCTACTGTACTATTGAGTCGCCAGCCCGCTTGCGGCCATGCGTTCGGGAAGAAACACGCACGGTTACGGTCGCCGTCGACCGTCGCGCCAGATGCCGCCGCCATTGAGCGGCCGCAGGATCCCGCGCGCCCTGATGGCCGCCCCGTTGCTTGTGGTGCCAGCCTTGCTGGCGGCGGTCGAGCCGGACCGTGGCGCCTTCCTGCGGCAGTACTGCCTGACATGCCACTCCGGCGACTCTGCAGCCGGAGGCTTGGCACTCGGCGAGGCTGATCCCGGAAACCCGCCGGCCCGCCCCGACGTGTGGGAACGGGTCGTCCGCAGGCTCGCGGCCGGGGAAATGCCACCGGCCGGCGCGCCGCGACCGGATGCGGCGGCGATCAACGCGTTCCAGCACGGGCTGATCAAGAACCTAGACGAGGCCGCCAGACGGTCGCCGTACGCAGGACGGACGGTCATCCGACGCCTGAACCGGACGGAGTATTCCAATGCGGTCCGCGACCTGCTGGCGCTGAGCGTTCCGATTTCGAGCCGACTGCCGCCAGACGGGGAGGCGTCTGGCTTCGACAACATCGGCGACGCCCTCTCGATGTCTCCGCTGCTCCTCGAGGGGTACCTCAAGGCCGCCCGCCGGGCGAGCCGCCTGGCCGCGGGCGTCAGCGATCCTTCCCCGGTGGTCGAGATCTTCCGGGCCACCGGCACGCAGGCCCAGTGGCAGGGACAGGGCCTGCCGTACGGTACGCGCGGCGGAATCCGCGTGGCCCACCACTTCCCGCACGGGGGCGAGTACGAGTTGCGGGCGTTTCTCGAGAAGCAGAGCCTGACGCCGACCGAGGGCGTGCGATTCTTCCGCACGAGAGTCCGGCTGGATGCCGGCCAGCACGTCGTCATCGTCGCCTTCCCCGATGAGTTCGCCGTCCGGGAGGGGCCGGTCTCGGATGTCAGCGGCCGCGGGGGAAGGGCCCTCGGGGGTCCTCTGGACCTGCTCGGAACGGCGGTCAGGCCAACCATCGAATTCCGCGTGGACGGTCGGCGGGTCGCGCTATTCGAAATCCGGGGCATGACCTCGGGAGAATCTGCATTCGACGGCCTTCCCGGACCGCCCGCCTTGGGCAGGATCGAAATCTCTGGCCCCTTCGAGCCCGTCCGAGCGGTCGACACGCCGAGCCGCAGGCGCCTCTTCGTCTGCATGCCGACCGACGCGCGGGACGAGCTAGGGTGCGCGTCCAGTATCCTCTCATCGGTCGCGCGCCGCGCATTTCGGCGGGATGTCGCCGAAGAGGACTTGCGCCCCCTGCTGGCCACATTCTCGGCCGCTCGCCGGGAGCAAGGGTTCGATGAATCCATCGCCGCTGCCCTGCGCGACATCCTGCTGGCGCCGGACTTCTTGTTCCGGCTCGAGTTCGACGGACCCGCCGCCCGGGCAGGGCTTTTCAATGTCAGATAGCGAGGGGCGGATTGCATAAGGAGTTAGGAGAGGGGCTGGACAAACGCGCGGTGGTTGTGCGATAACTCGCAGAGTGGGACCGCAGCACATCCCGTTAGGCGAGGTCCGGGTCCGT
>JAJDTX010000081.1 GCA_022826925.1 Bryobacterales bacterium
TCTTACCCCCGCCACCCCGACCTGGGGGCTCTCGGGATCGGCAAATGGGCGCAACGGGCTACTCTTGCCCCTTGCCCGACAGGCAATTCACGGCAAAACAGCCGCCAGACCAACTAAGTTATTGTTGCGCCGCCCCTTAGCGTGCAGCACGGCGGTGCCGCCGCAGAGCGGCGATATCGGGACTGGGCCTGCGACGGTGCACCTGCGCGCGAGCCGGGCGGTGACTTCCCGAAGTCCTGCCGGTACCGAGAAGTGTTGCTGGAATTCGACTACACGGCTGCTGACGCCGCCTGCCGCTAGGAGATGGCATTTGCCGTGCGGATTGCTCGGAGCGATCACTGGAGTGGCTTTGTGGCGATGTCTGTGACTCTTGTGTTGGCCATAGCAGGCGCCGTGCTCGGTGCGACGGCATGGGGGCGGCTCTGGCCGTGGCCGGCGGACGATCCCGTACTGGCACTGGTCACAGTCCAATCGCCCGTTGCCGCGACGGTGCTGCGCTGGGGGTATGCGGCCGCTTGGATCCTGACGCCGTACTTCTTGGTGCTGCTGAGCTCGACTGTCGGCGGGCTGATGGTAGAGAGGCGCCGGCGCAAGGCGGCAGTGGCGTCGCTTCCTGACTGGCCCCGGAGCGACGAGCCGCAGATCGTCGTCGGGGAAACGCACCGGCGCACGCGGCCGGGGCCTAGCGGCCGGCCGGGCTGGCTGGCCGTGCAGAGGCATGGACTCTACGCCGGGACGGCGGTCTTTGGCGCGGTTGGCTCTGGCAAGACATCATGTTGCATGTACCCGTTCGCGCAACAGGTGCTGGGCTGGCATGCCGACCGGGACGAGCTGCGTCCGGGTGGCTTGGTGCTGGAGGTGAAGGGCGACTTCTGCCATCAGGTCCGGCAGATGCTGCGCGTGCAAGGCAGGGCCGACGACTACATCGAACTGAGCCTGGACGGGGACTGGTGCTACAACCCGCTGCACTGCGACTTGGACGCCTACTCGCTGGCGTACCAGATCGCGTCCTTGCTGAACCAGCTCTTCGGCAAGGGCAAGGATCCGTTCTGGCAGCAGGCCTACACCAACTTGGTCAAGTTCGTGATCCTGCTGTTTCGCGTGTGCGACGGCTACGTCACGCTGCAGGACGTTTACCGCACGGCCCTGGATGACGAATCGCTGCGGCGCAAGATCGACGATGCTCGCCAACAACTCGACCTCGTGCCGGAGGCTCGGCTCGGCGTCGAGGCATACAAGCTGCATGAGCCAACGCTGCCCGACCGGACGTGGGAGTACGACGAGAAGGCCGGGGAGTGGTACGTGAAGGGCGATCGGGAACTGCTGGAAGTGCTGAAGGAGCGCAAGATCAAGTTCCGAGAGGTAGATCCGGAAGCGGCCGATTCCGCGCAGCGGCAGCTGCAAAGCGTGATCACCTGGTACCGGAACGACTGGAGCCAGCTGGACATGCGCTTGCGCAGCTCGATCACCGAGGGCGTGAGCGTGTTCCTGTCGCTGTTCGACCAGCCGGAGGTGGCCGACGTGTTTTGCCCGCCGAAGTATGTCTACAGCAAGGTAGACCCTTACCGGGGGCGTTGGGCGCTTCCGCCGGTGGCCGAAGCGATCGAGGAGGGCAAGGTGCTGGCCCTGAATATCCCGGTCGGTGCGAACCCGGCCTTGGGCCGGGCCATCGGCGTGATGCTGAAGCAGGACTTTCAGCGGTCGGTGCTGGGGCGCATCCCGCGCATGGCGCAGGAGCCGCGGCGGCCGTGGAGGGACGTCGTCTTTATTTGCGACGAGTACCAGCATTTCGCCACGGTCGGGGAGAACGACCCGGGCGGGGACGAGAAGTTCTTCAGCCTGTCGCGGCAGGCGCGGCTGGTGGCGCTGGTGGCCACGCAGTCGATCAGCTCGCTGCGCTCGGCGCTGCCGGGGGAGTCCTGGAGGACGCTGCTGCAGACGTTTCGGACGCGCATCTTCCTCACCCTGTCTGACGAGTCCTCGTGCAAGCTGGCATCGGAAGCGTGCGGGCAGGTCGAGCGGCTCAAGGAGGGGTACTCGATCTCGGAGTCGTCACAGTCCGGCGTGGGCCTGCTCAGCGGCCGTGCCGGCGGCGGCAAGGGCACGTTCGGGGTGACCAAGTCGTACTCGTTGCGGCGGGAGCCTGTGTTCCAGCCATCGGCCTTCGCGGGTCTGCGCAATGCGGAGGCAATCGTGGCGGCCTACGACGGGCGCAATCCGCTGCCGCCTACGTACTGCTATCTCAAGCCGCGGTACCTGCCGGTCGAGCTGGGCTACTTCCAAGCGGTGGACGAGGGGAAGCTGTAGCGGAAATATAGAAACGGAGCGGACGTGTCATTCGACGGCGTCGCGGGCGGCTCGATCCGCCGACGGGCTGAGCGCTATTCGATGGCACGGCCCCCTCGGGACCCGTCGCCCGTCCCGACCGCTTGGCTGCTTTCGAGTCTGGCGATCTGCGCGCGCAAACGGGCGTTTTCGGCCTCGATGTGCTGCCTCGACGCAGTGCCCGCACGATATTCGCGTTCTGCTTCCTGCCGCGCGCGTTCTGCCGCTTGTCGCCGCTGCTCCAACTCTTCGAACGTCAGCAGGTCCTGCCCTGTCTTGGGATCCCGGAACCGCAGCAGATGAGAACTGCCCGGCCGCTCGTCCACGCGCACGTCCAAACCCAAGACTTCGCTGCGGATCGATCCGTCCGTCCTCGCCAGAAGCGGCTTGTATTCCAATTCCTGCAACGTCCCTCCTTCGAGGCGCGTTCCTGGCCGCTTGGCCCCCTTCAGCGACCCGGTAGGATGGAACCGCCAGTACTCCTTCACGCCGATCAAGGCATACAAGTCCCGCTTCTCCCGCCAATCGCCATCCTCGGTCGGATGCGAGGCCGCCTCCAACACGAGCGTCGGCGGCCGACCAGCCTCCCAGAGCTTGTAAGAATACTTGGGCATCGCCTCCAGTCCCCGTGCCACGAACAGGTCCAGCGTGACCCGCTTGGTGTTGTCGCCCTCTTGGTAGTAAAGGAAGATGCTCGCCCCCACTTGAACACGATCATGGCGCGCGAACCAATTTCGCAGCGTCGCCAGCGCATACAGGATTGCGTCGCCGTGCTTAGGCAGCTCGGCGATCATCTTGCCATCCGAGAACGGATAGTCGATGGCTGCCGGGGGCGGCGCGGTGGCTGGTGCTCTGGTGCTAGGCATGTCGGTGTCCGCGGTGTTTCCGCTTCTGCCAAGCGTAGCCTAGCAGGCTCCCATGCAGGCCGAGATCCTATCGCGGGCCGCTGCCGTCAATCGGGATTGAGGCAAGGCCGCGGAGCCAGCACGGACAGGCAATCGTACCCCGCAAAGGGGCGACGCTGCTCAAGGGCGTTGAACCCAGTGTCTGCTTTAGCCCGAAGTTCCGGGCCGGAAGCGAAGGGAAGTCCTTATAATGCATAGCCTTAGCTGGATTTGGAGCTGTCCTGCACTGGGAACGTTCGGACCAGTTCAAACGCACGCTTCTGCAAAGCGCTCGGTTCGGTCAGCCGCTCCAC
>JAJDTX010000029.1 GCA_022826925.1 Bryobacterales bacterium
AGCACCCCCATCCGCTCGTAAATCGCACGCTTGCTCGTCGCGTCGCGTCGGCTCGTGGACGGCGAGGCCACCTCCACCACGAAGCTCGGCACCACGCCGCCCTCCTCCCAGAGCAGATACGACTTGCGCGCCTGCTTGTGCGCAGCGCCCAGCACCACGAACACGTCCGGCACCACCACGGCCGCGGGGTCGCCTTGGCGGTAGTACAGCGCCATGCTGCCGGCCACATAGGCGTCTTGCCGGGCCTTGAAATGTGTGTCCAGCTGGTCGCGCATATCGATGATCGACCGCGCATGCGGGTCCGTCTCCATCAGGACCTTGCCGTCGGAGTAGGGGTATTCCACCGGTTGTCCCGCGGCCCGGTCGGTGCGGGTATCCAAGAGTGCGCCGGGAGCAGCCATGGCTGCATTTTAACAGGGGGGATTGCGCCCGGGGCGCAGTCGGCTCGGGCCTGCTGATTACGTCCCGTTCGCTCGGCGCAGGCGGCTGAGGCCCAGCGTCAAACCGGCAGAGAATCGCTCCCCACGATCGAGCTTGACTCCATCTTCGAGCTTGCGCCGAGACAAGCAGTCTAGCGCATCCCGCCCAAGGACTGGCCAACGCCGCCTTTGTGGCCCGCAAGGAGGATGTCTTGGAGGTCTATGCCCGCCCGTACGATCCGCTCCGGCCGGTGGTTTGTATGGACGAAACGAACAAGCAACTCATCGGCGAGGTGTGCGCAGCGCTGCCGGACAGCACCGGGCCAGCCGAAGCGCGTGGAGCACGAATACGTGCGCAACGGCGTGGCACAGATCTTCTTGGAAGTGGAGCCGTTGAGCGGTCGGCGTCATGTCGAAGCTGGCGAGCGGCGCACGCGGCGGGACCGGGCGCTGTGGATCGCCGACATGCTGGAGGAGCGCTACCCGCAAGCCGAGCGCGTGGTGTTGCTGATGGATAACCTGAACACGCACGGGATCGAGTCCCTGTACGCGAGCTTCGCGCCCGCCAAGGCTCGGCGGCTGGCGGAACGGCTCGAGATCCGCTACACGCCCAAACACGGCAGCTGGCTGAACATGGCCGAGATTGAACTCAGCGCTCTGGGCCGACAATGCCTCAACCGCCGCATTGCAGACTTGGAGCGGATGCAGCAAGAGATCGCGGCTTGGGAAGAGGATCGGAACAATCAGCAGCCGAAGATTAACTGGAGCTTCCGGACGCACGATGCTCGAATCAAGCTGGAGAGCCTGTTGTCCAAGACCGACAGATTAAGTGATATTAGCTAGTGTCCGGTTCAAGCCGCTGCACTGGAGTCAATGACTTGCGGGACTGTCAACGTCGAGTTCTGTGGTCGAACTGCGCGAATGATTGATTCTAAAGGCCTTCGGATGGAGTTAGAGCGTCCGAACTCAGTAGCAGATGTCTGACTTGCAGGAGGATTCATGGAGGCCGGCTGGGCCAGATGTCAGCCGTGTCGGACTTGGAGAAGCCTCGCTCGTCCTCGTTCGGTTCAAATCGCCACCATGCGGATTCTCCTTTAACTCAACGGAAACTCGTCACTTACACACGATGAGGTGCTAGCGAACCGGACACTAGTGTGGAACATTCTCGCTCGCGCTTCATCGCAGCGTCTGGCAATGCGCGCATTCCGTCCCGGAGTCCACAGGAAGGCTCGATCCTCTACCGCCCCGTCACGATCTCCCAAGATCGCAGAAGCATTGGTGACCCGCAGGCGCTCTTGTTGGAGCCGAGCGCGAAACTGGATACAAGAATGCGGTGGTATGATTCCGGGTGTGGCGGTCGCATCGAAGCAATCTCTACGGCCGGACAGGACTTGGTGCAGTCCCGCAATGCTGGTCGTGCTGATTGCGGGCGCGGCTTTGGCTCTGGCGGGCACAGCCTTGGCAGACTCCAGCCAGATCGCGGACTTCTCCGGCTCCTCCGAAATCTCCTTCTCTCCCCGATCAGCGGTTAGTCTCGGACTGGACATCGCTCCTCGCCGTATCACCATTTCGGGAAAGAAGCTCACGATCCCTGCCATCGCGTCGGCCGAATAATCCCAGTACGGCCAGCTGTTCACTCTTATCGAACTGCTCAACATCTCGGACGCAGATGCTGACCTGTCCTTCGAACTGAGGGATGCGAGCGGGAACCCGCTCGAGATGCCGTTCCACAACGTAGCCTGTCCCGCTTGCCCCGGTATCGCACTTTCGAGCCATTCGATGACCTTGGCGGCCAAGGAGGCCGCGCGCCTGCACATCGTGCACCAGAATCCGACAAAGCTTGGCTGGGCCGAGTTTGCCATCGAGCCGGAGGCAGCGGTGGCGGTTTCTGCCCAGCTCTGGATCACCGCCGATGACGGAACCGTCAGCTTCGCGGGAATCCCCCCCCACCTCCGCTTACCGGCAGGCGTTTCTGTACCTCGACAACACCTCGGACTTCGACACAACGCTCGCTTTGGTGAACCTGCATGCCACCAGCGCACAAGATCTCGCACTCCATTTCCGCGCCGCCCACGACCCGAGCGTCACCTGCGAGGCCAGCAGGCAACTTCCGCCATTCGGACAGGCCGTGCTCAATGCGGTCGAGTCGCTGCCGTGCTCTGTTGGCAACCTCGGGCTGCTCAGCATCGCAGGCACGCATGACTTCACGGGGATTGCGGTGGTGGCAAACACGGAGCACGGCGGCGCGTTCGCGCGCCAGTTTGTCCAGCCGGCCCAGCCAGAATTCCCTGCCCTGCCGCATTGGACCGTCTCTTCCGGGCAGGTGAGCTTCGGCGGCCGCAGCAGTTCGGGCTGCCTGACGGTTTCCAATCTCTCGATCCAAGGAGCGATTCACACGGTGCACAGTTCGCAATGGCAGCAGCGAACCGGCGAATTCAGCCCGTGGGTCGATGTGCCGGGTTCTGACCGCGTCAGCCAAGTTTGCGCCTACTCGCCGAGCACTCCCGGCTTGTACCGCGGGGTAGCGGAGATCAGCATCGACGGCACGAGTGGGATGTACGCCACCAGCGACGTGCTTGCCGTCGTAGCGGAAAAGCCACCGGGTGATGCTTCCGGCGCGCGGTTCAACGTCGGCGACACAATCCCCGATATGCCCGGCGGGGTGTGGGTTCCAAGCTTGGTCGAGACCGGCAAGGGTGCCAGCTTCGTGTCCTCCGGTGGAACGGTGACACTTTCTTGGAACTCCTCCGCCGGGGTCGTCCAGTACAGCACGCTCAGTTGGACGTGCGCCAGCAGCGGGGGCTGTGAAGTCGTCAACGGCAGGGTCACCAAGGGCACGATCGTCCAATCCGGGGGGCAGGAAGGTGACGGCACGTCTGTCGACCAGCGCCCGCGCTTCGGCTCTACGACGGTGAGTGCCCAGAGCTTCAAGGTCGGGGTGGCCATCGCTCCGCTGACCCTGCCACGAGCTAGCGGGGGGAACGGCACGCTGACCTACAGCCTCGTGCCCAGCGTGCCCGGCCTGACGTTCAACCCGCCCTCTCGCACGCTCTCCGGAACACCCTCGAGTGTCGGCAGCTACGCGATGACCTACACCGCAACGGACGCTGATGGCGATAGCGATTCCCTCAACTTCACAGTCTCCGTCGCTGCGGCGAGTCCGGCGATTGGTGGGGGCGGGGGCGGAATTGCACTGCCCACCGGAGGCGACATGGTAGGTAATTTCGAACTGCTCGCAGCCCATCAAAATTCCCGAGGGTTCGCATACGCCAACAACCGCTTCTATGTCCTCAAATGGCAGCACGATATGGTCTACGCCTATACCGGGACGGGCCAGCGCGACCCGGACAACGACTTCGATGTGGTCGGCATCGATGTCGGCCCCCTCCACAGATTTGCCTACGCCAACGGTCGGTTCTATCTCTTTCACCTACACGGATGGGGGGCAAGCTCTTTGCATATACGGTGACGGGTCAACGCGACGCCTCAAGTGACCTCGACGCGCCCGGAGGCATAGGGCTGAGAGGGATTGCCTATGCCGAAGGTCGATTTCACGTCGTCCATGGCGGCAAGGTCTACGCCTACACAGCCGCAGGCGACCGCGACGCGCAAGCAGATTTCGACCTTGGCGGCGACAATCGCAGTCCCAACGGGATCGTCCATGCCGCCGGCAGGTTTTTCGTCGTCGACTCACAGAAGGTCTTCGCCTACACGGGCTCGGGAGCCCGGGATGCCGAGGCCGACTTCGCGTTGGAATGTGACAATGGCGACTCGACAGGGATTGCATACGCCAACGGTGCCTTCCATGTGCTTGACTGGATGGACAGGAAGATTTACACGTATGCTGGCACAGGCGGAAGCACGGACTTGTCGCTCTGCTTCCCTGCCGGCAGCAGTCCAGGTAGGCAGACATATACGGTCGGAACGCCTACTTCCACCTTGAGGTTGCTGCCCGCGCGTGGCGGTGATGGCCCTTTGACCTACAGCCTCGCGCCCAGCGTGCCCGGCCTGACTTTCAATCCGTCCTCTCGCACGCTCTCCGGGACACCGTCGGGTGTCGGCAGCTACGCGATGACCTATACAGCAACGGACGCTGGCGGCAATACCGTTAGCCTCAGCTTCACCGTCTCTGTCGCTCCGGCGAGTCCGGCGAGCGGCGGGAACGAGTCCGGCAGCGACGGCCGGTTCAACGTGGGCGACACAATTCCCGACATGCCCAGCGGGTTCTGGGCTCCAAGCTTGGTCGAGACCGGCAAGGGCGCCAGCTTCGTGTCCTCCGGCGGAACGGTGACACTCGCCTGGAACTCGTCCACCGGGGTCATACGGTACAACACGCTCAGCTGGACGTGTGCCAGCAGCGCGGGCTGTGAAGTCGTCAACGGCAGAGTTACCAAGGGCACGGTCGTCCAATCCGGGGAGCAGGAGGGTGACGGCACGTCCGTCGACCAGCGCCCGCGTTTCGGCTCTACAACGGTGAGTGCCCAGAGCTTCAAGGTCGGGGTGGCCATCGCTCCGCTGACCCTGCCACGAGCGAGTGGGGGGGACGGCACACTGACCTACAGCGTCGCGCCGAGCGTGCCCGGCCTGACTTTCAATCCGTCCTCTCGCACGCTCTCCGGAACACCGTCGGGTGTCGGCAGCTACGCGATGACCTATACAGCAACGGACACTGATGGCGATAGCGATTCCCTCAACTTCACCGTCTCCGTCGCTGCAGAGAGTCCAGCGAGCGGCGGGAACGAGTCCGGTAGCGACAGCCGGTTCAACGTGGGCGACACGATTCCCGACATGCCCAGCGGGTTCTGGGTTCCAAGCTTCATCGAGACCGGCAAGGGTGCCAGCTTCCTGTCCTCCGGCGGAACGGTGACACTCTCTTGGAACTCCTCCGCCGGGGTCATCCGGTACAACGCGTTCAGCTGGACGTGTGCCAGCGGCGGGGGCTGTGAAGTTGTTAACGGTAGAGTCACCAAAGGAACGGTTGTCCAATCAGGAACAGGTGGCTAAGAGGATCCTGCGGACAGAACGCGGCCCGGCGGTTGCGCGCGCCCGTGGCTCGACAGCGTCCCTTCCGCCGGGTGTGTTCAAGGGAACAAGCGCCACCGAGGGTCCGGTGTAAGGGCGGCGAGGCGGTTCTGCGCTTGTACGAGTCGGACGTCGTGTGCTGAATCGCATCCGAACGCCGTCGTTGCCTAGTGCCGACCACGGTCGCTCAAGCGACCAAATCCCCGCAGCGAAGCAGCTTCCGGTCCGCGCTTCTGGCGATCACCGTCGTCTGGTGGATCGTGTCGAGATCGCGGATGTCGTTGACGACCGGCGAAATCGTTCACGTCGCGGTGAGGGTGCTGGACGCTGAGAGCTGAGAAGGTGGAACGTCCCGTATCGGCGTCGCTGGAGCCTGGACCAGAACAACTCGACGCCTCGACGCCGTCGACTTGCGCCTTGCCTTTCACGTATTCTCACCCCGCCGTGGCCGCCATCGCACGGGCCGGGCGCGCCCTGCTGACGCAACCAGCCAGCCGATCCTGCCGGAGGCCAGCGACACAGATGCACCTCGCTAGGCTTGCGACCGTGGGATTGCCGATGACATGCAACCAAGCCCGCCCGCCTCGGGCACCCCGTCACCCCGATTGCCCCCCAAGTCCGTCCCACATGCGCTTCCAAACGCTACCCGATTCCATCCCGCCCGAGCCCCCGTTCTGAGAATTGCTGCCGTATGCCCGCCGCGAATGGTCGAAACCCCACGGCCTGACCGAGAGTCTGCTCACCTCTTGCAGGTGCCAGCGGAATCCCGTCCCAGCCGAGGGCACAATGGTAGACACGGCGCATGTGCGCGATCCAAAAACCTTTTATGCCAAACAAGTTATGGCATCGCTGGGGGAAGACAGGACGGCAGGCCCGAACCGCGATCAGCTGCCTTGCCAGGTCTCCGGCGGATGGACCGGCTTGGCGCAGCGGGCCTACTCGCCGCTGAGATCGCGGACGAAGATGTCCTTGAAGCGCATCCGGCCCTCGCCGCCGGAATGCAGTTGCAGCGCGATCACCCCCTGTTCGGCTCCTGGTGACGGATAGGTAAAGTCCAAGACGCGAATACCGTTGAGATGTACGACGTAGTGGTTGCCCTCCACTTCGATGAGCATGTCATTCCAGTCATAGGGCCTGATGACGGTTTCGAATTGCGGCGCGGGCCAGGCAATCCAGCCCTTTCCGTCCCCGTAAATGCCGCCGGTGTGATGTCCCAGGGTGCGGTCGATTTCGATCTGGCGGCCCGCCACGATGCGGGGCGTGTCACCATCGAAGGCCGTGTGAATGTAGACGCCGCTGTTGCCGTCGGCCTCGCACTTGAAGCGCAGGGACAGGTGGAAGTCGCGATACGTGCGCTCGGTCGCCAAGTAGCCGTAAGCGTCGGTGATGCCTTGGCCGAAGATTGCGCCATCGACGACCTCCCAGCGTTCTTGGCCGACCTTCCTCCAGCCAGCCAGATCCTCGCCGTTGAAGAGCGACACCCATTCTGGCGCGAGCGAGCGCGGCCTAGGCCGGTCTTGGGCTTCTGCGGCTCCGGCGAGGCAGAGAATAAGGGCGGGAGCGAAGAACTTGCAAAGCATAGCCTGCTTATCGTAACCAACTCCAGGCCCAGCCCCATGAAGGCAGGCAAGGGGGAAACGAGCGGGGGTCCAAGCGTCACTCGTATGTGGACGGCGCGGAGCGAGAGGCGATCTCGTCAGTGGCGACCTCCGTCGCCACTGACGGATCCCCTGTTACGACGCGTCTGCTGAAACCGCTGCCGTCTGAAGCGGCAGCGTATCCGTGGTTCGGGCCCGCGAGTCTGGCTGGCTCTGTGTAGTCTGGCCAGGGAACGCTCCAAACGCAGGAATCCTAGGCGGACTTGCCGGACAACCGCAGTCGAGCTTCCAATTCGCGGATCCGTTGATTCGCTTCGTCGCGCTCCCGCACGGCCGTCAGTCGCGCTGCCGCTTCGGCCTTGGCCCTTCGCTGCGCTTCGTCGCGCTGGCTCGCGGCTAATTGCAGGGCCTCGCTCGTTTCGGCGTGCGTCAGCAGGTCCCGCCCCTGCCGGGGATCATGGAAGCGCAGCAGCCACCGCTCCGCCCGCAACTCCAGTTCCAGCGCCTCGCTGCGGTGCCAGCCAGCCGCTCGCACAGCCCGCACCCGCTCGTAGCGGCCACCCGCCAGCCGCCAGCCCTCCAGCCGCCCCGCAATCAGCTCGCCCAGCGGGTCGAAGCGCCAGTATTCGCACACTCCCATCCGCTCGTATGTCGCACGCTTGCTCGTCGCGTCGCGACGGCTCGTGGACGGCGAGGCCACCTCCACCACGAAGCTCGGCACCACGCCGCCCTCCTCCCAGGGCAGATACGACTTGCGCGCCTGCTTGTGCGCAGCGCCCAGCACCACGAACACGTCCGGCACCAGCACGGCCGCGGGGTCGCCCTGGCGGTAGTACAGCGCCATGCTGCCGGCCACATAGGCGTCTTGCCGGGCCTTGAAATGCGTATCCAGCTGGTCGCGCATATCGATGATCGACCGCGCATGCGGGTCCGTCTCCATCAGGATCTTGCCGTCGGAGTAGGGGTACTCCACCGGTTGTCCCGCAGCCGGGTCGGTGCGGGCATCCAAGAGTGCGCCGGGAGCGGCCATGGCTGCATGATAGCAGGCGGGATTTCGACCCGGGCGCGCACGGTGCGGGCCTGCTGATCAGGTCCCGTTCCTTCGGCGCAGGCGGCTGAGGCCCAGCGCCAAACCGCCGGGGAATTGTTCCCCAGGATCAGACTTGCCTCCATCGTCGAGGTAGTACCGAGCCAGCAGCGCCTGTTCTCTGTCCTCCGAGGCCATGACGCCGTTCCGAAACCTCGATTTGCTCCAGAAGGGCGAAGAACGCAGGCACGGCCTCCCGGCAGCGTGGAGCGGCGCTGTCCGGCTCTTCCGGTCCGCAGGGATCTGGCAGTGCTCACCGTTCGGCATCACGACCCGCGGGTATGACCGGCCGTCGAACCGGCGCCGACGCCGTGCGGTTACCGTGACTTGCTGTCCGTCGTAAGGATGTTTGTAACGCCTGAGAACAACACTCTCCGAGCCCGAATCCTCAGGTGTAGCAGTCTGAAGCCCTGTCGTAGAAGGAAATCGTGGGGGCCAGCTCGAGCGAACTGCGCTCGCGGCGAAAGAGGCGCGCCAAGCAGCGTTCCAAGGTCGGCAAGCACCTCCAGACCCAGATCGGAGACCGGCGCTTCGAGTTCTGTGGGGACGCGCACTCGATCGAGCGCGAGTTGCACCGCGAGCCGGTGGGCGTCACCCTGTACGCCCGAGACAGATCTCGGCGGCGCGCCCGTCGTCACAGCCGACGAGGGGGCCGGCCTAACTGGCGCTGGCCGGCGCCGCTCTTGGAATCCCCAGTTCCGTGCGTCTCCCTTACGTCTTTGTCGATGACAATCACCTGCCCGGCATGCCGCTCGACCGGCTTGGTCCCGCCTATGCTCCTTCTCTGGCGCTCGTCATAGCTGGGCCGGGAGATCCAATCCAACGGAAACCAAGAAACTCCGCACCCCTTGCAACGCGACTTGTAACAGCGCGAGAAGGCCTTGGTCACACACCGCTCGTACTCTGTCCGGTTGTCTAAGACCTCTCTGCTGGGAGCGGGCGGGAACCCGTGCCGCTCCCAGCGCTGCCAGCTGTAGTCATCGATGGGCATGCGTTCGGAATAGGTGCCATGGAGGGCCAAGGTCGCCGCGAAGGCCCATGCGCAGCAATTGTCAAAGCAGGCTGCACATGTGGCCTCCATGGCTGTGCCGGCCCTCGGCACAACCGCCAAGAAGGCCAGCGCCAGCAACGGCGAACTGCCTGCCAGGGTTCGTTGCATCAATCCGTGCTGTACGCGCAGTACGGCCATTGCGGGCACCACCACCACCTTCATCTGAAAGAACTAGCGAGGCTAAACCGCCAAGCGAGCACAGCTTTTCTCGAGCTCGAACGACAGTGGCTCTATTGCTCCGCCGTGAGATGCCCGGATCCGGGAGGCTCGTGCAATGCGCCACAGGCTCGATCCCGACCGCTGCCATCAGCTTTCTGGTGGGTCCTGCGGCTGCCGCTTGCACCGGTTAAGGCATCCTCTGCGCTGACTTCCGCACAGCGCTCTGCAAAGGATGCCCGCAAGGCCCCCCTCGCAACCTGCTACGCAACCTTTATAGCCGTCGTGACAGTTCTGCTCGCAAGAGGACACCGATAGGGGTTCCCCGCCCTGTTGGCTGTTAGGTCGATCCACGGAGTAAGCAGCGGGCGGGCTAGGGCCGCAGCACTGGGCATCTTTCCGGTAAGCCAGCGGCTCCCGCCCGAACAGATCAAGCTCGAACTCAGCGATAATCTCAGGATGGTCGGCAAAGTAGGCGCGCAAGAAACCTTCAAGGGCCTCGGCCTGCTCTGCGCCGTCAAGGTCAGCAATCTTGTCTATCTGGGGCTCGATGTCTCGCTCAAAGTTGGCAATCCAGCCCCATTTCGCAACAAGCTCCAAGTCGGCATCCGCAAGCTCCGCGCCGTACTGTCCCAGCGCCCGCTCGGCGCTGGCATTGCCGACTATGCGCGCTAGCGCTGGCATGGACACGCCCACCGTCGTGAGGGCATGGGGATCGGCGCCCGATGCCAGCAACAGCCCTATGGTTGGCTCAGAACCAAACAGCAGGGCCCTTTCCAGAACCGATTCCCCGCTGACTGTAGCTGCCGACGCAACCGCGCCAGCGCCCACGAGCAATTGCACCAGGCCGTACTGGGCTCCCTCCATGCCGGATTCACAGCCCACGGCGTAATGCAGCGCCGACTCGCCGCTCTCCGGATGCACCCAATTCGCGCTGGCGCCCTGTTCCAAGGCTTTGCCCAGGGCCTCGACATCGCAGTAAAGGAGCAGTTCCTCAAAGCTTGCGATCCCGCCCTCTGCGGGCAGGCCGAGCGGCAGAACAACGAAGAGTCCAGCCAGTGCTGCAAAAGATAGCTTGTTTTTCATTACAAGTTCCTCCTGCAAGAACTAACGGCATGAACCCGCCAGCGAGCACAGCTTTTTTCTCGAGTTCGAACCACAGCGGAGCGGCTCTATTGCTCCGTCGCGAGAGATGCCCGCCAGCGCCCCTGGGGCCCCAGGCCGAGGACATGTCCTGGTGGCTGGGCTCCGAGGGGTTACAAGTGGGCAGCGAGGTGATGTCGGACAACGGCAACACGTACACGTTGTGGTACGCCGACGGCGTGTGGTCGGCCCGCTTCGAGCCAGAGTCGATCATGATCGAGGGCCCCGGCTTGGTGGCGATGACGCGCGAGACCGATGACATGTACGCCGACGGCGGCGCGACCCTGCCCGCCAGCGGCCCGGGCGACGTCACCGTGGACGGTGCCATGTATCACGTTTGGATGAACGACGGCATGCTGGCGGGCGCTCGCTTCGACGGCCCGACCGACATCACCACCGACCGCAAGACCGGGGACCTAGCGTTTCCGGCCCTGAGCGCCCACGACCCCGACACGGCGGCGAACGAGTTGCCGACGCACCTGATCCTCACGGGCAGTGCCGCGGACGGCAACGAGGGCATGTTCTCGCTGGGCGAGTTGCTCGGCTTCGGGACAGCCAGCGCCGAGCGCCTCTTGGGGGACCGCGACTGTCCACTGCAGGTGCAGGGTATTCTCTCCGGGATGGCCGGCGATCCGTCGTCCGCTTGGTGCGCAGCGCGGAAGGAATTCGTCGTGATTCCGAGCAAGCCGATGCACCCTTTCGGGGCGTGGAGACGGCGTTGGGCTAGTCGCCGGACGCCGACCGGTGGCTGGCTGCGGCTGGAATAGGCCGGTACTGCGGTGGTCCCTCACGCCGTAGCAGCCACCGGAAGGACATGCGCACATCTTCCAAGACCAGGTACAGCGCGGGAACCAATATGAGGGTCACCATCGTCGCGAACAGGACCCCGGATGCGAGCGCGACTGCCATGGGGATCAGGAACTGCGCCTGCAGGCTCTTCTCAAGCATCAGCGGCGTGACGCCCGCAGCGGTGGTCAGCGACGTCAGCACGATTGCGCGGAAGCGCGCCTCGCCGGCCAATTGCACGGCTTGCTTCAGCGAGCTGCAGGTCTGGCTCTTCCTGTTGATGAAGGCAACCAAGACCAAGCCGTCATTGACCACGACCCCCGCAAGCGCGACCATCCCGCACATCGAAAGGAAACTCAGTTCCAGACCGAGGAGAGCGTGGCCCCAGATCGCCCCCACCATCCCGAAGGGCACGGCGCTGAGGATGATGACCGGCTTCCAGTAGCTCTTCAGGGGAATCGCGAGCATGCCGAACATGACGAACATGATGATCGCGAATCCCTTTGTGAGGCCCTCCATCCCTTCCGCGAAATCTGCCTCTTCGCCCTCGAACGAGTAGCTGATCCCCGGATACTGCGCCATCAGCCCTGGCAGGACCTGAGATTCCAGCGCAGAGGCCACTTGCCCGCCCGTCGTCACCGACTCGTCGACCTTGGCCTGGACGTTGACGGATCGGCGACGGTCGGTCCGCGTGATTGTCGACGAGCCGCGGCCCATCGCTCCCGTGGCGACCGTCGAGAACGGAACTTCGTCCCCGTCCGGCGTGCGGACGCGCATCTGCTCGAGGTCGCCGACTGAGCGGCGGTCTACTTGGGGGTAACGCACCATGACGCGCACGTCATCGCGGTTTCGCTGGACCCGTTGCGCCTGCTCGCCGAAGAAACCTTGCCGGACCTGCCGCCCCAAGTTCTGGAGAGTCATTCCCAGTGCCTCGCCTTCGGGAGTCAGAGAGAGTTGAATTTCCGGCTTGCCGGCCCGGTAGGTGTCCGTGACATCGACCACCCCGGGATATTCGGCCAGTCTGGCCTTGACGACCTCGGCAACCTCGCGAATGGCGTCGAGATCTGCTCCCGTGAACTCTAGGTCGACCGCCGTTCCAACACCGATCATGTCGTCCTCGATGGACAGTTCAACGGCTCCCGGCACTTGGCCGACCTTCTCCCGCCAGCGGTGGGCGATCTCCTCGGACGACGCGGCGCGGGACTCGGCCGTTATCAATTCAATGCAGACCTCGCCAAGGTAGTCGCCCCCGATGGCACCGCCGAAAGCCGCGGGTCCGCCCTGCAATTCTCGGTAAGGGTGCTGGCCGATCGAGGTCATCATGTGCAGCACTGGATCCTCGCCCTCGGCGGCGAACTCACGGCGCAGCTCGTTCGCAGCTCGTTCGATACGGGCCAGTCCAGCGACAGTCGATTCGACGGGCGCATCCCGTGGCATGGTTAGGAACGCGGTGACAGCGTCCGACTCGACCGTGGGGAAGACGACGGGCCTCACGACCCCGGCACCGATCATCCCAACCGTGACAAGCACGGCAAACAGTGCGATCGAAACAGTCAGGTAGCGCCATTCCAGAGACCCGCGCAGCAGCGGCCGGTAAGCGCTGCGGATGAACCAAGCCAGCCCGGCCGAGAAGATGTCGAATAAGCCGTTCCAGAGGCGCGCGGCGGCGCGCCGTCCGGCAGTGTCAGGCTGGCGCTTGTAGCGAGCGAGGTGGCAGGGCAGGATCAAGTTGGATTCGATCAGCGAGAAGAACAGTGTCGGCAGGATGATCAGGGGGAAGACCCACATGATCTTGCCCGTCACTCCTGGCACAAACAGCATCGGCGTGAAGGCGGCCATCGTCGTTAGCACGCCGAAGGTAACGGGCACCATGACTTCGTAGGTTCCCTGTATCGCGGCCTTGGTTCCCTTTCCGGTTCGCGTCTGCGTGCTGTAGATGTTCTCGCCCACGACGATCGCGTCGTCGACCACGATGCCGAGCACGAGGATGAACGAGAACAGCGACATCATGTTGATGGAGACGCCGAACACTGGCATCATCGCGATAGAGCCGAGAAAGGACACCGGAATGCCGAGCGTGACCCAGAACGCCAGCCGCAGGCGCAGGAAGAGCGCCAGCACGACGAACACCAGCACCAAGCCGGTTAGCGCGTTGGTCGCGAGCAGGTCGATCCGGCTCTTGAGGATTCTGGCCGAGTCGAGCCACGTGGCAATGTTGATCCCTGGCGGTGCCGTTTCCGAGAACCGATCGACATAGTCATACACTGCTTCGGCGATCTCGACGGCGCTTTGCTCCCCAACGCGGAACACCTTGATCGTCACCGCGGGCTCGCCGTCGAACGTGGCGCCGACCGTGACGTCTTCGAAGCCGTCGATCACGGTCGCGACATCCTTGAGGAGGATTCTCTTCCCGCCCGAACTTGTCAGCAGCAGCAGGTTCTCGTATTCCTCGCCGGAGTAGGCTTGGCCCTTGGTGCGGAACAGGATTTCCCCCGTTCTCGTCTTGACGGAACCGCCCGGCAGGTCGACCGAGAATTCGCGGACGGCCCTGGCGACTCTGTCGAATGTCAGCCCCCACCGGCGCAGCGCTTCCTCGGAAACCTCGATCGAGATTTCGTAGGGCGGGATGTTGAGCAGTTCGACTTGCGAAATCTCCGGCAGGGCCGTCAAGTCATCCCGTACCCGCTCGCCTAGCCGCTTGAGCGTACGCAGGTCCGTTTGGCCCGAAAGGACCACGTTGATGACTTGGGAACGGGATGTGAGCTGCTGGATGGTCGGCGGCTCGACATCCTCGGGGAAGGTCTCGATCGCGTCCACGCTCATCTTCACGTCTTCGAGGACTTGCTGCACGTCGTAGCCAGCGAGCAATCTGAGCCGGACAGAACCGCGCCCTTCGCTGGCGGTTGCAGTCATCTGCTTGATCCCGTCGACGCCCTGCACGGCGTCCTCCACGCGCAGGCAGATCGCCTCCTCCACGTCCTCCGGCGATGCCCCGCGATACTCGGCCGTGATCGTGATGATGTCGAGCGAAATCTCGGGGAACACTTCCTCCTTGAGATCGGGGAGGGTGATGGCCCCGCTGGCGAGAATCACCGCCAGCAGCAGGTTCGCCGCCACCGAGTTGCGTGCGAACCAGCCGATCATCGCCTTCATGCGTCGTCTCCATTCCCGGCTTCAGCCCTGGTCGAGCCGTCGCCGTCAGCAGTTCGCACCGACATTCCGTTCACTGCCACGCCGAGCCGCGAGAGGCAGATCAGGCAGCCTTTGTCGAGTCCTTCTCGGATCAGAATAGAGTCCCGCTGGGCTCGCGGCAGTGCCAGATCGCGCAACTGGAGCCGACCTCGGTTGCGCAAGGCGTGGACCAAGCTGCCCTCGCGGAGCGAGGTGCGAGGAGTGCGGACCACGTCTCGCACCCGGATTCCCTAGATTTCGGATTGCCAGAACAGGTCCACCGCCAGAGGCGAAAGACGGAAGTCCCCCCTGACCGCAGGAGTCCTGAACCTCGGCGGTGGCATTGACTGTGCCCGGGCGCGAGCCCGTCTCGCCTTCGGCCCGGAAGGCCCGCCCCCGCCGAATGCGCTCTTCCCCAGCGAACTGTGCAGTCAGGTTCACTGTTGGACCTTCGTCTGGACAGGCCTCGCCCCGACAGCCTAGCAGCAAGTTGCAAAACCCCAGTTGCGCGTCGGCAGCCTGCCCTCCACTACATCCACAGTGTACAGCGGTGCTCCGCACCGAACGAATTGGGAATTACATCGAATAGTAACGAAAAAGTTGCCCGAACCGCTTGACACGCTGCGTTACCTCCGCCGGTTCCGAGGCTTGTCGATCCAGCGAACTCCGACCGTCCGAGTGATGGCGCGGCCTAGGCTCGCCATGCGCTCCTCGACCGTGTCGCCCGGCACATCCAAGGCGAACTCCTCCTCCATTTCGGCCTTGGTCGGCTGGTAGCTGGACTTGACCAGCTCGACGGTTCTGGGGTTGTTGTTGGATTTCTGCTTGCTCATAGCTGTAGCTTCGCCTTCAGGTACTCCATCCCGCGATCCCCCTTGACGCTGTTGCAGTGGCCGCAGAGGAGTTGCAGGTTCTCGATGTGGTCGGTGCCGCCCTTGTTGCGGGCGATGATGTGGTCGACCGTGAGGTTCGGCAACTGGAAATGCAGGCCGCAGCCGGCGCAGTCGCCGCCCTGCTCGCCGTATAGGAGCTTGCGATTGGCAGGTGAGTTGTGCGGCGGTATCTTGCCGAGGTCGGTGCGCTGCGGGGGCTTGTCGCGGTGGATGACTTTCGGCGCGTGCGTCATCCACGACACCTGCTCGCCCTTGCGGTCCTGCCGCAGCCGCCGCACGACCAGCTCGGCAGCCTTCTCGCTGATGTCGATGCCGGTCCACAGACGCCCGAGAGCGTGAGCCGAGACGCACGTGGTGGCGCACCCGCAAAAAGGATCGAGCACTACGTCGCCCTCGTTGCTGGACGCCTCGATGATGCGGTTGAGTAGGGCGAGCGGCTTCTGCGTCGGGTAGCCGACGCGCTCACCGCTGTGCGAGCCGATCTGCTGAATATCGTCCCAAATGTTCTGGACCGGCATTCCTTTCAACTCGTCAGCGAAACTCTTTCGACGGAGGCGCCCCGACTTGCTCTTCGGGAAGTGGATACGGCCCTCACGATCCCATTGCTCCATCTTTTCCTTTGAAATCATCCACCCGTTCTTGGGAGGCTCGTACCCCTTGTAGTCGTAGATCAAGTTCGGCCTGTATGCCGGATTCGTCAAGCTCGTCGCTTGGTACATTCGTCCTGTTTCGTTGTCCACGGATCGGAAGCTTTTGTCCACGTAGGCGCGGTATTCGGGAGAGTCCTTGCTATATTGCGGCGTGAACGGCGAGGCGCTGCTGGCTGCATAGAACAGTAGGATGTCCGTACAGATTCCAAACCGGTTCGATTTGTGGACCGCGCTAGAGAACCCATGCCGCCGCTTCCACGTAATCTCGTTCCGGAAATTCCCTTTCCCGAACACCGCATCCATGACCAGCTTCAGGTAGTGGCTCATCGTCGGGTCGCAGTGCAGGTAGATGCTGCCCGTGGGCTTCAGCAGCCGGCGCATTTCGAGGATGCGAGCCGCCATGTAGACGAGATACGACTTGTCGCTGGCCGTCATCGCGGCCAGCAGGACGCGGTGAAGCGCCGAGTGCTTTTCGGCTATCAGGTTGATCCACTCAACGTCTACGTCACTGAGCGTCCAGGTATCCTTGAACTCGGCCCCGGCGGCTTCAGAGCCAATCGGGGCGGCGTAGTCCTGCTTGGAGTTGAAAGGCGGGTCGAGGTAGATCAGGTCGACGCTCTCGGAATTCATCCCGCGCATGATCGGGAGGTTGTCGCCCGTCCAGATCGTCTGGTTCTTCCAGTTCGCTACGGCCATCAGATGGCCGCCAGTGTAGCGAAGCGGCAGGGCCGGTTCCGCCCGGGACGACTCGACCGCGAATCCGAAGCTCACGCCACCAGATCCTTGTACCGAAGCCGGGAGTCGTCCATGCCCGCCGCGACGTAGGCCATCTGCTCCAGCGTGTCCATGTCGCGGAAGTTGTGCCGCCCCACGAGCTCGTCCACGTAGCGGTGCAGGTGCTTGGGGCTGAGCCGGTGGAACGTCCCCTTGTGCGCTCGCTTGAGCGTCGCCCAGAAGCTCTCGATGCCGTTGGTATGGACGCGGCCCCGAACGTACTCGGAGGCGCTGTGGCGCACGGCGTCGTGGTTCGGCAGGCTGGCGTATGCCGTGGCCTCGTCCGTGTAGATCGCCGTGCCGGGAATGACCTGCCGCTTGGCGAAGCCCTGCAGCGTCGGGTCGGTCGTGTCCTCGACGACCTCGGCCGCCACGCGCCCGGTCTCCCGGTCCCTCGCGCCCACTACCGGAGACATGTGCGAAGCGCCGCCACTCGGCAGGGCTTCCCGCCGGGCGTTGCTCATGTTGCGCTGGCGGCCTCCCACGTAGGTCTCGTCCACTTCCACGGGTCCGGCGAACAGGTCGCCGTCGCTGGCCGCCAGAGCCTTGCGGATGCGGTGCGCCATGTGCCAAGCGGTCCGCTGCGTCACCGAGATATCCCGATGGAGCTTCATGCTGCTGACGCTCTTGAGATTGGTCGTTACGAGGAACATGGCATACAGCCAGTCTAGGTAGCCGACGTTCGACGCCTCCATGAACGTGTCCGTCTTGACCGAGAAGAACTGGCCGCAGCCGCCCATCTTGCTCTTGCGGCAGCGGTAGGGCATCGTCGGGTGCTTGCAGACCGTCTGGATGTTGTCGTGTCCGCAGTGCGGGCAGCGGATTCCTCCCTGCCAGCGGTGCTCTACGAACCACCGCTCGGCCGCGGCGTTGTCGGGGAACAGTTGGAAGAATCGCCGGTGCGAGATACTCTTGCGGTAAGCTTTTCCCGGTCCCTTGTTAGTGCTTGGCATATCAATATCTTACACTCTTATTCTACAGAATAGTAACGGAGCGTGTCAAGCGGTCCGGACAACTTTTTCGTTACTATTCGATGTAATTCCCAACGAATTAGCCCATGTCGGCCTGCTTGGGCCGGACGTGGCCCCGAGGGAGGCGTACAGGCGGGTGCTTTCCGGGTCGTAACTGGCCTGCTACAGAGGGGCCTGGCCGGTCGTTGCCGAGAACGAAGGCGACATGCTGATATCCCGTTGGTCCCCCGCCGCGGGCCTGTGACTTCGAACGGCCCGAGCCTCTACCGGCAAGCTCGCGCGGAAGTGGTCCGCCGCGAATCCCACCAAGGATCCAAGCGCACCCTCAGCATGCGAAGGATGGTACGCCCCGTGCGTCCGTCTCCGAGTGCAGTCCGGTCGGAATCGAGCATGGTGCAACACAGCCCGTGCTCACCGCTACAGGTGTGTATACTCACGTAAAGAGAACGACCCCCGAGTGTGCTGGAACGCCCGCTCGTTGCTTGGGTTCATCAATCGATTCAGTTCAACTTCAAGGAGATCACCGACCATGACTACCAAGAACCGCCTGCTCGAGCTCCTGCTCGACAACAAGAAGCCCGATCAAGACGTGGACTGGGAGAGGGTCCAAGAGCTCCTCGACCTAGAGAATCCCGATTCCGAGGTGGATTGGGAGGAAGTGCAGGACCTACTCGGGTATTCGTCGCTGCAGGCACAAGCGTTCCTGAACAGCGTCAACGCGGAGTTTGGCAAGGAACTCACGCCCGAGAGCATCATGAACGCCAAGGGCACGGGCGGGTTCATGGCTCTGCTGGACTAGCCCTAGCGAGGCGGCCCGACCATGCCTATGCTGGAGGGGCGGTTGTCAGCGTCGTACCGTTTAGTCAATCTCGGCGTTGGCCGGTTGGCCGGGTGGTTGACGGGACCTGAGCGAGCGGCGCAACGCGATGGCCGAGTTGGTAGCCTGTGGCAAGTTTCGATGGTTTCGAGAACTTCGCTTGTCGAAGCTGTCAAGCGCCATTACAGGGGTGTTGATGCATCCCAAATCGGTCGCTTACAAGCCGCCGGACATTCATTCTGGGATCGAGATGCTGTGGATTCGAACCGATCAGCTCATTCAGGACTCCTGCCACAGGCTGTTCGAGGCTGGGCGGGCTGGAGGACTCCTCGCCCTCCGGCCGTGACTTAGCGTGAATCAGTTGAAGACGGAAACGCCCCATACACCCTTTGAGGTGCCCAAGCCGGCCCAAGTTGAGGAGGTGCGGCTCCCGGACGGGAATGTCGTCCTGCTCAGGCGTCATGGGAACCGCGAGGGGCCGCGGCTGCTGATGAGCCACGGAAACGGGTTTGCGGTCGACATGTATTACCCCATATGGAGCCGCTTTCTCGACACGTTCGAGGTGATCGTATTTGACCTCCGAAACCACGGCTGGAACCCCGTAGGAGACATTGCGCAGCACAATGTGCCGCGATTCATCGAAGACTTCGAGGTCATACCTCGCGAGGTGCAGCGGCGGTTCGGAGCGAAGCCGATGATGGGACTGTATCACTCCCTTTCGGCGTTGGCGGCCTGCCTCTCGGCGTCCCGGGGCGAGCAGTACGCAGGCCTTTTTCTGCTCGATCCGCCAATCTGCAGACCCGGAATCACGTTCGAGCAATTCCACGCCGCCTCCGAGTTGATCGCCCGCAGGACCCGTCGGCGTGAGGTTCGCTTCGAGAGCCTCAAGCAGTGCGCCGAGTTGTTCCGCTGGTCGCCGTTCTACAAGCAAACCGTAGACGGCGCCTGCCAGCTTGCTGCCCGTGCCACCCTGCGTTGGGATTTGGACGCCCGCGGTTTTGTGCTTCGGTGCCCCCGCACGTACGAGGCGCGCATCGTGGAGTACCTCGCCGCCTTCACCGTTCTCGTTAACTTCGAGGAGATGCGCTGTCCGGTGAAGGTCCTTGGGGCGGACCCCACGCTCCCCTACGCCTTCTTGCCCAGCTTCCGCTTGGATGAAATCATGGCCTGTTCCTACGATTTCGTCCCTGACGCCACGCACATGCTTTTTCTTGAGAGGCCGGAGGAATGCGCGGCCCGATTTGTGGAGTTCGTCGAGGAGTGCGGTGCCATCTGAGAGGCACCGAGGCACAGTCTGGGACTTCCGGTCATCGCCGGGCCGACGGCGGGGCCAGCGGCATCAGCCCAAAGCCGCTGGTTTGCGCTAAGTGTCCATTGACAGACATTCGTGGGGATTCCAAGGCTTCAAGCGGGAAATGACGGACCCGGATGTGTCTGCATTCGCGCGCTTCCCCGTGCGATCGCCCCTACACGTGTGAGTTGACACTCCGCAGCCGAGAACCTTTGATCGCGTCTCAGCTACCGTCTCTGCAGCACCGCGGTCTCCCTTGCGCCACTTCCCGCCATTCCGAGTCCTGACCCTGATGGGTCAGACCCTCTCAAGCGCTCGGTCAGCGCTGCTCGGCTTCAACGATTAAACTATCTCAGTCATGGTGCCTGATAACGTCCGCTCGCCCGGTGCGCCGGTCGCGATCGTGGGGGTAGCGTGCCGGTTCCCCGGAGGCGAGGGGTTGGAGGGCTTCCGGGAGCTCCTGCAATCTGGCGGTGACGCAGTCGCCGAGGGCGAGCCGGGTTCGGGCCGAGGCCGCATCGGGGACCTCTTCCGGGACGTTCGGCCCCTGCCGGATCCGCGCCGATTCGGGGCGTTCGTCGAGGATCCGTACCGATTTGACGCGGCGTTCTTCGGGATTTCGGACAACGAGGCGCGCCTCATGGATCCGCAGCACCGGCTCCTTCTCGAGGTGAGCTGGCACGCACTCGAAAATGCCGCTATTTCGCCCGGTGACCTAGCCGGCAGTAGGACGGGCGTGTTCGCCGGGGTTGGCGACAGCGGCTACCGCGAGCGGTTTCCCGCAGACGAGGCGGCGACCATTTACGCGGCAATCGGCAACAGCCTGAATGCCGCGATCGGCCGCATCGCTTACGCCTTGGGGCTCGAAGGCCCGGCCCTGGCGGTCGATACGGCGAGTTCGTCGTCGCTCGTGGCAGTACATCAGGCGATACTCGCCCTCGAGCGGGGCGAAGCGGACCTGGCGCTCGCGGGCGGGGTGAATCTGATCCTTTCCCCGACGCGCACGGAGGTCTTCGCAAACGGCGGCATGCTCGCGGGGGACGGCCGGTGCCGCTCTTTCGCAGTGTCCGCGCAGGGGTACGTGCGGGGCGAGGGCTGCGGAATCGTGGTGCTCGAGCCGCTCGCTCGGGCAGAGGCGGCGGGACGCCGGATCTTGGGGGTGATCCGCGGGTCGGCGGTGAACCAAGACGGTGCAAGCGCAGGTCTGACTGCGCCGCGCGGTCGGGCGCAGACGCGATTAATCGAGGAGGCGCTGGAGCGTGCGGGCTGGGCTCCGTCGGATGTGGACTATCTAGAGGGTCACGGATCCGGGACGCCGCTCGGGGATCCCGTCGAGGTCGAGGCGGCGCTCGGGGTGTATGGGCGCGGGCGGTCACCGAAGCGTCCGCTGCTGCTGGGTTCGGTGAAGACAAATGTGGGCCACCTGGAGGAAGCGGCGGGGATCGCGGGGCTGATCAAGCTAGTGCTCGCGCTGGAGGAAGGCGTGATCGCGCGCCAACTCCACTTCGACGAACCAAATCCGCGAATCGAGTGGGGGGAATTTCCGGTCCGGGTCGTAACAGAGCCCACGCGCTGGCCCCGGCGGAGGGGGCGCCGGATGCGCGGGGCGGTGAGCTCGTTCGGTCTTTCCGGGACGAATGCGCATGTGTTGGTGGAGGGGTATCCGCAGCGGAAGGATGCGGCGGAGCAGCAGGGTCGCGAACGGATCTTGCCGCTTGCCGCCAAGACGCCCGAGGCGCTCGGTCGGCTGGCGGGCCGATACCGGTTGTGGCTCTCGGATGGCGGGGCGGAGCGGCTCGACAGCCTGGCATGGACGGCGACGGTGGGACGGACCCACTTCGGGGTCCGGGCCGGGCTGGTATTTCGTGACACGGCGGAGCTTTGTTCGGCCCTCGCGGAGGTGGAGGCAGGCGGGCGCGCCATGCACTCGGAACGCTCGCCGAAGGTGGCATTCGTGTTCCCCGGGCAGGGCGCCCCGTGGGTCGGAATGGGCAGGACGCTCTACCAGAGCGAGGCGGCGGTTCGGAAGGTGCTAGACCGCTGCGACGCACTCTTCAAGGAGGAGTGTGGAGTGCGCCTGCTGCCGTTGATGTTCGGGGAGGATGAAGCGGCGGGGAACCTGAAAGCGACGAACTGGGCGCAACCGGCGCTCTATGCGCTGGGTTCTGCGCTGGCGGCGCTCTGGCGCGAAGCAGGGATCCGTCCGTCGGCGGTGCTCGGCCACGGTGTTGGCGAGGTGGCGGCCGCGCACGCAGCGGGGATGCTCGACCTCGAGAAGGGGATGCGGTTCGCGATTGAGCGGGGCCGGCTGATAGCGCCGTGGAGTGCGGGGGGGGGGGGATTGGTGCGGTCTTCCTGACCGCTGAGGAGGCAGCCGATCGGATCCCGGAGCTTGGAAGCGGGGCGGACGGCGGGGGGCTTTCGGTCGCCTCCGACAACGGTCAGCACCTAGTGCTGCGCGGTTCGCGGGAAGTCTTGGCCCAGGTGCTGGGGCGGCTTGAAGCGGAAGGGGCACGGACGGCACCGCTGCCGAGGAGTGAGGCAGCGCACCATGACCTGACGGATCCGATTCTAGACGCCATCGAACAGGCAGGCAGCGCGCTGGATCCAGGGCCCGGCTCAGTGCCCTTAGTGAGTAGCGGGACCGGCAGTGTGGTACAGGGGCCGGAGGATCTGGACGGACAGTATTGGCGTCTCCAGACCCGCCCAATGCACTTCGCCACGGCGGTCAGGACGCTCTCGGACCTAGGCATCCGCATTCTTCTGGAGTTGGGGCCGCCGGGCCAGACTTCGAGTTCAGCGAACGCGGCGTGGCCTATGGATGCGCCGGCCCCGCTCGTGATCCCGACGCTCTCCGGAGCGTCGGGCGCGGACGAGGGGGCATGCCCGGCGGTTGCGCGGGCCTGGGAGGCGGGGGCTCCCGTATCTCTGGCGGACCGCTTCGGCAGGGACCGCCCCCGGCAGGTCTCCGCGCCAGGATATCCGTTCGAGGGCGGACGGTACCAGATCGACGGGCCGGAAGACGGCACTGAGGATGCGGAACGCGTCGACTCCGGGCTCTTGGGTGCGGACGCATCGCCGTCGTTGCGGAGACGCAGACTCCAAGCGCTGCTTGTCCGGGAAGCACAGGGCCTTGCGCGATTGGATGCTCCTCCTGCGGCGAAAGCGAGCTTCTTCGAGCTGGGCCTTGAATCGCTCCAGATTGTGGAGCTTCGGAACCGCCTGAACCGAGCACTCGGCGGTCGCTACGCGGTGTCCCAGGCGGAGATGTTCGCGCAGCCGAATGCGGCGCAGCTGGCAGCCCACGTGGCGGATCGGTTGAGCATCCCGGCCCGGCCGAAGGAGCCGGTTCGGGCCCGAAGAAGGTCTCAGAAACGGGTTGAGAGACGGGATCCAATCGCGGTCGTGGGAATCGGCTGTCGCTTGCCCGGCGGCGGCGGAGCGGACGAGTTTTGGCGGAGCTTGGCGGAGGGTCGCGACCTAGTGACGCGCGGCCGCCCCGGCGGAGCGCTGCCGGGGGCAGGCGGCGGTCGGCAAGCGGACGCTTGGGGGGCATACCTGCAAGAGCTCGACCGCTTCGACGCCGAGTTCTTCCGAATCGCGCCGCGGGAGGCGGAACTGATGGACCCCCAGCAGCGGCTCCTCCTAGAAGTGGCCTGGGAGGCGCTCGAGCATGCGGGAATTGCGCCCGGACGCCTCAAAGGAAGCCGGACCGGCGTGTACGCCGCGATGTTCACGAACGACTACCAGAGCCTAGCGGCGGAGACCGCGCCGGGCCTCTATCGCTCTACGGGCTCGAGCTTTGCAGCGGCCATCGGGCGGGTGGCGTACACGCTTGGCTTGGAGGGCCCGGCGATCGCAATGGACACGGCGTGTTCGGGATCTCTGGTGGCGATCCACCAAGCGATCGCCAGCCTGGAGCGGGGTGAGGTCGACCTAGCTCTGGCGGGAGGCGTGAACACGATCCTGACATCGCAGCTGACGGACGCGTTCGCGGCGGCGGGGATACTGGCGCCGGACGGCCGGTGCAAGACCTTCGACGCAGCAGCGGACGGGTACGTGAGGGGTGAGGGGTGCGGGCTTCTGGCGCTCGAGCGGCTGTCCGACGCGAGGGCCGCGGGTCGGCAGGTGCTGGGCCTGATTCTGGGCAGCGCGGTGAACCAGGACGGAGCCAGCGCGGGGCTGACGGCACCGAACGGGCACGCCCAGGAGCGCGTGATCCGGGAAGCGCTGGAGCGGGCGGGCGTAGAACCCGCTTCGGTGGACTATCTCGAGGCGCACGGGTCGGGAACGCCACTCGGGGATCCGATCGAACTCGAGGCCGCGGCTTCGGCGTACGGGGAGGCTCGAGAGTCGGATCGTCCGCTGCTGGTGGGTTCGGTGAAGACGAACATTGGTCATCTCGAGGCTGCCGCGGGGGTCGCTGGGGTGATCAAGGTTTTGCTCTCGATGCGCGAGGGCCTGCTCCCGCGCAACCTGCACTTCGACGAGCCCAACCCGCGGCTGGACTGGAAGAATCTCCCGCTTGCGGTGGTCCGCGAGGCGACACCATGGACGGAAGCGGGACGCCCGCGGCGGGCGGCGGTCAGCTCGTTCGGGTATTCAGGGACTAACGCACACATTGTCCTGGAGTCTCCAAGCGCGCCAAAGGGCGAGCAGGACGACTCTGCACGAGCGTTTCGGGTGCTTCCGCTTTCTGGTGTCACCGACGGGGCCTTACGCGAGCTCGCCCGGAGGCACTTGCGCCACATGCCCGGAAGCGGACAGGTGGCGTCTTGGCTAGCCGATGCGGCGTGGACGGCCGGGACCGGGCGCAGCCACCTCGAATGCCGTGCGGCGGTGGCGTTTCGTGATGCCGCCTCCCTCAGATCGGGACTTCGAAGGATTGCGGAAGCGGAGGGCGCGGTCGCTGCCGCACGGCGAGGTCCAGTCGCCTTTCTCTATACCGGACAGGGGAGCCAGTGGGCAGGTATGGGCCGCGAGCTCTACGAGACCGAGCCGGTGTTTCGGGCGGCCATGGACCGGTGCGAGGAAGTGTTCCGCGCGGAGCGCGGCGCATCGTTGCTCGAGGTGATCTTTGAGGACTCCGCAAGGCTGGACCGCACCGAATGGACGCAGCCTGCGCTCTATGCACTGGAGAGCGGGCTCACCGCGCTGTGGGCCAGTGTTGGCGTCCGGCCCGATGTCGTATTCGGACACAGCGTGGGAGAGATCGCGGCGGCGGCCGCCGCAGGTGCGTTCGACCTCGAAACCGGGATGCGGTTCGCCACGCATCGCGGCGCACTGATGGGTTCGCTTGGCGAGGACGGGGCGATGGCGGCGGTGTTCGCTTCCGCGGACCACGTGCGCGACGCGCTCCCGGAGGGTGTCTCGCTGGCTGCCGACAACGGTGCGCACCAAGTGGTGAGCGGCCCTAGGGATGCGGTCGCCGCTCTAGGCGAGAACCTATCCCAAGCCGGCATCCGGGTGGACATCCTGCGGACCAGCCACGCCTTCCACAGCGCGCTGATGGACCCAGCGCTGGCGGAATTGGCAGCGGCCGCGCCCGAGGCCTCGGAACCTTCGGTGCGCCTGATTAGCAATCTGACAGGGCGGGTGCTAGAGGGCGCGCCCGACGGAGCGTATTGGCGGCGCCACGCGCGCGAACCGGTCCAGTTCGCCACAGCGATACGAACCTTGGCGGCCTTGGAGGCGGGTCTCTTGCTTGAGATAGGGCCGCACGGAGCGCTGGGACCGATGGCGGCGCTCGCTTGGCCGCACAGCGAGAAGCCGACTGCGATCTCGAGCCAGCGGCGCAACGGAAGCGGAAACGGAGACTTTGTCGGTGCACTGGCATGTGCGTACGAGGCGGGTCTCGACATTGCCTTTGAAGAGCTCTTCGCCGGTGAAGTTCGCCGCCGGGTCTCGCTGCCCACCTATCCCTTTCAAGGGGAGCGCTACTGGGTCCCTCCTTCCCAGCATCAGGGGACGGAGGCGGGCCACGCGCTCCTCGGCGTGCAGCGGGATTCCCCGGACGGCGAGCACTCCTTCGAGCGGCAGCTGCACGACCGGGATCCGGCATGGCTGGCAGACCACCGGGTGTTTGGCGAAGTGGTCGCGCCGGGCGCGCTCTACGCGGCGCAGGTGGGTGAAGCGCTCCGGGAAACGCACCACGAACTTCCCGTCGTGCTCGAGAAGACCGCGATCAAGCGCCCGCTCGTGCTGGCGAACAACCACGGCCGGCTCGTTCAGGTGGTGCTCGGCAAGGACCGCGCTTGGAAGGTCGTCGGCAGGGCTGCCGGGGGGCAGTGGGAGACCCATGCCGAGGGCCGCTGGGCAGCGCTTGCGGGAGCCGCCTCCGAGCCGGCGGATCTCGGCGCGCTGCAGCGCGGCCTAGCGCAGCTGGAGGGGGAGGCCGAGCCGGGCCTCGGCGAGTTCGAGTACGGGCCGGCCTTCCGCGGCCTGGCCCGGCTCTGGTCGGGGCCCGGCGAAGCGCTGGGCGAGGCGCTGCTGCCGGCGGGAACGGACCGGCGCGGCCTGCTCGCGCATCCGGCCCTGCTCGACGCCTGTGTCCAAGTGCTGGGCGGCATCGCCGAAGTGGCCGAAGCAGGGGGCACATGGCTGCCGGCCGGCTGGGACCGCTTCGTGCTGCGCGAGGCGCTGCCGGAGCGCGTCTTCTGCCGGGCGCTGGACCGCGGCGAGGAAGGGGGCGCGCGCAGGGCCGATCTGTGGCTCTACACGGAGACGGGCGAGGAGCTGGCGCGCATCGAGGGCTTCGCGCTCAGACGCGCGAGCCGGGCGGCCCTGGCGGGACACCGGGCGGAGGAGACG
>JAJDTX010000160.1 GCA_022826925.1 Bryobacterales bacterium
AACTCAACAACACCCGCACGATCTATCCCGGAACCGACTTGCGACTCGTCTACGAGTGGCTATCCTGAGGACTCAACCCGCGCACAATTCCCGGTGAAATGTAACATCCTAAAATTGACGATGTCCGGTTGTCTGAGCCTACAGTCTGGGCACGACTGGATTCGTATCTGTTTCAGGCACACTTTCTGAGAGCATACAACTCGCGGCTAAGGCGCCCCAGCCCAAGGATCGGCCCGGAAGTCAGGCCAAGTCGCTCTTGTTCGTATCGCGAGGCGTGGCGGCAGCCGCCCGAAACCTCATCTAGGCAGAGCCTGTAACTCCGCTTGCTTGAGCACCCATTCCCGCAAGACGGCGTAGCCCGCATCCCCTGCCTCGTAGCGCACGCCTCCTTGATGCCCCTCTTCCTGCCCCGTCTGCACGTTTAGCGGCTTTCTCAGGACCAAGCTCCGCTCGGGATCGGCTAGATCCACTCTGGCCTGGAGCTTGCGATAGTTCTCGAGCAACTCGGCGGCCTCGATGTGCCCGGCATCGTCCGGTGGGTTCAGGTACAGCGTGGGCACCCGTCCCGGAACACCGTGGCACGAGATGCAGGCCCGATTGTCGCGCTCACTGATCCGGTTCATTTCGGCGAAGGCATGGTCTCGGAAATGCAAGATGTCCTCGACAAACATGTCCGACGCATCCAAGCGTCGCCCGCTGTTGAGATCCTGTGCCTCGATTAGCTTCTGCAATTCCTCGCCATATCGCTCGTCGTCGCTGGCAAGCAGGTTCCGAAGCCGCGTGCGGATTGCGGCCACCGGCTCGTTCTCAACGTGCGCGGCGATCGCCTTGCGCACCTCGGGATTTCGCCGCAGCGCGGGCGAGGCCGCCAGCTTGGCGGCGAGCTGGCGAGTCTCGTCCGAGGATTCCGGCGAAAACCAGCGCACGAACATCTCGACTACCTGCCGCTTGGCTGCCGCGATCGGGTCGATGACTTCGGTCCCGCTGTCGTCCGTGGTGAACTGCGACTTCGCGCCCTCCCAAGGGGCCAGCTTGAGGTAGTCCAACCCGAACTTGAATTCCGGCTCGGCGTCCGGGTTGGTCCCCAGCATCGTCACCGTCAGGAGCGCGTGCTCGCCCGCGAGGTCAAAGACCCCCATTCGCATGGGCCCCGTGGAAGTGACTTCCTCGCGATAGTAGTCGGCTTGGTCCAGCACGAGCTCGCCGTCAAACTCAATGCGGACAATGCCATGGGGCGCACCGTGCAGAATCGCCCCGAGCAATTCGTACTTGCCCGGCTGCGGCACAGGCACCGAGAACGAGATGTGCGCCCCGACCTTGCCCTCTTCCCAGATCAGAGCATTATTGTTGCTGGCGACACCGCCTGGAATGGCCAGGTCGGTGGTACGACCGAACGTCAGCTCGGCCACTTCCAAGTCTTCGGCCTCAACCGCCCCCGCAACCGCCTCGGCCACTGTCTGGCCGCCCTCCCTGAAAGCGAGCATCCACTCGGTGGAATCAAGCCAGAGCCGCGGATCGGCTGACAGGTGGCTGAACGCTTGCATGCGATGCAGGCTGCGGTTCTCGCCCAGAATGCGGGCGACCAGCGGGGCGTAGGGAGACTCTTCCAGAGTCAGTCCCTCAGTCGGGGCGGGCTTTCCCAGCAGGACGCTCGCCGGCGTTGCTGTAGCGGCACGGGTTGGACTCAACTCCAGCAGCATGCGGTAGAACTCTGTCTCTTCGGCCTCGCTGAGACCGTCGAAGTCCCACTTCACCCTCGCCAGGAAGCCGGCCAAGGCATCCGCGTCGTCTTCTCGCTCGGTGTCCGCGTACAACCGCAGTACTTCTAGCAGTGGTGCCAAGGCATCACGGCGGGCCGGCAGTGAAAGCTCGCCAGGGTTAGCCAAGGCTCGCGCGGCGATCGCCACGATGCTTGGATCGGCGGTCTGTAGCAAGGACAGAATCGTGTTCTGCAGGGGCTTGTGGGTGACGCCGCGAGCCCCCTCAAGAGCGATCGAGCGCCATGGCGCCTGTGCCTCGTCCTGATACACAGCCAGCACCGCCTTGCCGAAGAGCTCGGTCGCGCCGGGAGTGCTGTAAGCGAATTGGCCAGGGCTCTGCTGGTTGGCACGTTCCATGTAGTGGGACGCGGCCATGGCCGTGAGCCGGCGGTCCAGCAGCCGCCTACGGTCCGACGGTGCGGTCTCCCGCCACTCGAGCAATTCGCGGAACAGCGACGCCAGTTCCGGATACTGCTGCGCCACAAACTCTTCACGAGTGATGTTGTTGACCTGGCCGTTGACGATGAACAGCGAGATCGTCGAGTAGCGCAGTGCCATGTCGACGTGGGCCTCGGGCTCCTCGCGCAGCAGGGCGTCGATCCAGGCTTGGTTGATCGGCTCGCGCATGGGCGGATTCCAGACCCACCAGTGCCACGCGGCCTTGAATGCGTAAGCCCTCACGCCGGGGTGGGGATCCACCATGCCGGCGGTCAGGATGCCGGCCAGTTCGGACAGGTCCACTTCCACGCCGCTGCCGGGCAAATGTGCTCGCGTCACCAACGCGTGCATTACCGACTGGCGCGTACGGTCTGTCCCGTTACGGAAGGCCTCGAAAAGCTCACTCCATCCGCTTCCATCTAAAAGCAGTTGTCGCAGCGACCAGAACGCGGCTTCGCGGCAACTCTTTACCGGATCGTCGAAGTGCTCGATGAGGGTGGGCACCGCATCGTGCGCCATCGCACCGCCGAGAGCTAAGAGTCCGTAGTATCTGACCTGTGAGTAAGAACTGCTCGCAAACTCCTTGAACAATTCCGCGTGTTCGGGGCTTGCCGCAGCCTGGGCGGCCCGCGCCTTGGCAAGTGACTCTAGGAAACCGTCCTCAGGAGCCAGTGCAAACTCGTGTTCCGGTGCCACCTCGGGCGCGGGATGGAGACGGCTCAGGGCTCGGATAACGTAGGCGCTGGTGACGAATCCTGTCGCAGCTGCGGCATTCCACAGGCCGTAGGGGTACTGGTTGTCTAAGAGCCACTGGACCCCCTTCTTCACCACAGGATCCTCGGCCGTATAGCCAGCGGCCTCAAGCGCTATCAATGCCACCGCTGTGGCGGCGGGATAGCTGTGGTCGTCGGGACGCAGCCATTCGCCGTTCTCGCCAGCCTTGCCGGGCTCGAAGCCCCAGCCTCCGTCCTCCCTCTGGAGAGCGAGGATCCGGCTCAGATCGGTGGCTGCCCTGGCTCGCAGGTCGGCATCCAACTTCTCCGCCTCCGCAATCCGACGCGGGGAGTTGGTCAGCTTGCGTACCTGCTCGACATAGTCGGACGGCCAGATGCGGTGCACGAACTCGACTCGGTGGCCGTAGTCGTCGGTGACCCGGATATCGTCCTCGGTGGCGAGAATCTTGCGCCCCTTCTCCTCTATACCAAAGAAGTAGCGCGGCTCGCCGGTGTCGTGCCAGGCACGCTCCAAGACCTCGGCCCCAAACTTGAAGACCACGTTGGGCCCGAAGTTCGAGCCTCGTCCCGCCGCATTGATGCCCTTCGGATCGGCGGTCTGGAGCACGTAGTTCGCTGTGCGCTGTTGCCACTGCGCGTGCACCTGCTTGGGGTTGTGGGTGCGCTCGTGCAACACGATGTTGCGACCGGCAACTCGGGTGCCGGCTGGCCCGTCACCCAGGTCGTTCGGCGCGACGCTGGTATTGACTGCCGCGTCCTTGAGTTCGTTGGTCAGGCGGAGCGACTCATACATCGTGTTGACCAAGCGCCGGTAGTTTTGTTCGACCCCGTGCGGGCCGTACCCGTTGCGAAACGCATCCGCCACGCCCCAGACGCCGCTCTGGGTGTGGCAACTCATGCAGTTCTCGCCAAAGAGGGCCGTCGCGTCGCGCACTCGGCGGTGTAGCGCGATGTTGCGCGGGCGGTGGATGAGCCAAGCATCGATCTCGGCAATGTGGTAGTACACACCCTGTCGCACGGCCTTGACAGGATCGGAATACGGCGCTGGGTCGAAGAGGCGCACCTGCAGCTCGTAATGCGGCTGGTTCGCCTCCACGCGCAGGTAGTAGGTCTGTCCCGGCTCGAGCTGACGGGTCGCGAATGTCCGAAACGAGCGGTCTTGCTGGTGCGCACGCTCGTTGATCGCCCGGCCCTCTTCGTACGTGTAAACCAGCACCGGGCCATCGATGACCGTGGCGGACGGATGCACGTACGGAATGGGATTGAAGTTGGAGAAGTCGCGGCTATTGGGTACGTCTCGCTCGCGCAGCTCCTCCTCGCTCGGACGGCCCTGCTTGTAGAAGCGAATGCGAGCGCTGACTACGGGCTCCGCGATCTGGAGGTTGGCGCTGAGGTACTTGGGGGCGGTTCCGTCGTAGTCGATGCGGTACCAGTCGTCGGGGGTGTTGCCGGTGCGGGTGTTGTTGTAGTACTCGACATCATCGGCACCGCCGACGACGTACAGAGTGCCAGTCTCGTCCGCCTCGCTGAGCCGAAGCAGCGTGGCCTGTTCGGGCGCGTTGTTGGGTTCCGCTTCCAAGATCAAGGACTCCGACGAGAGTGTGGAGATTGGGCGGATCGCGATGGCCAAAGCGACACTATCCACGGCAGGAGTGACGGTTGGCAGCGGAGTCGCCAGCGGTGCCAGGCCCGTATCGTGCGGGATCGGCCCAAGTGGTTGCTCGCGATCCAGCACGGGCTCGATGCGGATCGAATATGTGCCCGAGACCGGGGTGCGATAGACCAGATGCAGGTCGGGATCAAGGGCGTGCAGCACCTTGGACCAACTTGTAGTGGCGATTACGCTGGAATCGCCCCGATCGCCCGTGAAACCGGAATCCGGCAGATCCGGGCCGGACCAATGGACTTCGATCCGAGCGTTCGGCGGCAGCGCGGACGGCTCGACCAGTTGCAGGGACAGGTCAAATGCCCTGCCCTCCTCTAGGGTCCACTTCTCGCTCCACTGTGCGCCCACGGAGACGGTCCGGGAATAGCCTGAGCCCTCCGGCAGGGAAAACCCTGAAGTCTGGGCAAGCATCAGCGGGACCGCGCACGCCAATAGCGGCAGCCGCCAGCGGAGAATCGGTTTGAAGAGCTTACTACCCACAGTCTTCCGCTTCAATATTATCGGAATCGAGCCGCGCTGAGAGGGAATCTGGTCGTATCTCCGACGACGCTGCAATCTGTCTTGCTTCGGCAAATGCCTTCGGCCAGGCTCACAGCCGCAGCTAACTCGAGACCGGCCAACCATGTGCAGGCCACTCCGTGACGTGGTCACGCGGAATCACAGGTCAGGCTCCACGTCCGAGTTGACAAAGACCTTCCAGTCCTCGTCCTTGGGCGCTTGGGAATGGGAGACTCCAGGGAGAAGAGGAACGGATTGTCGCGCTTCCGACCTGACGTAGCCTCTGAGGGTATCTGCTCGATTGCCGGAATCAACCAGCGAGAGCAGATATCCGAGCCGTTGCACCCAAGGAATCGGCGCAGTCTGTGCGACTGACACGAGTTTCTGAGGATCAATCTGGTCTGCGAGTTCGGCAAGCACGGCGGCAACTTGGTCGAGCCCGCCGACGCGGTTGCGATAGCCAACCAGATCAATGGCTGTTGCCTCCGGAGTTGAGACGCGGATCTTGCCGCGCGGTGTCTTGAAGAACTGGGTGGGCACCATTCTGAGGCGCTTGCGAACGACGAACGCAGCACGGACCTGGCCGCACTCAATTGGGCGCAGGGGATGTTGGACAAGCACTTGGAACTGCTCAGGGCGGTGATGGGCCGCTCCGTGGTACTGCGCCGCAGATAGCAGTCCCGCATAGTAGGGTCGTGCGCGGAAATGCATGATGCTCGGGATGAATTCTTCCGCCGGCAGGCATCCCAACGAACGGTATTCTGGCGGAACGATCACGTAGAAGTCCCGCGCCGGCTGTGCGATTATGCCTTTCCGCGCCAGTAGGCCGAGGGCGAGCTTGGCCGCTGCGGCCGACACACCGAGGGCTTCGCGGGCGTCACTCGCAGTGAAGTGATGTTGTCCGGCAGAGGCGAGGCCGTCGACGTAGTCACGGGCAGCTGGCCCGCTCGGATTCCATATCATTGCTGTAAAGCATCACATTCTAGACGTTATGCAAGTAAACCGCGAGCTGGTCTCTCTGGTGCGAGGCCGGTCTGGGCCTCGCTCAACGCCCCTTGCTTGCAGAAGCCGATAGCTTGGCTTCTTCTTCGGACGCACCCGCGCACCAGATGAGCCCACGATTGCGTGAGGCCGCCAACTTGAGAATGACCTAGTGCGGATGTCTCCTGCGAGCGTTCGAGTTCCGCTCAAAGTTTCAATTGGCCGATATCTAAACTTTCATTTGGACGCTTGTCAAACTTGCGATTGGACGGTGTCTGGCAAGCGATTCTGTTGTCGATCAATCGATCGTCACCGGAGCGGGTCGTCAAGCTGGCATTCGAGTTCCGAACACTCACCCGCGCTCCCAGCCGAACTCTGGCCTAGGGCGGAGAACGGCCCCGTCATATCAATCTCGGCGCTGTGTGTGGCTGGACCAAGCCGTTGCTGGCACACACGCGAATGCCGCCCGCTTAGGATCGCGTCGGAATTGGTCTCGCTCGTTCTGACGCTGAGAATATGGCTGCACCGCAGTCAGTTGCCGCGTCCAAGCCTTGGTGGAAGTGCTGTGTAGTCCAACACATGTATCCTGCGACTATGCGACGCATACAGCTCTATATTCAAGAGGAGCTTGACGACGCACTCCAACTCGAGGCTGCGAAACGCAAGCGGTCCAAAGCGTCACTGATTCGCGAGTGTGTCGAGGCTCGGTACGGTGGGCGTTCAGGAACCGCCACCGATCCGCTGACGGCCTTGATCGGGACCGTCGATATTGAAGCCGTCGGTGTCGACGAAGCGGTCTACGGAGAGTAAGAATCGGCGATACCAGCCTCTAGCTCGCGTCGGTTCATGCCGACGCGGACATTGAAGCCGAGACACTGCTGGTTGTGGGGGCGTGATGAACACCCGCATTCGTTCGTTGACGATGTCAGCTTCGAGGTCATGCGCCACCGGCGAGTCCTGGCAGCGCTAGACTCCTTGTCTCGGCGCAAGCTTGACGATGGAGGCAAGGTTGATCGCGGGGAGCGATTCTCTGCTGGTTTGACGCTCGTCCTCGGCCACCGGGGCCGAGGCAACCGGACCTGATCAGCAGGCCCGAGCCGACTGCGCCCCGGGCGCAATCCCGCCTGCTATCATGCGGCCATGGCCGCTCCCGGCGCACTCTTGGATGCCCGCACCGACCCGGCTGCGGGACAACCGGTGGAGTACCCCTACTCCGACGGCAAGGTCCTGATGGAGACCGACCCGCATGCGCGCTCCATCATCGATATGCGCGACCAGCTGGATACGCATTTCAAGGCCCGGCAAGACGCCTATGTGGCCGGCAGCATGGCGCTGTACTACCGACAAGGCGACCCCGCGGCCGTGGTGGTGCCGGACGTGTTCGTGGTGCTGGGCGCCTTGCACAAGCAGGCGCGCAAGTCGTATCTGCTCTGGGAGGAGGGCGGCGTGGTGCCGAGCTTCGTGGTGGAGGTGGCCTCGCCGTCCACGAGCCGACGCGACGCGACGAGCAAGCGTGCGATTTACGAGCGGATGGGGGTGCT
>JAJDTX010000170.1 GCA_022826925.1 Bryobacterales bacterium
TGAACACACCACCTCGTTCTCGGTCATGGATGCTGAAGGGAACGCGGTCTGTCTCACCCAGAGCCTCGGCGCCGGTTTTGGCTCAGGAATCGTGGTTCAGGGACATGGCGTGCTGACCAACGACCTGCTCCGATGGGGCGATCTGAACCCACTCAGCCCGAATCACCTTTACCCGGGCGCGCCGCTGTCATTGCCGATTGCTCCCACCATCTCGGTGCGCGACGGCGAACCGGTGCTGGCGTTGGGAACGCCCGGCAGCTATGGCATCTGCCAAACCCAGCCGCAGGCCCTGGTGCAGCATGTGGACTTTGGGCTGGATGTGCAGGCCGCTATCGAAGCCCCCCGCATGCGGCTGATGGATGGCGACCTGGTGCTTGTCGAATCGCGCATCGATCAGAGCGTGATTGACGATCTTGCCGCCCGCGGCCACGGCGCCGAAGCGACCGACCCCTGGACCATGTCCGTCGGTGGTATGCAGGGCGCCAGCCGCAACCCGGCGACCGGCGCGCTCCAGGGTGGGGCTGATCCGCGACGAGATGGCTACGCAATATGCGTCTAGCTTCGGGCTTGGAAATTTACCAGAATGCGTGAATGCAAGACCGTTGCGCCTCGAGGCTGAAGATCCGCGAAATGGACGAAACGTGTTAGGCTGGTGCGTGGCATGGGCGGTGTTTGTTTAGAGCCGCCGATGCCGGAATCTGGCGTCCGGCGGTGGTGCACCGCCGCCGGACGCCGACAAAGCCACTATAGCGGAAGTTGAAGCACCTGTGCGTGTTGTCCACGCGGCTGACATCCATCTCGACACTCCCTACCGACGCCAAGACGCCGCGCTGCGTGAGCGACTTGAGAATGCAGGCCACCAAGCGTTGAGTGCCCTAGTGGACCTATCAATCGAGGTCGATGCTGACGCCCTGCTGATCGCTGGGGATCTGTTTGACAACGAACGGCTGACGATTGCCACCGAGGTTCTCCTTGTGGACGAGTTCCAACGGCTGACCGAAGCCGGCGTCACTGTCGTATACGCCACTGGCAACCACGATCCCGGCCGAGCCAACTACCGCGCTTCCAAGATCAGTTGGCCCGCCGCCGGTTTTCACTTTCACAGTTCCCGGCGCCCGGCACGCATTCCGATTCTGCGCCGTGGCGAAAGGGTCGGTTGGGTCGTGACGGCCGGCCACCTGACGTCGCGCGAGTCAGTAAACCTTGCCAAGTCCTTTCCTCCTGCGCCGGGCCCCGAGCCGGCGATTGCCATGCTTCATGCGAACATCAGAGGCGTCCATGGTGCACCTGAGGACGAGGCAGGTGGCGGCTACGCACCTGCCGCCCGCTCTGACCTTGTGTCAAGCTACGCCTATTGGGCTCTGGGGCACATTCACAGGCGCCAAGAAGTCTGCGAAGAGCCACCCGCTCATTATCCGGGCAACATCCAGGGCCGCGACTTTGGTGAGACCGGGGCCAAGGGGGCGCTCGTGGTGGAGCTGAATCCGCCCGAGGAGCCCCGAATTGACTTCCGGCCGCTTGCGGGAGTGCGCTGGGAAACGCTGACCCTGTCGGATCTTGGGGACGCGAGGTCCATTACTGACCTACAGTCTGTGGTCCGGGAACAGTTTGTTGAACTTAGGGAGACCGACGAGCACATTCTTGCAGATCAAGAGTGGATACTGCGGGTTGAGTTGACCGGACCTTGCCGACCTGAGCTAATTGGCTTGCTTAGGGACGAGGCTGAGCGCGATGAACTAGGCCGATATCTAGCCGATACTCTGCCCGTGCTTGATGTCGATGTTCGCGATACGGGCTTGTACAGGCCGACCAATCTCCTTGAGCACAGGAGACAGCGGCATGTGCTGGGGGTTGCGTTAGAACTGATCGACCGTGCGCGACGCGACGAAGAGGTTCTTGCCCGGCTGACACCTCAGATTCTGGCTCAGTTGGATCGGTATCCCGACGACTGCGAACGCAAGAAATACTTGCTGGACCTTCTGAACGGGCTTGATGCCAAAGCGGCCGAGGCTCTGCTTCGCGAGGACACCGCATGAGAATCGATAACTGGTCCATTACAGCCTTTGGGCCGATAGCGGACTGGTCGGTGAACAAGATTGCCGACCACGATGTTGTCGTTATTCTGGGGCCGAACGAATCGGGAAAGAGTGCGCTATTTGAGTTCTTCAAGAGCGCCCTCTTCGGCTTTGCGCCAGCTTCGGCCGATAGCCATCCTTACAGGCCTTGGGATGGACGCTATCCGGAAGGACGGCTGCAAGTTGTCCTGCGCAATGCTGCTAGCGCGGAGGTTGTGCGTTACCTGACATCCAGGCCGTCCGGCCGCCTGAACTCCGCTGGGGAATCGCACGACCTGCGCAACCGCTCCGTTCCATGGGTTGGTCTCATGACACGCGACGTGTTCAAGAACGTCTATGCGCTGACTCAGGAGGAGGCGTTACGGCTGGATGCACAGGCTTGGCAGGTTGTCCAAGATCGAGTGCTTGGGGGCAGCTCATATGACTTTCTGCGGCCGTCGCGCGAAGTTGTCGATAGTCTGCGGAAAGAGCGCCAAGCACATTGGCGTCCTGACCGTCGCGGCAACCCTCGGGCCAAACAGTTGACTGCAGAGATTCGAGACTTGCGGCGGAACGACCTGAGAGAGGCCGGAGGGCGTCGCCGGCAAATTGAAAACATTGATGACCAACTTCAGGTAATCGAGCACGATCTCGCGGAGAATTCCCGCCAGCTTCGCAACGTGAGGCTCATGCTCGATCGTGACGCCATTCTGGCACCTTTGGTCCTGCGCGTAGCGAGCATGGAGGCTCTAGAGGAGAAGGCGGTCAAACTCGTCTCGTCCGATGACCTACCGCCCGAGCTGCCCAATCGCCGAACGCAGTTGCAGTCGGAGTTGGATGGTCTTCGCGACAAATTTTCTGTTCTCACTACAGAAATCGGGGAACTCAAAGAAGCGTGTGATCTTGTTGAGCCCGTTAGCCGGTTGCTGGACCGTAGAGAGGTCATTGAGCGTCTCAATCGCGACTCTTCGCGCGCGGCCGAGGATCAAGTTCGCATTGAGCGGATGGATCGTGGATTGCGAGAGCACGAAGGCGTCCGGAATGAGCTGTGTGAGCGAGCGCTAGCAGTCGTTCACGTAGAAAAGTCCGCCGAAGACGCCATTTGCAACCTTTCCGTCGCGGAGTTGCGAGGGCGATTCAGCGCGTGGCAACAAGCTCAACGAAGACTTGAGGCCGCGACAGACGACGTCGATCCGACTGAGGCGGAGTCGTTCGGTCAAGGGCGAGAGACCGCCACGCGGCTGAATGTCGCTGGTCTGGTTTTCGGCGCACTATTGCTAGCTCTAGGTTTTGTTGTCGGCGGTCCTACCGGCACAAGTGTGGCGGTGCTTGGGGCGGTTTGCCTTGCCGCTTTGACCATGGTGCTGGTTTCGCAACGAAGCTCGGCAGCGCGATTCGCTGCCCAACAGCAGCGCAAGCAAAGAGAGGTTAGTTCCGCCCGGGCCGATTTCGAGGCTGCTCGACATCAGTTTCGTGAAGTGATCGATGGGGTTCCAGTCGCATCAGTCCATCTCGAATCACCGACAGAGGGCCTCGACAGAGATCTCGAATCCCTACGTCACGTCCTGACTGACTCCCGCGCGATCCGTGAAGATCGCGACGAAGTAGCTGAAAGGCTGGGGCTATGGCGTGGTGACGTCGACGAACTTCGCGGAGCCCTGTTGACCGAGCTTCCCTTGGACCCATTTGAAGCTGTAAATGCCGCTCAGCGTGCGCTTGGCGTAGCCATTGAGAGAAAGCGCGATGCGGACAGAGCTGCAGTGCAACTCCAAGAATCGACTTCAAACCTTGAAGAATGTGAGCAGGCCATCGGCGCTATTTGCCTCAACCTTGGTGAAATCAACAACCAACTGGCGGTTCTGGATCCTGCGAATGGCGATCCCGAAGCTGGCTTGGGGCGTCTGGTCGAGGCTCGGGATCTGCGCGACGAAAGCCAGCGAATCCGCGACTACATTGAGCTTGAAACGCCCGACTGGCGTAACAGAGTCGCTGAGGCTGAGAGGCTACAAAGTGAGGGGCTGAGCATCAATCTGACCGACGAAGAGCGCGTGGACTTTCAGCAGCGACGCGAGGAGTTGGAAGGGCGGCGACAGGAACTGGCGCACGAACAAGGGAGCTTGGCTAGGGAGCGCGATCAACTGACTCGCAGCCCTGGGCCTGCCCACATTGAGGGCGCGATTGAGGCGAAGAACGAGCAACTAAGGATGACGAAAGTAGAGCATGATCGCTTAGCACTCCTAGAACGAATTGTGGTGGTCGCCGAACGTGAGTACCGCGAACGCCATCAGCCGCAGCTACTGACCATTGCAGGCCGATATCTTCAGCGGTTCACAGACGGCCGCTACGACCTGCTCGAGGTTGACGATGTGAGCACCAGGGAAGTCCAGTTGCAGGTGCGTCGTAGTGGCGAAGACTTTCCCAAAAAGGTGGACGAGCCACTGAGCCGCGGCACGATCCAGCAGATCTACTTTGCGCTTCGTCTTGCAACCGTTGACCTCGTGGAGGGAGACAGTCAGGAACCGTTGCCGCTGTTCTTGGATGAGATGTTCGTGAACTGGGACCCGCTTCGCACGATTAGCGGACTAGAGGTTCTTTCTGACATGCCAGGAAATCGCCAAGTGTTTCTTTTTACGGCCGATCCGAATTGGGCCGATCGAGCCCGGTGCGAGGCGGGTGCGCACATCGTTCGCACGCCAGCCGCCTAAGACGCTTTATCCAAGTCGGCGGATAGCGGGGTGTGGTCGGGTCGGACGCGCTTAGGGTGTGAAGTCGTCGTCGGCTGAGATTCGGTTGGCGAACTCCGCCAAGAGCGTGGCGGCCGCGTTAGCGTCGGCGAGGGCAACGATTTCGGACGGCGTGTGCATGTAGCGCAGCGGTACGCTAATCAGGCCCGTTGCCACGCCGGCCCGCGTTAGCTGGATCGCGTTCGCATCCGTTCCTGTCCCTCGACCGGCCGCTTCCATCTG
>JAJDTX010000074.1 GCA_022826925.1 Bryobacterales bacterium
GCCCCGCTCCTGCACCAGCCTCACGGCCCCTCAACGCGCCTCTCGGATTTCCGCACTATCACCGATTTCCATGCATTCTGCCGTCAGAGCAATGTGAGAAAAAACCCCGCCCTACTGCCGGAATAATGTGACTCTCTACAAGCGGGAGACCCGATTTCGCAAGGGCTTAGAAGCGGGTCAGGAACGGAAGGGTCTGCCAATCCTCTTCTGCTCGCCGACCATGGAGCTCGGCGTAGACATCGCCACCCTCAACACGGTCTACATGCGGAACGTTCCGCCGACGCCTGCGAACTACGCGCAGCGCAGCGGCCGCGCTGGGCGCAGCGGCCAGCCGGCGTTGGTAGTCACCTACTGCGCGGCTAGATCGCCGCACGACCAGTACTTTTTCTCCGAGCCAACGCGCATGGTCGCCGGTGCTGTCAACCCGCCTACCATCGATCTCGCCAACGAGGACCTCATCCGCAGTCATCTGCAGGCGGTGTGGCTCGGCGAGACCGGTGTCATGCTTGGACAATCCGTGCCTGACGTTCTGGATCGGGAAGACCCCGAACAGTTGCCGCTGCACAAGTACATCGCTGAGCGCGTGGGCGGAATTCAAGCGGTAAGGCAAGCGGAGCAGCGTGCACAGCGCATCTTGGAAACCCTAACGCAAGATCTCGCCACGCAAACCGCCCCTTGGCACACGAACACTTGGCTAGATGGCGCGATGAATTCCGCCGAACTGCGCTTCGACGAAGCGTTCGACCGGTGGCGCTCTCTCTACCGTGCGACGGCGAGCCAGCTGAAGCTCGCCCACGAAATCCTCCATAACGCGGCGGCGACCGAACAGGAACGGCGGGAGGCAAAGGGGCGGTACGACGACGCGTATACACAGCAGAACCTGCTGCTCGACAGCAGGCCGACCATGAACTCTGACTTCTACACGTATCGCTACCTCGCGGCACAGGGATTTCTGCCGGGGTACAACTTCCCGCGCCTGCCACTGATGGCCTTCATCCCGGGGCGAAAGGAGAAGGTTGCGCGCGACTCCTTCCTCAGCAGACCGCGATTCCTCGGCCTCAACGAATTCGGCCCACAGTCCATCATCTACCACGAGGGGAGCACCTATCGCGTTCGGAGGGCGATCCTGACGATCCGGGACGAGACGAGCGTAACCGCTTCTGCCAAGCTACCGGTGCAAGCTGCTCGTATCTGTCCCGTCTGCGGCTACGGACACTTCCAGGATCAGATGGAGTTCGAACGCTGCGTGAGCTGCGACGAGCCACTGATGGGAGGGCGTCGCATCGACAACCTCTACCGCATCGAGCAGGTGTCGACTCGTCGGGCGACCCGCATCACCTCCGACGAGGAGGAGCGGCAACGCCAAGGCTACGAGACGGTCACCACGTTTCGCTACAGCGAGGAGAATGGTAAGCCCCGGGCCGAAGGCGCCTCGCTGGAAGAGGGTGGCGAAACTCTGCTAGATCTCCGTTACGGTCCCGCCGCGACGCTCTGGCGTATCAATCTGGGCTGGCGGCGACGCGAGCAGAAGACGGTCTATGGCTTCAGCGTCGACACGAACACCGGCGAGTGGACGAAAGACTCTCAGGCACCAACAGATGTGGAAGACGATGGCGTGCGGGAAGGCAAGAGCGTCGAGCGGATCACGCCCTTCGTCGAAGACACCCGCAATGTCCTAGTCCTCCAGCCGAAGACCGACCTTTCAGACAAGGCCATGATCTCGCTGCAATACGCGCTCAAGCGCGGCATCGAGCAGGAGTTTCAGTTGGAGGAGGCTGAGCTTGCCGCTGAGCCGCTGCCCGACCGGGATAACCGCACCACGATCCTCTTCTACGAAGCGGCCGAAGGCGGCGCGGGCGTGTTGACCCGGCTCGGCTACGACCCAGAAGCAATGCGACGGGTCGCCCGCAAGGCACTCGAGGTCTGCCACTACGAGTCGCCATCTGACAACTGGGCATGCTTCAGCGACCTCGAGGATCAAGACCCGACGTGCGAGGCCGGTTGTTACCGCTGCCTGCTCAGCTACTATAACCAGCCGGATCACCAGTGGATCGACCGGCGCGACGAGGCCATGCTCGAGCTCTTGTGCCGATTAACACGAGCGGACCGCAAGGAGCTGACGGTAGCTTCCAGCCCCCGGGACAGTTATGAGGAAATGATGAACGCGTGCACGTCGAGCCTAGAGAAGGAGTGGCTCGCGTTCCTGCGGGAGCAAGGCCATTACTTGCCGGACCGGGCGCAGCCATACCTGCCCAGCCATGCGACCCGGCCGGACTTCGCCTACAGCCAATCGCAGACTCTCATTTACATCGACGGCCCGGTTCACGAGGAGGAAGTCCAAGAGAGCGCTGACGCAGAGATCAGCCGGCGCCTGCGAGATGCTGGATACACGGTCGTGCGCTTCCCTTTGAATCGATCTGCCTGGGACGACACCGTTCGGGAGTACGCCTGGGTCTTCGGAACTGGCAAGAAACGCGCGAACGAATAGAGGAGCGGGGACCACGAAATGGAGGCGGCACTTCAATTCAAGCCGGGAGACCTAGTCCGCGCGCGGGGCCGCGAATGGGTAGTGCTGCCCGAAACCCGAGCCGATCTCCTGAAGCTCCGGCCGCTCGGCGGAGCCGAAGAGGACGCGACGCTCATCTACTTGCCGATGGAGCCTGAGCCGCCGACCGCTGCCACATTCGATCTTCCCAATGCCAACAAGCCGGGTTCCCAAGAAGCGGCGTTGCTCTTGCGGGACGCGCTCCGCCTGAAGCTAAGGGCTGGTGCCGGTCCGTTCCGAAGCTTCGGCAACCTGAACTTCGAACCCAGGGCCTACCAGTTGGTTCCCCTGCTCATGGCCCTCAAGCTCGACACCGTCCGGTTGCTGGTGGCCGATGACGTTGGAATCGGGAAGACCATCGAAGCCGGTCTCATTGCGCGCGAACTCATCGACCGCGGTGAGATCGAGCGGCTGGCCGTCATTTGCCCGCCGCATCTCTGTGAGCAGTGGCAACAGGAGCTGGCCGAGAAATTCAGTATCGAGGCGGAGGTCGTGCGGACCGGCACGGCCACGCGTCTCGAGCGCGGCCTGCGCCCGGACGAGTCGATCTTCGAAGTCTATCCCTACACGGTCGTTTCGCTCGACTACATCAAGTCGGACCGGCGTCGGGACGACTTCCTGCGCGCCTGCCCTGAGTTCGTAATCGTTGACGAGGCCCATACCTGCGTGCAGTCGAACACGAACACGCGCCACCAGCGCTACCAACTCCTCAAGGGTTTGGCCGAGAGCGAACTTCAGCGGCAGATGGTGTTCCTTACAGCTACGCCGCATTCGGGAGACGACACCGCCTTTCACAACCTCCTAGGCCTGCTGGAGCCGCGGTTCGTCCAACTGGCTCAAATGCCCGAAGGCGTGGCCCGCGAGTCGCTGCGATTCGAACTTGCAAAGCACTTCGTCCAGAGGCGGCGGGGTGACATAGCCGAGTGGAAGGACGATGCTGGTTTTCCCGTCCGCGAGAGCCGGGAAGCCACCTACCGTTTGACCGGCGCGTGGGGAGGTCTCTTCGATGAGGTGTTGGCATACGCCCGCGCGATGGTTCAGCATGCCGAGGGCGGCACCAGGCTCGAGCAGCGCATGTCGTGGTGGGCCGCGCTCGCACTGCTGCGGTGTCTCTCTTCGAGCCCAGCCGCCGCGTCTCTGGCCCTGCGAACACGTTTGCTGGCTGCCGAGGGCGAGACCGAACAGGCGCGGGTCGCCGACCTAGACCGTGCCGCGAGCGAGACGGTGATGGACGAGGCGGCCGATGACTCGCTGACCCTCAACGAGAGCGTACCCGCCGGCACCGTGGAGGCGGCTGAAGACGTCGCGGCGCTCGAGGAACTCATCGCGCGGGCCGATGCGCTGCGCGGTCCTGACCGAGACCCGAAACTCAAGGCCTTGATTGGGGAAGTGCGGCAACTCATGGTCGCTGGTTTCAAGCCGGTCGTGTTCTGTCGCTATATCGCTACCGCACACTATGTCGGCGAGGAACTCAGACGCGCTCTGCCGGAGGAGAACGCGCACATCGCCGTGGTGACCGGAGAGCTAACCTCCGATCAGCGCCAGGAGAAAGTGGAGGCTCTAGGCGAACTCGACAAACAGGTCACGGCCGTCCTCGTGGCCACGGACTGCCTCTCCGAAGGTGTTAATCTTCAGGACCACTTCGATGCAGTCGTTCACTATGACCTCACTTGGAATCCGACCCGCCACGAGCAGCGCGAAGGCCGGGCGGACCGCTTCGGGCAGTCAAGTCCTATAGTGCGCGCCCTGATGCTCTACGGCGAGAACAATCCCATCGACGGTGCGGTGCTCCGCGTGATCCTCCGTAAAGCCGAGAAGATCCGAAAGGAGCTTGGTGTGGCAGTACCCCTGCCGGCTGACAACAACAAGGTTGTTGACGCCATCATGAAGGCCGTCCTGCTTCGCGGTGCGGACACGTCCCGTGCGAGGCAGATGCTGTTCGATTTCGGCGACACCGAGGTTGAAGTCGACAACGCATGGCAGACGGCGAAGGACAAGATGACACGCACAGTCTTCGCCCAACGCCGACTGCGGCCGGATCAGGTCCTTCCCGAGTGGCGCAAGTCCGTGTCTGTGCTAGGCGGACAGGATGACGTGGCCCGATTTGTTAGGGTGTCTGCTGCCCGTCTGGGCGCTGGTATCGACCAGCGGAACGGCTACAGCCGGCTGCCCGTGGCCCACTTCCCGAAACCCTTGCAGGATCGCCTCAACGCCATCGGGTTCAAGCCAAAGGCGAAGATCGCTTTCAGGCTTCCTTCGCCGGCCGGTGCGAGCTATATTCATCGCGCCCACCCGCTGGTCGTGACACTCGCGGACTATGTAGCGGAACAGGCCCTCGACGCCGACCGGCCCGAGGTCGGCGCTAGGGCGAGCGCGATGTTCACGAGAGGCATCGAAGCCCGCACCGAACTCTACCTGCTCCGCCTGCGCAGCCAGATTCAGGTGGAGCGGCGCGGCGGTGACGGCCGTTATGGTCTGCTGAAGTCGCTGCTCGCTGAGGAGTGTCTCGGGATCGCCGTCCGCGGCGGTGAAGCACCGGCACTGCTGACCGAAGACGATGCCCTGTCGCTGCTCTCGCTCACGCCCGACCGAAACATGGAAGACGGCCAAAAGTCCCAGCTTATCGGCCAGACGCTCAATTCACTCCACTCGTTGGACCCTGTGTTCGAGCGCATCGCGCAGGAGCGGTCCCAGGAATTGTTGGCAGACCACCGCCGCATCCGCGAGGCCAGTGATGCGAGGGGTCTTCGGTACAACGTGATTCCTGCCCTCCCGGTTGACAAGATCGGCGTCTACGTCTTCATGCCCATAGTGAGTCTGTGAGGCGACAGATGGCACGCGCAAGAAGAGACCATGGGTTCACGGCTATCAGGATTGAAGGGGGCCTGTTGCCGCCGGAGTTTCTCCAAGCCATCGCCGGGCTGGAGGCCCCAGGACAACGAGGTGCTGACTACGGTCTGTCAAAATCGCTCGCGCTCAAGGAAGAGATCGCCCGGTACTGGCGCATCGCGGGCGATCTTTACGCCCGCTATGCCGAACGGCGCGTACGGCACGGCCTTAGGACGACCCAGGTCGGCGTCGACGAGTGGCTCGTCCCGCTGCTGCATACCGTCTTGGGCTATAGCGATTTGGTCCCGACCAGCGACGCTACTCTGGGGGAACGAGTCTTCAAGCTGACCCACCGAGCTTGCGGTGAAACGGTTCCACTGCTGCTAACTACGCGCGACTTCAATCTCGATCGGGCCGATCCGCGATTCGGCTACGAAGGACGCCGCCAAGCACCCCACGGATTGATGCAGGAATTCCTCAATGCGGAGGATGACTGCCTGTGGGGAATCGTCTCGAACGGCTCGAAGTTGCGTGTGCTCCGCGACAACCCGAGCCTGACGCGCCCAGCCTACATCGAGGCCGACCTAGACCTCGTGTTCCTAGAGGAACTCTATCCCGATTTTGCGGCGCTTTGGCTCGCCGCCCATGCCAGCCGCTTCGCGCTGGCGAACGGCAAGCCGTCCAGCTGCGTCATCGAAAGCTGGCGTGCTGAGGCTCACGAGACCGGTGAGCGCGTGCTGGCTAATCTCCGCGACGGAGTCACCGAGGCTCTGCGTCAGCTCGGCAACGGACTGCTGCAGCATCGGGACAACGATGACCTACGTTCCGCACTGCGGGATGGGACCCTCACCCTGAACGCATTCTTCGAGCAACTCCTACGGCTTGTCTACCGACTGCTCTTCCTTTTCGCTGTCGAGGAACGCAATCTGCTCCATGCGCCGGATGCTACCGACGAGCAGCGCTCGGTCTACGCGCAAGGGTACTCCCTCTCGCGCTTGAGGGAGCGTGCGTTGCGCCGCCGTTACTACGATCAGCACGCGGATACTTGGGCGAGCCTTCAGATTACGTTCCAAGCGCTTGCCTGCGGAGCTCCGGGACTCGGACTTCCGCCGCTCGGCGGGCTGTTCCGCTCGGGGAAGTGCCCCGACCTCGACCGTGCAGCCATTGCTAACGAGCCACTTCTCGACGCGGTGCGCAGCCTTGCGTTCTTCCGATCCGGTACGGCATTGGCACGCGTTAACTACCGTGATATGGGCACCGAGGAACTCGGTTCGGTCTACGAGAGCCTACTCGAACTGCAGCCGGTCCTTGACCTGAACGCCACACCTTGGGAGTTCGGCTTCGCTGGCCAAGAAAACGGCGAAAAGGCCAAGGGCTCGAAGAGAAAGCTGACAGGGTCCTACTACACACCGTCGTCGCTGGTGAACGAACTCATCAAGTCTGCGCTTGAGCCTGTCCTCACCGAGGCGGTTGCTGGCCTCCCAGACGATCCCCGCAAAGCCATCCTCGATCTAAAGGTGCTCGACCCGGCGTGCGGCTCGGGACACTTCCTCTTGGCAGCGGCACGCCGTATGGCCGCCGAGATCGCCCGCATCGAGGCCGGCGTGGACACCTCCGATGAGTCCGCGCGACAGCACGCGCTGCGCGAGGTTGTCCAGCACTGTATCCATGGGGTGGACCGGAACCCGCTCGCGGTGGAGCTGTGCAAGACGGCTTTGTGGATCGAGACCATCGAGCCCGGCAAACCGCTGACCTTCCTAGACGCCCACATCCAGCTCGGCGATAGTCTGGTGGGCCTGCTCGATCCCGAGGTAATCGCAGCTGGCATACCCGGAGAGGCATACAAGAATCTGACGGGCGATGACAAGGCCACCTGCCGAGCGATCAAGAGGCGGAACAGCCGAGTCGGCGATACCGTGCTGCGCAGCCTGTTCGACGAAGAAGGCGTGTTCGAAGTAGCACTCGCCACCGCCGCCATCGACGCCATGCCGGAGGAGACGCTCGCCGACATCGAACGCAAGTACGCTGCTTGGGACAACGTGTGCACGGACGCCACCAGAATGCGAGAAGAACTGCGCGCCGATCTGTTCGTCGGAGCGTACTTCGCGCCTAAAACGAACGAGACGGGAACTTGGGTTCCTCATACCGAAGACCTCAATCGTCTCAAGATAGGCATGCGGCAACGTCTTGGGGTCGAAGAGAACATAAGGGAACTGGCGCACCGACACCGGCTGTTCCACTGGCATCTTGCCTTCCCGGAAATCATGCAGGACGGGGGATTCGATGTCGTCCTCGGGAATCCGCCGTGGGAAGTCTCTCAACTCTCCGAAGAAGAGTATTTTGCTGTACGTGCCCCCAGCATTGCGAGTTTGGCTGGTGCGACGCGCAAGCGTGCAATTCTGAGACTTGAAGAAACGAATCCTAGGCTTTGGAAGGAGTACGAATTGGACAAGAGGGGATATGAAGCTAGGAATGCATTTTGTCGGAGTGGAGGGCGGTATCAACTGACCGCCTACGGGAAGCTAAACAGCTATTCGCTATTCGCCGAGACCTTTCTGCGCCTGGTCGGTCCCCGAGGCCGAACCGGCCTAATCGTGCCGACTGGCATCGCCACGGACAATTCCACCAAGGCGTTCTTCGATCAGGCTGTCTCCGGGAAGCGACTGGCCAGCCTCTACGATTTCGAGAACCGGGAGGGTGTGTTTCCGGGCGTGCATGTACAGAGTCACATTATTCCGGCAGTAGGGTAGGGGTTTTTCTCACATTGATCCGACGCCGAACAGGTTGGAAATCGGAATAATCCGGGAATCGGGGCCAGCGTTGAGCGCGTTCCGGCAGTAGGCCGCTAGCGGCAGGG
>JAJDTX010000075.1 GCA_022826925.1 Bryobacterales bacterium
GACCGCGCCAAGGCTCCTGGGTGTGCTGTCGCATGCTCGCACGCCCCGCCGACTCGGCTTCCGGACGCCATCTCCCGAGCTCCGCGCACTCCAAGACATGCCTCAACCCCCGTTCGCATCAAACATTGAATTTGCCTGGGAGCCCTAGCGGGCGTGCTGACAGGGGCGGGCGTTTTTGGTACAATGGGTTTCCTTAAGCCCTTATGGATTCATGGGCGGACGCGTTGCGAACTGCCAGAATCCTGCTGGTACAAGAACCGCTCCTCGCATCCGTACGTGCGCGGCGCTTTACGAACATCCGCGCCTGCCACGAGTGAGTATTGGTGGATGAGGTCGAGTTCTTGACTCAGCCACAGGCGTCCACCAAACCTCCGATGGCAAGCGAATCAGGAAAGGGCGGCGCTAAGGGCGCCAAGAGATCGAAAGCCGAGGCTGATTCGGCCGTATCCGGGACCGGCGAGAGCGCATCAAACGCCTCCGCCAAGAAGACCGTCGCGAAGAGGCCTTCGGTCAAGAAGTCTGCCAGCACCAAGCAGGGTGCCGCCGACAAGAGCGGTGCCAAGCGGCCAGCGGCAGCCGCTCCGAAGGCCGCTGCCAAGAAACGGGCAGCCTCTCCGAAGTCTTCCAGCAGCTCCGCCACAGCGCAGCCTGACGCACCTTCCGACGGAAAATCCCCTGGAAAGAAGACGACCGCGGCCCGCAAGAAGGCGTCTTCGGAGATCAAGGCCGCCGCCAAGTCCGCAGCGGCTGGCGCCACCGCGGCCACGGGAAAGGCTCCTGCCGATACGAAGACCAAGGCAGCGCCCAAGAAGGCAGCGAAGGAAGCCGCCGCGACTGACAAGTCCGATGCCCCGCAAGCGGCCGAGCGGAAGGACTCCGCAGCTACGAAAGCACAAAAATCTGCCAAGCGAGCCCCCTTGCCTGGCCCGGAAATCAAGCGGGCTCCGAAAAAGTCCATCGAGAAGACGACAACTCACGAGAAACTCGAATCTGCTGAGCAAAAAGAGGTTGAGGGCGGGCGTCGGCCATTGGATGGAATCCGGGTCCTTGACCTGAGCCGACTCCTTCCCGGCCCGTACGCCAGCCACATCTTGGCCAGCTTCGGCGCGGACGTGATCAAGATCGAGAAGCCGGGAGAGGGGGACTACATGCGCGAGTACCTCCCTCAGACTCAAGGATTCAACGCGACTTTCCTCACGATCAACCGAGGGAAGCGCAGTATCTCGCTCGACTTGCGCAAGCCGGCAGGACAGGAGGTTTTCCGTGCCTTGGTGGAGCGGTCCGACGTCGTCCTAGATGGATTCCGTCCCGGCGTGATGGAGAAGCTGGGGCTGGGCTACCAGGCCCTTAGCGAAGTCAATCCCAAGATCATCTACGCAGCGCTGACAGGATACGGCCAGACTGGTCCGAACGCCCAGCAGGCCGGCCATGACCTGAACTATCTGGCACTGTCCGGCATGCTTGACCTGCTCGGGGACGGCGAGGGCGTGCCGTTGGTGCCCGGCATCCAGATTGCCGACGTGGCAGCGGGAGCGCTGCCGACTGTGATCGGAATCCTGCTGGCCCTCCAACACCGCAACAAGACCAAGGCGGGGCAATTGGTCGATATTTCGATGTTCGACTCGTTGCTCGGCCTGATGCCGGTGCAGATCGCAAACTACACGGCGACCAAGCGGCGGCCGAAGCGCGGACAGGAACGTCTGTTCGGGCGCTATGCCTGTTACAACATTTATCCCGTCCGCAACGGACGCTTCATGGTGGTCGCAGCCCTGGAACCGAAGTTCTGGGCGGCGCTGTGCAAGGCGATCGACCGCGAGGATTTGATTCAGGACCAGTACGTAGAAGGCCACGCGCAAGACATCTTGATCGCCGAGCTGACGCGAATTTTCCAGAAGAAACAGGTGGACGAGTGGATGGAGATTTTCGTCGACGTTGACGCCTGCGTCACGGAAGTGCGGGAAATCTCCAGGTCTGTCCAAGACGACCACGCGGCCCAGCGTGGCTTGATCACGCCAATTCGCGGCAAGGATGGAGAGGTCTACGAGCAGTTGGGGGTGTTTCCAAAGCTATCCGACGCCCCTGGGTACATCGCAGGCGATGCCCCTCTGCGCGGCCAGCACACGCGCCAAATCCTGAAGTCTCTCAAGTATCCCGCGAAGCAGATTGACGAGATGGTCGCCGCCAAGATCGTCGAGGAGTCCGGGGGCAGCAGCGGCAGCAAAGCCTAGCCCCGCCACCGCGGCAGCCTTCGGCGCATGACGATATCTCCCTTGCGGCGCTCCCGTTAGCGGGCATTCGGCGCGCCGAGCGCCGGACGGAGCGCGGCGATGAACGCGTCTACATCCGCCGTCGAGACAGCTGGGAACAGATACTGCTTCCCGGCGAGGATCAACTCGCCACGGTCACTGCGACTCGATGCCACTATTGCATCGTGCCGTATCGCGCCAGCCCGGGTGCGGTTCGGCGGGCCGGGCGCGCGAGAGTCGAGCCGGGGAGGCCGTCAGCCTGGCCGTCTCGCCGACACTTGCGGGACAGTCTGCGTGTTCGGGCGCAGGGGACTCAGCGCCCCAGGACCCTTGCCAGCAAGCCGGGCTCGTCGGTGATGATGCCGTCGACGTTGAGCGCCAATAGGCGGCGCATTTCGGACTCGCTGTTGACCGTCCAGGCCAGCACCTTGAGATCCTCGTCGTGGACTTCCTCGATGAAGTTGCGCGAGGCGAGCCGGAACTGCGGGATCACGAAGTCTATCGGGCTGTTGAAGCGGGTCTCTTCGTCTTGCGTGCGGTTGAAGATAAACCCGAGCTGGATGTCGGGCAGCAAGTCATGCACCTTGTTCAACATCTTCGTGTGAAAGCCGCTGATCATGGTCCGGCTGATCTCGGCGTGTGCTTGGATCAACTCGATCGCTTGCTCTTCAAAGCCCGGTTCCTTGAGTTCGATATCGAGGAAGGCCCGACCCGCGAATTGCTTCAGGACATCTTCGAAGAGGGGAATCTCGTAGCCGTCGCCTAGGTCGCGGAACTTTGAGTACGGAGTCGATGGCACGGAGTGACGCCCCGCCACCGAGCTATGCACCACGACCAGCTGGCCGTCGCCGGACCGGCGCACGTCCAGCTCGACGCCGTCAGCACCCTGCGAGAGCGCATGCTCGAAGCTCGGCACGGTGTTTTCCGTATGTCCCTTGGCACCGCGGTGTCCGATGATGGTGGCTTGTTGCATGAGCTTGCTTCCTGGGATTCTGCCAGCCGCAAGGCGCGGCTGCGCTGCGGCGACCGGTTAGAGAGAAATGCGAGGGCGGGCGTGCCCAGATGGCCGACAGCGGAAGAGCATCACAGAAGAAGGTATTATACCCCCGCTTGCGCAACTCGCCCGAGCGGGGAAAAGAATTTCCCCCGGGTGAAGTGGCCTGCGCCGTCCAGCCGGCTTGGGCAGATGGAAATGTCAGATCGAATCGGCTAGAGTAACTGCCAATGGCAGACCACCTCCAACGCCGATCTGTATTGCAAGGTGCAGCCGCGGGCATCGCCGCGGGCGCGGCCTTGGCACAGTCCGGATCCGCCGCGCCGGTCCCGTTCTCCGACGGACTCAAGATCACCAAGCTGGAGACGTTCTTGGTCAAGCCGCGCTGGCTGTTCCTGAAGATGCACACCGATGCCGGCTTGGTCGGGCTAGGGGAGCCTATCGTCGAGGGGCGGGCGAAGACCTGTGCGGAGGCCATTCGCGAAATGGAGCCGTACCTGTTGGGCAAGGACCCGCGGCGCGTGCAGCATCACTGGCAGGCCCTATACCGGCATGCGTTCTATCGCGGCGGCCCCGTGCTGACCAGTGCCCTGAGCGGAATCGAGCAGGCGATGTGGGACATAACCGGGCAGGCGGCAGGGTTGCCGGTGTACGCCATGCTGGGCGGCCCGACACGGGACAGGGTGCGCCTGTACAAGGGTGGCACCTCGCCGGACACGATCCGGGCCGACATGGCGCAGGGCTTCACCGCGTTCAAGGTCGGGCCGTTCAAGGAGCGCCCGGCCCGGATTGTCGAGAACAAAGCCTTCGTTGACAAGGTGGCCGAGTCGTTCCGCGCGTTGCGCGAAGCCGGCGGGGACGAGGTCGATATCGGGATCGATTTCCATGGTGCGATCAGCCCGCAGACGGCGAAGCTGCTCATCAAGGCCCTAGAGCCATACCAGCCAATGTTCATCGAGGAGCCGGTCAACTGCCAGAACCATGACATCATGGCGGAGATCGCTCACGGCACGCATCTGCCCATCGCCACTGGCGAGCGCGTCTTCACCAAGTGGGGATTTCGCGAGGTTCTGGAGAAAGGCGCGGCCTCCATCCTTCAACCGGATCTGTCGCACTGCGGCGGCATCATGGAGGCGCGGCTAATCGCCGGGATGGCGGAATCGTACTATGCCGCAATGGCTCCGCACAATCCTCTGGGGCCCATCGCCACCGCTGTTTGCGTTCACCTCGACGCGTCGATCCCCAACTTCATGTGCCAAGAGTTCCGATCGCTCGGAGAAGGGTACTTCAAGGAGCCGCTGCGATTCGACGCCGGCTACGTGCCGCTGCCGACCAAGCCCGGCCTCGGAGTGGAAATCGATGACGAGGCGATCGCGGACAAGATCGACCACGATTGGACGAACCCCATGCCGTACGATGCGTTCGACGGCTCTGTCGTGGACTGGTAGCGCGGAACGCTCCGCGCACGCCGGGCAACTTTGGCGCGGAACGCAACGACGACGGGGCGCAGCAAAGCTCGGCCCTCAGCGGAGGGGCTTGCTCGGCAGGGGAGAATCGGATAACGTAAATGTAGTCAAGTGCTGGCCGGACTGGCCCATTGGTTGACATAATCTATGTTATCAGAAATTATGTTTCGGTGGTTTCTGGTGGTGGGGGCCTTGCTCCTAGCCGTTTCCGCTCTCGCCTCCGCCGAAGCGATTCGCGGCACCTTGGTCGATCCGGCCGATGGCGGGACACTGCGCCTGGCTCTCACGGGGGGCGGCGCGGTGGATCTGGTGGAGCTGGACGAGGGCCTTGATCTCACCATGCGCGACCCGCAGCTGGCGAAGCGACTGTGGGAGCTGCGCGGCCACTACCAAGACGGCGGCCGATTCGCAGTGGAGAAGATCTTCACTGTGAAAGACGGCGAATTGCATCGCGTGACGTACTACTGCGAGATCTGCCATATCACGACGCACGAGCCCGGACTGTGCATGTGCTGTCAGGGCGACACCGACCTGCGCGAGCTTCCCGGCGAGTAGCGCGGGCGGGCCTGCGGTATTCTGGTCAACCGCCCATGTGCGCCGCATCCTCAGAGACCCACTCTGCGGCACCGATCACATCTGACGGTGTCGAGATCGTCCGCCTGAACGGACCGGGTGATGTCGTTGTTTCGGTCGCGCCGAAGATCGGAAACAACGCCTATGAATTCATCGTCAACGGCAAGAACGCGTTTTGGTTCCCGTTCGACTCGGTTGCGGAGTTCGCGGCCGCTCCCGAGTTGTGCGGCAACCCCCTGCTCGCGCCGTGGGCGAACCGGCTCGACGAGCACGCCTTCTTCGCCGGCGGCGTGCGGTACGAGCTAAACCAAGGTATCGGCAACTACCTTACGGACCCGGCCGGGCAACCGATCCATGGGCTGCTGCTCTATTCGAGCGCGTGGGAAGTTGTCGAGGTTGGCTCGGATTCGGACTCGGCGTGGGTGAGAAGTCGCCTGGAGTTCAGCCGATTCCCCGCCCTGATGGCGCAGTTCCCGTTTGCCCACAGCATCTCCGTGACGTACCTGCTTGCGGGCACGAGCCTTGAGGTGCGGACTGATATCGAGAACCACGGCGCGGAGCCGATGCCGGTCTCGGTCGGGTTCCATCCGTACTTCCAACTGCACGACAGCCGGCGCGACGAGTGGAGAGTGCACCTGGCGGCGGCCAGCTTGTGGGAGTTGAACGAGCGGTTCACGCCGACTGGTGCCACGGCCCCTGTCACGGACACCTTTCCGGACGCCGAAGACCTTCCGCTGCGCGGCGAGTTCCTGGATCATGTATTCGGTGACCTGAAGGCCGATTCGGACGGTTGGGCGCGATTCAGCGTTGGCGGCGCGGGAGAGCGCCTGACAGTGGCGTACGGGGACCGATACCCGGTTGCCGTGGTCTACGCACCGCGTGGGGACGGAGAGCAGTTCCTTTGTTTCGAGCCGATGTCCGGCATCACGAACGCCTTCAACCTGGCCCACCGCGGGCAGTACCCGCAGCTTCCGGTAGTGCAGCCCGGCGACAGCTGGACGGGAACGTACCAGATTTCGGTGCGGGGGTTCTGACCCAACCAAGTTGTGTCCAGCCGACGCGGCGGTCTCGAGGCTGAGGCCAACACCGTGGCGGCCCGGTGTCGCGAGCAGATCGGGTCAGAAGACGATCTTGGTCAGCATCTGGAACGTTCTGGGGAATCCTCGGGTTCCGGGAATGCTGCCGAACGTATCCGATCCGAAGATGGTTCTGGGCCCACGCCAATTGACTTGATTCAAGAGGTTTATGAATTCAAATCTCAGAGATAGGTTGATGTTTTCGCGAATCGGCACGCGCTTCTCCAGAGACACGTCCCAGTTCACCAGAGCCGGACTGCGGACAGCGTCGGTGGTGTGCGGCGCTTGGCTGAGTTGCAGGCCATCGGTCGGCACGACGGCCCTCGCAGTCACGTATTGGTCCGGATTGCGGGCCGGGTCTCCCCCGCCGGCGATTTCGACGCTCTGGGGGCGCTGGTGGCTGAAGCCGTATGCACTGAGCGGATTTTCGTTCTGCGTAATGACGAGCGGAAAACCGCTGCGCAAGATCGTGGCCATGGAAACCGACCAGCCGGACAGCAGTTTGGAGCTCCCTCTCGTCTGGTACATGAAGTTCAGGTTCATCAAGTGCGGCGCATGTAGCCGTGACAGCGAATAGTCGGACTCCAACACCGGGCACTTGCCCGCTGCACACTCGTCCGGCGTGTTGTAGACCGCGCGGGTCAGGCTCTCCAGCAAGGTGTTTGCCTCGTAGATGTTGTCGCGGTGTCTAGTGTGCGTGTAATTCAGTCGTGCGCCCCAGGCGCGCGAGAAGCGCCGTTCCAATTCGAATCGAAGTCCGTGGTACATCGACTTGCCCGCGCTCACGTGACGGGCGTAGACGTTGCGGAAGTGCGGGAACGGCCGCAGCAGCTGGCCCAGCGGCAGGGTCTGCTCTTCTGCAAACGATCCGAAGCGGACATCGCCGAAGAAGGGATTCGGGCGGCGTTCGTTGAGCCGGTCGCCCAGAGGCAGGTCGTCGTCCGCGAGCTGGTTGATGTTGACAACCGAGTCGAACGTTCCGCCAATCGGCAGGTTCGTTCCTTGGCTGCCGACGTAGCCGACCTTGAGGGCGACCCCGCGGCCGATCTCCCGCTGTAGGTCCAACGACCATTTCTTGATGTATGGAGAATCGCGGTGCTGGTCATTGAAGTAGACATCGCCCCCAATGTTCTGTAGGCGGCCATTCGCGTTCCCCACCGGATCGAGGATCCCGTTGGGGAACGGATTCGAGGCGGTCGACTCACTCGGCGTGATACCGTCGACGCTGGCCTCGACGTCGGTTACAGCCGTGTATCCGTAGGTGCCGGTCTCTGAAGCGCCGGTACCTGACGGGATCGCGTACGGCGCCCAGAACACCGCGAAGCCGCCCCGGATGACGGTGGAGGCGTTCAAGGAATAGGCAAACCCCACGCGCGGCCCGAGCTTGGCCGCGGGTGGGTTCCATTGATGCGTGGGATTGCCGTCTAGGCCGGCATACATGAGCCCTCCCCTCAAGGGAAAGCCAGGCAGCCGGCCCTCGAGGCTGGGCGGGAGGCCGACCTGCAGGGGGAACGGGCTCTGGCGGTCCCAGCCGACCGCGAAGTCATCCGAGTCTTCTCTCAGCCCCGTTTCGTGTTCGACCCGGAGACCGAGGTTCAGCACGAGATCCGGCGAGACCCTCCAGTCATCTTGAAAGAATCCGCCGAAGTAGTCGAGGAAGAGGTCCGCTGGCGCAGCCAGCGTAGCGGAGCCGCCGTCGGGAATTCCCAGCAGCAGGTCAGCCAGCGCGCTGCCCGAGCCAGTCGCGGGATGCGCCGGATCGGGGCCTTGGGTGAATTTCTTGGCAAACCGGAGCACCATTCCATTGCCGAAGTTGGCTGTGTGCAGTCCGAGTCTGCGCCACTGCCCTCCCCACTTCAGCGTGTGATTGCCGACAAACTGACCGTACGTCCCGCTGATCTCGCGCGACAGCCACTGGACATCGCTGTTGCTATTCCCCCCCAAGGCATTGCCGTTGTTGCCGAAGTCCGCGACCAAAATCTTCGGGAATTGCCCATCGAAGCCTTCCTGTGCGTAGAGCTTGTCCAAGAAGTCGCCGCGAATCCCCAGCTGGGCGCCGAACTGGTCCTTGCCGAACGCAGGATTGCTCCAGGAGTCGTTGAAGTACGTCTGGCCGTAGCGCAACGTGAACACCGAAGTCGCGGTCGGTAGGATCGTGGTGTTGATAGCCACGGCGTGCACGTCCCGACCGAGTGTCGACGAATCGATCCCGAAGACGGGGCGGGTGTCGGAATTCAACAGGTCTTGGTAGTGCCCAAAGAGTGGTTCTGTGGACTGGTAGTGCAGATAGGTTCCAGACAGATGCCAGCGATCGTTGAATGCATGGCTTAGGTTTCCCGTGGTCTGGACTGCCCGCACTATCTGGATCCCAGACGTCGAGATCTGGCCGCCCGGCCCCAGAGTGGCCAGCAAGCCTGCCAGCGCCGATCCGGCGGGGTCTTTCGAACTCGCCGGGATTCGGCCATTGGCGAAGGCCGGCCTGCGGCCGTCCGCGGTGAGGCTGAGCGGGTCGTAGATCGCGTTCCTGCTCTGCGAGAAATCGCCCGACGCCTCGGCGGGTGTTGGCACGGTAACGGTGGTGTTGCCGATTGCGTGGTCGGAATACCCCTCGGCCGCGAGCCAGAAGAACGTCCGTCCGGCAGAGAGCGGGCCGCCGAAAGAGCCCCCGAAGAGGTTGTATGGAGCGTTCTCGAGATCCTGCTGGCGCAGCAGCCCGCTATCGAAGTCCCGCTGCTGGAAATAGGCTAGCTTTCTCCAGAAGGTGTTCAGTTCTCCCGGACGGAACTGATACAGAGCGCTGCCGGCCCAATCGTTGGTGCCCCGTCTGTGGATCGTATTGAAAACGCCCCCGCCGGTACGGCCCATCTCCGCGTCGTACGTGTTGGTCTGGACCTTCATCTCTTGGACGGCCTCGAAGACTGGGATGATCACCGAACGGTTGCGCAAGTCAGTCATCGAAACGCCGTCGATGGTGTAGTTGTTTCCCCTAAGGGGCCCGCCACCGAGCGACAGCAACGAGGAGTTTGTTTGGTCGGATTGCTTGACCCAGACCGGGTTCCCTGTGTGCACCACGTTGGGTGTCGTCACGGCAAGGATGAACACGTTGCGCCCCGGTGAGGGCAGGACCTCGATCTGCTTGCGGTCGATCGTCGAGGCAACTGACGCTGTGCCGTTCTCGATGAGGGGTGTTTCCGCGGTGACCGTGATGGTCTCCTCGACCCCGCCAACGTTCAACGTGATATCGGACACCAAGAACGTGGAGATTCCGATCGTCAGCCCTTCTGCCACGAAGGAACTAAAGCCTGCAAGGTCTGCGCGGAGTGTGTAGACGCCGGGCTGGATGTTCGCGAAAGAATACTCTCCAGCCGCGTTGGAAACGGTCGAGCGGACAACCCCAGTCTCATCATTCACCAACGTCAGCTCTGCGTTCGGTATCAGTGCAGCGTTCGGATCCAGCACGATGCCCCGCACTCCACCCTGGAATGTCTGTGCGAGGGCCCCTAGGCAGCCTGCCAGCAGACCCGCCGCCAGACAGGCGGTCATCGCAGCGGCACGCCGGCTGGCGCTCGGTCCGGCGATCTCGCCCAGATGCGTTCTAGAGCGCGCCACCGGATGCTTGCCGGCGCGCGGGTGCAGCACTGGCTCCGCGGCCAGACGGTCGCGGCACCCCTCTCGACTTGGCACTTGCATGCCTTGGGAACGCTTGTCGCGGGTCAACTCTTCAGCTTACAGTTCCGCTATACGGCTTACAGTTACGCTACTCAGCTTACAGTCGTTACGGTCGGGCGTTAGATGGAACTTGCCGAAGATGGCCTTGCCCCGAGTGAGCCCGTGGCAGCATCGCATCCGCTGAGATCCCGCAGATGGATCGGATCCAACGCGCAGATCGGGCCGAGGCTGCTTCCCCGCCCCGGCGGGCGCCCTCAAAACTCGACGCGCAGCGTGAAGCGGAACGCCCGGCCATCGTTGAGGGTGTTCGTGATGGCCCCGAACGTCCGCGAAGCCAGGTTGATGTCCGGCTCGGAGAATTGTGGGTGGTTGAGAGCGTTGAGTGACTCGGCGCGAAACAGCAAGGATCTCTGCTTGTCCAACAGGATCCGTCGCGAGAGTGCCATGTTGACGTTCCAGACACTGTCCTTGCGGAATGTGTTACGCCCCAAGTCCCCGCCCAGATCGGTAGGCTGGATAAACTCGAAGGCGCTCGTAGGCAGAGCCGCCTTAGATCGGTCAGGGTGGTTCACGACACGACCGAGGATCGATGGATCCAAGACGTTCGGCCTGTCGCTGCCCGCGCCATCCACGTTTCCAACCCCCGGCGAGTCTGATCCCGAACGAATCCCGAAGGGAGTGCCGGATTTCCAAAGCACAACCGAGCTCAGCTGCCATCCGCCGAAGATCGAGCGCACCCCAGGCGGGAGGCGGCGCCGGCCGGGCACCGCATAGCTGAGCCGAAGCAACGTCGCGTGCGGCTGGTGGTAATCACTCACGCCCTTCATGTAGCCCCAGCTGTCGAATTCCGTGGGACTGCGCCCCAGGCGCCCGTCGCGGCCCACCGCGGTGTTCGTGTAGTCGGCGCCTAAGTCGATCGCCTTGCTCCACCAGTAGGACGCGTCGAGGTTCAAGCCGGCCCAGCTGGGCACTCGAAGCGCAACCTTGGCAGCGTCGAAGTAGCCGATCGAACCGTTGAGGACGTGCAGCACATCGAAGTAGCGCGGATCCGGCCGCCTCTGGTTGACGGTGCGCGTGATTTGGGCGATGCCGGGGGTTGGGTGCGCCCGGTTCGTGTAGCGCTGGTTGAGCAGGCGATGCGAGCGACTACCGACGTAGCCGAGATCCAGCGTCCAGTCACGCCTCGGCTCGAAGGCCCACGACAGGTTGTACTGGTGGGAGTATGGCGTGGACAGTTCGGGGTCCAGGTGGTAGCGGTCGCTCCGCGCTGTCGGGTCTAGGTCGGCAGGAGAGAACTCGCGGAGGGGATCGATGAGATCCGGCGCATTGACCGACACCGACAGGACGCCCGGAGTGTTGAAGCGCGACTGCATGAACGTGGCGTTGAACAACTGGCCGTAGTGCAAGCCGTACGCGCCGCGCAACACGCCCCAGCGGCCGCTAGGCTTGTAGGCGAAGCCCAGCGACGGGGCGAAATTGTTCAAATCGGCGTCGTAAGGGATCTCACTTAGGGCATTGATCTCGCTGGGGCTGCCGACCGGCTCGTACCGCAGGCCCAGCTCCAGCGTGAACGCGGGAGTAACCTTCCAGTGGTCCTGAAGGTATAGCACCAGAGAACTGTTGCGAAAGCCGCGGTGGGCGTTGCCGATTGCGAAGCGGTACTGGCTAGCCGCCCCCGCCAGTAGATTCTCTACAGCGTTTCTTCCGAAGTCCGCGCGGAAGCTGAACGTGCCGCGGTGGTTGTTGCTCTCGAATCCGTTTACCTGCTTGCGCAGAGCCTCGCCACCAACGACAAGGTTGTGGCTGCCGGTGTTCCTTGCCAGCCGCGCACCATAGCGGAACAGGTTCTGCGCCCGGTCGATCGGGATGCTGCTGCTGGGCCCAATCGATTGCAAGATCCTACTGAACAGGAAGAATGGCCCTATAGAGGTTTCTTCGCGCACGAGCAGCGAGCCGATTCGCTCGAAGCCGGCCGTCACGTCCGTCGTCGTGTGCGGACTCCATGCGCGATTCCAGGTCGCCCTGGCGCTGTGATTTTTCGTGGTGGTGTCAGGATTCTGCCCGCCTACTAGTTGGAATGCCTCGACATGCTGCAGCGTGACATTGTATTTCAGCGTCAACCTGTCGCTTCCCAAGGTGTTATCCAGCACGGCGCTCACGCGGTCGTTATGGATCTTCTGGGGCGCGTTGGTGTTCAAGGCGCGGACGTTGATGTCCGTGCGGTTGGGCAGCTCTTCGGGGTATGCGCCCAACACCCGCTGGATCAGCGCCAGCTTGGCAGGATCGGTGGTGGTCGGGGTTCGTTCGTCTGCGGCGGGGACGAGGACGTTGCCGTTGACCTGTCCCAGCAGTCTGCGCTGGCTCATCTGGAGCGTCAGCGCCGACCGCTTGCCCAGAGGGGCGCCGAAATTGACGCCGTAGTCATTCGTTCGTGCCGGGCGGACGTCTCCAACCTGGAAAAACGACCGAGCCGACAGGGCGCTGTTCTGGTGGCTCCAGAACAACTCGGCCCGCGGCCGCGCCTGAGGTGCACTCCGCTGGTGCAGGCTGGGCTTGGGCGAGCCGCCGTACTCCAGTCCGAAGAACGAGTTTTCGGCAGCGAAATTCTCGACGATCGTCGCAGTGGCGCCCATGCGCCGCAACAGTTCCTTCAGCACGTTGTTGTCGATCAGCGTCAGCCGCACGTTCTCGTTGCGACGAGCCTCGCCGGACTCGCTGTCGAGCTCTCCGAGCAGGTTGAGGCGTGTCCGCTCGCCCGTGTCCACCTCGCCAGCCGGTCCAGCTGCATCGCCGTCGCCTGAGCCCTCAACGGGAGGGGTGGCGACTAAAGCTGTGGCAGCCGCATCCTCGGACTGCGCCTCAGGTTTCGGGGCGTCAGCGTCTTGGCCGAAGCACAAGGCCGCGAACGCAAGGTACGCGAGGCCCGGGACGAAAAAGTGTGAGCGGCGGCGCACGAGCGTGTCCAATGCAGTCCTCGGAGAATCGGAGTTCAACTAAACTGTGACAATCATGACACGTCGGACATGGCTTTGGGGTAGCGCCTTGGCAACCCTCCCACGCGTAGTGGCCGCTCGGCCCAACGGCACAGGTGTCATCGATGGACTCTCGGTCTACACGGCCGAGGTCGGGCCGAGGGCATGGGTATTGCTCGAATTGCGGACGAAGGAAGGCCTGACCGGGCTCGGGGATGCCTCTGCCGGCGAACGCGTTCCAACCAAAGGCGCCGCTGTCGCTCGTACCGTATTCGAGACGATCCGCGGTCGCAGCCCGTTCGAGATCGAGCGCCTTCGAAACGCCGCCCTGTTCAAGGTGGCCGCCGCCGACCCGCGCGAAAAGCGGCTCACGGCCGCCTACTGCTCCGCTCTGGAACAGTGCATGTGGGACCTGCAAGGCAAGACACTCGGCCTTCCTTGCTACCAGCTCTTCGGCGGGAAATTGCGCGGCGCGATTCGCAACTATGCCAACATCAATCGGGCCACGCGGGGCGAGCAGCGCACGCCGGAGGGGTTTGCGGCCAACGCTTTCAAGGGCGTCGCGGCTGGCTTCGACGCGTTCAAGCTGGCCCCGTTCGACCACATGGCGCGAAATGAGAGCGATCCGGAGAAGTATGAAGAGGGAGTCCGGAGGGGCGTGGCGTTCGTGGCGGCCGTCAGAAGAGCGATCGGGAGCGGTCGCGACCTGCTGATCGATGGCCACAGCCGCTTCAATTCCCAGCAAGCTCTGGAAGTGGCCGCTCGGCTCAGGCAGTATCGTCTCTATTGGATGGAGGAGATGTGCCGCTCGGCTGAGGATCTCGCACGGTTCAACGAGGCTGTCGACGTGCCCACCGCCGGAGGAGAGTCACTTTGGGGAATGAGTGAGTTTCTCAGGTATATTCAGAGCGGTACGGTAGATACGGTCATGCCCGACGTGAAGTATTGCGGCGGTATGTACGAGCTGAAGAAGATCGCCGCGATGGCCGAAGCAGCCGGCCTCCGAGTCGCGCCGCACGGCCCGGCCAGCCCTGTGGGGAACATGGCGGCCGCGCATGTCTGCGCCACCCTCCCCAACTTCGAGATCCTCGAACTGGCGTTTGGCGAGGTCCCGTGGAGAGCGGAGACGGTGGTTCCCGCCGAGGAGGTGCGCGGAGGCTTGCTCGCTGTCCCGGAACGGCCCGGGATCGGCTACGAAATGAATCCCGAGCGCTGGCAGCGCTATTCCGCTTGACGCCGTCTGGCGTCTGTCACTGCGCTGGGTTGCGCCGCTGGAGGAAGGCTTCCAGCACGTGCAGGACGATCGCGAAGCTGCGCTTGGACAGCTTGTCCAGCGAGTCCTGCGATGTGTGCCAGTAGGAGTTCAGAGGGCCGTAGTTGAAGTCGATCAGGTTTAGGCTTGGCACGCCAACCTCCAGAAACGAAATGTGATCGTCCTGCACGTAGCCCAAGTTCGTGCGGAACGCAGCGGCGTAGCCCAGGTCGGAGGCGACATCCCAGACCTCGCGCCTGAGCGCCGCGTCAGAATTCCCTTCGTACAGGATGTCAAGGTCGCGATCCCCGATCATGTCCACGTTGATCAGTGCGCCGATCCGAGATGCCGTTCCGTCCGCGGCCCAGCGCTGTGCAAGCCTTCGGCTGCCATAGGTGTGGTCGCCGCCGCTCCATTCGACGATAGCCTCTTCACCGTCGAAGAAGGCTAGCCAGACGCCCTCGCGCCCTGCCCTGTCAAGCCGCTCGGCCAGCACCATCAGCAGGGCGGCCGACGAGCCGCCGTCGTTGGCGCCAACAAACTCGGGAGCGGCTATGGTGTCGTAGTGTCCGGAGATCACGATGATTGGCGAGTGCGACTCCGCGCCGAAACGAGCGACGATGTTGCGCATTGGCTTCGCGCCGTTCGGGGTCGCTGCCACGAAGCGGTCGACTTCGACGCTACAAGACAGCCGATCGAGATTCTCCACGATCATCTGGGCCTGCCGGCGAAGTTGGGCAGAGCCCGCCGGGCGGTTGCCCAATTCGACGAATCGGCCGGTCCACTCCATCGCTCGCTGTCCTGCCAGCACATACTCTTCCGGGGGTACGGCACCCGCGCTTGGTTGGGCGATGCCGATACCAGTCCCGACCGCAACTGCAAAGAGTAGCCGCAGCAGCTGTCGGCAAGCCACGCGACATGCGTTCTGGTGTCGCATCACGGGGCGCGCTCCTCCGGAGGCGCGGCCGTTTCCGTGGCCGGGTTCGTGGCACCATCATCGCCCCCTTGACGATCTGGCTCTGGGACGTCGTCAATCCTGCGACGGGCCTCGACTAGGATTGCGGGACCTGAATCGCTGGCCAGTTCCAAGAGGATCAAGGGGAACATAGCAATCGTGACTAGACAATAGGACAGATCTTTGAGGCCTTCGACGATGCGGTTTTCCTGCACGCCTCTGACTTGTCGGAGATCCGGATCCAGCCAGGGGCAGAGGCTTGTGGCGAGGCAGAGGGCAGCCTCGATGATGGAACCAGTCCTGCGGCTGGCCACAACGAGTCCACAGCTGTCTAGCAATCGTTCGAGGCTGGCGTCGTCGAAACAGACGGGATGCCGTGGAATGTCGAAGCCCTCCCAGGCACCCGCGAGTAGCAGGGCCTGCCAAGAGTTCGCGTTGGGGACCTGGATGACCAGCCATCCGTCGGGAGCCAGCATCTCCAGCATGGCGTGGACGACAGCTCTCGGGTCGTGCTCGTGCTCTAGGACGTGCTTGCCGACGATCACGTCATATGCGCCGCGACTGAAGTAGCCGTCGGGCATCCAGTCTTGTACGAGCGAATCCCCGGCAGATGAGAAACGCGAACTCAGCGGACGCGCCGTCGGAGTAGCCGCAACAGCCGCCAGACCGTGCCGGCGCAATGCCGATCCCAGCGGCGAGCCGCCGCCCAGATCGAGCACCGCTCCGCCGTGAGCGCGGCCCCGAATCACCGTTGCCATGCGCCTCGCGGCGAGCCGACGGCCCGCATTGATCAAGCGGCGTACTATGCTCGACGGATCATCGTCCCGAATCCGCTCAAGATTTAGCGTGGCCGGGTTCTGTGTCGGCGCCGGCCTGATGCGCACCAACCCGCAATCGACACACTGGAGGACCTCGAAGGTCCCCGGCTGGCCCCGCAACCGATCACCGGCCGAAAACAGCACAATGCCGGATGGGCTCGAGCAGGACGGGCAGCGGTCGATATCCGGGAGCGCTCGGTCACCGTACGGTGCGCTTTCCTGTTGCACAGTCAATGATGAGGAAATCTGGATAGGCAGGGCGAGTGCTGTAGAACGCAAGTGCTCGGACGGCTTCGGCGCCGATTTCATTGCCAGCTGTCCGACCTGTGAACTGCCCCGGGGCTTCCCTTCTTCAAGGTACCCGAACGCGCCCCGCAGCATGCCGGGCGTCGCCGCGTCTGGCCCGCCTGCTCGTTCCGGCACGGATCGGGACCCATCCAGGCAACAGCTGGGCGCGACTCAGGTCGGGCAGCAAGACCGACGCGGTGAAGTGTTGAAACTCATTGATTCCCGACCATTTGGCCAATTGTTGAGCATAGGGCAAGCGGGCCTCACACCTGACCGGACGCCCTGCGATGCCCGGTCTAGAGGAGAAGGCGGATTGGGTTTCTCAGATGTCTTGTAGAATTGGGCTGAGAGTGATGGCCGAGGTCGAATCCATCGGAGACCTGCTCAAGGCCGCCAGGCTCGAGCAAGGATTTTCGATCGACCAAGTCGTCGAGCAGACGATGATCAATCGGCGCTACATCGTAGCGCTCGAGAGTGACGATCATTCAGCGATCCCAGCTGACTTCTACGCCATCAGCTTCTTGCGTCAGTACTCGAGAGCTTTGGGTCTGCCGAGCGACGACTTGGTCGATGCGCTGCGTCAAAAGCTCGCAGAGGTCGACGAGATCCCCGCGGAGCCTTTCTCAATCCAGCTGAGGCCGCCCTCGCACGCGTTGCGGGCAGCAGCGTTCGAGAAGCTTCGTCGATGGACCGGTGAGTTCATCGTCAACCGGGCGAACGCAGTCGTTGCAGGCATCCTGATGCTGGCCGGAGGCTTGGGATGGTGGTATGTCGGGCACTCAGAGACGGTTGTGACCGCAACTCCGGCGGAGGCGGCCGGCGCGGAGAGCCCGAGGGCCACTGAGGCGGATGGCGAAGTCGCGGCAGCGCCCAGAACGGTGGTTGCCCAGCGCGCAACACCGGGCAGCGCGTCCGTGGCCCGAACTTCCGAACCTGTTCCTCTCGGCGCATCCGAGACACTGGCGATCCAAATCCGGGCGTCTGGCGAGGTCTGGGTGCGAGGGGTCGTTGACGGAGGCCGGCCTCAAGAGGCGATCCTGCAAGCCGGCAATGTGCGCACGTTTCGAGCGCAAGAGCGCCTGCAGTTCACCGCAGGCAACGCGGGAGCGATCACGCTAGTGGTCAACGGACAGGTGCAGGACTCCATCGGCGAGCGGGGGCAGGTCCGGCACATCCAGGTCGACCGCGACGGATGGAAGGCCCTTCCGCCGGGTTCGTTCTAGCGGCCGCGACCTCCAGGAGGCTAGCCGGCGGCGGCAGTCTCGACTGCCGCCCGTCGGGCTTGCGCGGCCCACGATCCTGTAGCGCGGCCCAGATCGGTGGCCGACCCTCGAGCAGGCCTCACGCTAGAACGAGTACTTGAGCGAGAACTGGCCGATGCGTCCGGCACCCGCGCCGGTAATGCGCCCCAAGCGACGGTCTGTAGCGCTCCCTCTGCGGGGAGTGCCGAGGTTCGGATTGTTGGGCAGGTTGAAGAAGTCGACTCGGAAGTCGACGGAATGGCCCTCAGCGATCTGGAAGCGCTTGCGGAGCGATATGTCCAAGTTGATCAGGCCCGGTCCTTGCAAGTTATTGCGGCCAGAATTGCCGAAAGAACCCACAGCAGCCAGCGCAAACGCTTCCGGGTTGAACCATTGGGCGATTTTCTCGCCACGCGACCTGCCCGACGACAGGTGAGGATTGCCGACGATCTGCGAGCGATCATGCCGGACGGCGGTCAGCGAGCGGTCTCTGCCTGCGTCCACATGGAACGGGCGGCCTTCTTGGAGCGTGAAGATGGACCCCAGCTCCCAGCCGCCGAGCACGTGCCGCAGCGCGGTGGCCCTTGGCCCTGGGATCTCGTAAAGGAACGAAGTGACCATGCGCTGTTGGATGTCGAAGTCGCCGCGCCCGCGTTCGGCGGCGCGATTGTTGGGATCCTGCAGGCCGTTCTGCGTCACCGTGGCGAAGGCCGAACTGGTCAGCACTTCGTCAATCGCCCGCCCATAGGTGTAGGCCACTTGGAACGTCAGGCCTCGGCTGAAACGCCGCTGCACTTGGACCTGCAGGCTGTTGTACACCGACGAGGCTCCGCTGTTGAGCTGGCCGATGCTCCCGAAGCCTTGGTGGATGCGCCTGGCGTCCGTGTTGCGGGCAGTCGCGCCTTCGCCGAAGACGGCCCTGTTCTGCTCGCGGTTGTACGTCAGGTTGCGCCCCACGTTGCCCACGTAGGCGACCTCCACCATCATGTTGTCCGAGACCTGTTGTTGGATGGTCAGGTTGTAGGTCTGCATGTATGGGTTGCGCAGCCCCGGAGCGAATCCTTTCGGGATCGTGATCGGGAAGACGAAGTTGGGATCGTTCGGATTGAATATGAACGGGAATGGATTGAAGTGCCCGAGGAACGGAGCCGACAGCGCGGCGGGCTGGTTGATGTCGACAGACGCGCCGAACGGTTGCAGTGCTTGCACGCCACCTGCCATCTCGGCCGTCAGCGGATCGTACGACACGCCGTAGCTGGTGCGCAGCGACGTCCTGCCATCACCGAACAGGTCCCACGCGACCCCGACGCGCGGCGCGATATTCATCAGCGCGTCTTTGTACGGGAAGTCTCCGTCCGAGAGCCAGATCAGGCCGGCCGGGGCGTCGCCGATGAACGAGGACTGCGTTCCCGGCACCAGCGCCGTCTGCTGGTTCTGCTGCTCTTCCCAGCGCGGGAAGAACTCATTCCGTACGCCAAGGGTCATCGTGACATTGCGGTGGACCTTGAAGCTGTCCTGGAAGAAGATCCCCGATTGGATGTAGCGGTGGTCGAACTCGATCGGCGAGGCTTGGCGGATGCGACGGGCCTTGCCGGTGACGAAGTCTGCCATAGGCAGGCCGGTGCGATTGCCGGTGAACTGCAACTCGCCGCCCGTGGCCCGGTTGTCGCGGTACAGGAACTGGTTTCGCTGGGTGTCCAGCCCCCACTTCATGTTGTGGTTGCCCTTGACCAGGCTCATGTTCCAAGACAGGGCGTAGTTTTGGGACAGCCGCTGGCGGTGCCGTCCGGGACCGAGGCGGAAGCGGTTCGTGATCTGCACCAGCGGCCGGCTCTTGACCACGCCGCCGGCATGGTTGAAATGCGTCGCGCCGAAGTCGGCCAGGTCGTCGTCGAACGGGATGCTCTCTTGGTAGTTGAAGCGGGTGTAGGTCAAGCGGATCGTGTTCACCAGCGTGGGCGTGATCAGGTGCGTGTCCTCCAGCGTGTAGGTCTGCATGCGGTTGAAGCGCGGGTTCGGGCCGTAGTTGATGAAGTCGGCGTTGCGCAGCGGGTCGGCGCCCTCGTTGTGGTCGTAGAACAGCCGGAAGTTAATCTTGTTGCGGTCGGTGATGTTGTGGTCGACGCGCGTCAGGTACTGGTTGTCGTCACTGGGCTGGCTGACTTGGGTCACGAAGCTGCCATCGCCGCGGTGTTCCTCTGGAAACGGCACCCATCCGTCCAGCATGAACTGCGCCACCGGGTCTAGCAGGTTCGAGGGGACGATATTGTTCGGGAAGGGATCGCCCGTGTCGGCGTTCTTGATCGGGCTGGCCCCGGTAAAGATGCCAGCTCGCTCGTCGCGCGTGGCCGGAAAAGCCGTTCGTAGCCGGTCCTCGCGAATGCGCTGGCCTTGGTAGGTGAACTGGAAGAAGGACTTGTCCTTGATGACCGGGCCGCCTACGGTGCCGCCGAACTGGTTGAAGCGCAGCTTGGGCACGGTCCGCGAGAAGAAGTTGCGGGCATCGAGCGCGTCGTTGCGGAGGAAGTGCCACACGCTGCCGTGGAACTCATTGGTGCCAGAGCGCGTGACCGCGCTGATCACGCTAAAGCCGCGGCCGTGCTCGGCCGTGACGCCTGTGGTAGAGACGCGGAACTCTTGGACCGCGTCGGGCGGGGGCAAGATCAGGCCTTGGCCGCGATGGAAGTAGCTCATCGAACCACCGTCCAGCAGGTAATTGACCGAGAAGTGGCGCCCGCCATTGATGTTCATGTTCTGCTGGCCGAAGGATGGCCGGATGGTCGTGCTGACCCTCTGCACCCCAGGCACGAGCCGAACTAGGTCGAGCGGGTTGCGACCGTTGAGTGGCAGGTCCTTGATCCGGCGGTCGTCGACTGTCATGCCGATCTGCGTCGAGCGCGTATCGACCTGAGGCGCCTGACTCGTGATCGTCACGGTCTCGGTGACCTGTCCCAGCTCCAACACGAAGTCCACTCGCAAGCTCTGCAGCGCCGACAGGGCTATGCCCGGCCGTTCGACGGTCCGGAAGCCATCAGACTGCACGGACGCCATGTAGCTGCCGACCTGCAGCTGTGTTGCGAGGTAGTCGCCGGTCGCGCCAGTCTCGACGGTCTTCACCTCGCCGGTGTTCTCGTTGAGAAAAGTGATTTGAACGCCCGGGACAGCAGCACCGGTTGGGTCCGTCACAGTGCCCGCGATCTCTCCGGCGGTGGACTGGCCGAAGGCAGTAGCTGCCGTCAGCAAGAGGGCGATGAGTATGTTTCGCATGGATTTGACCTCCCGGTCACCTGAACCTTTGCCCGGCAAGACCCGGCCGAGCGCGTCCCGCCGAACATTGTAGGCGCGATCGGTGCGCGGCTCAAGCGGGTTTGTGTCGATTTCTTCGAGGATGTGCGGCCGTCAACCTTGGCGGCAGGTCATTTGTCACATAGCTAAAGCGCCGACCGAACCGGGACAGACAGGCGGAAGAGGTCCCGGCTTGCCGAACGCCGGCGCCGGCCGCAGTACAATCCTGATAGCGCCGGGGCAGCCTCTGTTCCTCGGCAAGCTAGCACCATGTCATCGAATCGCCGCCGCTTCACGCAGTTGCTGACCGGAGCCGGGCTTGGATCTCTCGCCGCGACCTCCCTGCCCTCGGCCCCCACCGACAAGGGCTCGGTGATCCGCAAGGTCGACGTGTTTCCCGTCGGGATTCCGTTCCGCTCGGTCTTCAAGATCGGTGTCGGCACTGTCGGTGACACCGGCAAGCCCGGGCAATACGTCATGGTCCGGGCGGAGACCGAGGACGGGCATGTTGGCTGGGGCATGACCAACACGATCCCGGCATGGTCCTACGAGACCATCCAGGCGGTTGTGGGGACGCTCCGCCACCACTTGGCGCCGCTGGCGCTCGGACGCGGGCCGTTCGAGTGGAACGCGCTCAAGCAGCGCATGGACGCGACGATTCGGCCTGCCGTCAGCAACGGGGCCCCATTCGCCAAGAGCGCGCTTGAAATCGCGTTTCTGGACTTGGCTGGGCAAGTCGCGGGCGTGCCGCTGCATCGGCTCTTGGGCGGCAAGCTCCGTGACAGCGTCGAGCTCTGCTACGCCGTCAGCATCGACTCGCCGAGCGCCATGGCGGACGAGGTTTCCCGCTGGCCGGCCTGCAAGTGCTTCAAGGTCAAGGTCTCCGGCGACGCGGATGGAGACATTGAACGGTTGCGTGCTATCTTGCTGGCACGGCCAGACATCGACGTTTGGCTGGATGCCAATCAATCCTACCAGCCGGTCCATTTGGAGAGGTTCCTCGCCGCGCTATCGGAATTCGACCAAGTTCGGTGCTTCGAGCAGCCGGTGCGCAGCGAGGACTGGATGGGCCTGCGTCGGGCGCGGGAGAGGAGCCCGTTCCCGGTAGCGATCGACGAGGGCTGCTTTTCATCGTTCGATGTTGCAAGGGCCGCCGAGATGCGCGTCGCGGATCTGGTCGTCCTCAAGGTGTCCAAGAGCGGAGGGGTTACCAACTGTGCGAAGAGCGCAGTTGTCTCCGAGGCCCACGGCCTGGGGCTGCTCGGCAGCGGACTGACCGATGCCGGCGTCAGCCTGATGGCTTCGGTTCACCTGTACTCGACACTGGATCTGCTGCTGCCACCCGAATTGAACGGGCCGCAGTTCCTGGCGGACCTGTTTGCGGACGGCATCGAGATGAACGGTGTGCACGTGAAGGTGCCGGAAGGGCCGGGACTGGGCATCAGAGTGCCCGAGGAGCGTGTCCGCGAGAGCCTGCTCGAGATCGGCTAGCCGGCGCTTGGACCGACCTCTCCGCCCGCGCTGCCCGCCCCAGCGCTCAGAGCTTGCGGATCAGCGTCAGTCCGTCGCCGACGTGGAGCATGACCGTTTCGATCCTTGGATCGCCAAGGATGTGGTCGTTGAACTCGCGGATTCCGATGGTCTCGGCGTCTTGGTTGGCCGCGTCCATCATCCAGTTGTGCCACATCACATTGTCAAAGGCGAGCAGCCCGTTGGTCCTGAGCTTGGGCAGCAGAGCCTCGAAGTAGTCGACATAGTGGTGCTTGTCGGCGTCAACGAACGCAAAGTCGACTGGCGGGTCGGCGGGGAGCGCGCGCAGGGTGTCCAAGGCGGGAGCGATGCGAAGCTCAATCCGATCAGAGAGACCGCTCCGCCTCCAGTAGGGTGCTCCGATCGACGTCCACTCCTCGCTCACGTCGCAACACAGCAGCCTGCCGTCCGCTGGCAGCGCCGCTGCCATGCACGCAGCGCTGTAGCCGGTGAAGGTCCCCACTTCAACGACTTGCCTGGCACCGATGGCCGCCACCAAGATGCGCAGGAACAAGCCCTGTTCCTCCGAGATCATCATTCCCGCGAGCGCGCCGACCTTTTCCTCAGTCTCTCGCCTCAACTCGCCAAGCAGTTGATCTTCCGCAGTCCGGTTGCGCAGCATGAACCGGTACAGGTCTTGCGTTAGTGACGTGATCTTCGCCATCCCTCGAGCGTAGCGAAGGTGACGGCACAGGGGTTGCCGCGGGCTGACCGACCGAGTGGCACACCCACGACCCTGTGAACGGAGACCGAAAACCGACCGCCTTCAAGTTCTCGGGCCAGTCTGAACTAAACGGGGCTCTCTACTCGCCATCCTCCCGCCAAGGTCCGAAACGCCGCTGCCTTCGTGCATCCCTTCCTGACCGTTGGAGGCTCCGGGAGCGTCCGGGGAATCGGTCTCGGGCGGGCCGTCAACAGTTCGCACATTGGTAGTCCTATGGCTAGACCCACCGAAAGTGGCTGTTCAAGTACCACATCGGCTGCGCTGGGCGCGTCGCACTAGCGCTCGGCAATCTCCGCAACCAACCCCGCCTGCTCCCGATTACGTGCCAGCCCGTCTTGGCAATTGGACCGGTCTCGCCACTAGCACCGGGCTGCTTCGTGGATGCCACGCAGACATCAAGTCGCCCTCCGATGCCTGCGCCTATCCTGCCAGCTAAAGGGCCACCAACTCTCAGTCCGCGGCCTCACCCCCCGGAGTGAATCCGGCATCGCAGACCGCACCGTCTCGCCGTCCGAGAAATGGCGGCCAGACCCAGTCCTAGTCCTTGGACAGGCGTCCGCCGAACTCGCTACAATAGGGCTACGAGGGATGCTGATCCCGGCACCGTTCATCACGTTTCTGGCCAAAGAGGTCGCCAAGCGCCTCGGTGCGCAGACGTGCGTGATCAAGTCCCAGCAGCGCGTCGCAAGGGATTTCGAGGATTTGGTCCTCGATGAGCTCAGCCTGGAGGACGAAATCAACGCCGAAGCGCGGGCTCTGCTGTCGCAGTATACCGAGTACATGCGACACCAGGACGTTTCTTACCACGACATGTTCAGCCGTGTGAAGCGGAAGATCCTTGCCGAGCGCAAGGTCGTTTCGGCCGCCGCCGGCAGCCGCGGCTCGCGCGACATGAAGCTATCGCGCGACAAGGTTCTGGAGATCTCGCACAAGATGGCGGCTATGCTGCCGCGCATTCCCGGCACGCGCCTCAACAAGGGCTGGAACGAGACACGTCTGGAGATCCAGCGCCATCTCACCGACATTCTCACGCTGGAAGCTAGAAGCGACCAGCGTGCGAAGGAGAAGATCACCTCGCAGCAGCGTGAGATCCCCGAGGGTAGCGAGGAGTGGCAGACGCTGCACCGCAACTACTACGAGGACGAGCTCAAGAAGTACGGCGTGTACTTGCAGCGCGAAGCCCACGATCCGGCACCCTAGCCTTCAGCGGGCTCTCGGCCGATCTAGGCCTTTCGAGTCCTCCTGTCAAGCGCGGGTCAACTAGCCACAGTGCCAGCGATGTCCAATTCCCTGCTCGTGATGAAGTTCGGCGGGACGAGCGTCGGCTCGTCCGAAGCGATAGCGCGCGCTGTCGGCTTGGTGGCCGAGCAGGCGCGCGAACGCCCGCTTGCGGTCGTGGTCTCGGCCATGGCGCAGGTCACGAATCGATTGCTGGCCACGCTGGAAGCCGGCGAACGAGGCGATGCTGAAGCTGTCGAGTCCAACTTGGAGGCCCTGCGGCATACCCATCTGGCCGCCTGTGCGGAATTGTTGCCCGAGGACCGCGCCCAAGTTGTAGCCGCGCGGATTGAGGAGGTCCTCGATGGTTTCACGAGGGTCGCCCGCGGGATGCTGTTGCTGCGAGAGCGGCCGTCTCGGGCGGTCGATGAAGCTGCTCCCACCGGAGAGCGAATCGCGGCTCTGCTGGTCAGCGAAGTTCTAGCCTCCTTCGGCGTGACAGCCCGGCCCGTTTCAGGCACGGACTTGATCGTCACCGATGCAACGTTCGACGGGGCCAATCCGTTCATGGAGGAAACTGCTGCCAAGGCATCCGCCATGTTGCGGCCAATGCTGAACGAGGGGATTGTGCCGATCGTCACGGGCTATAGCGCGGCCACTCGTGAAGGCGTCCCGACAACTCTCGGCCGTGGGGGGTCCGATTTCTCGGCGTCCATCATCGCCGCCAGCTTGCGCGCGGCCGAGCTCTGGATCTGGACCGACGTAGACGGAATTCTCAGCTGCGATCCGGCGATCGCCGACGATGCGCGGTTGCTGGCGGACGTCACCTACAACGAGGCCGCCGAGCTGTCCTATAACGGCGCGAAGGTGCTGCATCCGCGCACTCTAGCGCCGCTAGCGGAACTCGAGATCCCCGTTCACATCAAGAACAGCTTCCACCCGGAACGCCCCGGCACTCGCATATTCAACCACCGGGTGGAGCAACCCGGCGTGAGAGCGATCACGTCGCTGTCCGGCGTTGCCTTGATCTCCATCGAGGCCAGCGGACTTTCGCTTTCTGGCGCTCAGCTGATGGCGCGGGCCTTGGAATGTGCCGCCCATGCGAAGGTCGAGGTCCTTCTGATGACGCGCTCGAGCTTCCGCCAGAACTTCTGCATGCTGGTGCGATCCGAGGACGTGGCGGCCGTGCTCGACCGTTTGCGCGAGGAGCTGGCCTTGGAATTGGCGCACGGCTACCTCCACCCCATCGAAGTCGACCACAGCGTCGGCCTGCTAGCGGCGGTGGGCGAGGGCATGCGGGGCACTCCCGGCTTGGCGGGCCGGCTGTTCACCGCGATTTCACAACGGCACGTCAACATCATTGCCATCGCGCAGGGATCGAGTGAGTTGACGATCGCTATCGTGGTGAACGAGCAGGACTTGCGGACGGCCGTGTCGGCGATTCACAGCGAGTGCCGGCTGGGTCGTGGGGTCAGCGCGACCCAGTGAGCGGCTAGAGGGCGTTCGTAACGAAGGGTATTTGAACTGGTGGCTCCGTGCGTTTCGAGTTTTACGTAGCCCAGCGGTACTTGCGAGCCAAGCGCCGGGACAGGTTCTTCTCAATCGTTACGGCACTCTCTGTGGCCGGTGTTACGGCGGGTGTGACGGCGCTCGTCATAGCGATGGCTGTCAGCAACGGCTTCCAGGCGAGTCTGCGCGACCATCTGATCGGCGCCAGCTCCCACATCAACCTGCTGGAAAAGAACCCCGAGTTTGGCATCGAGGACTATCAGCCCATACTTGCCAGGCTCAGCCGACTGGAGCACGTGGAGGCGGTTGCGCCGACGCTTTACGGCGAGATGATGATTACGACGCCCGTGCGGGCCAAGGGCTGCGTACTCAAGGGCGTGGATCCACAAGCTGAGGCAAAGGTCTCCCGGCTGCTCTCCAAGATCGTAGATGGGTCGCTCGAAGCCCTTGAGCGAGAAGGGGGCGAGTATCCCGGGATCTTGCTCGGGCGCCGCCTAGCCGATGCCATCGGTGCCCGAGTGTCGACAATCGTCACCGTCCTCAATCCGCAGGGCGAAATGACGCCCCTCGGCCGCATCCCCGCCTTCAAGCGCTTTCAGGTGGTGGGGATCTTCGAGACCGGGCTCTTCGAGCTCGACAGTCTCTGGAGTGTCACACTGTTACGGGACGCCCAGCGAGCGCTATCTCTCGGCGACGTCGTCAACTCGTTGGAGTTTCGGCTCGACGACTTCCAGGCGTCCGACGAGGTCGCACGCGCCATCCGAGCGGAAGCCGGGGATGATTTCACCACCAGCACGTGGATGGAGCGCAATCGAGTCCTGTTCAACGCGCTGAAGACCGAACAGCTCGCCACGGCCATGATCATCGGGATGATCATGCTGGTTGCGGCCCTCAATATCCTCATCTCGTTGGTGATGATGGTCGTGGAAAAGACCAAAGACATTGCGATCCTAAAATCGATGGGAGCGAGGCAAGACCAGATTCGGCGGATCTTCATGTGGCAGGGCCTGCTGATCGGCTCGGTCGGCACTGCGGCCGGTCTGGTCATCGGCCACTTGACGTGCTGGCTTTGCGAGCGCTACCGGCTGATCTCGCTAGACGCGGAAGTCTACGGCTTGGAATATGTGCCTTTCGCGCCACGCCCGCTGCACGGGCTGTACGTAGCGATCGCCGCGATCCTGATCAGCTACTTGATCACGATCTACCCTTCGGGTAACGCTGCCCGAGTCGACTCCGCCGAGATCTTGCGCTACGAATAGCTGCAAGCAGTTCTCGAACCGATCGGCTCCGTTCAAGCGGCTTGGCGGAGGCCCGCCACTGCCGTGCGCGGCGGACTCTGCAACCCAGCGCGACGGCCGGGTCGTCGCGACTTCTTCTGCAATCCGCCGCATCCGGTCTCAGGTGAGCTGTTGGTCCGTCACGGAGTGATCTTCGGGTAGGCGGCCTTGACCTTGCCGCGAGCATCGTCAATCTTCATCCGCCATTGCACCCCGCGCTGGCCCGTGCGCGCATCCGCTGACCAAGACCCGTTCGCTGACCGCAGCTCGTCCCACTCCCCGATGCAGCACCCGCCGAGGTAGTAGCGTGCCATCGCACTCAGCTGGTGTTTTCCGAGCAGTGGAGACCCCTCAAAGCCCTCGAGGGAGAGGATGTGCGGCAACTCGCAACCCGCTGGCCCGGCCTCGGCTGCGAGCGTCACGGATTCACAAGGAATCTCACGGTTTTACACGGGGCTTTTACACGGGGCTCGTGAAATCCTATTATCGTGGCATGAAGAAGCTCACAGTTTCGCTTCCTGAGGACACCGCGCTTTGGCTGCGAGTCCGGGCCGCCAGAGCGAACCGCAGCGTGTCGAACTGTTTAGCGGAAATGATCGAAGAAATGCGCCGTCGGGAAGACGATTACCAGATCTCAATGGAGGGTGCCCTCGCTAGGAAGCCCCGAAAATTGGAGTGGGCCGATGGCCGCAAGCCCACCCGGGACGAGTTACATGACCGGTCCGGTATTCGTTGATACCAACGTCTTCGTCTACCAGTCGGATGCTTCGGACTCCGAGAAGCAGGCGCGGGCGGCCGAGTGGTGCGCGACACTTTGGCGCTTGCGAGCAGGACGGGTTAGCGTACAGGTGCTGCTGGAACTATACGCTACGCTACGCTAACGCGAAAGCTGAAGGCTGGCATCGATCCACCGGAGGCGCGGGAGATCGTCGGCGAAATCTCTGCGCGGCGACCGATTCCCGTCGATCTCAGCGTCATCCGGCGCGCATTGTCACTGGAGCAGCGCTATTCCTTGTCTTGGTGGGATTTCCTGATAGTGGCTGCCGCTCAAGTCGCCCAATGCACCGTGCTGTTGACTGAAGACCTACAGCACGGACAGATGTTCGATGCCGTCCGCGTCGTCAATCCTTTCGTGGCACCCGACCGTGCGCCTGAAGAGATTCTGCGAGCGCTGGAGCAATGAGCAAACCGGCTAATCCCTCCTCTTGCGAGTAGCTCACCTTGGGATGTGGCGGGCTGCTACAGGGGCGCAATGCCGATTACGAGAGGCCCAAGCCGGTGCCGGACAATCTCAAGGCTCGTACAACGAGACTGTCCTACGCCGCGGTCGAACCGGAGCGCGTGCGGGCACTGGTTGAGTTCCGCCTGACGGCGAAGCACGGTAGTGGGCTGAGCATCGCAGGATGCGAGCTGACTACGATGACACGCCAGTTCCTCAGCAGGCCTCGCATCAGAGGCTTGGACCAGCCAAGGGCGCAGATCGGGGCCTAGTCAGCGGATGCGAGCATGGACCAGCGCGGCAGGGAGTGACAGATAGAGATCCGCGACGCATGCTACAAGCTCAAGTCCGTCTACCCGAATATCATTCTGCGCCCGACCACTAGTCCGAGACCACGGGATCCGGCGGAGCGCTCAGTTCCGCCTCACCGCCGTCCGGTGAGCCGGTCTGGGATAGCTTGACCCCTTCGAGGCCAAAGTCCTCCCCGAACCCCAGAGGCAGATCTCCCCCGAACAGCTGCGCGGCATCGTCGCTGTAGCCCGGGATGTCGGTGAGGTACTCCATTTCCGGAACCAGCTTTTCGGGCTCGTCCTCGCCGGCGATGCGCACGCGCTGGTGGGCGTCGAGGCCCGTTCCGGCGGGAATCAGCCGACCGACAATGACGTTCTCTTTCAAGCCTCGCAAGTCGTCCACGCGGCCAGCCACGGAGGCTTCGGTAAGCACTTTGGTGGTGGTCTCGAACGATGCCGCCGAAATGAAGGAGTCGGTCGAAACAGCCGCCTTGCGGATGCCCATCAGCAGCGGCTGACTCGTCGCCGGTGCGCCGCCGCTGGCCTCCACCTCACGGTTGACGCGCCGGAAGCGGAACTTGTCCACGACCTCGTCGACGAGGAACTCGGTGTCCCCCACCGACTCGATCTTGACCCAGCGCATCATCTGGCGGACGATCACCTCGAGGTGCTTGTCGTTGATATCGACGCCCTGCAGGCGGTAGACATCCTGAATCTCATTGACCAGGTAGCTCTGCAAGTCCGCCTCGCCCAAGATGCGCAGGATGTCCTGAGGATCGTGGGGCCCCTCCATGAGTGGCTCGCCGGCCTTGATTAGCTCTCCCTCCTGCACGTTGATGTGCGAACCGCGGGGAATCTTGTACTCCTTCTCCTCGCCGCCAGCGCCGACAACCGTAATGCGGCGATAGCCGCGACTGAGCGAGCCGTAATTCACGGTACCGTCGATCTCGGAAATGATGGCGGGTTCGGGAGACTTCGGGCGCCGGGCCTCAAACAGTTCCACCACGCGCGGAAGCCCGCCCGTGATGTCCTTGTTCTTGGTCGTCGCCAGCGGGATCTTGGCCAGTTCGTCGCCCGCGCTGACCGGCTCGTCGTCCTTGACCATCAGGTGGGCAGTCGTCGGGATCAGGTACCTCTTGAGAAGGTTTCCTTCTCCGTCGTGGATCTCGATCCGCGGCTCGCCAGCGCGCTGGCCGTCCTCCGGATCTGTGACGACCCACTGCGACAGGCCTGAGACTTCGTCGACCTGCTCCTGCAACGTCACGCCCTCCTGCAGGTCGCAGAAACGGCAGACGCCCTCCGACTCGGTCAGGATGGAGCGCGTGAACGGATCCCACTCCAACAGCACTTGCTCGCGGGCCACTTCCTCGCCGTCCTCGACCCGCAGCCGGGCTGCGTAGACGACCTGGTAGCGCTCGCGCTCCCTGCCCTTGCTGTCCACGACAGCGATAAAGCCGTTGCGGCTCATGGCGACCAGCTGGCCGGTCTTGTCGCGGATCGGGTTGACGTTCACATACTTGGCGAAACCGTCGGACTTCGCGGTCTGGCGCGAGTCTTGGCCGACGCGCGTCGCGGTGCCGCCCACGTGGAACGTGCGCATGGTCAGCTGCGTGCCGGGCTCTCCGATCGACTGGGCCGCTATGATGCCCACCGCCTGCCCTTCCTCGACCATTTGCCCGGTTGCCAGGTCCTGGCCGTAGCAAAGCTGGCAAACGCCGCGCTCAGTCTCGCAGGTCAGTACCGAGCGGACCTTGACCTCTTGGTTGATGTTCGCAGTCTCGATGGCGCGGGCGACCTCGTCGGTGACCTCCTCGCCCGCCCTGATGATCAGGTTGCCTTCCAGATCGGATGCGTCTTCGGCCATTACGCGCCCGACGATGCGTTCGCTGAGCGGAACCCGGATCTCGCCGTTCTCGACCAGCGGGCCCTTGGTGATGCCGTCGGTCGTGCAGCAGTCGTTCTCGGTAATGATCACGTCCTGGGCCACGTCCACCAAGCGGCGCGTCAGGTAGCCCGAGTTCGCGGTCTTCAGCGCGGTGTCTGCCAGCCCCTTGCGCGCTCCATGTGTCGAGATGAAGTACTGCAAAACGTTGAGGCCTTCGCGGAAGTTGGCCGTGATCGGTGTCTCGATGATCTCACCGCTCGGCTTAGCCATCAGGCCGCGCATGCCGGACAGCTGCCGAATCTGAGTCTCCGACCCCCGAGCGCCGGAATCGGCCATGGCATAGATCGGGTTCAGAGAACTCCGGACGCTCTCCGACGAGCGCATGCCCTCGAACATCTCCCGCGACACGCTGTCAGTCAGCGACGACCAGATCTCAATGATCTTGTTGTAACGCTCGCCGTGCGTGATCGCGCCGTCGAGATACTGCTGCTCGACCTTCATGACCTCCTTCTGCGAGCTGCCGACCAGCTGTTCCTTCTGCTCGGGGACGACCATGTCGTCAATCCCGATGGACATGCCCGAAAGCGTGGCGTAGAGGAAGCCGACTTCCTTCAGCTCGTCCAACATCTCAACGGTCTTCTCGCGACCCAGCTGCTGGTAGCAGTAACGCACTAGGTCGCTCAGGCCTCGCTTCTTGAGAAGGCCGTTGACGAAGGGTAGCTCCTTGGGCAGGCGATCCTTCAGCAACACCCGTCCGACCGTGGTCTCCAGTGTCTGCTTCTGGTAGAGGACTGGGACTGTCTGACGTACGTCTTGGCTGTCGCCGGCCAGCGTAAGGTCGATCACCGCGCCGCTGTAGTGCAGCTTGATCGGCGTCCGCGTCTCTACTTCCTCCATGTCGTAGGCCAGCAGGACATCGCGGATGCTGCCGAACGAGCGGCCCGCGCCTCGCGCACCCTCTTGTGTTCCGGTGAGGTAGTACACGCCCAAAACCATGTCTTGGGACGGAGTGGTGATCGGCAGTCCGCTCGCGGGCGAGAGGATGTTGTTCGCGCTGAGCATCAGCACGTGCGCCTCGATCTGCGCTTCCGGTGACAGCGGCACATGCACACCCATCTGGTCGCCGTCGAAGTCAGCGTTGAACGCCGTGCAGACCAACGGGTGGATCTTAATCGCCTTGCCCTCGACCAGCACGGGTTCGAACGCCTGAATGCCCAAGCGGTGCAGCGTGGGCGCACGGTTAAGCAGGACCGGGTGGTCTTGGATCACGCCGTCGAGAATGTCCCAGACGATAGCGTCCTTTTGCTCGACAAGCTCCTTGGCTTGCTTGATCGTGGTGCAGTGGCCGCGCTGCTCGAGCCGTTGGTAGATGAACGGCTTGTAGAGTTCCAAGGCCATCTTCTTGGGCAGGCCGCACTGGTGCAGCTTGAGCTCGGGCCCGATCACGATGACCGACCGCCCGGAATAGTCGACGCGCTTGCCCAGCAGGTTCTGGCGGAATCGCCCGCTCTTGCCCTTCAGCGTGTTGGCGAGGGACTTCAGCGGGCGCTTGTTGGCGCCGCGCAATTCGTGCCCGCGCCGCCCGTTGTCGAGCAGGGCGTCCACGGCCTCTTGCAGCATGCGCTTCTCGTTGCGCACGATCACGTCGGGCGCGCGCTGTTCGAGCAGCCGCTTCAGACGGTTGTTGCGGTTGATGACCCGCCGGTACAGATCGTTGAGGTCCGAGGTCGCAAAGCGTCCGCCATCCAGCGGCACCAACGGCCGCAGCTCCGGCGGGATGATCGGCAGCACCTGCAGGATCATCCACTCCGGTTTGTTGCCTGACTTGCGGAACGATTCCACCACCCGAAGGCGCTGGGCCGTCTTGCGGCGCTTCTGCACCGAAGTTTCGACCTTCATGTCCTCGCGGAGCTTGTCCGCGAGCGCCTCGGTGTTAGTGGCCCGGAGCAACTCCCGGATGGCCTCGGCGCCCATCAGGACCGTGACCTCGAAGGCCTCGCTGTCGGCCGACAATCGCGAGCGGACCTGATGACGCCCGTGGCCCCCTAGCGGTGCGAAGTCGAAGCTGCGCTCCTTCTCATCGCGGGCATTCGACAGATCATCGCCAGCCAAGACGGTCCCCGTCGGCAGCAGGTCCGGATTTCCCGTCTCGACCACCACGGATGCCTCGTAGTACAGGACTCGCTCCAGGTCGCCGACCTTGATGTCGAGCAAGAGGGAGAGATGGCTCGGCAGCACCTTGAAGTACCAGACGTGCGAGCAAGGCGCGGCCAGCTCGATGTGTCCGAGGCGCTCGCGCCGGACGCGGCTGTGCGTCACCTCGGTGCCACACTTTTCGCAAATCACGCCGCGGTGCTTCATCCGCTTGTACTTGCCGCACAGGCACTCCCAGTCCTTCTCGGGGCCGAAAATGGCGGTGCAGAACAGACCGTTCCTCTCGGGCTTGAACGTGCGGTAGTTGATGGTCTCGGGCTTGGTGACTTCGCCGAAAGACCAGCCGCGAACCTTTTCCGGCGAAGCTAGGCCGATCCGGACCGCATCGAAATCCGGCATGGCGGTGACGCGCTGCGTGGCGGCAGACGCAAACGGGTTCTGCGCACTGAAGGCGCCCATCGCCGGATTCAAGTCGCCGGCCGGAGGAGGGGCCGGCGCCACGCTGGGGTCGAACAGGTTGAGTCCTTGATGGCTGTCGCTAGAATGCTGCTTGTTCAGCAGCTCTACGTCCAAGCACAGCGCTTGCAACTCGCGCACCAGCACGTTGAACGACTCGGGCAAGCCCGGGTTCATGGCCGATTCGCCCTTCACGATCGACTCGTAGATCTTGGCCCGCCCGAAGACATCGTCGGATTTCACCGTCAGCAGTTCGCGCAAGATGTGGGCCGCTCCGTACGCTTCCAGCGCCCACACCTCCATCTCGCCGAAGCGCTGGCCGCCGAACTGCGCCTTGCCCCCTAGGGGCTGCTGGGTGACCAGCGAATAGGGGCCGATCGATCGTGCGTGGATCTTGTCATCGACTAAGTGGTTCAGCTTGAGCATGTAGATGACGCCGACCGTCACCTCCTGCTCGAACGCCCGCCCGGTCAAGCCGTCGTACAGGCGGGTCTTGCCGGACTCGGGCAGGCCCGCGTTTCTCAGGTGCTCCTTGATGAGCCCTTCGCTCGGGCCTTCGAACACCGGTGCCGCGAACTTCAGGCCCAGCGCCTGGCCAGCCCAGCCTAGGTGCGTCTCCAAGATCTGCCCCACGTTCATGCGCGAGGGCACGCCCAAGGGGTTCAGCACGATCTCGACCGGCGTTCCGTCCGGGAGGAATGGCATGTCCTCTTCCGGCATCACGCGGGCGATCACGCCCTTGTTGCCGTGGCGGCCCGCCATCTTGTCCCCCGCGGACAGCTTTCGCTTCATGGCGATCGAGATCGTCACGGTCTTGAGCACGCCGGGCGACAACTCGTCGCCCTGGCACAGCTTCTCGATCTTCTTTTCGTTCAGCTTCTCGAGTACCTCGATCTGGCGGATCGTCATTTGCTCCAGCGCGTCGAGCCGGGAATCCAAGTCAGCGACTGGCTCGGCCAGCCGCAGGCGCTTGAGATCCCTCGCCCGCATGCGCTCGAAGTGGTCCCTGCCCAACACGTCTTCGGCGCTGGCCAGCTTCCGATTGGTCCGCTCGTCGTGAAGGTCGGCCGTGACAGTTTTTCCGCCCAGCAGCTCTTCCAACCGCTCGACACGCTGGTCGTACAAGATCCGCTTCTCGTCGTCGAGATTGCGCCGCTGGCGCTCGATTTCCGCCTCTTCTATGGCTTTCGCGCGCGCGTCCTTCTCCACCCCCCTGCGCGAGAAGACCTTGGCACCGACGACCACGCCCGAAACGCCTGCCGGGCAACGCAGCGAGGCATCCTTGACATCGTCTGCCTTGTCGCCGAAGATCGCCCGCAAGAGCTTCTCTTCCGGCGTCAACTGGACGTCACCGCGCGGGACCACCTTGCCGACCAAGATGTCATCCGGGCCGACCTTTGCGCCGATCCGAATGATTCCGCTTTCGTCGAGATTCTGCAGGAAGCTCTCCGAGATGTTCGGAATGTCGCGCGTGATCTCCTCGGGACCAAGCTTCGTGTCGCGCGCCTCGATCTTCAGCTCCTCGATATGCAGCGAGGTGTAGTAGTCCTCCTTGACCAGCCTCTCGCTGACCAAGATGGCGTCCTCGAAGTTGTACCCGCGCCACGGCATGAATGCGACCAACACATTGCGGCCGAGGGCCAGCTCGCCCGCGTCGGTGCAGGGGCCGTCGGCCAGTACTTGGCCCTTGGCCACGCGGTCGCCGATCTTGACGACTGGCTTCTGGTTGATGCATGTGTTCTGGTTCGAGCGCCGGAACTTGATCAGCGGGTAGATGTCAGCTCCGACCTCGCGCGAGAGCTGCTCCTCGTGCCCGGTGTCCTCGACCCGGACGATGATGCGCTCGGCATCGACGGAATCCACAACCCCGCTGCGCTTGCACAGAACGACTGCGCCGGAATCTTCCGCGGTGATGCGCTCCATGCCGGTGCCGACGATAGGAGACTCGGCGCGTAGCAGCGGCACAGCCTGCCGTTGCATGTTCGAGCCCATCAGCGCGCGGTTGGCGTCGTCGTTTTCCAAGAACGGGATCAAGCTGGCGGCGACCGAAACAAGCTGCTTCGGACTCACGTCCAAATATTGGATTTCCTCGCGCTTCTTCAGGCGTGTGTCACCTGCGACCCGGCAGTTGGCGAATTCCCGACCGATGTTGCCGTCCGCATCCACCGGAATATTGGCCTGAGCGATGATGTGCTGGTCCTCTTCCCATGCCGAGAGGTAGTCGCAGTGGGTCTCCCAATGCGCCTCCTCCCGGCCCGGCTTCAAGGAGTCGTTGGCCTGCTGCGCCTCCTCGCGCCGCACTACCTGGCCGGGCTGCAACAGCGTGTCGCCGGCGTAGCTGATCCTGACCTCGTCGACTACCCGCCCGTTCTCGACCTTGCGGTACGGGCTCTCGATGAAGCCGTATTGGTTGATCCGGGCGAAGCACGACAGCGAGCTGATCAGCCCGATGTTGGCACCCTCGGCCGTCTCGATCGGGCAGATCCGGCCGTAATGCGTGGGATGCACGTCACGCACGTCAAAGCCCGCTCGCTCGCGCGACAGTCCGCCTGGACCTAGAGACGAAAGGCGCCTTTTATGAGTGATTTCCGAGAGCGGGTTGATCTGGTCCATGAACTGCGACAGCTGCGAGGAACCGAAGAATTCCCGCACTGCTGCCATCACCGGCTTGGCGTTGATCAGGTCGTGCGGCATCGCGCTGGACATGTCCTGGTAGGACGTCATCCGGTCACGCATCGCCCGCTCCATGCGGATCAGGCCGATACGGAACTGGTTCTCGAGGAGCTCGCCGACCGACCGCACGCGACGGTTGCCCAGATGGTCGATGTCGTCCGTGGTCCCGATCTTGCGCCGCAGCTTGAACAGGTATCTGATGGTCTCGTAGAAGTCGCCGGCATCCAAGACCCTGCGGTCCAGCGGCGTGGCTTCCTCCTCGCCGTGCAGCTTGATATTGAACTTCATCCGTCCGACGCGCGAGAAGTCATACTTGCGCGGATCGAAGAACATGTCGTTGAACAGCTTGGTGGCCGTCTCGCGGGTGGGAGGATCCCCGGGACGGAGATTGCGATAGATCGCCAGCAAGGCTTGGTCCTTGGTCTTGATCGAATCCTTGCGCAGGGTCTCGGAAAGCACGGGCCCGCACTCGTCGGTCTCAGGGAAAATGACCCTGAACTCTGCGAGCCCCGCTCGGCGGAGGCGCTCCATGGCATCGTCGGTGACCGGCGAGTTGGCCTCGCAGCCATCGAGGACCTCCCCGCTCTCCTCGTCGAACATGTCTTCGGCGAAGACTGCCTCGGCCAGATCCTCGGGCAGGCACGGCAGGGCCGTGATTCCCTCTGCCCGCATGTCTTGCAATAGGCGCGTGTTGATCTTGCGCCCCTTGCGCCCCAGGGACTTGCCGCTCTTGCCGGTGACGGCAGCGGCTAGCCGCGTATGCACCAAGCTCTCGGATATGTCGCGCTGCAGCGCCCCCGAGTCGTTGATGCGAATCGTGTCGGCGCGATAGAACTGGCCTAGGATGTCGGCGTCATTCTCGAGGCCGAGCGCCCGCAGGAAGATCGTGCCTAGGAACTTGCGCTTGCGATCGATGCGCACGTTGAGCAGGCGCTGTCCGGTAGGTTTCTTGGCGTCGTACTCAAACTCGATCCAGCTGCCGCGCGACGGGATGATCTTGCCGAGGTAGTAGGTGTTGTCGGCCGAAGACTCGAAAAACACCCCGGGCGAGCGGTGCAGCTGAGAAACGATGACGCGCTCAGTGCCCGTGACGATGAAGGTGCCCTCTTCCGTCATCAGCGGGATTTCGCCGAAGAAGACTTCCTGCTCCTTGATGTCCCGCACGGACTTCTGGTCGCCGCTGCCGTCCTTCTCGAAGACGGTCAGCCGGATGTTGACCTTCAGGGGTGCGGCATAGGTCATGCCGCGCTTCTTGCACTCCTCGGGATCGTACTTGAGCTTGAGCCCGACAGGGTCCCCGCACTTTTCACAGAATGTGACCTCGTTAGGCGTTCGCTTGCCGCAACGGTCGCAGAGGATATCGGGCGGCCCCTTCGGATCCGTGCGAATGATCTCGCGGCATTGGCGGCACCGCGTGCGCAGGTGCTTCAGCCCGCTCTGCGAACCGCATTTGCAGGCCCAGTCGCCGATCGAGTACGACACGAACTCCAGCGAACTCATCTCTCGGAAGTCCGAGATCGGGAACACTGACTTGAAGACTGCCTCGAGGCCGTCTTCAACCCTCTCGTCGGGCAAGAGATCCATTTGCAGGAAGCGCTCGTACGATTCCTGCTGCATGTCGAGCAGATTCGGGATCGCGATCGCCGAGTGGATCTTGGAAAAGTCCCGCCGCGCCTTGGACGCGCCAGGCGCGAATCCGTTCGCCCCATGAGCCATCGATTCGTTCACTGTTGCCACGTTATTGCCACCTCAGGCAAGGGTTGCGTGCATGCGCCCGGAGACGCGCGCCGTCCGCCGCGCCAGCGCGGCGGCACAGAGATACGCCGATAGCAGTCCGAAGCACACCGATCCGCTCTTCCGGCGCGTCGCCGGGGAATCGATGTGCTGGACCGCTTCAGCGAACCAAGTCTTGGCAAAATCTGTCCAGTGCGGGACGGCTGCCCCGCTAGACCGCGACCAGCAACCGCTGCCTGGACCTCTCGGTCGGGTCCTAAGGCGGCACTGGCAGCGCACGGAACTCGCAAGCACGCTTCGCGCCGTCTGCGAGTCCTCGCCTGACACACGTTTACTTCACCTCGAATTCGGCACCGACATCGGCAAGTTTCGCGCCGATCTGGTCTGCCTCCTCCTTGGGGACGTTCTCCTTCACCGCCGCCGGGGCGGCGTCGACGAGGTCCTTTGCCTCCTTGAGGCCCAAGCCAGTGATCTCGCGAACTGCCTTGATGACCTTGATCTTCTGACTTCCGATGCCAGTCAGCATCACTGTGAACTCAGTCTGCTCCGCAGCTTCCTCGGCCTCGCCGTCCGCCGCCGCAGCCGGAGAGGCAACCACCGCCGCAGCGGCGGAGACGCCAAGCTCCTCTTCCAGCTTCTTGACCAGTTCTGCGGCTTCCATCAAAGTCAGGCCCTTGATGGATTCCGTGATTGCGCCTATGTCTGCCATAGTACTCATCTCCTGTGTGTGATTGCAAGCGAGCTTTCGCCTCCTGCCAAAGCCGGTAGGCACCCGTCGCCGAGGGCTACTCGTTGAACTTCTTCTTCTCCACCGCCTGCTGCAGCACCGCCGCGATGTCGCGGGCAGGCGCGTTCAGCACACCCATCAGGCGCTGTGCCGACGAGTTGAGCATGTACAGAACCCGGACCTGAAGGCCTGCTTTGTCGGGCAGCTTCGAGAGCTCGATGAGCTGGTCCAGATCCACCGTCCGACAGTCGACCACCCCGCAGTTGAACGAGAACTTGTCCCGTTGCTTGCCGAAGGCCACCAGCGCCTTGAGCGTGGAAACCGGGTCTTCGCCGAGAAACGCCAGCGCCGTCATGCCCCGCTGGCCCGTCAGAGCCTCTTCGTACGGCGTACCGCGCGCCGCCAGCAGTGCCAGTCGATTCGCTACCACTTTGTAGGAGCCGCCTAGGTTGCGGATCACGCCCCGCAGTTCTTGGTCCTGCGCCACCGTGAGGCTCTCGAACTTGCACACGATGACCGCAGGCTCGTCCGCGAACCCGGCTTGGAGCTCTGCTAGGATCTGCCGCTTCTGTGCCTTGGTCTTCATCGTTTCACTGCTACGAGCCGAACTCGCTCACGTTGAGCGTCAGCGAGGGGCTCATCGTGGAACAGATCGAGGCCTTCATCAAGTAGCGCCCCTTGGCGGCCGGAGGCCTGGCCTTGAGGACCGCCCCGATCAGGGTGCCTGCATTCTCGACGATGTGGTCGGCGTCGAATCCTAGCTTGCCCACGGGGGCGTGGATCACCGAACCGCGGTCCACCCGGAACTCCACCTTGCCAGCCTTCACTTCCGAGACCGCTTGGGCGATGTCCACTGTCACGGTGCCCGTCTTGGGGTTCGGCATCAGGCCGCGCGGGCCCAGAATCTTGCCGACCCTCGAGACGACCCGCATCATGTCCGGGGTGGCCACGACGGCATCGAACCCGAGCCAGCCTTCCTTTTGGATCTTTTCGACGTACTCCTGGCCCCCGAAAAAGTCTGCCCCGGCCTCTTCGGCCTCGCGGAGCTTGTCGCCGGAGGCGATCACGAGCACCCGCTTGGACACTCCCAAGCCGTGCGGCAGCACCACCGTTCCGCGCACCATCTGGTCGGCGTGGCGCGGGTCGACGCCGAGGTTCAAGTGCACCTCCACCGTCTCGTCGAACTTCGAGATCTTGTTCTGCTGGAGAATCGGAATAGCCTCGTTCAAGGCGTACGCCCGATCCTCTAGCTTTTCCGCGAACGCGCGGTACTTCTTACCCGCCATGTCTCACCTTGGTGCAAGCGACCCCGGGCAGCGGCACCAAGAGTCTCCCACGGGATGAATCTCTATCATACCACCTGCACGCCCATGCTGTTGGCCGTGCCGCGCACGCAGGCCATCGCCTGCTCCACGGTGTAGCAGTTCAGATCGGGCATCTTTTGCTTCGCGATGTCCTCGAGCTGCGCCAGCGTGATCGAGCCGACCTTCTCGCGGTTCGGCTCGCCAGACCCCTTGGCTAGGTTCGCGTAGCGCTTGATGAGCACCGCGGCCGGAGGGGTCTTCGTCACGAACTCGTGCGAGCGATCTTGGTAGACGGTGATCACTACCGGGACGATCAGCCCTTCGAGTTCTGGGCTGGAAGTGCGGGCGTTGAAGTCCTTGCAAAACTGCATGATGTTCAGGCCCGCCTGGCCCAGCGCCGGGCCCACCGGGGGGGCTGGCGTGGCCTTGCCTGCCATGATCTGCAGCTTGATCTGCTGGATGATCGGCTTGTTCGCTCTCGCCATGATTGAACTCCTCGCTGGTGGCGCGCCCCAGGAGCGCCCGCTAGCTTCCCTTCTTGACTTGGAAGTACTCCAGCTCGACCGGCGTCCCGCGCCCGAAGATGGTGACCATCACTTTCAGCGTGCTGCGGTCGGCATTGACCTCTTCGACGGTGCCCGTGAAGCCGCTGAACGGGCCGTCGACGATACTGACCTGATCGTTGCGCACGAATTCGACTTGCGGGCGCGGCTGCTCCTCCGATCGTTTCTGGCGGTTGAGTATCTGGTCGACCTCAGCCTCGGTCAGGGGCGTCGGCGGACGCCTCTCGCCGCTCTTGAGCTTCTCTTCGCCGACGAATCCGGTCACCTTTGGGGTGTTCTTGACCGCGTGCCAGAGATCGTCGTCAAGGTCCAACTGGGCCAGGACGTAGCCGGGGTACAGCAGGCGCTTGCTGGTGACCTTCTTGCCGTTGCGCATCTGCACCACGTCCTCGGTCGGGATCAAGATCTGCCCCACCCGGCGTTCCAAGCCAAGCGCCTCCACGCGCGAGCGGAGGTTTTCCTTGACCTTGTTCTCGAAACGCGAGTAGGTGTGGATGAAGTACCACGGCAGGTCGGGCCGGTCGGCGGGCTCGCCGCCCTCTGGGCCCATCCCGGCGTTCGTGAGTGTTTCGTCTGTCAGCACGATCGGTTAGCCCGCCTATGTGAATGTTTGGTACAGCAGGCGCTGGCCCCACGCCAGGATGTAGTCGACCACGCCGAAGAAGACCGCGAAGGCGAACACGGTGACCAGCACGACCAGAGTGGTGGCCCGGACTTGCTGCTTGCCCGGCCAGGTGACCAGCCGCAGCTCGCGCACCACACCGTCCAGGTAGGTGCGAACGCGCACCGGCAGCGGGGCCGGCTGGTTGGCTTTCTTCTTGAGCGCTTTTGCCATGGCTGTGGTGTGGTTTGAAGACGGTCGGGACCGCCAAGGCCAGCCGGGCGCCGCAACGACTGGCAGGGGCGGAGGGAATCGAACCCCCATTGGCGGTTTTGGAGACCGCTGGTTTACCGTTAACCGACGCCCCTGCAGGCTTGACCGCTACTCTTAGCTTACTTCATCTCGCGGTGCAGCGTGTGCTTGCGAAGTCTCGGCGAGTACTTCATCAACTCCAGCCGCTCCGGGTGCTTGCGCTTGTTCTTCGTCGTGGTGTAGTTCCTGTCCTTCGTGACAGTGCACTGTAGCGTGATGATCTCGCGCGCCATGAGTTCCTCCGGTCTGCGAATCCTACTCGACGATCGAGGCGACAGTGCCGGCGCCGATGGTGCGGCCGCCCTCGCGGATCGCGAAGCGCAGCCCCTGCTCCATCGCGATCGGCACGATCAGATCCACCTCCAGCTCCACGTTGTCCCCCGGCATCACCATCTCCGTCCCCGCCGGC
>JAJDTX010000043.1 GCA_022826925.1 Bryobacterales bacterium
GTAGCTACCGCACCAGTCCCGCGCAAGGCCATGCTTGGAGGCCAGCCAGTCCGACAGACCACGGGGAAAACTGCTGTGGAGTAAAGTACCCATGCTCAACCACAACATATAGTGGTGTGTGGAGTCAAATACCCAGCCCAGTTCGCGAAATAGTGCGCTGTCCAAGACGGCTGCGATAGTGTCTACGATGCGGTGCTCGTTCTGTGCCGACTGAGACAGGATGCTCTCGATCTCCGCTTCGTTTTCGGGCTCCGCGCCGTTCGCGTAGATGAGCAGCTTCGTGATGAAGCAGCGGACGAAGCGCTCAAGGTTCTCTTCGCTAAGGAGATGGCGACGAAATTCGATGATGTCCCGGTACTCGATCCCGCCGGGAAGCGTGGCGCTCGCATCGACGGGGATCGGCTTGCTCTCCCAAGGTCTCGGCAGCGTCGGCAGGCCCTCGGCTGCCCGCTGCCTGTCCTGCTCCCCGATCTCTAGCAAGGCCTGCTTGGACGGCATAGGGGCGATGTGCTCCGTGTAGTCGTCGCGCCAAGCGCCGACGGGGTCGAAGTTCTCGAAGGCGTATCCGTAGGGATCGATGCCGGCGTGGCATGAAGCGCAGGCTGCGTCCGCGGTATGAGCCGCGAGAATCTGCTTGATCGTCTTCGCTTGGCGTATGTCCGGTTCGGTGATATCGACGTCGGCCGGGGGCGGCGGAGGATGAATTCCCAAGAATTTCTCCATCACGTATACAGCCCGGTGGATCGGCGACGTTCCGAGGCTGTCGGCGGTCAAGGTAAGGAACGCTCCCATGCCGAGCAGCCCGCCCCGCCGCCCGTTGGCGAAGGCGTGCTTTCGCAGCGTCGAATCTTCGGGCACGCCGTCGACCTGGTAGACCTTGGCGAGGTCCGCGTTGATGAACGAGTAGTTCGCTGACAGCAGCTCGGTCACTGGCAGGTTGTTTTCCACCACGTGGCGGAAGAACCGCAACACCTCATTGACCATGTCCTCGCTCAGGCGCTTGCGGTCATAGAGCGGGTAGCGGTCCGGATCTGGGGCCATGAAGTTGATCCGGTCCAGTTCCAGCCAAGAATGCGGGAACTGACGCAGGAATTCCTCGGCTCCCGTTCCATCGATTCGACCCTGAAGCAGCGAGCGAACGCCCTCGAAATCGTCCAGCCGCCCCAATCGGGCCGCTTCGCGGATGCCCTTGTCGGGAATCGTGCTGTCGAGAAAGTAGCTCAGCTTGGCGGCCAAGCGGGCGGGTGGCTCGCTGTCGCCGAGATTCAACAGCAGGAAGGACGGCGAAGCGAGGATCGCTACGATGCCCTCCTTGATTGCATCTAGATCGCTCATCTGGCTGGCTTTGGATCGCACCAGCCGGACTACGGGGTCGAGTTCCCGGTCGCCTACAGGCCGGCGCCAGGCCCTTGCGGCGATCGGGCGGAGAATTTCCGCAGCGTCTTGCGCCCGAGGGTTCCGTCCCAGTAGGTCGATCTGGCGCTTGGGCGGCCAGCTTGCGTACAGCGGGCCCTCAACCTCGGCCCGGAACAGTCGCGGGCGCGCTCCCTGCCAGTGCTCCGTCCAATGGCTCCAGTGCCGTGGATTCTTCGCGGTTCTTGCCGGGGCCCTCGGGAGCATCTCCGTCAAGACCGCTTCGTACAGCTCGGGGTCGTGCTGCTTGATGTAGTCGTGACCGATCGCAAACTGGAACTTGAAATTTCCGTTGCCCCTGAAGCGCAGTCCGTCCGTCGGGTAGGACAGCTCCAGTCTTGTTCCGGCGGCAATCCACTCCTTCATCCCGATGTCGATCGCATCGCCATCGGGAAGGTCGAAGACTCTCTTGCGATCTCCCAAATGGACTGTCAGACGGATGGGGTCGCCAGCGTAGATTCCGGTCTCGTCAGCGTCATAGACGCCGCGATCCATGCCCGTGGCGCGGATCTTGATGCGGTACCAACCGGTGGCGGGGACAGCTTGGAAGTTCGAAAAATAGACGCGCAGTCGCGGGTCCAGGAAATCGATGCTTTCCGGGGTGCGGTTCGCCCGCTCGCGTCCTGCCCGCTGCGACAGGCTGGTCATCCGCATTTCGTCAGCTGTCACCTCGTAGCGTCGAGCCGCCGGAGGCGCGCCGGAAAGGATGGTCGCGTCAACGACACTCCGGAACGCTTCTATGTACTGCTCCAGATGGAATTGACTCAGCCCAAGAGTGTCGCCAACGGTGTCGAATCCGTCTTCGAGAGTGTCGCCGAGCAGGCTCGCCAGCGGCTGGTGGGTGCCGGCGTCCTCGATCAGGAGAACGTCGCTGACGCTGTTGGCCAGCTCTCGGTTGTTCAGTCTTCTCGGCGGAGCGCGTCTCGGCCGAGCGGCTGCACGTTGGTGGGCGCGAATTCTCTCGTCCAGATACCCGACCAGCCGCCGGCGCTCCGCGATGGACAACCGGCTCTCGTTTGCAGGAGGCATGTAGCCGGTCTCGACATATGCTCGGCTTTTCGCCCAGAGCTCAATGTTCTGGGTGTCGGGATTGCTGCCGAGCGAGACTATGCTGAAGCCGCCCGGCGGATCCACTTCTTTGTGGCATGTCGCGCAATGAGCCTTGAGCAGCGCGCTGTCGGCGAGAGCTGACTGAGGGATCGCAAGCGCCGCGAGCACGGCTGCTAGTCGGCGAAGACTAGGCATGGCGCAGGTCGAACGATCCCGTGCTGGCGTTGAACCTGTCCCTTTCGATGCCGAAGCGTTGGATCAGCGTCAGGAACAGATTGCAGAGGGGCATGTTGGCGCCGGAGGAACTCCGCGCGTCGACATGGCCGCGGTGCTTGAAGCCGCCGCCCGCCACCAAGATGGGCAGGTTTCGGTTCGAATGCGTGCCGCCATAGCCCATGCCGCTGCCGAAGAGGACGATCGTGTGATCGAGCATCGTGCCGTCCGCGTTGGGCTCTTGGATCGCGTCGAGCTTTCTGAGGCACCTTGACAGCTGCGCGATCTGGAAGGACTCGATCGCGACCAGCTCGGCGACGATCTCCTCTTTCTTGCCGTTGTGGGTGCAGGCGTGATAGCCGCGCGTGACGCCGTCTAGGTCCCTGTAGCTGAGCTCGTTCGGAAACGCGACGGTGGCGACCCGGGTCAGGTCGGTCTGAAACGCGTAGGCGATCATGTCAAAGATGGCGTTGTAGCGATTCCCGACGGTCGCTTCGTAGGCAGAGAAGTGCTCGGAGATGTCAAACTGCGGCTTGTCGCGGTCGATCCATTGCGCACGGTCCGCGAAGCTGCTTTCCAGTTCTCGCACCGAGGTTGCGTATTGATCCAGGCGTTCGCTGTCCCGGCTGCCCACGCGCCGGCTCAACGCGGCCAGCTGCTCGCTGGCGGCGTCTAGGATGCTGCCGTTGCGCTCGATCAATGCGCGTCGCGCCATCCGCTCTTCGGGCGTTCGATTCAGGAAGAGGTGATCGAAGAGCCTCTGGGGGTCCGTGAACGGCTTCAGCTCGACGCCGTTGGAGTTCCAGCTCATCCGGATCCCGCTCTCGAGAGCCGCGTGAACCGAAGCGAACCGCACGCGGCCGGATGTCCTCCGAGCGATCACTTGGTCGACCGAAACGTTCCTTTCGGGGTACGCCTGGCTGTTCTCGGGCAAGATGCCGTTCAGGAACGAGATCTCGCGGCCATGTCCGTTGACCATTCCATGATCGGTATTGGCCAGGATGGAAATCCGATCCTTGAGCCACTCGAGGGAGCGGAGGGTCTTGGGCAGGGTGACCGTCTTGCCGAATCGCTCCGGGAAGAAGTTCTCAGGGTGCATCCCGAGCGGGTTGCCGACGATCAGGAGCCGCAGGGGGGCGGACTGGTTCGCGAGCGTTCCGGCCTCGAGCAGGGGTAGCGCCAGCGCCCCGCCAAACCCCTTCAGGACGACGCGACGATCCATGGCTGTTCCTCTCAGAACCATCCTGGCCAAGCTGGGTTGGTGCCGGCCCCGGCAGTTACATCCCGATCTTGGCGGACGATGCCAAGACCGATACAGAGCGCAGCTACAACCTCGCGATCCTCCAAGCTTTGCCCTGTACCGGTCCTTCCTCTGACCGGGTCTGCGAACACTATCGTCATGATAGGGCCGTGGGCGGTCGTATTACAAGGAAACGAGGATGCCGCGCGGCGCAGAAGATCGCACGGCAAGCCACCTGTGCGGCTTGGACGGCGGTCCACATAAGCCTGGGATGCCGCTTTGCCAAGGCTGACCTAGCAGCCATGTCCAGCGTGAGCAGGCGAGGCGTCCTGAAGGCAGCCAGAGTGCTCGCAGCCATGCCCGGGGGGGCACTGCCGACTTATCGGCCGACGACATCGGCGGTCTGGCGGGCACCAAGCAGGATCTCGCCCAGAAATCCATGCCCGCACCTTCAACGGCCCGTTCCCGGGCCCTTATCGTTCGTCACTGGGACGCCACTTGAGCATGGTCATGACCATGGCATAATTCACCACATCTCACAGGAGGGACCGACCGATGGAAAGCGCCGCCGGCAAGCTCGACACCCCCGTGACCATGAAGGCATCGGAATTCAAGGCAAAGTGTCTGCAGCTAATGGACGAAGTGGCTGCAAGTGGCTGCGAGGTCATAATTACCAAGCACGGTCGGCCGATCTCCCGATTAGTGCCTTACCGAACAAAGCCCTCTACGCTCTTCGGTATTGACAGGGGTCGCATTCAAGTCTTGGGCGACATCGTCGGGCCGGTCGATGTGGCTTGGGAAGCCGAGACCGATCCCGACCGCAGCGTGGCACCGTGATATTGCTTGACACCCACGTGTCGCTCTGGCTGCGCACCGGAGACGCTCGCCTCGGGAGCCTTGCGCTGCGCGAGATCGACCGCGCGTAGCACGTCAGCGAGGTCGCCGTGTCTGCCATTACCTTCTGGGAAGTGGCATCGCTTCACCAGAAGAGGCGGATCGCCTTCTCTGGGGACGTGTCTCTGTGGCGTCGAGAGCAGTTGGTGCAGGGGCTCGTCGAAGTGCCCGTTGACGGTGAAATAGGGGTCCGGGCCAACAGCTTGGTCGGCTTCCATGGCGATCCTGCGGACCGGATTATCTTGGCCACCGCCCTAGACGGGCACCGGCTGCTGACCGGAGATCAGAGGATTCTTGCGTGGGGCGGAGATCTGGACCGCTTGGACGCCCGCAAGTGACCGGGCGGAGGATGGGCTGCTGGAGCTTCGCTGCCGGAGCTGCGTCGGCCCTGGTGGCCAGGGGTGGTGAAGCGGCGTGCAGCGGTCGGTGCAGCGAGGGACCTCATGCCCCCTCGCTACGGACCTAGCAAAGACGGCCTCGCGTCCACGGGACACCTGCGTCCGGGATTGCGGATGGCTGTCAAGCTGCTGAACCCGCGCTGCAAGGAAAAGAAAGGGCCGCGCCGAAGCGCGGCCCGAGAGAGGTCGAACTCGGTCGGAGGCGTGTAACCTACCAGCCCAACCTCAGCTCGACCCGGAAGCACCGTTCGTCGATGCCCTCTCGCCCGGTGTTGCGGATGCGATTCAGGATCATGAACGTCCCCGAGTTCACGTTCCGGCTGTTTGGCCGCTCGAAATGAGGGGTGTTGGTCATGTTGAAGCCCTCGGCGCGGAACTGCAGGGGCGCCTTCTCGTTGAGCTGGAACTGGCGGAAGGTTCCCACTTCAAGGTTGAAGAGACCGGGCCCACGCACGCTGTTGGGGCCGCAAGTGCCGAAGCGAGCGCCCGTCGGCTGCGCGAACGCGCCGGGGTCGATCCACAGGCCGTTACTGCCGGCCTTGGCATTGCGCGGCTCGTCGACGCAGTCGGCGATCTGGGAGGAACCTGCGGCATTGAGATCGCCGTTATTCGCCTGGACAGAGAACGGCGTGCCCGTATACGCGCTCATTGGGCTGGTCGAATCTTGGATGGCGGCCCTGATGTTGCTGATTTCGAAACTCTCGGCGAGGCAATTGGGCGAATGGTACCGCTACTTGGTTGACACAGGGCCGATCCTACGTCCCCCGGCGCGGAGGTCTTCCAATTCGAAGGCCTCGATCAAAGTCGTCGCTTGACCAGCGCTTGTCTGGTTGCCTCCAATCACGAGCACGCGGTCGGCGACCGCGACGGCATCGGTGTGGCGCCTGGGGGTGATCTGCTGGTCGAGCCGATAGAGCGCTCCCGTACCGGGCTCGTACCTGTGAATCAAGTTCATGCGCTCGTAGTCGCCGAACAGGTAGATGGCGTCCCCGTCGGTCGCTAGCGAATGTGCGCTCAGCCCGAATGGAAGATCTTCGCGCCGCTCCCATTGCTCCGCTTCCGTATCGAAGACCATCACCGAACGCATGGCTGAACCGTCGTAGCCGCCTATCGCGTAGAGCTGGCGGCCAAAGGCAACGATCTTCCCCTCGCGTGCGAGTGGCATATCGGCTAAGCGCTCCCATGCGCTTGCCTCCGGCGCAAGGCGCGCCGTCGCCGCCGAGTAGCGCCCACTCTCCGTAAGCCCGCCGACGGCATAGAGATCGTCGCCAGCAGCCACCATGCCGAGCGTTCTGACCGATTCCGGAAGCGCCGGCAGTTCCCTAAAGGTTCCGCTCTCGAGGTCAAGGGATTCGCACGACGAGACTCGACCGCGCGACAACCCCATCTGGGTGCGACCGCCGCAGCTGACGATGGAGCCATCCGCGAAAGCCGACCCGTGGTTCGCCCGCCGATGCAATCCGTTGCTGAAGTACTCCGACTTCAACGAGGTCGGGTCGACGCGCTCGATCAGCGAGAGCAACCCGTCGTGCATGAAGTCGGGACCGTTTCGCGCGCCTCTGGGGGCACCCCCGTAGACGTAGACCCACGTGCCATCGGAGACGGCGGTTGGGCCGTAGCGAGGGACTAGGAGCTCGCCGCGGTTGGTGTCGACGTTGGATGTTTGCGGAAAGGCCGCGGCCGAGACCAGCACGGCGACCGATGCCACTAATGAACCGAGCCCAAAACCGTTGATCATCGACTTCCACCTCAGATTTGCAGAACCATCAAAGGGCTGACGCGTGCGGCGGAGGCGGCCGACCAGCCGCCCGCGAGCGCGCCCGCGGCCAGTTTGTCGAGGCTGTTGAATTGGCTGATGGTAGTTCTGATCAAGATGCGCCGATTTTACCGTTCGAGGCCTGAAAGCAACCGGGAAGAGATTCGCTGCCCTTGCATGGGAGCTCTCGATAAGTTAGCCATACCGTTCCCGCGGGTCTTCTGGCCGAAGGAGCCGGACTTCCGGGGCTATGTCTCCGATTCGGATGCCACCTCTTCTATTCGTGGGTGAAGCCACCAACCGCGACTACGCTGCCGCCGTCCATGGCGCACACCTGTCTGGGCTGCAGGCCGCCGGGCATGCCCTCAAAGCGGCATAGCAGCGTCACGAAGCGAGACGGGAAGAGCGCTGGTTCAGCTAAAGACCACTTGGCAAGTAGCTACTAGGGAGGCGCGCCGACTGAGCATGGATCGGCCGCGTTGGATCGCTGCCGCTTGCTCGCTGGGATCAGAACCGCTCTTCGAAATTGACGTTGAAGAAGAACTCGCTGTTGTTGTCATCTTCGTGCTGGTCGAGGGACGGCGAATAGGTCTTGAACCAAACCTTGCTTTCAGCCTCGTCGAACTGAATGACGCGAAGCCACCCGTTGCCACCGTTCTCACGGGTTTGGAAGTCGGCCAGCACCTCGATGACCTCCTGCTGGGCGTCATTCATCGAGACCTGCTTCCACTCCCCGCCGACTGTGTCCCAGTGGCCGCAAAGGACCATGAAGATCTGGGAGTTCTTGCGAATAAACTTCTGCCAGATTTCCTCGCCCGAGTTTGCCCCTTCGCCTCCCATGTAAGCCGCCTGGGTGCGGCCGCCAATCTTGTCGTTGATGTAGATGTGGGTTGTGACGATCGCCGGCAGTTCCGGGTGCGCTTCCAGAACGCCTTCAGCCCAATCGATGACGCCGTCCGGCACGTCTGCTTCCAAGTGCAAGATCAAGAACGAGCGTAGGCCAGCCTCGAACCGCTGATAGGTATTGATGCCGTTGGGATGAGATCCTCCGAACCAGTCGCGACGACCGAAGCGTTGCGGGCCGAACCGTTTCAAGAACGCTGACGCTTCTCGACTCGGTTGACCATCCTGTCCTAAGTCGAAATCGTGGTTTCCGATTGCCACTCCCCACGGCACGATCCCATCGAGCCGCCCCATTGCCTCCTCAGCTACGTCCCACTCCGCTTCCGATTGATCCCAGTTCTGCACGACGTCTCCCACGTGCGTGACGAACCGGATGTTCTCGCTCTCCACGTGTTCAGCAACCCATTGAGTCTGGGCGTGGAAGATTTCAGGGTGTTTCTCACTGTAGAACTGAGTGTCGGGCAGCATGACGATGGAGAAACGCTCGGTCGGGCTCGCGCAGGCGGTGAGGAGGCAAGCGAGCCCGGCAACTAAGGCCTGGTTCGATTGGCTTGCTGACATGGACACGTTATATCACGATCTGTTCCGCCTTCAACCACGAGAGCGCTTCACCCAAGGCCTGAGACACGAAGCTACTAGGCACGGCCCGACCGACAAGGCGGAAGACCATTGCGCGAGAGTCGCTTGCTCGGCTCCGATCGCCCCCTAGGTGTGGGCCCAAATCCCCCTCCAAGGAGGCCACGATACGAGCTCTCGTCCTTCTCTCCCTATTGATCGCGACGCCCGCGTTCACGGCCGATTGGGTTGATTTACTCGACGGCAAGACACTGCAGGGCTGGAGACAGCACAATGGCACTGCCGCCTACCGCGTCGTCGACGGCGCGATCGTCGGCGAGACCGCCGAAGCCAGCCCCGATTCCTTGCTCGGCACCACCAGAGACTGAGGTCGCAGACCCCGACGAGGCAGTCGTCCTAAGCGCCATCGCTTGGGCCGGAGTCCATGCGGCCCGATGGAGCCTCCAGAGGAAGAACTCGCTTTGGGAATCGTGGAGGTCCATCGCGACCTCGCTTTCGAAGACGCTGGAATCGCCGCTCGTCTCTTCAGCGGGTCTGGCCGCCGCAGTTCACTCTCGGCCTGCCCGATCGCGGCTGCGGCAATCCATGATGGTGCGCGCCTGGCGATGGCGAATCTCGCGGACTTTCGGCGCTTTGCAAGCGCCGGGCTGAAACTGGTTTAAAGCAGGGCGGCAGATTGGCGCGAGGCCGACGAGCGGTGCGATCTGAACCTCTAGGAGCGGCACCTCCTTAGCCCGCTGGTCTACCGCCCCTTCTCACCGACCGAGATCCAGGGCTGCTCGCCGCCATCGCTGTCTCATCCAGTGCCTACTGCATCTGTCGAGTAGTGCTCCGTCGTCCCTGCGAACCCGTCCGAAGCCGCGCGCCTCGCATCCGGCCGCTGTTTGCCCGCGAAAGCCTTTCTCCCTGCTTCCGTAGGTGCCTGCCTCGCACAGGCCGCCCTACGCTGCGTCGGCAGGACACCTCCATGCGGTTTTCTCGGGGACTGTCCAGCCGCCGAGCATCTTGGGCACCTAGATTCCTTGTCTAAGCGTAGCGTTTACGGATGAGTCAAGTTCACGCGGCGATCGGCTGGCCCTCCCAGAGGCGGTCGATCTCGCGATCGAAGCGCTGCAGAGCCTTCTGCAGGGGCGTGGGGTCGGAACTGCCGGTG
>JAJDTX010000002.1 GCA_022826925.1 Bryobacterales bacterium
CAGCGCAGCGGAGGACCCGCGCAGCGGGTTGACGGCCGGGACCGGCCGTGCGTGGTGAACGCGCTCCGAGCGAAGCGAGGGCCTTATCCGGTCGTCTCGCGGATCGGCCTCAACCCACCCACACCTCTTTCAGGAGAACCACAAACCGGACCCTCTTGCATCTTCGAGCCTTGCTGAAGTGCTTGAAGCACGCAAAACAACACGTCACTTTGATCCACACACCAAGGTTCCGATAGCTAGTTTTGAGCGCCTAGTCAGAGCGACCTTCGGTATGCTAGGAGAAACTCGTTTGTTTCCGGGTATCGTCGGAATCAAGAAGAGTAGTCCGTCAGGCGGCGGATTGCACCCACACGAAATCTATGTACTGTTGATGGCTGTGGAGGGGTTTAAGCCGGGACTCTACCACTATCGCCCAGAGCGTCATGGGCTTGAACTGTTGCGCCACGTAGAACTGCATAATGCTCGTGGACTTGCGAATGAATTTACGAGCGGCCAGGTGTACCCGCGAAACGCCGGAGCTCTGTTCATTTTTGCTACCCGCTTTTACCGAAACCACTGGAAGTACCGAAAACACCCTCGGGCCTTTATGGTCCTTGGAATGGATATTGCGCATCTTAGTCAAACGTTCTACCTTGCCTGTGCGGCACTCCGGCTGGGGGCGTTCTTCACGGCTGCAGTCAACCACCACAACATCGAGAAAGCACTCGGGCTCGATGGATACTCAGAAGGGGTGCTCGGTATCTGTGGGTGTGGAATACCAGGTGCCGGGCCCAACTACCTCGATCCGGTTTTTGAGCCCATTGCGACTGAGAAATAGTGGGACGTGTCGTTCTGCACTTGCTCCTGGAACGCGGTCGCCCGGCTCGATCCTCCCGCGTTCGAGGGCTACCTCGTCTGACTCGACGCCGCGCCCGCGTCGCCGCGGCCGGCAGCAGGTGGCGAGCACGGCGGCCAAGTCCGAGAGCCCGAACGGCCGCGCCTGCCCGCGCCCCGATAAGGGTGGTCGCGTAGCTCAGCCATTCGGCTTTCGCCCCCCACAGATCCGAGCGCGCGGCTTTCCCGCACTCGGCTCCTCCCCAGGTTGAACAAGGCATCAGGCATGGACCGCGCGGGGATGCGTGATGGACGGCGATGGAAGGGATAAGCGCTCGAGGTGGACGACGCCACCAGGTTCACCGAGGCCTTCACGCACCTGCGCACCGGGTCGCCCTGTCGCGACCGCATCGGCCTGCTCAACGTGCTGTTCGCCGAGGGAATCAATCTCGGCCTGCGCAAGATGGCCGAAGCGACGACCACGCACGGGTTCTGGGAATTGATGCGCATCGCGCGCTGGCACGTCGAAGGCGAAGCGTACGACCGGGCGTTGTCCGTGGTCGTCGAGGCCCAGGCCGCGCTACCGATGCCGGCAGTCTGGGGCACGGGACGGACCGCCTCGAGCGACGGCCAGTTCTTCCCGGCCGCCGGCCGCGGCGAAGCCCTCAACCTGGTCAACGCCCGGTACGGAACCGAACCGGGCGTCAAGGCGTACTCGCACGTCTCCGACCGGTTCTCCCCGTTCGCCACCCAGACCATCCCCGCCACCGTCCACGAAGCCCCCTACATCCTCGACGGGCTTCTGATGAACGAGACCGGGAGGCGCGTCCGCGAGCAGTACGCCGACACGGGCGGCTTCACCGACCATGTCTTCGCCGCGTGCTCGATCCTCGGCTACGCGTTCGTCCCGCGCATCCGCGACCTGCCGTCGAAGCGGCTGTACGTGTTCGAACGCGCCGGCGTCTCGAAGCACCTGCGGCCACTGGTCGGAGGCAAGGTGAACGCGGACCTGATCGACAGGAACTGGGCGGACATCCTGCGCATCGCGTCCACCATGGCCGGATCCAGCAACGGTGTCGATCTTGACAGTCGCTGGGTAGGGGATGTACTCTCCTCGACGAGGCGCAAGCACGTATTGCCCTCTTTCCGAGGCCCGCGCTCCGGCGCGGGCTTTCGTGTTTTGGAGGGTCTGTGGAGTGACGTACTTCGCCTACCTTGATGAATTTGGGCACATCGGTCCCTACATCAGCCGAACAGACCCAAAATACAAGACAAGTCCGGTGTTCGGCCTTGCGGGATTCGTGCTACCAGCCGTCGAAGTCCGCGGATTCGGGACATGGTTCTTTCAGCGCAAGTGCGAGCTGCTCCAGTTCGAGATCGAGCGGTCGGGTGAGCACCCCGCCGTGTGGGAGAAGAAGGGAGCCAGCCTCTTCACCCTCCGCAACGTGACCCGATATCCTGAGCTCCGAGTTTTCACGAACCGGTTGCTCAACAAGATCGAGAGACTCGGCGGCTTCGTCTTCTACGTTGGGATCAAGAAGACCGCGGCACCAGCCGAACACGATCCGAACCAGCTCTACAGGAGCGTGTTGGTCGAGGCGATCAAGCGGATCAACGACTTTTGTGAGCAAAATAATGACCCCCACCAAGACAGCTTTATCGTGATTCTCGACGAGCACGATCAACGCTCGGTCCTGATCACCGCAGCCGCACAAAGCATGTACGGGAACGAACGACGCCGGCATCTCATCGAGCCGCCGTTCCACGTGGAGAGCCACCGCTATCAAACACTTCAGGCGGCCGACTGGATTACCGGACTGGTGGGAAGGTTGGGGGCGATCTGGGCCGCTCCAGAGGCTTATCCAGAAAACGAACCGTTCCGCCGTTATTTCGAGCATCGGGTCAATCGTGCAAGCCGCCGGAGCGGAATCCGGACATCAGCAGCAGCCCGCTCCACCCCATAACCGACCGCATCGCACCGATTCGTGCCTGCTCGACCTGCGCCGCCAGCTTGTCAAATATCGAACTGTGAGAAATCCAATATTGGTGCCTTTCTTCCCCCCGGAGGCCTTCGGGTCGAGGTCGAGGACGACCGCTTCCATCTCGACCGCCAGCGACGTGCTGGCTGGAGCAGGCGGCGGGCATGGACGAACGTCGTGCGCCTAGCGGTGGAGGAGATGTGAGCGGCCGCCGCCTGCTGGGCGCGCATCCTGCCGGCGTCGTTTCCGGAGCGTCGGGAGACGGGTGGCGGGGGAGTGCCTGGGCTGCCAGACGCAGTTCGCCGTCGACGTGCGGCTGCTACTGCCCGCGGCGTGTCCGGACTGCGGAGCCGACGTGCTCGTCCGGGCGGACAATCGAGGGTCCGGACCCGCCGAGCCGGCCGCCGTTCAACGCGCTGGGGATCCGGAGGACGAAACCATGACGCTGCGTTTCATCGTGGCTCGCATCCTGCGGGAGCTGATCGAGTTGGCCGAATGTGACGATGATGCGGAGCTGGTCGACGCGCTGGCACGATGCGCTCGATGTTGCGTCGCCGGCGGGCAGGCTGCAGCCCTGATCCGGCGGGCGCCGGCGTAGGCCTGCCGAGTGTTCGGACTGACGGAGGCCTCGACTAGGCGGCGCGCGGTCAGTGTCGGCCGCCCGATCGCGGCCTCTACGGGGTCGATCAGGCAGACGCATACGCCCGTCCACATCCAGCACCAGGGGTTTATCGGGTTCAGCGTTCAGCAGATTGAGACACTTGATGCGCAGTTGTCGAGGTGTTCGTCTTCGTTTACGGGGTGATTCGTCAATAGATACGGGCATGGAATGGGCCCCGGAGCGTGGAAGGTCGGGCGACGCGGAGGTTTCCTTTGGCTGGCGTCGCGTCTTGCGCGGGGTCCGTGGTGGCTGCGCTGTTACCCACG
>JAJDTX010000107.1 GCA_022826925.1 Bryobacterales bacterium
CGTAGTTCTCCGCGCAGCCCGGCCCGGCGTGGTGCGGGTCGTGGTGGTCGACATGGTGCCCGACATGGTGCCCGGCCCCCACCAGCAGCGGCACCCCCTGCGCCACCACCCGCTTGAGGAAGCCCAGCTTCGGCTCGCTGGTCCCGCTGCGCGGGTCGTACGCCCGGTAGTACACGTAGCTTTCGCCGAACGTGTCGCCCATCGCGGCCATGTCGCGCCCGCCGAACTGGTCCCCGCGCGGGCCGGAACGCCCCCACTCGTGCGGCGCCCGGCCGTTGATCCGCAGCGGGTGGCCCGACATCACCTGGTTGCCCAGCATGTCCAGCACGTAGATGTAGTGCTGCCCGTCCGTCCAGCGCGAGTCCTTTTCGATTTCCTGCTTGGCGAAGTAGCCGTCCGCTTCGACCGCCAGCGCCGCGCAGCGCACGAACTCCCGCAGCGTCTCCGGGCTCGGAGTTTGATGCAGAACCTCGGCGCTGACCTCGTCCGGGTAGCAGGTGCCGGGCCAGTCGCGCGAGTAGATGCCGGCCCCGATCACGGCCGGCTCGCCGTCCCAGTCGGTCTTGATGACATAGGAGGCCCTGGGCGACCGCCTGCCGGTCTCCGGATTGGGAAACGAGAAGTAGGTCCAGCCGGCATCGACCAATTGCGTCATGCGGTAAATCTCGGAGAAGGGGTCGCTGCCGAAGTCGTCGATCGTCACACCCCAGACGCCGCCCTCGCGGGAAGGATCCGGCGGGTGGACGAAGGTCTCGGCGTCGGTGCCGGACTCGGCGATGCCGTGGACGAACACGTAGGTGGGGCCGTGCTTCCAGCGCTCGTCCTCGTTGAAGGCGCGGCGGGCCTCGGCCGTGCCGTGCTCGGCCAGGTACTTAGCCGCGCACTCCACGAACGACCGGACATCGCTCTGGGTGCGCACCGCGCTGGCGGCGATGTTGCGGTCGGAGCAGCCGCCGGTCATCGCCGGTCCGCCCGCAGGCGAGCTCCCATAAAAGCCCGAGCCGACGATTATGTTCAAGTGGAACGGGACTCCGGTGGGGGTCTGGACGAAATCGACAAACTCGCGGGCGAAACCCACCTTGGGGATATCGGCGTTGTCGGTGTCGTCAGCAGGATCGTCCCAGTAGTACTCAAGGAAGCCGCCATCCGGGCTGCTGGTCGCAGCCTCGATCACCTGCGGGAGAACGAGCTCGCCGGTGACCACGTCTCGGACAGTCGGAACCAGCGGTCGAAGTTCGAATCTGTCCGGAAACGCTCCGTCAAGCAAGATTATGTTGCTGTCGCGATCCAAGATATAGAGGTACACGGATCCATGTAGCCAGGGTCCGTTTGGATCTCGCAAGGCGATCCGCGCCTTCGAATACGCGTTTGGATCGCCGGTCGCTACGGTATCGACAATGAACTTCAAGGCTTCCCCGACGAAGGCCTGCAGAGTCTCGCGATCCACCACGTCCTTGGCAGTCACGGCCGGATCGCCGTAGTCGATCACCTCTTGGGTCACATGAGATTCATTGAGATCGAATCCCGCGAGCAGTAACAGCGGGACCCCTAAATTGGCCGACATATATACGGCGGCATATCCGGAGGCGCCCGGAATACCCGGTCGCAGGCCTGGCACGGGCGCGGTCGCATCGAAAGGACCGTCCGGTTGCTGCAACAGCGTCCCGAAGATGGAGGCCCCGGCTTGGGCGACGACACTAGGATCGGGCGAACCCAAGCCGATTAGATCGGTTGCGGATACTCCGAGCGCGGAAAGGATTTCGCCGTAAATGAAGGGGTTGACCTGCCGGCCCGACAACGACATGTCCTTCGCGTGAACAAACACCCTGCCGTCGGGCGTCAGCGTCACGATGTAGGTGGAGCCGGCATCATAAGGAGATCCCTCATGCCTGACGAGACATCCGAAGTGCGCGATTCCTTCGAGAGTCTCGAACTCTTGGGGCAGCCCGTTATATCTGTCTCTCGCCGCCAGCGCGAAGTCCTTCAGGCTCGCGCTGCCTTGCTCTACCTGTTGCGCCGTGACACTTAGGTCCTCGGGAGGGGCCACGCCGGGAGGGAGCGGGCAAGCTTGCTGCGCCGAGGCGTGGTGGACACCGGAAGAGACGGCGGCGAGGGCGAGCAGCCATGCGACGCGAATCGTCGATCTAGAAACTAGTGGTGCTTGAATCTTCATTTAGAAGATTTTACTTTATTCACATAGTGTTTCGACATTGCGCGCTGGAAGATCTCAGGTTACGTTCTTGCCAGCGCTGACCTCCGCCCCGTGTAATCCAGTCACAGCTGAAGAGTCTTCGTGTGCAACCGAGTCGCCCGCCGGAGGGATGCCCTTCGCGAGTTCCGGCCGTAGACGGACTTCACCGGGCACCCACGACAGGGGCCAAGTAGATGTTCTTGTATTTGACCGCCGTGTGGTCTCCCTGTAGGTAGATTGGCCCCGGCGCGGAGGGATCGGTATAGATGGCGCCGGCTGTCGGCCCCGCGATCGGTTGGTTGTTGATGACCTTGACTCCGTTCAAGACGACCGTCACGTGCCGGTCGACCAGAGTCAGATCGTATGTTTGCCATTGCCCGCCGGGCTTTCCGGCGTTCGTAGAAGGTGCGATCCTTCCGAAGATCGCGCCAGGTCCCTGGATCCCCTGCATCCGACTGTCACGATCTACCACCTGTGCCTCGTACATTCCGCTCAGGTAGATTCCGCTGTTGCGATTCTCTTCGATTAGAAACTCGACGTGGAACCAGAAGTCTTCAAACTCGGCTTCCGTCCGCAGATTGGCATGGTCCCCGGTCGCGCTGAAATCGGTCTTGGGCGTGGTGTTGACCAGCGTCCCGTCTTGGGCGCTCCAGCCGTTGATCTTGTCGGATTCGTGCGGCCGCCAACCGGAGAGGTCCTTGCCATTGAAGAGCAAGATGGGGAGCCCGAATCGGACCTTGGACAGGTTCGGAGGCGACTGCGGCATCGGCGGAATCCGCTTCCCGGTAAAGCGGGTCCGTTCGTTCACGCTGCCGTCCGTGGCAGTGCGGGTGATCACGCCGTGCAGCTTCCCGTTCGCGATGCCAACGTCCACCGCCGATTCGATAAAGACATCGCTTCCTTGGGCCGCGCGGTGCCTCCTCAGCTGGAATTTGAGACGACCGTTGGCCGCTTCCGTGGCGCTGTAGGGTCCGTCGGGGCCGATGTAGACTCGCATGCGAACCAGCGGGCTCCCATCCTGCTCAGCAACGCTCATCCACGCCGGTTCTCCCGACTCGAGATCTAGCGAGGCTTTGCCTCAGACCGACGAGACTCGGTTCGAAGCTGCTTAGCCATACCCGGGGTGGAGTGCGGGCTCCAGACGCTGCTCCGCTCTGCGGCCGGGGCCGCCGTGTGGTCGCCTAGGCGACAGTGCCCGTAT
>JAJDTX010000078.1 GCA_022826925.1 Bryobacterales bacterium
CCCTGCCGCTAGCGGCCTACTGCCGGAACGCGCTCAACGCTGGCCCCGATTCCCGGATTATTCCGATTTCCAACCTGTTCGGCGTCGGATCAATGTGAGAAAAACCCCTACCCTACTGCCGGAATAATGTGACTCTGTACAGCAGGAACTGTGATCAAGTGGGAAGGGCGTTCGTCGGGCATGACGGGGGATCAGGGCGCTCGGTCGAAGCTGAGCAGACAGATTGTCATCGGCAACTCGACTGTCGATCTTGCCCGGAGGCACTATCGGCTAAGCGCTAACTTGTTTCTTGCCAATCGATCAATAGTCTGCCCCTTGGTGGCTACTGGAGCATGAAGCATCCCATCGTCTGAGTTCCCGCTTCATCTTGCGGGCCAAATTGCGGTGGTCGCTGACGATGTTGTAGTGCTCCCCCGGATCGAGAGCGATGTCAAAGAGCATGTCCTCTTCGTCGCGGTCATCATCAAGATACGACAGGAGCTTATGCCTGTCCCCGATCAGAGCGTGGGTAGGCGACCCGAGGCGGCTCGCGGCCCCGTTCTTCCCGCCCTCCGGGCACTGGAACGCTATCGCCTTCCCGCGGACGGTCATTCGATCTTCGATCATAGGGATCAGACTCAAACCGTCCATCGGCCGGGAGTCGGCCGGGATCTGTAGACCTGCCGCTTCGGCCACGGTCGGGACATAGTCGCTCGTAGAGCAAGGCACCGAGGTTGACCGGCCGGGCTTGATTCGGCTCGGCCACTCCAAGATCCCCGGCACTCGAATTCCGCCCTCGAAGAGGCTTCGCTTGCGGCCGCGCAAGCCTCCTGTTGAACCACAGTTCCGTCCCGAGCGGGCCGTCTTGCCCTCCGGGCCATTGTCGCTGCAATACCAGAGCATGGTGTTGTCGGCCGCACCGATCTCCCGGAGAGTCGCCCGAAGTCGGCCAACCTGCTCGTCCAACGCCGAGATGCATCCGAAGTAGTGCCGCTCGTTCTCCGTGACGCCCTCATACAGGGCACGGTGGGCCGGGCTGGCGAGCACGGGGCTGTGGGGCGAGTGGAACCAGATTACGGCAAAGAACGGCGTGCTGCTCTCCACCGCTTTCTGGATGAACGGGATAGCCCTGTCCATAATGACGCGCGAGTCGTCCCCCTCCAAATTGTCGGTCGCGTACTGGCCGGGCCCGGTCCAGTACTTTGACGGGAAGACTTGGTTCTTCATCGGGTCAAGAGTTGGCATTTGCACTTCCGAGGAGAACGACTCGTCGAATCCATGTTCCCAAGGAGGGGCAAAATTCTCGAGCTTTCGACCTCCCCGTCGACCGTCAAAATGGTCGTTTGTCAACGTGCCTAAGTGCCATTTCCCGAAGTGGCCGGTCACGTAGCCCTGACCCTTCAACATCTCGGCGAGCGTCAACTCCTCTTTCAGTATGCGGCCCGCATTTGCACTCCAGATTCCGTATCGAAACGGGTGCCGCCCGGTAAGGACACTCCCACGAGTTGGAGCGCAGACCGGTGCCCCGGAATAGAATCGGTCGAAGCGAAGCCCTGACTCGCTCATTGCATCGAGATGAGGTGTCTTGAGGAAGGGATGCCCGTTGTAGCCGGTGTCGCCCCACCCCTGGTCATCGGCCATGCATAGAATGACGTTCGGACAATCCTGGACGGGGATGCCAAGACTGGAAACCGGGGCGATTCCCGCGGCTGCCAGGGACTTCAACACTTCTCGACGATTCAAATCCAACATTTCCCGTTACCTCCTCATTTCAATTGTCACTAAGATCCGTCCATCACTTGCAAGCCTGTCGTGCTGCTGCGGAAGACCACGCTAGCGTACTCCCCAATCAGCTCTGTGCAGCACGAACTGACTTCCTCCTTGTGCCTTCGATCTCGCAGCCAGAAGAATGCGGACGCATGCGATGCTGTCCGACCAGCCAAAGCTCTTGCCGGTCGCGACTCTCGGCGCGCCGCGTATCTCTCCTGTCGCTTTCGAAATCAGCGGGAGCCTCGACGTGGCCGCGGCCTCTGACTCGTTTCCGAGCGCCGACTGCCACATCAAGAGATGTCGGTACGAACCCGCGATAGCATGCCTCTGGCTCCACTTCAAGGAACCGGGTATAGATGGGCAAGTCAACCTCTGGCGACTATCCGCCAGTCGGCGCGAGGTATCCGACGCACGCTCCATAGGAGCAGCACCCGCAATCCGGTCAGTGCCGGAATGCTGCGCAATGAGTGGTGCCCAAGATGACAGCTTGGACCACGGTGGAGTCAGTCTCAACCCTGATGCCATCTATCCGTCATCCGATTTCGCCACGACGAAACCGCTCGATGATTCCATCGGCGGTGCGCCATGACAGGGCGACGTTGGTGAGCGTCGGGTTTTTCTCGGGATAGGCCGGATAGACTGAGGCGTCTGCGATGAATAGGTTCGGCAGATCGTGGGATCGGCCGCTTGAATCCACAACCGAAGTGCTTGGATCATTCCCCATCCTTGCCGTTCCCACCCAGTGGTTGCGGTCCAAATGAAGGTCGCGCACTCGGACCGTGCCCGGGGAGTGCAGGACTTCGCCTCCGCCCGCGCGAATGATGTCCTCGCACTTGTCAACCATGTCCTGCGCCATTGCTACGTCGGAGTCCTCGTAGTGCAGATGCACTCGCGCAAGAGGCATGCCGAATTGATCCTTTCGTTCTGGATCGAGATCTGCGAACTTCCTTGAGGAGATCAGCGTTGTCCCCTGCATGTTCATCCCTGCGTGACCGATGTTCCATTCCCGCAGCCTCTTCTTGAGTTCCTTGCCATAGCCGGGGGCTGTGCGGATGACTCGGCGGTGAGCCGTCACTCCCGAGCCGCACTGCACCTGGTAGGTCCCTTCGAAATTCGGGCTCGGCTCGTCCCAGTACAACCCGGTCAGCAGCGAGTGATAGTAATTCGTGCCGTCATCGTTGGAGGCGTCTCGACCGAGGATCTGGGGAAAGAACCCGCGCACAGTGACTCCGAAGTGGCTCGCAAGGTTTCTTCCCACCTGGCCGCTGGAATTCGCGATGGAAGACGCGAGGAGGAGGCGAGCGGTCTCGATGGCGCTGCACGAGAGAACGACCGCCTTGCCGCTGAGGTCCAGCGACGTGCCGTCCTCGAACCGGCACTCGAGCCCCGCGACGCTACCGCCGTCCCGCGATTCGCGGACGCGCGTCACCATTAACTCGGTCAGAATCGTCAAGTTGCCGGTTTCCTCGGCCAGCGGAATCGGTGTGTTGACAGATGTGTACTTGGCCTCGACAGCACACCCCGTGCAGTGCCCGCAATAGTGGCACTTCTGACGGTACTTCCACTCGGGCCTGTCCGGGAGCTGGGTCAGCATGGCCTTGCGCTGGGCAACGAAGGCCATGTTCGCGCCGCGACTCCGCAGCCTTGCGACTCCCTGCCGGAGCTGCACTTCGCCGCAACGCATGGGAACAGGCTTCAGAAACTCGCCGTCGGGCAGATTCCAGAGGCCGTCACGGTTCCCGTAGACACCCATCAGCCGCTCGGCCCGGCTGTAATAGGGCGCAACCTGCTCGTAGGAAATCGGCCATTGCTCGAAATCCTTCGGGCCGAATCGAAGTGAATGCCCGGCCCAGCAGAGCGACCTGCCCCCCAGCGCCCGAATCTGGCCGTGGCCCGGCCGGTTGCCGACGGGCGTGTAATGTCCGCGGAGGAAGCTTTCCCGCCAGTATCGGTCGGGACGCCCATCCCGAGATTGGTAAGGCCACCGGTGGGGGTTGTAACCGGCGAGACTGAGTCGCGGGCCAGCCTCCACTAAGCCCACCTGCAAGCCCGCTCGCGCCAAGGCATAGGAGGCAATGCCGCCGCCGGGCCCGCTTCCCACCACGATGACATCGAAATCCGTGCGGAACAAGAGCTGTTCTCCTTTACGGTGCAATCTCTGCTGCCGCTCGCTTCGACCCGCCGCTCTGTTCCGCCGGCGAGCCGGTCGAACTCCCCCGATCACAATTTCGGTTCATTCGATTCGACGCCTTCCAGCGAGTAGGTCTTTCCCCGTACCGTCTTGATCGTCCGAACGCTGTCAGATCCAGCAACACGCACCTTGCATGCATTGCCGGCGAGAGAGAGTATCGACGCCCGTTGCAGCTTCCCGTTGTCCCACGACATGGAGACTTCGAATCCTCCGCGAGCCTTCAAGCCCTGGACCGAGCCTCGCGGCCATGCAGCCGGAAGGGCGGGCAGCAAGTGGATCTCGCCCGCGTGGGACTGCAGAAGCATTTCCGCCACCGCAGCTGTTCCGCCGAGATTGCCATCAATCTGGAATGGAGGATGAGTGTCGAGCAGGTTCTCCAATGTTGATTTGGCCAACAATGCCTGGAAGTTCTCGTGCGCCTTCTCCGCATCCTCCAACCGGGCCCACAGGTTGATCAGCCACGCCCGGCTCCATCCGGTCCGACCGCCACCGTGCGCCAAGCGGTGCTCTATGGACCGCCGGACCGCACGGGCGAGGCCGGGCGTTCCGCGCACAGTGAACTGGCTTCCCGGATGTAGACCGAAGGCGTGTGAAATGTGCCGATGGCCGGGCCTCGCTTCCGGAAGCTCCTCCGGCCATTCCATCAGACGCCCGTCGCTTCCGATCCTAGGCCCGGCCAGCCTTGATCGCTTCGCGAGGATCTCGTCGGTGAAGCCATCCGCGATACCTAGCTCCGAGCTAGCATCGAGGACGTTGGTAAACAGGTCCCAAATGATCTGCTGATCCATCGCAGGCCCCATCGTGAGCCGTGCGCGCTCTCCCGAGTCTGTCCGGAAATCGTTCTCCGGCGAGGTCGACGGACCGCTCACCCATTCGCCCGTTCTCGGATGCTCGACTAGCCAATCCAAGAAGAATTCAGCTGCTTCCTTCAGGATTGGATAGGCCCGTTGACGGAGGAAGGCGCGATCCTGGTTGAACAGGTATGCCTCCCAAAGGTGCCTCGATGCCCAAGCCGCGCCCGTGGGCCACATACCGTACTGAGCACGCCCCACCGGGCTTGTCCACCACCAGGCATCGGTAGAATGGTGCGCCACGAAGCCACGTGCGTTGTAATGCTGCCTAGCTGTCTTTCTGCCTCGCACGCGCAGGTTGTCCAGAAGATCCCACAGCGGCTCCTGCATTTCGGACAGGTTGGTTACATCCGCTGGCCAGTAGTTCATCTGAACGTTGATGTTGATGTGGTAGTCGGAGTTCCACGGCGGAGCCATCTCGTCATTCCAGATTCCTTGAAGGTTGGCGGGCATGGTGCCCGGCCTGGACGCCGCCATGAGGAGATAGCGGCCGTATTGGAAATAGGTGGCAACCAAATCAGGGTCTTGATGGCCCTCACGGACTAAGCGCAAGCGCTCGTCGACCGGCTCCGATTTCTTTGCGTGACCGCCAAGGTCGAGAAGGACGCGTCTGAAGATCGTGGCATGGTCTTCGACATGAGCCGTACGCAATGCGGAGTGGCTGATTGCTGCATCTTGCAGACGCCGTTCTGCCTCATCCGACGGCTCGCCTCCGTGATAGTCGGTGGCCGCAGCCAGAACAAGCGTGACAGAGTCGGCTTGGTCGATCTCAAGGAAATCGTCCTTGGCTTCGATGCTTCCATTCTCCGCGACAGCTATGAGCCGAGCTTCGAAGCGGACTCCCAGCTGCTTTCCCTCATGGCTGGCACGACCACGCAGTACGAGTTTGGTGCCATTCAAGGTCGTGGCGGCATCGGCCCGACGATCCAAACGCACTCGCATTGAGATCGCTCCCGGCCGATCAGCTTCGGTCCGGACAACCAACACGCCGTGCGGGGCGCTCGAATAGACCTCGCGCCTGAACGTTACATCGTCGGCTGTCCAGACGGCCGTAGCGATACCGGTTTCGAGATCAAGTTCGCGCCGGTAGTTGCTCGCCCGAGCGGAAGTAAGGGACTCAATCCACAAGTCCCCTAAAGGCTGATAGCCCTTGGGATAGACCCTCTCACTCATCATGGTTTCCTCAACCATGCGTTCTGCTTCTGCGTATTGTCCGGCAAATAGCATTCTGCGGACTTCGGGGAGATGTCGAAAGGCCCCGGGAATATCTCGTTGCTGAGGCGATCCCGCCCAGAGAGTGTCGGTGTTGAGTTGGATTCGCTCGATTTCGATTCGCCCGAATACCATGCCACCCAGATGCCCGTTCCCGACAGGCAGAGCTTCGTTCCATTCGCCTGCGGGTCGTTCGTACCACAGCACTGGTGCTGCGACCGCGATGGAAGCGAAAAGTGCTTCGACCACGAGAACTGGCAAGAGAACCGCTGTGCGTTGCAAGAATAAATTGTAACAGACTCCAATGACTTTGCAAAATTTCTCGCATCTGCACTGAGGCGTCGCAGCTACCGACTTGAAAACGTGAGATAGCGGAAGTCCGAAACTCGGCACTGACAGATGTGCTCTCTTGAATTTCTCCGCAGAACAGCTCACCCTTCGTAGAAGAGGATGATCTCGTGGTACTTGTCGATACTGGTGGATAGACGTGCTTGGACTTGGAATTGCGGGACCGGCTGTGCGTTCCCGCGCCAAGGCCGCGCTTACCCGCTGAGCATGTTGGCGCGCCGGTTGAACTTGAACCATGGAGTGATGCGCGCCGGCAGAAGTAACGAGCGGTTGTGCAGAACCCGGAGTTTATCGCGGATCTCCCCATCGATGAAGCTGTATCGGAGGCAGCCCCTGACTTGGCTTACCGCGCTAGATCCGCGGGCGCAACGTACCGGCTAACTGATCTGGTCGTTGCGGCAAGTGCCCTCCACCTCTCGAAAGTCACGGTGCCATACTCGAATCCTCGTTCTACGCGCTTCGGCCTATTCCAACTCGCCCGCACAACCCGATACTCGTCGCAGCTGACAGCCCACCGGAAACATCGATCGTGAGCTTGTCGTCCGTGGAAGGCATCGAACGCCTATAAGAGGCCATTCAACGTTTTGGACTCGCCATCAATAGCCGGTCGAACAGCCCTTCCGTGCTTGGGATGCGGCAGAATCGGGGCGATCTGGTCGGCCAAGACTTCTGCGACAGGCTGATGAGCTATTGATCATCCGATTGGTCTGCCACGCCTAAGGCCTTTTCCTCTAATTCCAATCGCCTAGCTAGTTGCGCTTCATAGAGACTTTCGGGAAGAACATCCTCGCCGACGCTATCAAGCAAACCTACCGTCTCGAGATTGACCGTGGCAGGCTGCCCGTGCAGACCAATGATGTTCGGATCTATTAGAGAATTCGATTTGAATGAATAGTGGGCCTCCGTCAACCCATTCCAGAAATTCCAGAAGGTAAGGCCCCTCAGGTGACGTGGGGGTGTCCCTCCGCCGCTGCTCTTATCGAGACGTCCTCCTAGGATCATGTCGTAGAGGTTGTAGCGCGACGGTTCCGTCTTGTGGATGTCGATGCTCTGGTCAGGTTGCATTGAAACCCGGTGGTAAACATGGCCCACTCCGCCATGAGAGATGGAAGGTCCGTGATACTGATTTGCCAAGTCGTTCATGTTCGTCACAAGAACTCCCTTTCCGCCCTTGATCATGACAGAGTAATGCCCATTCCTGCCTTCTATGATCACGTCGTCGACTGTCACACCAGAACTCCCACTCACCTGCATGCCTCTGGATACGTCGCGGAATCGCACTCGGCGAATCCAACAGTCGCCACAAAAGCGCAACTGGAAGGCACTCCAAGTGGAATCATGTCCGTTGTGATGCGTATACCCTGGTGGGATATTTCCACGAAACTCGATGTCTTCGACTCCAACGTTCGTGACCATACTCAGTTGCTGGAGCCGCCAATTGTCAGTGGACCGTATGATGTCAATCAGCATTGGATCACGGAACGTTACGGTATTTCTCTCGACTGATTCGAGTCTGTGAACTTCGGAGATCTTGAGACCCGCCCTTGATAGCTTCTGGAGCCCATGTTCCTTGGTTGGCTCGTAAGGGAAAATGTGGTCCGATATCGAATTCGGCTCTTTCAATGTTGCGCTCACTTGCACCCATTGTCCTTCGCTCCACGGTGCATTGGCCACCAAGCGCAGCGTCGATTGACCTCTGTAGGCATCAGTTTCGACTCGGATCTTGCGGGATTTCTTGTCCAAACGCAGCGGCTCAGTCTTGAACGACCAGAACCCGTACGCAGGCTTTAAGGTCGTAGGTTGCACTTGCATTACGACCGTACTGTCGCGGCCGGCCCCGCGGAGCACGACGTTAGAACCGCGAATGAAAATTGGGTCGTTGTAGAAGTCAGTTGCTGTATGGGTGAGGAAAAGACCCTCGGGAAAGTATACGACCCCACCGTTAACAGACGCCGCGTCAATCGCAGCTTGGATTGCCTCGTGGTCAGACTCTTCGTCATTGGGCTTGGCCCCGAAGTCCGTGATCGTGAAGACCGGCCCACTGACTTCGGGGATCGCCTCCCTGCCGAACGCATACCCCGCATAGGAATAGTCGGCCAACTCAGCAGTCCCAGACACGAACATCTGCCAAGATGCCGCCGTCTGCTTCTCTGGCGGATCCGTCTCTGACATGTGCGCTTCCGGGGTCTGTCCATACGCGATGATGGCGCCAGCCAAGGCGGTAAGCAGCAACTTGTTCATCGTTCCTCTTCAGCCTCAGAGGCGAAGTTCGTCGGCCTCACTGCATGGGCCGAAAGCGCCGGGCTGATCCTGCGGCCAGTCCAAGACAGTACACACTCGGCAGCTACGGGAAGCACAGAACCATGTCGACGAGCGCTCTGTCTCGCCGACTGGGATGCTAGCAGATAGATATCCCTTGGTGCCACGTCTCGCCGCGCACCAGTATAACCTATTGGGGAGAATCTTGCGAATTAATTTACAGTTGCGCCAAGTGGTAGCGCGCTCGGCTGCTCCGGCTACCAAACCCGGCGGGGTTGGCATCTAGGGGTCGACCTCGACCCCGAAGCTGCCGTGGATCGTGTCTCCAGTGCCGATCCTGCGGGAGCCGCTGGAACGAACCGTCCAAGTACCGATCACCGCCTGCGGACCTTCACCTTCAGGTGTCCTTCCGACGAACTTACCCATCATTGAAGCGGTGACGGCTGGATCACTGCTGAGATTGACGGAAGGGGCTCCGACACCCTCGAGATCGATTCCCACGACATCTGGTAACGGGTCTGAAAAGTAGAGCCGGAATTGTCTGTCGATGCCGATACGGATTCCCTGGAAGTAGATCTTCCCAACGGATTGCCCTGCTCCGTCACCTGCTTCCGGGCCCACGTACAAAAGGGCATCTGCCTGTTCAGATTCCAACCCGCTGATCACTGCGGTCAGCGTTCCGGCGTCGTACTGTCCCCGCTGCGGCTCGTGCCAACGCACAAGCAGATCGACCGTGCCAGTATAGAATGACTGCCCCTGCACAGCCACCGTACTGCCGCTATATTTAGAGGTTCCTCCTACCGGAAACCTGTAGTCATTGTAGTTTGCCGCAGGGAGGGGGCTGTAGGCGAAGGCGTTGGGGCCATTTTCGTCGTACTCGGTCCGGTCGCGGTAGTTGGACCACGCATTCGGAGCGGTCTGCTTCTTCCATGCGCCAAACCGCGTATAGTCGGTCGCCTCGGTCCAGAGCTGAATTCGGCCATCTGCTCGACCCCAGATTTCGTCAATTTGGCCAGGAGCGAGCGGGCGAAACGGCGAACCGTCACGCCGAGTGAATACCCCGCCTTCGTTCTTGGCAACTGCCTCTGCTAGGGCACGGGGGGTCCTCAGAGCGGCAAGGACCGCGTCAATCGCTCCCAGCGCGGCCGAATCCTGCGGGCTACCGTCGGATGCCGTCGGATACCCGCTCGACCATTTCCTTGGATCGGCTGCCGGGACTGCTTCGTCATTCGCGAAATCCCTCCCTGACACCGCCCTGTCTCCAGTCCCGAAGATTCTGGCCTGCACGCTCTCGTTGACCTCGCTCCAAATTCTCGAACGCTCCCGCAACAAGGCCGCCCCGTCATCTCCCAGACCAACCACAGCCGCCAAATCCTGCCGAAGACCAGTAATCTCTGCGAATGCCAAGTCGATAAGGTTCCTGCCGAGATAGCTTCGCTCCGCTCCATTCCTCGCGAGGGCCTCTTCCAGCGGCAACTCGTACACGTCCGTGATCTTCCGCCCCTCGTCCAAGAGCAGCATTTCGTCGTCCCAGTCCGCGGGTGTCAGGGTGGTCTCAGGATTCGGACCATACAGCGTGCCCGTCAGCGTAAGCACACCATCCTGTATGTCCGCCCCCACTGGCAAGACCGTAGCTTTTGGCGTCGCAGTCTCCAGAATGCTCGGACTGGCTTGACCGTCTTCTTGCGGGTCCTGCACCACAACCGCCCCGAAGGCCCCGGCGATGTATTCTCTCCCGTCCCGCTGGACTCCGACTGACCAAGACCCCACTGCCTGATGGCCTGCCTCTTTCCCGGTTCCGACCAAGTGCCCCTCGAATGACGATTGCGAGACCGAGCGTAGGTTCAAGAACTTGTCATAGTATTTGATCAAAGTCGAATTGGATCGGCTCTGCCGCGCGACCCAGTCGGCATCGAATTTGAGTTTCGCTTCAGGAAGAAAGATGGCATCGACCTCCCCCCACTGGTAGACCCACGGCCTGCCTCGCTCGTCCGACAATCCGGTAATCAGTCCCCGCACCGTATCGTTTGAGAATCGAACTTCCAACTGGACATTTCCCGTGTAGAATCGCCCTTCGCCATCGACTGCTGTTGTCCGTCCCCGATACGTCGAGTACCCTGAAAGGCTGATGCGAGATGTCAGCTCCGTGTCGGGAATTGTCGAATATGCGAATACTCCGGCACCTGCCCCGGGGCCGCGTAGCGCAAATTCACCCTCGGCTCTCCTCTGCCGCCGCACCTCGGTCCGTACCGCGCCATAACGCGTATCTCCTGTCGCCGCAAGAATCGCCTCTGATCTGGAAAGCCGAGCGTTGAACACGTTAGCGGCACCGGTCTCTCCTTTCTTGGCCTCTCTGAATATGCCCTCTCCATCCTCGCTAGTGGCTGCTTGGAACGCCTCAAGACTGGACAGCGCACTGACCACGGCGTCGAATTGCTCTACGATATCTTCTTCGCGTTCAATCGCTCTTCTCGCATCAATCAGCGGCTTCCACTCCCGCACCGCACCTTGGAATATCCGCTTGATGTTGGTCAAGACCTTCTCCCAGAGCCGATCCAGTTCAGATTCCAGAAAGCCTCTGGAGCCCGGGTCGTCGCCGAGGCTGACTAACAAAGCGTGTGCGTTGTTTCTCAGCTCTAGGATATCGGCGAGGACGTCGGGCACGATCCTATCCCCGACGGACGCGGCCGAACCATCACCGAGCAGTTCGTCCACCGAGAAGTCGCCGCCCCCAACCCTGACCCGCGTCCCCTCCTCGTTGGCAAGGGTCTCCTTGTCGTCCTCCATAAGGGTCGCAATATGCTCATCACGAATGCCGATGCTGTAGTGGCCATCGGTGGGTTCCGAGCCATGCGGAGGAGCATCGAAGCGAGCACCCCAAAGGGAGCCATCCTCTTCCCAAACCCGGTACATGGCGCCATCCACCGAGACCTCACCTCGGCCCTCTTTCGACAGGTGGGCAGTCGTTCCAACACGATAGCCACTGCGATCTTCCAACCAAGCGGCGACGAGACCTGTTCCAACGATGGGCCTCTCCTCTGGAACAAACTCTGCTGACCAGTGGCCATACCTGTACCTCAACGTATACGAACTTCCGTTCGCGGCAGCTATTGAGGACCCGTCTTGGACCGGCCCCTCGTAGCTCATCCAAGTGCCGTCTTCCAGCGTCAGTGTGATCGAACCAGACGTGCCGAGATCAACGACCTGCACCGACTGCGTCCCTGCCGGAGATTCCTCGCCAGCGGGCACACCCTGCGAACCGGTGCTTCCGCCTTGGTCGCCTCCTGAGTCACCAGATCGCCGTACGATCCCACCCGCAGCGAATCGAGGAACAATGTAGTGGTAACCGATTCTGGCTCCGTCTGGCGTTGCGCGCCACGACCCTTCTAGAGCCACCCCACGCCGACCGCTACCGATCCGGTCGATGCGGGTCTCGGGTCGTACTGGATCGGTCGGGATGAGCCGGATTCCGTGTTTCGGCAAGGTGGTCGGGGCCTCGGCCTGCGGCACAACCATGACTTGTATCCCGGAACCAATCTGCGTAGGTCCGCCGAGGCCACTGTCGGAGGGGCCCGGCAAGGCAGGAATCCGGCCAACCTCCAGCGTCTGACTGGCCGCAACACTGTGATGCCCAATCTGGGGGCCGTCCATGGTGTGACCACTGCCCCCGGACACACCTGTTGATGTCGTCGCCGATGATTGCATGAACGGCACTGGGCTCGTCCACTTGCATGCATTTTGGGTCCGAACGACAAGATTTTCTTCTACACCGGGGGCTTCATTGGCAGCGGCTCCCAGCGCCGCCACCATAGCGCCTGCCTCAAGCGTTCCCAGTGGGTTTCCCCCTCCGGCAAGGCACGCGAGCAGCAAGGCATCGCGCTCGTCGTGGACGGGACTGGCCGTCGTGACCGAAGCACACAAGAGAGCCGCCAACATGCGAAGCACCCCTTTCCGGGCCACCCACGCATAGCGGCTGGTACTCTTGGATGCACTGGCTCGGCCTTCGACTCGGCGTGGCCTGCATTCATCGACCAATCCAAATTGCGCTGCTGAGCCGTGCCCGTGGATGGGCAGTTCGGAACCACTCTCGCCGGCTCGTCGTACTCGTCGATGCTGCGAAGCTCGTTGCAGCGCGGTAGACCACTTCCGTCGCAGGAGCCCGTAGCCAGAGTGCCGCAAGGAGGACGGGCTGGGAGGATGTATTGACGGACCGCCCTGTCGGCTCTCTTGGCCATCGCCTCCGGCCTTCCAACCCCTCTTGAGTCTCGCACCGCAGTAACGACACGCCAGCTTCAGCCAGCCCGGCAGCGGCTCGTACGTTTCTATCCGCAGCTGGCCCGCCTGTCCGTCAGTAAGCACGTTACGTGTGAGCCTAGGATTCGCTTGCCAGTCTGCAGACATGCTACTCGCCTCCTATGCCACAGACTGAACCTAGTTCGCTGGGGGGTCGAACCAAACAGGTTCGCGATGCCCGTTGCCGATCAACCGCCCGCGATGGCAAAACAGGCACAGGCTCCGGCGCAGCAACCTCTGGAGAGGAAGTTGCCCCAGACGATGGCAGTACGGACAAAGTGCTGGCTGCCGAGCCGATCCGGTCGCGCCCAGCTAGCAACGCTGGTGGTCGAGCCGTGCCGTTGATCCCTTCCCAAACCCGATCCCGGTACTGCGCTCGGTGGCGGGCGACCATGGATTCAAATCGCACCAGATTATCCGATTCGAGCCCGAAGACGGTCCATTCCTCGGTCCAGTCCCACGCACCGAAAGCCCCGGTTGACGCCGGATTCTCGCCGATGCCATCGGCGACCGAAGCCCCTTCGAGTGCGTTTCGGCGCATCGCGCCAGAGTCAATCCGTGGCCGAGGGTCAGGGTTTCGCTCGTAGCGAACGTTACGAAGTCTTGGGTCCATGTCCAAGAAGTCAACGTACGGAGCCACGCTCGCCGAGACCTGGGCCACTCCGTAGAGCCCGCCGTTGCTGTGAATGATCGCGTTCCTAACGCCGCTGCGCCCGGCCAAGAACTCGCCTCCCTCAGCGCCGCCAGCGCTGATCGCGCTACCCGCGAAGCCGGTCACAATCAGGCTCTCCGCCTTGAGCCGAGCTCCTTTTCGCAGACGTATGCCGTCGCTGGCCACACCCGAGAATTCGCGCGGTCCGCCGCCCACCAATGTCGCGCCCTGGATGACCGGCGAGCCTGCCGCAACCGTGTCTCCACCGCTACCGACGGCGGAGATGCCGTGTCCTCCTAGCGGCCCCTGCCGAACGAACAGGTGCCGCACCGCTCCGCGCCATCCCTCCGACCAAGCAAAGGAGTCTCCGTGCGCTCCGCTCGAGACGCAGTAGTCGATGCGGACATCTCCGCCTCGCAACTCGATTCCGCTCCCCAAGCTCTCGTGAGATTGAACGAACTGGATCGTTGTCCCTTGCCCGACCCCGTGCAATGCAACCGCCGGGCGGGGCGGGGAGCCTCCCCCTGCGAACTCGACCCGCAAGTAGCGCAGAGTACCGCTTGAGTCCCCGATAACGTCGCCGCCAAGTTCCCCCTGAACGGCGGCCTCGAACGGAGGTTCGGCACCCCCTCTGTGCCTTACCCGCGCTCGGCCCATCACGGCCAGACCACCCCAGCAGCCCGCTGCGCGCAAACCGACAGGGGCGTCACATGTCATGACAACGGGTTCGGAGCGAGTACCGCGTACTTCGATCCTGCCGCCCGGCTCAACGACTATCCTAGCCTCGGACCCTAGAGCCTGGACCAAGGTGCCGGCCTCGATGAACAGCGTCGCACCTGCCCGCACCCGCACCGGTCCCCGGAGCTTGTGGACCGTCTCACTCGTCCAGACGTGCTCGGCAACAATGTCGGCAGGTCGATCTTGCTCACTAACGTGCACCGGCTGCCGTGCTGAAACCAGGAACTTTGCATGTGCCGTCTTGACGACCCGTGCCGCATCGGCACTGCGCACTTCCGCGACGAACTGCCAAGAACCGGCCTCGGGAACTGTTCCCTCCCACGCCAACTCCCTCTCGATGATCGGAATGCGCTTGGCCGCGAACGCCCCGTCCTCCATTCCGAACGCATCGACGACGCGTTCCGAGAGCGCATTAGATCCGGTCTCCGGGGAAAAGTAATACCGTCGGCCTGTACGAATCTCCTCCAAGTAATAGAAGAATGTGTACGAACGGTCATCGCCCTCCGGACCGAGTGCTCGCAGCACCCGAAGAGGCTGCCCGTGCGCGTAAGCGGTCAGGTCCGTCGAGAGGTCGAGCCGAGCAGAAGTTCCCGGTGGCCCGGGGGACGAGGGTCGTGGCTTCGCGGCAGCCCGGGTGCGCCAGCCGTCGGAATCGGTCCCATACACGGCCTTGCCCGACGTGATGCCGGCAAGTCCTGCGCAAGTCGCGCTTTCGGCAAGCAAGTCGGCTAGGTGGAGAGCTGCCGTCGGGGTGGCTGCGGCGAACTGTGGCCGACGCTTCGGAACAGCCTCGACGATGAGGGTCTCGTGGCATTGCGTCACAGTCTCTGTTAAGCGAGCCAATGAGAGCGTGAAAGTACCCTTGCCCGTGGTTCGCCCGGCCGGGACGGTCACGTTCAAGACCGAGGGCGTTGCAGAGACATCGCTGGCAATGACAGACGGCGCCCCTCGCACACGCAGTGCCCACTCGGTTTCCTCGGCCGCCGGCCCGGCGAGAGTCACCGTTGCCTCGACCTCTATCGATGCAGTTCCCTTGGAGACGCGCGACGCTGCTAGGGCAAGGCGCACACCAGCCGCCGTGGCTGGCAGGCTGGCTCGTGCATCTACCCGGAACACTCCTGTCAGCCCGTACAGAGGCAAGCCGGGCAGAGGCTGGCTCGCCTCCCCGGAGTCGAGCTCGCGCCCAGACTCCGCAGGCCTGCCTACAAGAATCCCAAAGGCCTGCTGGGATCCGAGGTGAGCACCGGAAGAATCCTTCGTTCCGCTGCGGGTCGATCCCGTGAAGACCCTAGCGTCTCCACTGACTGGATTCCCGGACTCGTCCGTTGGCTTGTTCGAATCCCAGTTGCCGTCATACAGGTCGCCGTAGTGGTCCGCGACTCTCTCGCCACCCAGCCAATGGACAGAGACATCTTGATCGGCTTCCGTTGCGAGCGTTGCTGTATGGTCGCGGGCATCCACCCCGGGTGTGCTGGCGAGTGCCCGGACATAGGTTGCAAACGGCGCGATCCTAGATTCGCTCGAAGAGGCAGACTCCATCACGTGCCTGTCATACCGTGCGATATCGTCTGACGAGGCATCCACGGTCTGGGACGTGACGAACAATAGACGGAAGGAACCGCCGTCGCTAACGCCATCGGGAACGGCGTCCCAAGTAGGCGGGACCGGCACAGGAGCGACTGTATCGGCGTCAAGGATCCGACCGATTCCCACAGCTTCGGCCTGCCCGTCGACAAACCAAGCGTTTGTCGGATCGCTCAGGACCATCAATACCGACTCGACAGCTTCGCTTTGATCGTCGTGCAAGGTCGTGATCAAGAGGGTCTTGGCGGTCTCTCCAGGAAAGAAGCTGAGCAGCCCCAACACAGCGACATAATCAGCGGTTTCCGTCGCCGTTCCGCTTCGAGTCCCGTAGCGAACCGTGACTCGCTCGGGGCTGGCCCGGGACAGCCTGACGGAGAACTCCAGTGGCTCGCCTTCTCGTGCTACCGCCTCCCCGATTGACAACTGTGACCGCGTAAGGTTCTCCACGAGCACGTCCGCTAGGGAGGAGGCTTGAATCCCGGCCAGGCTCCGCATCGGGACCTGCCCAGGGGCATAACCGACAGTCACCGTGGCACCGACGGCAACTTCGCTGGCGAGTGTCAGCATGGCTCCAGCCGCTCCGGCCTCCACCTTCGAGATCGCTATGGGGCTGCCGGCTGCGATGACCGTGAAATCCCTTGGATCGGGTTGATACTCCGGATCCAAGGCCTCCAAATAGGTCAGTTTCAGGCGTGCTCCGTCTACGGCGGCTGAACTGAGTGCCAACCTCGATTCGCCCATGGGAACGATTTGGAAGACTCCGGAAATGCCGTACAGGCTCAACTCGAGCCCACGCCTCCGGCTGGTGCCGGAGTCCAGCTCCTTGCCGTTCTCGCCGGGACGCCCAACCGAAACCTGGCCGAACTCCAGCGAGCCAAAGAAACGGCCGTCGGCGTGCTTGGTTCCGTCGCTGGCGGTTCCGGTGAACACTTCAATTCGACGGCCCACTCGCCCACCGGATTCGTTGGTCGGATCATTCGAATCCCAATTCCCGTCGTAGAAGTCCCGGTAGTCGTCCGCCACCTTGTCGCCGCCCAGCCAGTAGATCGGGAGGCCGGAATCAAGCTCGTCGTACAACATCACGATGTGGTCCCGAGCGTCGATGCTGTGGGAACTCGCGAGGATCCGAAAGTGATCGTTGAGCGATTGGACGTCCTCGTGGCCTCCTGCGGCAGCCGCTCTCACATAGCTGTCATAGGCGGCAAGTTCCAGAGCCCTAGCATCGTGCTTGGTGGAGGAGACGAACAGTAGCCGGAACGAATCTCCGACTCCGAGTCCTTCGGGAATCAGTCCCCAGTTGGCGGGAACGCTCAGCTTTCGCGCGTCATCATTGAAGATCGTTCCCACTGCGTCCAAGGCCTCAGCCCCCCCGGCCAACTTCGCGTTCGTCGCACCGGTAAATCGTAGGATCACCGTTTCCGAGATTTCCTCCAGATCGTCGCCGAGGACTGTCACGGTCACCGTTCTGGAGACTTCTCCGGGTTCGAAGACAATCGTCCCTTCCCCAAGCGGCACGTAGTCGCTGCCAGCAACCGCCGTGCCCTCCTGCGAATCGCGATACCCCACTGACACGACCTGATCGGTCGGTGCCGCCAACGTAATCTCGAACGCTAAGATCCGTGTCGAGCCGCTACCGCCTTCCAACACGCTGCCAGAGCCGAACAACAATTCCACCGGCGTTTCGTTTACGACCGGACGGCCCGAGAACGAGTCGGCAGGTGTGCCCAACGCCGTGCGGAGGGGATGCAATCCCGGGATGTATGTCACGGACACGGTTTCGTTTATGGCCACCCTCTCCGCCAGCCGTAAGGTCACGCTGGACCCCGCAACGGCCACGTCCAGTACGCTCCGAGCCACTCCTCCCACGGTTACTTCAAAGTCCGCCGCGTCGGGCACTGCATCGGAGTCCAAGGCCTCCCCGTACGCCAGCGTCAACTCGTCGCTGGTCACTGTCGCGGCACTCAGCATCGCAGCCTGCCCGCTGGGCGGTGCGATCACGAAGACCCCCGAAAGGCCGTACAGGCTCAGCTCGAGTCCCTCGCGCTTGATGCTGCCGGAGTCCAGTTCCCTCCCATTACTGCCCGGTTGCCCGAGCAGAACACCGGCGAACTCCGGCGATCCGACGACGCGGCCCTCGGCATGCCCGGTTCCGTCGCTGGCCGTTCCGGTGAACACCTCGACGCCGGAACCCACCTTGTCCCCGAATTCGTCTCTCGGCTCGTTAGAATCCCAGCTGCCGTCGTAGAAGTCCCGGTAGTCGTCCGCCACCCTGTCCCCGCCCAGCCAGTAGATCGGGGGGCCGGAATCCAGATCGTCGTACAACGTCACGGTGTGGTCGCGAGCGTCCACGCCGTCAGAGCTCGCTAGGACTCGGAAGTGATCGCTGAAGGGCCGTACGGCCCCATGGCCACCAGCGGCGGCCGCCCGGGCATGGCCGTCGTACTCGGCAAGTCCCACAGCTCTGCTGTCGCGCTTGAGCGAGGAGACGAATAGAAGCCGAAATGAGTCGCCGACAGAGAGTCCTGCAGGAATCAACCTCCAGCTGACTGGCACCTCCAGCTTCTGCGCGTCATCATTGAAGATCGTTCCTACGGCGTCCAAGGTCTCGCCGCCTCCGGGCAGGGCCACGTTGGTCGCATCGCTCAGCCGCAGGATCACTGTTTCCGAGACTTCCTCCAAGTCGTCACCCGTGACGGTCACGGCTACCGTTTTGGAAACTTCCCCGGGCTCGAAGACCAACGTCCCTTCCTCCAGCGGCACGTAGTCGCTCCCCGAAGTCGCCGTGCCCTCCTCCGAATCGGCATACGCGACGGTCACAACCCGGTCCGTACGTACCGGCAGCGTGACCTCGAACGCGAGGGTCCGTGTCGATCCCCTGCCGCTCTCGAGCACGCCGCCAGTACCGACCGACAACTCGAACGGCGTTTCGTTCGCGACTGGATGGCCCGAGAACAATTCTGTGGCCAAGCCCACTGCGGTGAAGAGGGGCTGCTGCCCCTGGGTGTATGTCACGAAGACAGATTCGCCGATCACCACTCTCTCCGCGAGCCGCAACATCACACTGTCTCCCGCAATGGCCACGTCCAGTACGCTTCGGGCCACGCCTCCCACGGACACTTCGAAGTCTGCCGCGGCGGGTACTCCATCGGAATCCAAGGCCTCTGAGTACGCCAGCCTCAACTCGTCACCGTTCACTGTTGCGCTACGCAGCGTAGCCGATCGCCCGCTGGGCGGAACGATCACAAACACACCGGAGAGGCCATACAGCCCCAACTCGAGTCCCTCACGCCTGATGCTGCCCGAGTCCAGCTCGTTACCGCTTTGGCCTGGGTGCCCGAGCAGGATACCGGCGAACTCCTCAGAGCCAAGGACCCGGCCCTCCGCATGCCCGGTTCCGTCGCTGGCCGTCCCGGTAAAGACCTCGACTCCCGAACCCACCTCACCGCCAAACTCATTCCTCGGGTCGTTCGAATCCCAATCCCCGTCGTAGAAGTCCCGGTAATCGTCCGCGACCTTGTCTCCCCCCAGCCAGTAGATCGGGAGACCCAAGTCGCGCTCGTTGTACCGCGTCACGGTGTGGTCGCGAGCGTCCAAGCCATCGAAACTGGCAAGGACTTGGAAGTTGTCGCTGAAAGGCCGAAGGGCGCCGTGACCACCCGCGGCTGCCGCTCTCACATGGCCGTCGTACTCGGCGAATTCCGAGGCCCTGCCATCGCGTCCGACGGAAGAGACGAAGAGCAGTCGGAACGAGTCCCCGACAGCTAGCCCCGGGGGAGTCAGTCTCCACGTGCGAGGGACGCGGATCCGGGGAGAATCGTCATTCAGGATCGTCCCCTTGATGTCCAAGGTTCGGACTGCCCCTGCCAGGATTGCGTTCTCCACTCCGCTTATCCGCAGCACAACGGTCTCAGAAGGCTCGGGGATGTCGTCCCCCAAGACCCTGACGCTTACGATCCGGGACACCTGGCCGGGTGCGAAGATTACAGTCCCTTCGGCCCGAGCTTCGTAGTCTACGTTCGGCGTCGCCGTGCCCGTGCCTGTGTCCACGTAATCGACGCTGACCACGGAACTGCTGGGTACGTTGAGCGAGAACTCGAAGTCGAGAGTGGGCGCCTCCCCTTGAGCCCCCTCCTCGATACCTGCCGGAGCAACCGACAGGACCAGCGTCGTCTCGTTCGAGACCGGCCTGTCCCCGAATACCGCCACAAGCCTCCCGGAACCGCCCCGCAGACGCGTTGGCCGGTGGCTCAGGGTGTGGTAGCTGACCGTCACGGACTCGTCCTCGTGCACGGGACGCTCCAGCCGAAGAACCACCGTTGGCCCTTCGACGACCACCTCCGAGACGGTTCGCACAACACCGCCGACCTTGACCGTAAAGTGATCTGTGGACGGTGGCCTCGACGTGTCCAACGATTCTTCGTAGGAGAGCTCCAAGCGCTGGCCGTCCACGGTAGCGGAAAGAGGATGCAGGTGGGCCAGCCTAGCCTGCGTCACCGCGAACACATCTGAGAGGCCGTAGAAGCGGAGTTCTGAGCCTTGGAGCCTTTCTTGGCCGGCGTCCAGTTCGTCGCCCGATTCCCCCGGCTTGCCGATCCGAACAGCAGGAAGTTCTTGGGTTCCAAGCCACCTGCTGCCGGGATCGCGGGTGCCGTCGCTGGCGGAGCCCGTGAAAACCTCGACCCCGGGGTCGACCACGTTTCCGAACTCATCCGTGGGGGCATTGGACGACCAGCTCCCGCTATAGAAGTCGCGGTAGTCATCAGCAACCTGCCCCCCACCCACCCAGTAGATTGGCACGCCGGTCTGGCTCGCATTCGAGTCGTGGGTGGACAGGGTGTGGGCCCGCGCATCGACGTCCTTCGTGCTTGCGAGCACCCGAAAGTGGCCGCTGTAGGGCCGAATCGAGGCATGGCCAGCCGCGGCGGCCGTCCGCACGTGGTCGTCGTACGCAGTGATTCCATAGGCCGAGGCGTCCCTTGCGGTGGACGAGACGAACAGCAAGCGGAACGTTTCACCTGCAGCGATACCGGTCGGGACAAGTCTCCATGTCGGAGGCACCTCGAGCGGCTGCATGTCATTGCCGTAGATGGTGCCACGGCGCTCCAGAGCCCTAGCGCGGCCCGCCAGTTCCGCGTTGGTTGGCTCGGTGAGCCGAATCAGGAAGTGCTCTGCCTCTTCGGGGATTTCATCGTCCCTTATCGGCACCGATATCGTCTGGACGGTTTCGCCCGGAGGGAAGGCTAGGGTACCGGAGGAATCGATAAAGTCGGCACCCGCCGTCGCTGTTCCGCTCGCCGTGTGGTACCGGACGGTGACCGTGTCCTGGCTCTGCGGTTGCATCCGCACCACGAACTCAATCACATCGCCTTCTCCAGCCGAGGCGGCGTCGACCGAGAGCACTGGCAGGCGGACGAATCGAAGGTCGATCTCGCGTCCGAAGAATGTCCACTCCTCGGTCCAGAGCCACGATCCGAACGCACCTGCGTAAGGGGCGCTATCCCAGGGGCCGCCTGCTGCGGGAGGTGTGACTGCAGCCAAGCCGTCAAGCGCCACGGAACCCCTCGCGGGCCTAGGGTCCGGACTCGGCTCGTTGCGCACGTTGATCAGTTCGGGATTCGGGGGGCTGAAATCGACGAGCGGGCGGATGCTGTCTGCGACCTGGTCGAACCAGCGGCCGCCTCCGTTCCCGTGCAGGATCAGGTTGCCGAAGCCCTCGCCGCCGTTGCCGGCCCGCTGAACCTCCGCTTCTCCCGCCTGAACCGCCAGGCCGCGGAAGTCGACCACAACCCAGTTCCCCCCTGTCAGCGCAGCGCCTCCACTGAGACGAATCCCGTCTCCGACCGCTCCCGACGGTCGAACATCCGCTCCCCCGACGAGCGTGGCGTTAAACACGGCAGGCACGCCGGCTTGTTCCGGGTTGCCTCCATTCCCGTGTCCATGGATGCCGTGCCCAGCCCCGTCCCCCTGGCGAAGGAACAGGTGCTGGGCACTCCCGCTCCATCCCTCCGACCAGTCCAGCAGGTCCCCAAGCGAGCCGCTCGACACACACCACCGGCAGTTAGCCGTCCCGCCGCGAAACGCTATTCCGTCGCCCCTTCCCGCATGGACCTGCACGAATTCGATCCTAGTGCCAGAGCCTACGCCATAAAAGCCCAGCGCCGGATTGGGCGAAGCGCCTTCCGTGCCTCCACCGGCAAACTCGACGCGCAGGAACCGCAGCGATCCGCTGGAATCATCCGGAGCGTCGCCTCCGTACTGCCTCCCCGCGTCGGCCGGCGACTGTCCCGAGACTACATCGCCGGGGTCGACCGGGGCGCCGCCCAAGACTGCCAGCCCGCCCCAGCAGCCCGGCTCGCGGAGGCCGACCGGAGCGTCGCACGTCATCACAACGGGATCGCGGCGGGTCCCTTGGACTTCGATCCTGCCGCCCCGCTCCACGATCAGCATGGCATCCGGTCCCAGAGCCTTGACCAAGGTTCCCGCTTCCACTGTGAGCGTCGCGCCGGGACCGACGCGCACGGGGCCTCGCAGCTCGTAAACGATGGCGCTGTACAATGTCCGGTCAGCCGTGAGCACGAGCGGCTCATCCGGATCGCCGATTTGCCGGGGCTCCCCTGCCGACACGACGAATCTGGCATGGGAGACCTTCATGACCTGCGTTGCGTTCGCGCTGCGAACCTCGGCGACGAACCGCCATGCGCCAATTCCTGGAGCCATGCCCGACCAGATGAGGTCTCTGACGGCTGGCTCGAATCCTGCGGGCCGGAACGAGCCCTCGCCCATCCCGTACTGATCCACGACCGTTGGCTCCAGGCCGGTCGAGCGGATTCCCGGAGCAAAATACCGCCGGGCGCCCGTGCGCGTGTTTTCTAGGTAATAGAAGAACGTGTAGCTGCCGCCGTCAGTCTTGGGGTCGACAGACCGGAAGAGCCGCACCTGCTGGCCCGGCTCGTATCCGGCGCGGTCGGTCCAGACGGCGAACTCCGCAGGCGTCCCCAGCCTCTCGGACGGCCCTGTGTCGGGCATCTCCGTCGACGGACCAAGCGTTGAATCTTCAGGGTTCCGAGCGCCGCTGGGCGCGAGGACTACGGTCCCGCCGTCCGCGGGCGGACCGCAGAAAGCCTCGGTAGCCTCCGCGTCGATGACGCTCAGTCTGGCCGAAGCCGATGTGACTCGGAGTCCGGAATCCGTGGTGCCCACCGCTCGAACCAAGACCGACTCCGGACACTCCGGAATACCTTCGGGCTCCTGCGTCGTCGAGATCTCGAAAGTGCCGTGCGCGCTGGTCTCACCGGATGCCATCGAGACCGTCTGAATGCGCGGCGCTGCTACGAAGTCATCCGGAGAAAATGCGGTTTCGTCTCGTATCTGAATTTCCCATTCCTGGTCCGTTCGAGCGGGTCTGGCCAAATTCAGCGTTAAGCTTACCGTGGCGGCGTCCGAGCCTTCCTCGACGGCGGCGGGTGAGATCTCGAGCGTCGCTTCGGTGGCGGACTCCGGCACACTGGCATCCTTGTCAACGATGAACACGCCGGACAGCCCGTATAGCGGTCGCTTGGAGGTCTTCAGCTTCCGCTCGTCCGCATCCAGTTCCAGTCCCTTCGCGCCGGGCTTGCCCAGTGTCACTGCACCTTGAACCAAAGTGCCGAGATACCTGCCATCGGAATCCTTAGTGCCGTCACTGTTCGACCCGGTGAAGACCTCCACTCCGGCGGGCACGCGCTCTCCGAACTCGTCTGTAGGTGAATTCGAGGCCCACTCCCCGTCGTAGAAGTCCTCGTAGTTGTCTGCCACCCTCGCCCCGCCAAGCCAATAGATCGGGACACCTAGGTCAACATCGGTATATGTCGTGGTCGTGTAGTCGCGGGAGTCGATGCCGGCCACGCTGGCAAGCACCCAGAAGAACTGACTCACTGCTCGAATCGCACCGTCACCAGCGGCTGCGGCATCAATCACGTGGCGGTCGTACAGGGCGATACTCTCGGTGACAGCCTCCGCCGCCTCGCTTGAGACGAACAGCAGGCGGAACGCATCACCGTCAGCCAAGCCACTGGGGACCAGTTCCCAACTGGGGGGGACACGGAGGGGTACCGTCTCGTCGTCATCCAGAATCGTGGCGACCAAAGTGACCTCCGTCTGATCGTCGGCGAAGACGAGATTCGTGGCATTGCTGAGGACCAAGGCGACTGTCTCGTTCGGCTCGTCTAGGTCATCTTGGATCGTGGTAACCGTGAATGCGTGGGACGTCTCACCCGGCGCGAACGTCAGAGTGCCCGTGGTCTCAACGAAATCCAATCCCGGTGTCGCGGTTCCGCTCTCGGTCCGATACTGGACCGTCACGGTCTGGTCGCTGGCCGGAGACAAGGTGGCGCTGAACTCTAGGGGATCGCCCTCGAACGCGGCCGTCGCCCCGATCAGCAGCTTCCGCTTGGTCAGGTTCTCCACGACGAATCCCGAGAGCGCGGCAACGTGGACTCCGGCTTGACTGCGCAGCGGATTCGTCCCTACGGCGTAGCTGACTGCGACGGCCTCTCCGAGCACAAGTTCGCTTGCAAGCCTTAGGTTGACGCTCGAGCCAGTGATGGTGACTTGAGTGACAGCCCTTGGCGCACCACTCACAGTGACGGTGAAATTCTCGGGAGCCGGCAGCGAGTCAAAGTCGAGCTCCTCGCCATACGTGAGCGTCAAGCTCTCATCCTGCGCCGTCGCTGAGACCAGCGGAACCATGGCCCCGGTCGGTGCGACGACGGTAAATACGCCGGAAAGGCCGTACACTGGTTCGGACCCTCTTAGCTCGCTGACGTCTTGGCTGGCGATCTCGCTTCCGGGAACACTTGGCTTGCCGAGGCGGATGTCTTCGGCCAGCAGGCTGCCGGCATAGAGGCCGCTCGGGTCCCTAGTCCCGTCGCTAGCCGAGCCGGTAAAGACTGCCACATCTGCCCCAGCATCGTCGCCGAGCTCGTCAACGGGTGAGTTCGAGGCCCAGTTGCCGTCATAGAAGTCCCGGTAGTCGTTCGCGACTCTGCCCCCGTTCAGCCAGTAGATCGGGACACCCGGACTGGTTGTCGTGAAACCAGTCACTGTATGTTCGCGAGCGTCGACTTCGGCCGTGCTGATGAGCGCCCAGAGGTGTTCGCTGAATGGCCTGATCGCCGCCCTGCCGGTCGACGCTGAATCCCTCACATGACCGTCGTATCGATCAATTTGCGAGAAGACGCCTCGTGTTGACGAGGATGTGACGAAGAGCAGACGAAATGAGCTACCAATGGCAATGTCGCTTGGAACCAAGCCCCAAGTGGAGAGGACCTCTTGGACCGGGACATCGTCGTTGCCGATCTTGCCTTCCGTGGCGAGTGTGGTGCCACCCGTTTGGAATGCAGCATTCGTTGGGTCGCTGAGGCGCAGAACGACGGTCTCGTCCGGTTCCGGAACGGCGTCTCCGAGCACTGTCACGCGAACCGATTGGGACGTCTCGTAGGGCGCGAACGTCAGCGTTCCGGCATTCAGCGGACGGTAGTCGCTACCAGAAGTCGCAGTGCCTTCGTCCGCGCTGACATCGGAGTATTCGACGGTCACCTCGTACGCGACCGCAGGCCGGAGCGACACCTCGAAGTCCAAGGATCGCTCCTCTCCTGCATCCCCTTCAGCTACGCGCGGCGCTGTGACTGTGATCTGTGCCTGCGTGTCGTTCTGAACGGCAGAGAGAGGGAAATCCGACACCAACACCCCGAGCACCGAACGAAGGCGGCGGGCGCCCGCCGTGTACTCCGCCGTCACCGTTCCGCCGATCGGCACCGGTTCTGCGAGGGTCAATATCAAACGCGACCCGCTTACGGACACCTCAACGACTGTCGCCGCAACGCCGTCGACCATCACGTTGAACTCTGCCGGGGGCGGAGTGTAGTCCGAGTCTAGGTCGGAGGCGTAGGTAAGTGTTAGCTCCGACCAATTCACGACCGTCGCGACGCGTTCCAGCATCGTTGAAGGAGCCGGCACCAGCGTAAAGACGGCAGACAGACCGTACAGGCGAGCCGACGTCTTCGAGCCAAGAAGTCCGTCGCTCATTTCAGATCCGTTCTTCCCCGGAGAGCCTGAGCGCACGTCGGCATCGGGATGGCCGATATGGAAACCGCCCGCCGCCTTCGTACCGTCGTTCTCGGAGCCGGTAAAGACTCTGATATCAGCCGCAACCAAGTCCCCGTTCTCGTCCCGGGGCTCATTCGAGTCCCAGCTGCCGCCGTAGAGTTCGCGGTAGTCTGCGGCGACCCTCGCGCCGCCGACCCAGTAGATCGGCACGCCCGGGTCAGACGTCGAGAAGGTCGTCGCTGTGTGGTCCCGGGCATCATCGGTCTCCGTGCTGACAAGCGCGCGAAAGCCAGCGCCAAAGGGCTCCAAGGCCGCCCGGCCGCTCGAGGCCGCGCTGCGCACATGCCTGTCGTATGGGAGGGTCGCCGCTGGCCGACCATTCCTACCGGTGGATGTCACGAGCAGAAGCCGAAACTTGGCGCCGGGGATCAGGCCGCTAGGGGCCAGGCCCCAAGTGACGGGAACCTCCCCGGCTGCGGGTGCCTCGTCGTCGATGATTGTTCCCGTGCCTGCCAGTGTTGTTCCGCCCCCTCTCAGCGCGGCGTTGACAGCATTGGTCAGCTCCAGCACGATAGTTTCGTCGTCTTCCTCGCGCTCATCCCCGACTACGGTCACGCGAACGGTCCGGCGTGTGTCGTCGGGCGCGAAAGTCAACGTGCCCGCTGTCAATGGTTGGTAGTCGGTTCCGGAAGTCGCCGTCCCCGCTTCGGAGATCGCGTAGTCGACAGTGACGGCGGCGTCAGCTGCGGGACTGAGCACGACCTCGAAATCTAGGAAAGCAGTCTCTCCGGTGTCGGGCTCGACGGTCCGAGGCGCGTTGATCGACAAGGTTGGCTGCGTGTTGTTGGTGACAGCGAAATCCGAGAATCCCGCGATCAGTCGTCCGAGCACGGTCCGAACAGGCTTCGCCCCGGGGGTGTAGCTCGCCGTCACCACATCCCCGATGCCCACTGCACTCGCCAGGGTCAGCGTCACCGCCCGCCCGCTGATCGAGACCTCCGCCACGGATGCAGGGCTCCCGGCAACCATCACGCTGAAATCAGCCGGATCTGGCACAGAGGTCGGATCCAGATCCGCCTCATATGAAAACGTCAGCTCGGCCCCGTTCGCCTCGGCCGAGGACAGCGCCAGTTTCGTGGCGGGGGCGGGCACGACCGTGAAAATAGCCGAGATGGCGTACAGCCGGCTCGGTGAATCCGAGTCCAAGAGGAGGCCTGTGTCGCTCAGCTCGCTGCCAGCCTTCCCAGGAGAGCCTCCCCGGACCTCCCCGTCTCTCTGTCCCAGATGCAGGCCGTCAGCTTTGGTGCCGTCGCTCTCGGAACCGGTTAAGACCTCGATATCGGCAGCTAGCGGCTCGCCGTCTGGATCGCGCGGCTCGTGCGAGGACCAGTTGCCATCGTAGAAGTCGCGATAATCATCCGCGACCTTCGCCCCGCCCAACCAGTAGATCTGCACGCCGCGATCCGAGGGGCTGAAGAGGGTCAGAGTGTGATCGCGGGCATCATCCGTCTCCGTACTCGCAACGACGCGGAAGTGTTGGCTGAAGGGTCGAAGCGCCACGGAGCCGTCTGCGGCTGCCTGCTGCACAAACTCGTCGTAGGTCGCGATCCGGCCCGGTCTGCCATTGGTCCTGCTGGACGTGACGAACAGCAGCCGGAACTTCTCCCCCGGGGCAAGATTGGCCGGTGTAAGTGCCCAGGTCACGGGCACATCCCCGGCGACCGGCGCCTCGTCGTCGATGATCGTCCCTGTCGCCTGCAACGTCTCGCCACCCCCTTCCAGCCCGGCGTTAACTGCGTTGCTCAGCTCCAGCACCACGGTCTCGTTGCCCTCTTCCAGCACGTCCCCGATCACCGTGACGCCGACCGTCTTGGTCGTCTCGGCCGGCGCGAACGTCAGCGTGCCGCCGGTCAGCGCTTGGTAATCGATCCCGGACGTCGCCGTCCCCGCCGCGGAGTCGGCGTAATCCACCCTCACTTGCTGCGCGCTCGCCGGCGCCAGCGTGATCTCGAAGGCCAGCACTGGGTTCGCTCCGGCACCCCCTTCGATCACCTTCGGAGCACCCACCGACAGCACCGGCTTCGTCTCGTTTGTCACCGCAGTGGCCGGGAAGTCCGCCGCCAGCTTCCCGAGCGGCGTCCGCAGAGGAGTCGTCCCCGCCGTGTAGCTCACCGTGACCGTCCCCCCGACAGGCACGGCG
>JAJDTX010000169.1 GCA_022826925.1 Bryobacterales bacterium
CGACCGCGCCAAGGCTCCTGGGTGTGCTGTCGCATGCTCGCACGCCCCGCCGACTCGGCTTCCGGACGCCATCTCCCGAGCTCCGCGCACTCCAAGACATGCCTCAACCCCCGTTCGCATCAAACATTGAATTTGCCTGCCTCGGTGGGAGGGGATACGCCCCTCCGCGGTCCATTCTGATACGGGCGCCAGACGGCCTTGATCGTCAAACACTCGGTAGACCTGGACCGCCGCAGCCGTGCCGCGGCCGGTGTCGACGACGATGATGCGGGAGTCATCGACCTGGGCGATGTCGTGCGGGCTCATCTGTCCGTGAGTCCGCGCGTCGAAGGCGTCCACCAGCCTTGGGTTTCGCGGCTCAGAGACGTCGAAGACGCCGATGAAGCCGATCTTGTTCGCCGTGAACACGAAGTCGCCGATCTTGACCATCCCGTTGATCTTGTCGATACGCTCCCGGTCGCTGATCGTTCTCAGGACCTTGGGTTGCCGGGGGTCGCTCACATCCACGGAGAGAAAGTCACGGGTCCCGACGAGCAGGGTTTCTCCCAAGGGCAGCACGGCTTCCGCATCCTCCAGCTCCGGCAGATCCGTGAGCACCGAGAGCAGTGTCGGCTGGGTGGGATCAGAGATGTCGATCAGAGCGAGCGAGCCGCCTTTGCCGGGGACAAACGCGATGTCGCCGCTCAGCTCGACGTCATGCGGACGTCGCAGAGCGTTTTCGTCGTGCAGCACGCCGACGAGCTCGAGCGCCTGCGGCGGCCCGGACGGCGGGGCGCAGGCGCAAAGCAACGCCGGCAAGACGGCAGCTCTGAGGACGCAGCTCATCCGACGGGCTACGTTCGTCCGGTAGCGCTGGAACACCGTCTTGATCGCTCGAAGGCTGTTGTCGCCGGTGACGGGCCGAGGCGCGAGACCGGCGCTTGCCCGCACGCAGGCATAGTCGGGCGGGGAATGGCCTGGGACGGACATGCAGTTCAAGGAGAAAACCTCCACTATCCCTCTTGGATCTGTTTGCTTTCGGGCTCGAACGTTTTGCGCCTGCCGCTCCAGAGAGAGTCCGTCGCCATGATGCAGGCGATCGAATGGCCGTAGCCGGCCTCGACAGGCGCGTAGAGGATGCTGCGGTCTCGCCGACGGATGGCGTCGAGCCAGTTCGCCATGTGGTGTTGCGTCCCCGGCTTCTCCGGAATTTCTTCCGCCTCAGTCAGGGCGTTTGGGTGCTCGCTCCCGTCGCCGGACACGCGCCAGACGTTCTCGACTTCCATAGTTCCGAGCGTTCCCATCACGCGGGTGGCGCTGCCCGCGCCGTTGCTGAGGCAGGTCGAATAAGTCGCTAGGAACTTGCGGTCTCCGCTGCCGTATTCGAGAGCGGTCTGGATGTCGTCCGGATTCTCGCGGTAGTCGCGGAAGCGATAGAGGCCGCCGTGCGCCACAACGCTGAGCGGGTAAGGCTCTCCGGTGAGCATGTGGATGACGTCGACCCCGTGGGTCATCCACTGGTCGATGATCGCGCTCGAGAACTCTCGAAACAGACGGAACGAGCGGTAGACTCTGGGGTCGAACGGGCGGGAGGGCTTGCCCATCAAGAAGGCTTCCCAGTCGACATCGCTTTCTTTCAACGAGTCGAGCTCTTCGGGCTTCTTCGCCCAGCGATAGGGGCTATAGGCGTTCCAGATGACGTCGACACGCACGATCTCGCCGATGCGGCCCTCTTGGATGATGTCGATCGCCGAACGATAGCGCGGGTAGCTCCGCCGCTGGGTGCCAATTTGGACAATTCGGTCCGAATTCTCGACGGCCTCGAGCGCCTCGTTGGTCTCCGAGAGCACGTTACCCATCGGCTTTTCGCAATAGACGTCCTTGCCTGCTTCCACCGCGGCCTTGAGCATCTTGGCGTGCTGGTGATCGGGGGTGGCGATGATCACCGCGTCAATCTCTGAATCGGCCAGCAGCTCCTCGTATCGCCGGAACGACTTTGGCTGCGCGCTGTAGGATTCGCCGACCAGTTTGGCGGCCGCCTCCAAGCGCTGATTCCAGATGTCGCAAACCGCAGTCACGCGGGCGTTGTATGTACTGCCGAACTCGATGCATTCCTTCATCACCTGCGTGCCCCGGCCGCCGGGGCCGATCACGCCCACCTGGATGCGGTCGTTGGCGCTCTGCGGCGTTGCGGCCGCCGTGCTAGCGAGCGCCAAGCCGGCGCTCGCGGCCGAAGAGGCGTTCAGGAATTGACGTCGATTCAATCGAGGGTGCGGCATCGTCGGTTCTCCTTCAGCTCGCCAAGTGATAGACGCCCAACGCCGTTCTTCCGGGAATCCACTGCTTGTCCTCGTCGGTAAAGAACGGGATGAGGTCTTTCATGATTGGCAACTCGTAGAAGTTCGCATAGATCATTGAACCTGGTGCAATGACTGCATGAATTCTGGTAGCGGTTACTCCGAGATGCGGACTCCGTCGGGGTTCTCAAACATGAAAGGCTGACCCGAGCCGCCCTTGCGAAACAAATCCGCTGCGACGTTTGCGCTCAACAGGACATCCTTGAGCGTCCCCCGTCCCTCAACCGCCGGCCCAATCAATCCGGTGAAGATGTTTCCGGTGACGGTAACCTGTCTCGTACCCTCCAGAAGCACGCCGCGTGCGTATCCCTTTCGCGGCCACTCGACGTCATACTCTTCCTCGCGTTTCGTGCCCTGCCCGAGGAAGCTGTTGGAAAAGTTGTTTCCGGTGACGGTAATCCGTCCGCTGCTCTCTCCGATGCGTACGGACCACTCCGGATTGATCGTAAACGTGTTGGCGCTGACGGTCGAACCCCAGGCGTCGCGTAGATCCACGCCGCCTGCATTATTGTGGGCCAGCACGTTCGCGCTGACCGTGACTCCGTAGACGTCGCGGTCCAAGACGATCGCGGTGCCCGCGCACTCCTCGATCATGTTCCCCGAGAGCACCGAGCCATATGTGTTCTCGACGACAATTCCGTGCCGTAGATGGTCGTCGATGTTGTTCGCGTTCATACACAGATTGAAGCTGTCGATCACGCGGACGGCGTCCAGGTTCTCCTCGAACTGGTTCGCGTTGACCACGATGTCGTGGCCGCCCTCGACCTGTAGCCCCGAGGCTCCGTTGTAAGTCAGGATGGAATCCGCGATCCGAGGGTCCTCGTAGCAGTGCACAAGGCGAATTCCGTTCTCGCCGTGGCGATCGACCGAGAGACCTTCGACGTAGATCTCGTCCACGAACCGGGCCAACAATCCGTCGCCGCTCTTCGGATTGCCGCTGATTCGGAAGTTGGCCAACTGGACTCGCCAAAGCGAGTTGTCGCGATTTTGGCGAACCGAAGCGTCCGGATCAAAGGCTGCGGACTGCACAATGACTGCCGGTTTGCCGTCCTCGTTCAGGTTGACGATATGCGTTGCCGCGCCCGAGCCTTCGACACGGACGTCTCCGATCGAGAGAATCAGTGGCTCGTCTATCTCGAATCTGCCGGGCGGGAGCCGGACGAGGCCGCCGGTCGCGGGAAGCGCGTCGAAGGCCTCTTGCAAGCCGGCGTAGTCCGACGCGTTCACGGTTGTCGGGCCGGCGTGTTGAGTCTGCGTTCGAAGCAGAAGGGCGCCGCCTGCAAGCAGCAACGACGTGGCGAGCCACAGCGTTGTTCGATTCATGGGTCGAATGTATACCGTCGCCGTAGGCCATGCAACTGATTGGTGGAGTTTGCTGCGCATGCGTCTTCGCGGGCTGGAAGTTCGTCCCCGATCATTGCTGGCGAGCGCATTTATTTGGGGAATTACAGACGTGACTGCGTCAAGCGGCGCGCGACCGCGATTGGCGTTCTCAGAATGGGGAGGCCGCGGCGGCAACCACCCTCACGGCGAGGTGTAACGGAGCTCCCATGCGGCGGCATCCCCTGTTGATGCAAGCGCCAAGGAAGCCAAGGGTGCCCGCGCCTTCAGCAGCATTTCGTTGAACTCTTCCATTGGGTCCGACATGGCCACGATGGCCCCTCCAGACGCCACTGAGACACTCTTGCCGTCCATCACGATCGCGCGGATCACTATGCTGAGGTCCATTCGGTCGCCATAGGTCAAGTAGCCGAGCGCGCCCGCGTAGGGACCTCTCGCTCGCTCCTCCAGCCGGTCGATGATCGACAGCGTTCGAACCTTAGGCGCACCGGTCATGGAGCCTCCCGGGAACGCAGCGGCGACGCAGTCGAGGCAGTCCCGGTCCGGTGGCAGCTTCCCGGTGACCGTGCTCACCAGTTGATGGACCGTGGCGTAGGACTCTACGTCCATCAACTTCGGCACGCGGATCGAGCCGGTCGAGGCGATCCGCCCGATGTCGTTGCGCAACAGGTCAACGATCATCAAGTTCTCCGACCGCGTCTTTTCGTCTTTGCGCAACCACTCCGCCAGCCTGGCATCGTCCTTGGCTGTGCTTCCGCGTGGACAGGTGCCCTTGATCGGTTTCGCCCAGACCGAGCGGTCGGGATCGACTCGTAGGAATCGCTCCGGCGATGAGCTGAGAAGCGCTAGGTCCCCAAAGCGAAGATATGCTGCATGCGGCGCCGGGTTTAGCGCCCGCAATGCCTGATAGGCCTCGAACGACCCGACATCGCACTTCACCGAGAATTCGCTGCTGAGGCAGATCTGGTACGACTCCCCGGCCGCCAGTTCAGTCTGGCAATGCTCGATCTTGCCGTGATAGGTCTTGGGGCCGTCCGCAAGGTGCGCGATCACGGGCTTGTTTTCCAGTGCGGGTCGGCTACCGGGCCGCTGTTGGCAGAAGAGCGCCCGCTCGGTGCGGTCGAACCAGATTGCCGGATTGTCACTTGACGCTCCGACGCGGGCGACCAAGAACACGCGGCGTTCAACATGGTCGAATACGACGCATCGCTCGGAATCCACGAATGCGGCGTCTGGCGTCGCAGACCTGCGCGATGTCGGCAAGCCCATCTCGTTGCGGAACTCGTATCCGAAAAATCCAACCAAGCCGGTTTGAAAGTCGAACGGCAGGGAGGGGTCCAGCTGTACCGGACGGCCCAAGCGCTTGCGCAGCTCTGTGAGCAGGGATGTGATCTTCTTGGTCTTGGTGCCGACCCGTGTTCGCACTGTCAGGCTGCGTTCCGCCGATCGATACAGCAAGGCCGCACCCTCTGGCCCGGAAGCGTCGCCCATGAAGCTGAATCTCGAGTGGCTCGGGATCACTGCCGAGCTGTCCAGCCAGAACGCGTGCTCGGCGTCGGCGTAGAGGCGCTCGAACGCCTCTTGAGGCTCGACCCAGCGTTCCAGCGCGCGCGATTCAATGCGAGCCGGACCCGCTGTTGAGGCACGGGCAGCGGCGCTTTCGCCGACTCTCGGCCGGCCCCTGGTTGGCCGGGTCTGCTTGATCGTGCGGTGCCGGGCGTGCCGAGCGGCTAAGCGGAGGAAATTGCGAACCAGCTGCTCGCCGAAGTCCGCGCTCACGGATTCCGGGTGGAACTGCACGCCAAGTTGCGCACGAGACTTGTGCCGCACCGCCATCACGACTCCGTCGGCGGTCGAGGCCGTTGCCGTCAAGCATGCAGGCAGCGAATCGCTCTCGACGCAGAGGGAGTGGTAGCGCACTACGTCGAAGCTGCCGGGGATATCGCGGAACAAGTCGCTGCCATCGTGCGAGACGCGCGAAATCCGGCCGTGCATAGGGACGGGTGCCGGCACGACCCGCGCCCCATACGCGTGCCCGATACCCTGATGGCCCAGACAGACACCCAATAGCGGGATGCCCGACTCTAGGATGACTTCATCACAGACCCCGAAGTCTTCATAGCGCGCGGGAGTTCCCGGGCCGGGAGAGATGACAATCGCATCGGCGCCGATCTCCGAGATCACGTCGCGCCAGTGCGAAGCGGTGTTGTCAATTACCCGTGGAGTCTGGGCAGTGACCCTCGCGATGAGCTGGCTAAGGTTGAAGGTGAACGAGTCTCGGTTGTCTATGAGCAGCACCTTCATCGCGCGAAGTGGGGTGGTCCGGGTTGTTTGGACAGCCGGTCGGCGAATTAAGGAGGACTCCGCTACTACTCTGAACTAGCGGCCGGCGTTAGGATCTGGCTTCTGCCGGCGGGACTGCGTTCCACTGCCTCGCCCGTTCGCAGAATGCGTCTTTGTAGATGGGCCAGTCGTGGAGTGTCGCCGGATCGAAGTCAGCTCCGTTGGGCCACACAAGCGCGTGAACTTCAGGGTCCACCTTCACCTTGCCGAACAACGACCGATCAAGTAGAGGGCCATACAGCTCTCCTGCCATCACCGGCTGGAAGTCGATGTCTTGCTGCGTGCCGTCGGCAAATTCCACCTCGAGTGTGTAATCTCCGACGATCCGTACTCCTATGACGCGATGGATTTCGCGATCCATGACATTAGCTTAGTGTTCGGGGAATATTGTGCGCTAGGGAAAGCCTTGGCGCACCTCAGACAAACTGGGCGTTGAGATCCCGAATCCTAGCTGAAGCGCCTACGCAGCATCGAAAACGAGACCGGTGGTCGCGGGTCCGTCAAGGAGTTCAAGTGAGCCGACGCGCAATCCGGCGCCAATCTCCAGCTTCGTGGCCGACGGTGGTATCGCAGAGAGCCTAGGCTTGGCAGCTAGCGGTCACGCTCGGATGGAGTGGTATTGGCCGTGAGGGCGCGGAGTTGCTCCTCAAGTGCCCGCACCCGCTCTTCTGCTGCGCTCGCCCGCTGCTTCGCCGCAATTGCCTCCTGCTTTGCTGCCCGCGCATCACGCTCCGCGATCCGCCTCCGCCGCTCGGCTTCTTCCGGTGCACCGTCGGTCTCTTCCCCGGTGCGCGGGTCCCGGAACACCAGCACCGTCGCCCGGGCTTGCCTCTGGCTGCGCAGTTCCAGCCCCAGCACCCGGCTCCGGAACCACCGATCC
>JAJDTX010000187.1 GCA_022826925.1 Bryobacterales bacterium
CGACCGCGCCAAGGCTCCTGGGTGTGCTGTCGCATGCTCGCACGCCCCGCCGACTCGGCTTCCGGACGCCATCTCCCGAGCTCCGCGCACTCCAAGACATGCCTCAACCCCCGTTCGCATCAAACATTGAATTTGCCTGCCGCCGTGGGTCGGTCACACGCGTGCGCGGTCCGACTCGGCTATAATCTTGGTTCCACTAGCCACCCTCTGGAAACCCTGTGGAAACCTAGCGGAGGCCGGTCGCGTGTGGAAGCATCGCGGGCTCTTTCCTTGTGCAGAGTCTGGCGGCAGTCCCACCGCGCAAGGGCTTGGGCGATTTTTCCACAATTCCACACGGACTACAACTACGATTGGCGGGCAAGCGGATGGAACGCAGGTGTTGAAATCTCAATGCGCGCTGTAAATCTGAGCGACAATCAGGAGACCATCGCATGGAAGTCAAGTTCAGAGCGCAGGATCTCTTCAGCGAGTTGGCTCTAGCCCAAGGCGTTGTAGACAGGAAAACGACCATTCCGGTCCTCGGTCACGTGCTGATAGAGGCCGACGAGGACCGGCTCAGGCTGTCTGTCAGCGACTTGGACCTGAGTCTGCGAACGTCCTGTCGGGCGGAGATTTTGGCTGCGGGTTCGGCTACCGTACCCCTGCAGTGGCTGCACGACTATTTCCGGCTATTGCCGTCCGACGCCGAGATCTCCATCGCCGCATCGGCCGGCGATACCGTCGAAGTGACCCACGGCTCTGCCCGCTCCCGCCTTCGCGGCGGCGACGCGAAGAAGTTCCCGGACTTGCCGACCCTGCCGCAGGACACTGCCAGTCTTCCCCTCGGAGTTCTGGCCAAGGCCATCCGCAAGACCATGATCTCGGTGTCGACCGACTCCGGTCCCTATAGCTACCAAGGGGGGGGGCTGCTGATGCTGGCAGGCAATTCCCTGGGGATGGTTTCGACGGACGGCCACCGGCTCTCCTTGTACAGCGAGCAGGCTAGCTTGGCCGGCTTGCCAGAAGAATGTCGCTGCTTGATTCCGCGCAAGGCCTTGCAGAATCTCGACAAGGTGCTCGCGGTTGTTGCTGTGGCGGACGGAGAGGAGGATGCAGTCGACTTCGCCCAGGATGGAAACCACCTCTTTTTCCGCTCCGGCCGGCGCCTGCTCACATGCCAGAAAATGACCGCGGCCTTTCCCGAGTACGCGCGTGTGTTGCCTGATGAGGGCGAGATCGCGATTTCGCGCGAGTTTGCGACCAAGGATCTAGCGGAGACGCTGCGACGCGTGGACCAGTTCGCCCCGCAAGAGAGCCACGCCGTGCAGTTTGTCCTAGACGACGGCCAGCTGCGGGTGACGGCCAAGACCGCCCTGTCGGGCGAAAGCGAGGCATCGGTACCAACCGAGTATGACGGCGAGCGCTTTCAAGTCGGCTTTAGCGCGCGCAGCGTTCTCGATTTCCTCGGCGTCTGCGAGAGCGAAGAAGTGACGCTGGGCTTGAAGGATCCGGAAAGCGTCGCCGAACTCAGCGTTCCCGGGCTGGGGGACGCCAAGCAGCATCGTTACGTGATCATGCCGATCCGGCAGTGACAGGCCGCGATCCGTCCGCCTGCTGCCGCTGTGCGGTTCCAGTTCCCCGGCGCTCATCTCTGTTAAGATAATGACTTGAACGGTGCCGCCTGCGTCTGCATGACAGCTCGCCAAGGCGAGCCGGGGCGTTTCGCGCCGCTGCGTACCCATAGGTCCGACGCTCATTGCAGCCGCTCGCCGTCGAACGGGCGAGCGTCCAATACAGCCGGGAATATCGCTCACAGCGTGCGGCAGGCCTGCGCGGCTGTCACTCCCGGCGAACGGGAGGTTCCGACATGGAGTTGACCGCTAGAGTCCAAGCGCTGGTGGCGGAACTGCAACTGGCGGACGCGATCATCGAGAGGGACCAGGCCCGCAATGACCTGATCCATCTTGAAGTGGTCGGAGATTCGCTGCAATTCACATCGCAGGGTCACTCCCTCGTGCTGCGGACCACTTGTCCAGTCGAAGTGGTCTCTGGCGGCGCCATCGCCGTGCCGATGCGCCGTCTGCTGGCCTACCTCCAGCTGTTTCCGGCCGATGCGGAGATGAGAATCGCTGCGACCGAGGCCGACATGGCGAAGGTGACGCTGGTCAGGTCCGAGACGCGGATTCCGGGGTTGGCAAGCGAGTCGTACGACGTGGGGCTGGAATCCCGCTCGGATGCCGGGGAGCCGGCCCCAGCGGTATCGATGCCTGAGGAGTCTATCGAACTTCCCGCGGACTTGGTCCTCGAGGCGTTGAACCACACGATCTTTTCGGTGGCTGACGAACAATCTCACTACACCATCGAGGGTGCTCAACTGATCGTCCATCGCGAAAAGATCGGGATGGTTTCCACCGACGGCCATCGCCTTTCGCTATACCTGCGCGAAGTGAGCGTGGGGACCGTGCAAGAGGATCTCCAGTGCTTGATCGGCCGCAAGGCGATGACGGAGTTGAAGCGTATCCTTGAGCAATGCGAGGGCTCGGACGACGAGCCGGCGCGGGTCGAGTTCGCGGTTGACGAGAGTCGGATCTACTTCCAGACTCCGCGTCGGCTCTTGGTCAGCCACAAGCTAGGCGGCCGCTTCCCCGAGTACAACCGGGTCATGCCCAAGGAGTTCAACGCGACCTTGGAGTTGGACAAGGAGACGTTCGCACCGGTGTTGCGCCGAGTCTCGCTGTTTTCGGAACGGCGCTCGAGCGCTGTCCGCTTCGACATCGAGAACGGCGAGATGAAGATGCAGGCCCAAGTGTTCGGCGACGACGCCGACATGCTCCATAGCGAGGAGTCGATCTCGGTCGACTATGCCGGCGATCCGATTCGCGTCGGCTTCAATGCCCGCTACATTCTCGAATTCATGCAGATTTGCACCGGCGGCGCGTTCCGCCTGCACATCGGCGATCCAAGGAGCGCCGCCTTGATGGAAATCCCTGATACGGAGCCAGGCACTGACTACCGTTACGTGCTGATGCCGATCAGGGTCTGAGGCAATGAAGGAGGCCACTCAGCTGGCAGCCATGGCGACAACAGCAAGCACCCAACCCGAAGACTACACAGCCGAGAACATCCGAGTCTTGGAAGGGCTCGAGGGCGTCCGCAAGCGTCCGGCGATGTACATCGGCTCCACGGGAGAATTGGGCCTGCACCACTTGGTGTACGAAGTTGTAGACAACGCCGTTGACGAAGCCCTGGCCGGACATTGCGACATCGTCGAGGTCAAGATCCACATCGATGATTCGGTCACGATCACCGACAACGGCCGAGGCATCCCGGTCGACATGCACGCGAGCGAGGGCGTTTCCGCCGCCGAGGTCGTGATGACCAAGCTGCATGCTGGAGGAAAGTTCGACGCGAACAGCTACAAGGTGTCCGGAGGCCTGCACGGTGTCGGCGTGAGTTGCGTGAACGCGCTGTCAGACTCGCTGACGATGGAGATCTGGCGCGACGGCCACGCTTGGGAGCAGGAATACTCGCGCGGGATCCCCAAGACGCCGCTGCAGAAGAGCGGGCGCTCGCGCAAGACCGGGACTAGGATCACCTTCCATCCCGACCCGGAAATCTTCACCACGACCGATTTCAAGCACGAGATCCTGTCGAAGCGGCTCCGCGAGATGGCGTTTCTCAACGCCGGGCTCAAGATCGTGCTGGACGACGAGCGCGACGAGCGCGAGCCGTATGTGTTCCACTTCGAGGGCGGCATCGCGGAGTTCGTGTCGTACCTCAACCGAGGCAAGGCGACGCTGCATCCGGAGCCGATCGCGTTCCATGACGAGCGCGAGTTCTCGGGCGGAATCGTAGCCAGCGACATCGCCCTGCAATACAACGACAGCTACCAGGAGAACCTGTTCTCGTTCGCGAACACGATCAACACGATCGACGGGGGCACGCACCTGTCGGGCTTCCGCTCGGCCCTCACGCGCACGATCAACGCCTACGGCAAGAGTGCCAACCTGTTCAAGAGCCTCAAGACCGGGCTCTCAGGCGAGGACGTCAGGGAGGGCCTCACGGCCGTCGTCAGCGTCAAGCTGCCGCAGCCGCAGTTCGAGGGCCAGACGAAGGGCAAGCTCAACAGCGATATTCAGGGCCAGATCGTGGCCGCGGTGAACGACCGGCTTGGCGAATACTTCGAGCGCAACCCGGTCGTGGCCAAGAGCATCGTCAGCAAGGCGATCGAAGCGTCGCGGGCACGCGAGGCGGCGCGCAAGGCGCGCGACCTCACGCGGCGCAAGGGGGCCTTGGACGGAGCCGGGCTGCCTGGCAAGCTTGCGGACTGCCAAGAGCGCGACCCGAGCCGCGCGGAGCTGTTCATCGTGGAGGGAGAATCGGCGGGCGGCACGGCCAAGCAGGGCCGGGACCGGCGCTATCAGGCCATCCTGCCCCTGAAGGGCAAGATCCTCAATGTCGAAAAGGCGCGCGCCGACAAGATGCTCTCGCACGAAGAGATCCGGGCAATGATCACGGCGCTGGGAACAGGCATAGGAGAGGACTTCGACGACTCGAAGCTGCGCTACCACAAGATCATCTTGATGACCGATGCGGACGTGGACGGATCGCACATCCGGACGCTGCTCCTGACGTTCTTCTACCGCCAGATGCCAGCGCTCATCAACAGCGGGCACGTCTATATTGCCCAGCCTCCCCTGTACCGCATCAAGCGGGGCAGCAAGGAGACGTACATCAAGGACGATTCAGAGCTGGCGAGCCAGGTCATCGAGCTGGCAACCGAAGGAGTGACGCTAGAGCTAGGCAGCAACGGAGCGCCGGGCCAGATCTTGGCGAAGGAGGATCTGAGGAAGTACGTCTCGACGCTGGAGAGCTTCTCTCGCATGCACCACAAGCTGCTCAGGCGGGTTCGCAGCGAGCGGGTGGTCGACGTGCTGGCGGACGCCAGCCTGGCTCTGGACAGCAAGGCCGACTTTCGGAGCCAGCTGTCGATGGAGGCGGCGATCGCCGCGCTCCGATCGGCGGACATCAGCGCGGAGCTAGCCGAGGACGAGGAGCATTCCGCCTTCCGCATTCCGTTTCGCGAGGGGACAGAGGCGGAAGGGACGATCAGCTTGGACTTGGCCGCGCAGCCCGAGTACAGGCGGTTGCGCATGCTCGCCCGCGAGCTGGCCAAGCACAACAGGCCGCCTTTCGTCGTGGTGGGCAAGAGGTCGAGCAGCACGCTCCAAGAGCCTCTTGAGGTGCTCGCGCACTTGAAGGAGTCCGCGATGAAGGACGCCTCGGTGCAGCGTTACAAGGGCCTGGGCGAAATGAACGCAGACCAGCTGTGGGAAACGACGATGACAGCCGAGACGCGGAGCTTGTTGCAAGTGCGCATCGACGACGCCGTCGAGAGCGACACGATCTTCACCACGCTGATGGGCGAGAGCGTCGAGGACAGGCGTAGGTTCATCGGTGATCACGCCCTAGACGTGAAGAACCTCGACATCTGACCAGCACGCAACCAGCCGCCGCCCTGGGTGCCGCCCGCCCCTCGCGAAATTGCGCCAAACGACCGGGATCGTCCGGAATCGGTCCAGATCTCGGTGTGGGGGCGCGTGCGTATGCCCGCTAAGACTCGCCGCGCGCGAGACGCGCTAGCCGGAACGACCTGACGCATAGCCAGAGAAAAACCGCTAGGTCTACGGCCATTACGCCCTTCGCCGCCACGGCCAGCGGGCGCTCGATCGCCGCACCCGCGATCATCTGGGCGAGGCCCACGAGGCCGTCCACCGAGCCAAGGAATCCGAGCACCGAGATCACGGCTGCGGCGTGCATCGCATGTTTGGTGGCCGACGGCCGTTTGGCGATGAAGCCGAGCGCGACTAGCGCGAGGCCGAACGCGGCCGGAATCAAGGCAGTCAGGCTCGAGCGGCCGCTCGCTAGGTAGACACCGACACCCAGAGCTAGCAGCGAGATGCCAAATCCCACCGCGATGCCGGGCATGTTGAGCTGCTTGGGGCCGCTGCCGGCTGTATCCGTCATGGTTCCATCATGGCACGGACTCTGGTTTCCAGCCGCGGCCCGCAGGGCTCGTGCGCAGACAAGGGCGACGCTTAAACCATTAATGGGAAAAATGTAACGAAGGCTTCGCGCTAACGTAACTTCGATGCCATCTAGAGCGCTCACGCTGTAAGCAGTTGACAGCAGGGCTTGGCCCATGGGCCAGCCGGGAGCACGATGGAAAGCCTACTGACCTACTGGGACAGGTCGCCCCACGTAGCTGATCGCTTCAAGACGGGCGTCTCGCTGCACAGCCACACGCTGCATTCCGAGGAGAGCGTCCTGCCGCTCGGGCAGTACTTGCGCAAGTTCGCATGCCTGCGGGGGCTTGTGGAGCGCGCCCACCAGAGCTACGGGGACCGCTCGTTTGAGGACGACCTGTCGCGCATTTGGTGGACGCCGCCTCTGGCGCCGCGCCAAGCGCTCGACGTTGAAGCGCTTCAGATCGAGGGCAAGCTTGGCCTCGATCCGATCGTGTCGATCTCCGATCACGACTCGATCGACGCACCCATGCAGTTGCAGATCCTGGGCAGGATCGGCAAGGTGCCGGTCTCGGTCGAATGGAGCGTGCCATACCGTGACACTTACTTTCACATCGGGATTCACAATCTGCCGGCGCAGCACGCTACCTCCTGCATGGACCGGATGGCGCGATTCACCGAGTCGCCAGACCGCTCGCAGCTCGCGGAACTGTTCTCGGCCTTCTCGGCGCACCCCGGCTGCCTGATCGTTTTCAACCATCCCTACTGGGACCAGCCCGTGATCGGCGGCGAGCTGCACGAGCGCCTCTTGCTGGAGTTCGTGGAGGAGTTTCGCCCGTGGATCCATGCGCTGGAGATCAACGGGCTGCGCGACTGGCGCGAAAACCAGCAGACCGTGGAACTCTCCAAGCGTTACGGCATGCCGCTGGTGTCCGGCGGCGACCGTCACGGGCGCGAGCCGAACGCGGCGCTGAACCTGACCAATGCAGCAGACTTCGACGAGTTCGCGTCCGAGGTGCGCTCCGGGCTGAGCCACGTCGTGATCATGCCGCAGTATCGCCGTCCGCTCCCGCTGCGATTCATCGAGAACTTTTCCGACATCGTCAGTAAAGCCCCCGACCACGGCCTCGGTTGGACGCAGTGGACCGAGCGGGTCTTCAGACGCTGCGATGACGGAGAGATCCGGACGCTGGGAGAGCTGCACGGCAACCGCGAGCCGGTCGCGATAGCCATCGTGACGGCGGTCTTCCGCTTGCTGTGCAACCCCTACGTGGTGCCAGCGCTGGAAAGGGCGATGCCGCAAACACGGGAACTCGGATAAGTGCCTGTTCCGGCCAGAATCGACAGGCGGCCGCGAGTCGCCTACTTGCCCGATACCTACCACGAGGTGAACGGCGTCGCCAGGACGGCGCGCCATCTCACCGACTACGCGCTGCGCCATGCCCTGCCGTTCATGTGCGTCCGGCCGGGAGCGGTGTGCCGGCACTGGACCCAGAGCTCGGTGGAGCATGTCGAGCTGCCACGCGGGCGCCTCGCGGTGCGCGTGGAGAAGGACCTGTGGCAGGATCCCCGCATCTTGCGCTACAGGAGGCTCTTGCGGTCGCGTTTCGACGAGTTCCGCCCGGACGTCGTGCATGTCACCTCAATGGGGGACTTCGGCCTGCTGGGATGGCGCCTGGCTCGCGAATTCGGCCTGCCGATCGTGGCATCCTGGCACACCAACATCCACGAGTACGCCGCCTGGCGCTTTGACAAGGCGGCTCGCTTCGTGCCGGCACGGCCGCGCCGTGTCGTGTCGCGGGGTCTCGAGCGGCTCTTCTTGGAGTTCTCCCTGTGGTTCTATCGCAAGGGGGCCGTCGGCATGGCGCCAAACCCGGAACTGGTGGAGCTGCTGCGCCAAGGCACGGACAAGCCGGCGTTCCTGATGGAGCGCGGGGTCGACACGGAGCTGTTCGATTGCGCCAAGCGCGCCAGGAAAGCCGATGGCAAGGTCGTCTTCGGCTATGTCGGGCGCCTGAGCACAGAGAAGAACCTGCGCGTCCTCAAGCGCCTCGAGCAGGCTCTCATGGCTGGCGGGCTGTCGGATTATCGCATCGAGGTCGTCGGCCACGGATCGGAATCGGCGTGGCTGGAAGGCAACCTGCGGCAAGCCAGGCTAAGGGGGGTGCTGCTCGGCGAGCCCCTGGCACGAGCCTACGCCGACATGGATGTGTTCTTGTTTCCTTCGCGCACCGACACGTACGGCAACGTGGTCTGGGAGGCAGCGGCCTCGGGCGTGCCAGCGGTCGTGATGGATGCCGGGGGACCGCAGTACATCGTGCGCGACGGGCTGACGGGCATTGTGAGCCGGTCGGACGACGCGTTCGTGGCCAACGCCGTACGCTTGTACCGCGATCGCCAGCTGCGGCGGCAGATGGGCGGGTCGGCCCGCATGGCGGCGCTGGCGCAGTCTTGGGACAGCGTGTTCGACCGTCTCTACGACGAGGCCTACGCGACCGCCGTTGCTTGAGAGGGCCGTAGTTGATCCGAATCGCTCAATCTACCCGGCAAGCGAGTTAGCGCGGCTCGATCGGAAATGGGTCGGATGTCCGGCGGTGGTGGGGCCAAGCGCCCCGATCGCTAGTTGAGGCGCTTGGCGACTGGTCGGAAATTGGAGAGAAATTCCTGCCATCCGCTTCTGAGCGCGCCGGCGCGAAAACGCCAGACGGTCAGCGCGATCAAGGCCAAGGCTCCCACCCACTGCAGCAGCTGGATGGCTGGTGCCTGCGAGCCCGACAGATTGACGGGCAGCGTAAGTCCCGCAGCGATCACGATCATGTCGATCAGGATGCCGAAGACGGTCGTCACCGCGATCACGACTCCGACGTAGATCGTTCCGAAGCGCGGGCCGAATTGGCTGATAGTGATGGCAATCGTGCCGGAGTTGGTGGCCGGGCCGGTCATCAGGAATATCAGGGCCGCACCCGGGCTGAGCCCCTTCGCGACCAGAGCCGCTGCGACCGGCGTGCTGGCCGAAGCGCAGATATACAGCGGAATGCCTACCAAGACCATGACCGGGTACGAGATCCAGCGTGCGTACTCGTTTGACATCAGGTCGTCAGGAATCGCCAGGAAGAGCACCCCGCCCAGCGCGACGCCGACCAGCAGCGCGAACAAGATTTCGTCGGCCACTTCGACGAATCCATACCGGAAGACATGCCTGACAACCTCTCGTAGCGTCGGACCGTCCGCACGGCTGCCGGAGGACTCCGCGGGAGCGGCCTCTGGCTCGGGAGCGACAGGTTCCCGACGGAACTTCGGCTCGGCCTGGGAGGCTCGTTTGATTCGGCCTGCGGCAGCTGCGGTTCGACCGGCGACTTGGGCGAGCCAAGCCAGCACCAGGTCCTTGAGTTGCGCCGGGCTCACGTAACAATCGTCTTGGCCGGCGTTCAAGTAGACGTGATCGCCGTGCTCGTGCTCGTGATCGGCATGGCTGCCGATTTGGGGCCCGGGGGCTTTTGACGCGTCGCTGTCATCCCGGATCATGCCGATACAGAAGGCGCCGGCCACTACCGCCGTCAGGAAGCTCACGACGGGTCGTACCACCGCGGCGACATACCCAAAGAACGCGTGCGTCACCAAGATTGAATCCGCGCCGGTTTCGGGCGCCGTGATCAGGAAAGACATGCAGGACGAGCGCGACGCACCCTTCTTGCGCATTTCGGCTACCACGGGCACCACCGAACAGCTGCACAACGGCACGGGCACCCCGATCGCCGCGCTCGCGGTGACGGATCTCAGGCTGTCCCCGCTGAGCCACCTGAGGATAGAGCGGCGTGAGATGAGTACGTGGATTAGTCCTGCGAGGAACAGCCCCAGGAGCAGCATCGGGGCTAGCAATAAGAACGACGACCAAACAAAGTCCAACAGTTGCAGGGACGATCCGGTCATGACGACTGGAGAACCTGTACGACGCTCGGCCAGCCCGGTCAATGAACCTTAACCCAGCGCTGAGAGGGTTGTCAAGGACGAGCCGGCGCTGCCCGGGGCTGGGCTGTCACGCGCAAATGTTGCGGCGGAGCTTCGCCCTGCGGTCGATCTCCGGAGCGCGCGCTCAGCCGTCCAGCAGGGGAAGGGCCGCGAAGAAAGCCACGCAGGTTCCCAGCGCGATGCTGATCCAGAGCGGATTGCGCAATCGCCGCCCGACCCAGCTGGTCCGGCCGTTGAGCAGCAGCAGCGTCAACGCCAGCAAGGGCAGGAAGCAAGCCCCCACGATTCCGTAGGTGAGTTGAATCTGCCGCACCGGAGCGTTCAACAGGAACAGCGGGACGATCGCGACCAGCACGACGCAAAACCGGTAGGGCTTGGAAGACCGCAGGTCCCCGCTGCCGCCGGTCGTGAGCCGCATGAAGTCGGCGAACATGTACGGGATGCTCTGCCACACGCCCAGCAGGCTCGAGAACACGGCACCCCAGAATCCAACCAGGAACACCCACTTGCCGGCCGGGCCGACGGCTTCTTGCAAGCGCTCGGCCATTTGCGTGGCGAGGGACGCCCCGCTGCCCTGAACTTCGATCTGCGAGCCGATGATGATGACGCACAGTCCGAAGACCGCCGTCACGCCGTTGCCGACGGCCAGATCGATCCTGCACGTGCCGAGCATTTCGGGCCCGCGCCGGCCCTGCTCTTCGATCCAGTAACCGTACGACAGCAATGTCACGGTACCGCCCACGCCGCCCAGAACGGCGAGGATCCACGCGGTGCCGCCTGCGGGAATGGAAGGAATTAGTCCGGCTGCGATCTCGCCGGCGGGAGGGGCGATCATGGCTGTCGTGCCGACCACAGTCAGGAACATGAGGCCGATCAAGACCGACATGAGGGATTCGAACGCCCGAAAGCTGCCCCGTAGCACGATCAGCAGGCCGGCGATGGAATGCAAGGCCGCCCAGGCCATTACTGACGTCTCTTCAGACCCGATCGGCAGCAGCGCCGTCCCGGCGACACCACACGCGTTGGCGAGCGCGCGGCCGACAATCACCGAGAACAGCGATAGATAGATAAGGAACGGCCAGCGGATCCATGCTCCGAGCTTGTGGTGCCAGCCTTCGAGCAGAGTGGTGCCGCTGGCGAGCTGCCAGCGCGCGACGCCCTCGCTGAGCACGAACTTGAGGAACGCGCCGGCGAGGGCGGCCCACAATACTGCAGTGCCGAGTTCGGTGCCCGCGAGGGTGCCGGTCATCAGGTCCCCCGCGCCCACGCCGGTCGCAGCCAAGAGCAGCCCGGGCGCGATCAATCGCAGCCGATCGGTTTTCACGAGGCCTAGGGTACCGTGATCGCGCGGGCGTGCCAAGCGGGGCTCGGGGCTGTCGAGCCGCGCCTAACGGGAACAGGACACCGGGGGCGGTCGCGGGCTCTACTGGACCAGCCGCGCGCGGCGCAGCGGGCGGTACCCGGTACAGCTCTTGCGAACGCGCTCGATCAGTTGATCGCCGCGCAGACCGCCCGCCCCACTTCGTCGGTAGAAGCGGGAGGGCCGGCGGGCTTGAGATCGGCCGTGACCCGTCCGCTGGAGAGCACTGCGCTGACGGCGTCGTTGATTGCGGCGGCCTCTTCGGTCAAGCCGAAGCTGTACTCGAGCATGGCCGCGGCGGAGCCGATTGCGGCCAGCGGGTTGGCCTTGCCCTGCCCGGCGATGTCAGGCGCGGATCCATGCACGGGCTCGTACAGGCCGCGCCATGCGCCGTTGGGCAGCTGGCTGCCGATCGAGGCCGACGGGAGCATGCCGATCGAACCGGCCAGGACCGAGCCCTCGTCACTGAGAATGTCTCCGAAGAGGTTCTCGGTCACCACCACGTCAAAGGCTGTCGGGCGCAGCAGCAGCTGCATCGCGCAATTGTCGACGAGCATGTGCTCGAGTTCGATGTCGGGATATTCCGCGGCCAGCTGGTTCACGACGCGCCGCCAGAGCTGCGAGTTCTCGAGCACGTTGGCCTTGTCCACCGAGGTGAGCTTGCTGCGCCGGTTGCGCGCCAGTTCAAAGGCCATGCGGCAAACGCGCTCGATCTCCCCTCGCGAGTAGACCATCGAGTTCAGGGCAGTCTCGGCACCCGCGGCGCCTTCGACGCCGCGCGGCTGGCCGAAGTACAGGCCGCCGGTGAGTTCCCGCACGATCAGGATGTCGGTGCCGCGCACGATGTCGTTCTTCAACGGCGAGGACTCGATCAGGCTCTCGTAGCAGTAGACCGGCCGCAGGTTGGCGTACACGTCCAGCGCCTTGCGCAGGCCGAGCAGGCCTTTCTCGGGCCGCTCGGACGGCGGCAGGTCATCGAATTCGGGCAGGCCCACCGCGCCCAGCAGCGTGGCGTCGGAATCCAGAGCCAGGCTGCGCGTCTCGGCCGGGAACGGGGTTCCCGCGGCGCGAATCGCCGAACCGCCGAGCAGGCCCTCCCGCAGCTCGATCGTATGGCCCCACTTCGCCGCCACGTGCTCCAGCACGCGAACGGCCTCGCGCGTGACCTCGGGACCGATACCGTCGCCCGGAAGGACGAGCACTCTCCAATGCATGGGAAATCCCATTGTACGGTTTGACCGCACCCCGCCTTGACCTACCATGAGGGGGTATGACGCGCAGGGAGTGGCTGTCGCAGAGCGCCGCTGGATTCGGGGGTCTGGCGCTCGCCGCGATGATGGCGCAGCAGCGCGCGGGCGGGGACACGTCCCGCGCGGCCGACCCCATGGCGGTTCGGCCTCCGCACTTTCCGGCCAAGGCCAAGAGCGTCATCTTTCTCTACATGGACGGCGGCCCGGGCCAGATGGACACTTTCGACCCGAAGCCGCGGCTGCGGGCCGAGCACGGCCAGCCGATCCAGCTCCCAGAGCTGCCCACGACGGTGTTCAACATTACGGACAAGGTGTTCGGCTCGCCGTTCGAATTCGCCCAGCACGGCCAGTCCGGACTGTGGGTCAGCGACCTGTTTCCGCACTTGGCGGAATGCGCCGACGATCTGTGCGTGATCAATTCAATGGTGGCCGACCATTCCGAGCACACCGCCGGAAACTACTTCGTCCACACCGGCTCGGGATTTCAGGGGCGACCGTCGATGGGCGCCTGGGTGACTTACGGGCTGGGCAGCGAGTGCGACGACTTGCCCGGCTTCGTGGTGCTGGACAGCGGCCTGATCCCGCCGGGCGGGATGGACTGTTTCGGCAGCGGCTTCCTGCCGGCTTCGTATCAGGGCACGCTTTTCCGTCGCGGCGAGCACCCGATCGCCGACATCGTGCCGCTCGAGCCCGATCCGGCGTTGCAATCCGGCAAGCTCGACTTGATCCGCAAGCTGAACCGGGGAGTGGTGCAGCGCTTGGGCAGCGTCAGCGAGATCGACGCGACCATTGCCAACTACGAACTCGCGTTCCGCATGCAGAGCGCGGTGCCCGAACTCTTGGATCTCACCGGCGAATCGGAGGCCACGCGGAGCATGTATGGCCTCGACGAGGACGAGACGAGCGAGTTCGGCCGCCAGTGCCTGCTGGCACGGCGTATGGTCGAGCGGGGCGTGCGCTTCGTCGAACTGCTGACCCCGGCCCGCAAGGGGCAGGATCGCTGGGACCAACACCAGAACCTAGAGTCGGGGCACCGGATCAATGCCGGCGGAACGGACAAGCCTATCGCCGCCCTGCTCAAGGATCTCAAGGGGCGCGGCCTGCTGGACTCGACACTGGTGATGTGGGGCGGGGAATTCGGCCGCACGCCGACCGCGCAGACCAACGACAGCGAATTCAGCGACAAGACCGGCCGCGACCACAACCCGTTCGGCTATACGATGTGGCTGGCAGGGGGCGGCGTCAAGGGCGGCATGCGTTACGGCGCGACGGATGAGTACGGCTACTTCGCTATCGAGAACAAGGTGCACTTGCACGACCTCCACGCGACGATGCTGCACCTGCTAGGCCTGGACCACGAGCGTCTGACCTACCGGTACAGCGGCCGGGACATGCGTCTGACGGATGTGCATGGCGAGATCGTGCACGACGTTTTGGCTTGAGCGGACCCTTTCGCTGCGGAGCGGCAGCCAGCTAGCGTAGGCATGTCTCCGTCGGTTTCCTAACCGGTTTCTGGGGCCTTAGTACGAAGCCCAATCGTGGGCTGTAGAACCGGAGGCCGAGCCCGTCTCAGTATCCCATTCCGGCCCTATTCATCGGCGGGTCGAAGACGCTGATCAAGAAGCTCTCGATGGAGCTACGTTGCCCGGAATCCCGTTCAACCCGGGCGTGGACGTGGGTCATACCTAGCCGCATGGCATCGGCCCAACGCTCATGGCCGGGAATTCGATTGGCGAACGAGTCCGTCTGGCCGATGTACCGGACCCTCCAATATCCCAGCGAGTCTTGCTTCGCGAATACGTACAGGCCTGGAACGTCGAACCATTCCGTAGCTGGAACGTCTCGAAGCGCAGATAGGCCAGATTCACGGCCAAGACAAAGAGGGCTAGACCGATCAAAGCTTGCATGGGCAGAACCGTCTAGCGAGGCTGTCTATGTCTCAGACCTGCTTCGGCATGATATCTACACGCCTGCACTGGCCCCAGAGACCCTCGTAGATGCCACCGAGGTTCTTGGCGCCTTCTCTGTCGCCGAATGCGGCTACGGCCGCCGGTTTCGTTTTGTCGCTCTCGAACCGGTAGCTGTCATCATCCATCAACACAAAATGGAATCCATACAGGTCTTGTACGTTCTGGGAGGCGATACGCAACTCCACGTTCGGGAACTCCGAGCACGCCTTGAAAAATGGGTTGATCTCCCGATCTTCGGGGGAATCTTGCTCCAGAATGACCCTGAGCCTGTTCCTCGCGGACAGGGCAAGGAACAGTCTGGCCTCCTCCACCACGGCCATCCTCCCATAGACCCGGGCGTTACAGAACCCCGACAAGATATCGACACTCTTTCTCGCTTGAGAGAATAGGTTCTTGACGATGATCGCTGCGTGCTCGACTGATGCGTTGTAGGTCGGTTCGCCGGCACGCTTCAACGCCAGCGAGCGGACGAACTCCCCGTACTCGGTCAGGTTCATATCGGTTTCAGGTGCCTCCGATCCCACAGCGTACCCAATGAAGGGCCTTTATCGTATTCAACCACAATCCTCCGTCGCAACCCTCTCTCAGTCTCTCGTGAACTCTCTCTAGCAACGTCCATCTACCCTCGTCATATGCGGATTGCATTGGGGCTTATATACGAAAGTGCCCATTCAGGCAACCCTCGCATACGGTTCTGGAGCAACGCACGGCCTGACGGCCCACGTTGACGCTCCGGCGGCGAGAACCCCGGCCGCCAAGATGTTTGCCGCGGCATTCACGTCGCGATCTGCCACTAGGCCACAAGCCCCGCAGCGGTACGTTTCACTGTGACCCGGATGGTTCCGGGTGCCGCACCGGCTGCAGTCCTGTGACGTGTGCTTCGGGTCCACCTCCACATACTCCCGACCGCCCCATGCGGCCTTGTAGCGAAGCTGTGACTGTAGAAGCGACCAGTTTTGTGCGAGCACCTCCCTGTTGAGTCCGGCCTTGGCCTTGACGTTCGAGCCTGGCTTGTCCGCCGTTCCCTTGGCCGAGCGCGTCATGTTGGTGACCTTCAGAGCCTCGACTGCGATGAGCCCGTGCCGGCGGATGATCCCGGTCGTGGCCCTGTGACAGGCGTTCCGCTCGCGGATGTACTGCTTGCGGTCGAACCGTTGCAACGCTGCGACACGCTTGCGCCTCGTGGCCGAACCCTTCCGGCCGCGCGAGACCGAGCGCTGCAGCCTGCGCTTGCGCTTCCAGTCGCGCTGCGCTCGCGCCAGCACCGTGCCGTCGGAACAGGTCATGCGCTTGCGGACGCCCATATCGATACCCACCGCCGCCACCGACGGTGCCAGCGGCTGCTTGTCGACCGCATACACCAGCGACGCCTCCCAGCGGCAGCCGCGCTGGGTCAGGCGGACGGACTTCAGCGGCGCGTCCAGCGGCAAGGGCCGCGCACTGCGGACCCGCAGGCGGGGAAACCCCTTCAGCCGAATCAGGTAGTCGCCGTTATGGCGGCTGACCATGCCGTTGTGCGGGTCGGCCACGTCGATGGTCCGGCAACGGCTGAGCGGCCGGAATCTGGGGAAGCCCGGCGCCTGCCCCGCCCGCACGCGCCGAAAGAACGCCTGAAATGCGAGGTCCAGGCGTTTGAGCATGCCACGGCTGGCCCCGATCGCAATCTCGCCCAGGTCATGCTCGTTGGCTGTCCGCAGCTGGGTCAGCCACTTGCACTGGTCGTAGAAACTGAGCGACTCCTTGCGCTGCTCGTAGGCCGTCTTGCGGCACTCCAGCGCTTGGTTATAGAGCCAGTTCAGGCAGCCGAGAATCGACTCCATCCGGCGGTACCCGGCGGGACGTAACTTCAGCCGGACGACGTATGCAGCGTGAGCCTCCATTTTCTATTCTTGTTTCTATTTTATTCTATCATATCTTGATGCTTTCGCGCTAGACGGAACTTCACAGCGGGTTCGAGCCGCATTTTCCCCATAACCGCTTGAGTACATGGGGTTTCGCCGCTCTGGGGACGGCCCTCAGCCTGTCACGGTTATGGAAACATCTTGGTGCGGATCGATGCCGAGCAGATCGAATGC
>JAJDTX010000115.1 GCA_022826925.1 Bryobacterales bacterium
CGACCGCGCCAAGGCTCCTGGGTGTGCTGTCGCATGCTCGCACGCCCCGCCGACTCGGCTTCCGGACGCCATCTCCCGAGCTCCGCGCACTCCAAGACATGCCTCAACCCCCGTTCGCATCAAACATTGAATTTGCCTGCCAGAGTCCGTGAGGACATCATCGCCCAACTGGAACTCAAGGAGCCTCGCACGTTTCTTGCTAGCTTCAATCGTCCGAACCTCGTCTACCGAATCGAACCCAAGGACAAGGCCTTCGACCACCTATTGGAACTGCTGAGGGATCACCGCGGCGAGTCCGCCATCATCTATTGCTTCTCCAGACGCGAGACCGAGCGTATCGCAGGTAAGTTGCGGGCGAACGGTGTCAGCGCCTCGGCCTATCACGCCGGGTTGGACGCTGCTGTGCGGAGTGAGACGCAGGAGCGGTTCATCAGCGATGAGGTCCAGGTCATCGCCGCTACCATCGCCTTCGGCATGGGCATCGATAAACCGGACGTGCGCCTGATCGTTCACTACTCCATCCCCAAGACCCTCGAGGGGTACTACCAAGAGACAGGGCGAGCCGGCCGTGACGGCCTGCCGAGCGAGTGCGTGCTCTTCTACTCCTATGGCGACAAGCGCAATCACGATTTCTTCATCAAGCAGATCGAGGATGAGTCCGAACGCCATATGGCGGCATTGAAGCTCCGTCAGGTCATCGACTTCTGCCAGAGCACCGACTGCAGGCGCCGCTCGGTCCTGCGGTACTTCGGAGAGCCGTGGAGTGATGAGAACTGCGGAGCGTGCGACGTCTGCTTGCAAGATCGCGATCAGGTGGATTCCACCGTCATCGCCCAGAAGATACTCTCCGCCGTAATACGGACTGGGGAGCGTTTTGGATCTGGGTACGTCATCGACGTGCTCAGGGGATCAAGGTCCAGCAAGGTCATCGATCGCGGTCACGACGCCCTCTCCGTTCATGGGGTCGCCCGCGACCACTCATCGGGGGAACTACGCCACTTTATCGCACAACTGACGGGACGCGGCCTGCTAGCTCTAGGTTCGGGCGACTATCCGACGTACCAAGTGACGCAGGCTGGAAGGGCATTCCTGCGACACTGCGAATCGCTGGCCTTGGCACGTCCCAAGACGCCGAAGTCAGTGCGGGCTGACAGCCCACCTGAGGTTCTCGAACACGACTCTGCCCTGTTTCAGAAGCTCCGGAAACTGCGGAAGACCCTCGCGGACGCCAAGGGAGTGCCGCCCTACTTCGTTTTCGGAGACAAAGCGCTTCGGCAGATGGCTCACTACCACCCACAGAACCGCGACAGCTTCTCGCGCATCTCCGGTGTGGGAAAAGCCAAGCTGGAAGAGTACAGCGAGGACTTCCTGAAAGTGATCCGTGAGCATACCGAGCTGCGGCAGCTTCAGGAGCGCCCAATGGAGCAGGTGCCAGAACGGGAGCACAAAAGCGGCCGCGACCTGCCGCAGACCTACCTCCAAACTAGGGACTTGCTAAGGCAGGGGCTATCGATAGAGGAAGTCGCCAGACGCCGCGATCTCAAGAAGTCCACCGTCATCGGTCACATCGAGCGTTGCGTGGAAGTCGGTGAGCAGTTGGACATCTCGCCGTGGTTGCCCTCCGCGGAGCGCCGCCTGAAGATTGAGGCCGCGCTCCGCGAGACAGAGTCCATGCTCATTGGGGAGACGCGCGAACGCCTCGGCGACCGCTACTCATATGAAGAGCTTCGGTTGGTTCGACTGAGCCAGACGCAGATGGGCAAGGGGAAGTCCGAGGGAGGCAGACGGAGTGTGGCGTCACATGTTGGGACCATGGGCGAGTCGGCACACGCGCGCGCCGACGCCCCGGTGAATGAGGTGCAGTCCTCAATCGTGAGTCCTCCAGCATCTACACCCTTACGGCACACGACCGACAACGCGGGGGTGCCGAGCAACAAGAGTGGGACGGTTCTGGAGACGTTCCGCAAGCGCGTAGCCCGTGGGCTTCGGCACAGTTTCGGCGTAGACGATGGATATTGGCCCACTTTTCGACAGATAGGCGCGGAACTCAAGGTATCTGGCGAGCGGGTCGGCCAGATTGCGCAAACAGCCTTGAGTAAGATCCGCCTGCCCGGTCGGGTCCACCGCTCGGAGTCCCTTGTCGACCCTAAATCAACATCTCCCAGCAACTCCGAGGCCTTGGTGATGGGCACGCGGACGCCCAGAAGCCCGGACGCAGAGCCTGCGCCGGGGTCAGGCTATATGCGGCAAGTGCGGGTATCCCATCCACGCGCATATGAGCCGTGGTCGTCATCTGAAGAGCAGCGATTGGTGAGCCTCTTCCAGTCCGGACTGTCAATCGACGACATTGCGGCAGTGCTAGAACGCCGCCCTTCTGCTCTCAGGACACGACTGAATCGACTTGGACTGACTCGATCGTAGGTTGTCACCACCACGAAATCCCAGTTCGATTGAAGCTCAGCTACTTGCCATCGGCAGTTGGAGAGCTGCCGAATTGAGTCGGAAGAACCTTCCCCAATCCGAAATCACTCAGGAGATGGATTCTGGCGTTGCCAAGGCAGACCGCAACTGTTGTCTCGGTAGCGGAGCTTGACATGATCCAACGCACAACCGAGATCGTCCGGTTGCGAACGCATCCTTGATCGGCGCGAGCGAAGCCTCAGTCAACCGTAGATGGGACCCGCTCGACACGTAAAGGCGTGTGCCTCGAGAACGTGTCAAAGTCGGTATCGCAGTGCAGGACTGGCAGGTCGGCTCGGATCGCTAGCGCACCAATAAGACCATCGATGAGAACGCGAACGGTCTCGCCGCGACTGCGGCACAGCCCATAGATCGCGGCCGCCTGATCATAGTCTCCGGGCTGCATCGGAACGAGCGCGGCGCGTGCGATGAGTCGTAGGACATCGCGCCGGTGCGGCTCGTCTCGGGCTCCAGCTAGAAGTTCCATTCGAAGGACATCGCATGTCGCGATGTCAGCGTCGAGCAACTCTCCGACTCGAATTCGTGTCCGCGATCAGGTATGGCGGCGATACTCCATCCAAGCGGAACTGTCAGCGAGCATCGTTTACTCGCCCGCGGATTTGTCGAGATCGCCGTCCCAACCGGCTCCGCGCATTCGGCGGGCTCCATCGAGGCTGAGTGGCTCCGATGCTTGTAGCGGACGCGCTACTGCCAGCGTTCAGTTCTGAAGCCCTTCGTTTCAATGGCGTACCCTAGATTGGGCGCGCGCCTCGCGCTTGGCAGCGCAGCCACAGAACCATGAAACTCAGAACCTTGCACTTCGCGGTTGCTTGGGCCTTGGTTGCCCTCGTGCTCGCGGCCCCTGGCATATCACAAGTAGGCGAGAATCGCACTCCTCAGGCCCCCGCGACGCAGCAGGCTGATGCCGACCGCTGGGAGGCTACGATCCGATCGTTCGAAGAGAGCGACCGCAAGAATCCTCCCCCGGCAGGTGGCATCGTCTTCCTCGGAAGCTCGAGCTTTCGGCGCTGGGACTTGGAGAAGTCGTTTCCGGGCCAAGGCTTGATCAACCGTGGTTTCGGCGGCTCGCAGATGGCCGATGCCATACGCTACCTGGATCGCATCGTGCTGCCGCTCAAGCCGCGGAAGATATTCCTGTACGAGGGCGATAACGACACTGGCAGTGGCAAGACGCCCGCGACGGTCGAGCGGGAGTTTCGCCAGTTGGTGGCGATCGTACACGAGGCCTTGCCGAAGACCAAGATCGTGTTCGTCAGCATCAAGCCCAGCATCCGGCGCTGGCACCTGATCGATGTGGCCCGTGCCGCCAATGCCCGCGTTCGCGCCGTCTGCGAAGAGAATGACCTGCTCGAGTACGTCGATTCGGGCAGTCCGCTGCTGGGGGGCAACGGCGAGCCTCGCGCCGACCTCTTCGTCGACGACGAGCTCCACCTTAACGAAGCCGGCTACGCCATCTGGGCGGAACTGATCGCACCGCACTTGGATTGATGCGCTCGTCGGCCTCGAGCGACAAGTCGGTCGAATATTGCCAGATCGCCCTTCCAGTCCCGCTGGACAGGACATTCACCTATCTGGTGCCCGAGGGCCTGCGTGACCGGGAATTGGTCGGGTGCCGGGCACTTGTCCCCTTTGGGCGGCGCAGGCATGTCGGCGTCGTGCTGTCTGTCGACCGCGTCGCCCCGGACTTTGCAGTCCGACCCCTAGCCAGGCTGCTAGATGACAGCCCGGTGCTGAATCCCGAGTTGCGCGAACTGGCGATGTGGGTGGCCGATTACTACTGCACCCCGGTCGGCGAAGTCCTCAAGGGCATGCTTCCCCTTGGGGGAGAGACGCATTCGAAGAAGATAGTCTCGATCACCTCCGAGGGCGAGGCCGAGCTGGGCGCCCGGCTCTTGCCTAGCACGGCCGATGAAGAGGTGCTGGCGGCGCTGCTGCGCAAGCCGCTCACGCTCCAGGGCCTGTCCAAGAAGATCGCCAGCGGAGCCGATGCGGTGTGGCGCCTCCGCAACCGCGGCTTGGTCACGGTCGAGGAAGTTGTACAGGAGCGTGACCCCACGATGGCGCGCGGGGCCGTTCTGTTGGTCGAACTGGGAGACGCATCTGCGGCACCTGCCAGACCGAAGGCGGCCGAGCGATGGCTTCTGGACTATTTGCGGCGCAATCCGGGCCGCCATGATATCCGGGCGCTGGCTATCGAGCGCTCTGACGCGGTTCCAACTGCGCGCAGGCTCTCGAAGTCCGGGTCGGTGCGACTAGAGGTCGTCCATACGCCCACGCACACCGGCCAGCCAGCGGCCGCGCTGGAGCTGAATCCGGCCCAGACGAACGCCTTGGCGGAGATCCGGTCGGCGGTCAGCGCTGGGCGGTTTGAGACGTTCCTGCTCCACGGAGTGACCGGCTCGGGCAAGACGGAGGTCTACCTCCGGGCCATCGAGGAGGTGCTCGGGCGAGGTCGCTCCGCGCTGCTGCTGGTGCCCGAAATCGGGCTGACTCCCGCGGTCGCCTCGAGTTTCTTCGGCCGCTTCGGCGACCGGGTGGCAGTGCTGCACAGCGGCCTGAGCGATCTCCAGCGAGCCGACCAGTGGCGGCGCATCCAGGCCGGGAAGGGGCGCGTGGTGCTGGGCACTCGGAGCGCCGTCTTTGCTCCGTTGCGCGATCTCGGCTTGGTGGTGGTGGACGAGGAGCATGACGGCAGCTACAAGCAGGGCGAGGCCCCTCCGCGCTACAACGCTCGCGATGTCGCCATCGTCAGGGCGCGGTCGGCCAAGGTGGTCGTGGTGCTCGGCTCGGCCACGCCGGGCTTGGAGACGCGCAGGAACGCCGAACTGGGCAAGTACCGGCAGCTGTCCATGCCGGAGCGGATCTTGAAGCGGCCGCTGCCCGCTGTCCGCATGGTGGACATGCGGCGCGAGTTTGCGGAGATCGGACGGCCACAGTTGTTCTCGCGAGAGCTTCAAGCGGCGGTCCGGGCGTGCTTGGACCGCGAAGAGCAGGCCATGATCTTCCTCAATCGGCGCGGCTATTCAACCTACGTGCTGTGTCGCTCGTGCGGCGCGCGGGTCGAATGTCCCAACTGCTCGGTCACGCTGACCTACCACAAGCGGGACCGCCAGCTGCTGTGCCATTTCTGCGATCACGGCGAACCAGTGCCTTCCGTATGTGAGGACTGTGGCAGCGAGTATCTGGATTTCCAGGGCAGCGGTTCGGAGCAAGTCGAGGATGCGCTGCGCCAGGCGTTCCCGCAGGCTCGCATCGCCCGCTTGGACCGCGACACGGTGCGAGGCCGGAATTCGTTCGAGCGAATCCTAGGCTCGTTCAAGGACGGCGACTGCAATCTCCTGGTGGGCACCCAGATGATCGCCAAGGGCCATGACATCCCCAATGTCACGCTGGTCTGCGTCGTCAACGCCGATGTCGGTCTCGGCCTGCCGGATTTCCGCGCCGCGGAGCGCACGTTTCAGCTGCTAACGCAAGTGGCGGGCCGCGCCGGTCGTGGCGAGAAGCCCGGCGAGGTCTTGATTCAGACGGTGAATCCGGAGCACTATGCGGTCGAGCTGGCTGCAAGGCAGGACTATGACGGGTTCTATGCGCGCGAGTCGGCCTTTCGGCGGGACCTGTGGTACCCGCCCTTCACGTCGATCGCGCTGATGCTGATCCGCAGCCCCAAACTCCAAGACGCCTTGGAAATGAGCCGCGACCTAGGGCAGCACCTCCAGCCAGTCCCGGAGGGCCTGAGGCTGCTTGGACCTGCGTCGGCCCCTGTCGCCAAGTTGCGCACCGAATACCGATTCCAGTTCGTCGTCAAGTCCGCGAGTCGCAAGGGCCTCGCCCGCTTGCTGGCGAGCGCCCGCGCGTATGCGCAGCAGCGGCAGTGGCCTGCGACGGCGCTCACCGTTGATGTGGATCCGCTCAGCTTCCTGTAGCCGGGTCGGGCGCGCCGTCCCTTGATCCGGCCTGCCGGGCGCGCGATCGCTCGCGCACCTCCACCCAAGCCTCGAACACGGTGGGATTTTCCAGCCACGCCGTCAGCCATCGGAATGCCTCCCGCTGCGCGCTGAGCTTGTTCGGTGAAGTGGCTCGTCTCAGCGCTAGGCCGAGGTGGTCCTTGGTGCGCCGCACCGCCCGGCGGACATCGCTCGCCCGCGACGGATCGGCGGCGCTGCAGTACTGGCGAGCGAGTTCGACCAACGATTGTTTGCAGGCAGCGAGGTCGCCGACGGGAATCTTCGTTCGCAGATCCACCGGCAAGCCCCCGATCGCACGGTCCACCTCCACGCTCGTCTCGAGCAGGATCGAAAGCAGGTAGCGGTCAGACGGCGCCTTGGCCCGTTTCACGTGGGAGAGCACGTGCCGGCGAATCTGGAGCAGCTCGCGGCGGCCGACCACTGCGGGCTTGCGCAGGGCGAGATACTCGAGCACCGCGCCGCGTACCGACGGGCGCTTGGGCGAAGCCGTCGCGTCAGCGCATGGATCGCTCATACCGGCGCAATGCTTGGACGGCAAGGTTGTGGTCACGCAAGCGCGTCGAGAAGGCGTGCCCTTGCCCGTGGCCGGGCTTGGCGCAGAAGAACAGATAGTCGCTCTCGTCGGGAGCGAATGCGGAATTGAGAGACATCAGGCCAGGATTCGCGATCGGCCCCGGCGGCAATCCGTCATGAACATACGTGTTGTATGCGTGCGGATCGGACAGGTCGGACAGGTAGATCTTGCCCCGATAGCGCCCATCGAGCACTAGGCCGTAGATGATGGTGGGATCGCATTGCATCAGCATTCCGCGCTGCAAGCGATTGTGAAACACCGAGGACACCAGGCCGCGCTCGTCGGGCTGCTCGGTCTCCTTCTCGATCATTGAAGCCAGCACCAGCGCGTCCCAGTCCGAAATCTCCGCCGTGCGCTGGCTGCGCGCCGTTGCGAGCGCGTCGCGAAATCCGGCCAGCATGGCCTCGAGCAGGTCATGCACGGTGGATGTCTTGGCTAGGTTGTAGGTCTCTGGAAACAGCAGTCCCTCCAACGTCTCCGCTTCGGGGAGGATGTCCTTGGCCAGGCCCGGATCCTCTGTCAGGGCAATGAACTCTTCCTTGCTGCTCCAACCCGCGGCGGCCACGATCTCCGCAATTTCAAAGCGGTTCAGGCCTTCGGGAATCGTGAGCGGGTAGAGAATCACCCTGCCTGAAGCCAGCTTCTCGAACGCTTCGGCGGCAGACAGCGGCCCCTCGAACCCATACTCCCCGGCCATCAGCGTTGCGGATCGATTCCACAGGCGCTCCCACAGGAAGCCCCACTTGGACTCGATGACACCAGCCGCTTCGAGCGTCTCGGCGATTTCCATCGACGACAGGCCGCGCCCGATCTCGACCACGAGGGGCTCTTCGAATGCATCCGCAGGGCCTTCGCGGCCAGCGCCTCCGCAGCTGGCGGTGAGCAGCGCGGCCAGCAGCACCGCGGCGGCGCTACGACTGTCTCGCGGCAAGGTAGCTCTCCAGAAGCAGCACGGCAGCCATGCGGTCGACCTCGCCCGGGTCTTTCGGTTGCGGCCCGAGGATACTCTCAGCCTCCCAGCTGGTCAGCCGTTCGTCCCACATCTCGACTGGGACTCCGGCGTGCCTCCCGAGCTGGAAGGCAAACCGTTCCGCCCGGTTTGACGAACCGCTCTTAGTGCCGTCGAGGTGCAGCGGATTGCCGACGATGACCGTTTCGATATCGCGTTCTCGGATCAGGCCGATCAAGGCTTCGAAATCCTGTCGATTGGTGGTGCGGACCAGCGTGCGGAGGCCGTGAGCAGCGATTCCGAGGCCGTCGCTGACGGCGATCCCGATGCGCCGCTTGCCCCAGTCCAGCGCCATCACCCGCATAGGCCCAGTAATCCAGTGTAAGGCGGGCCCGGCCCGCCAGGTCGTTTCTGCGGCTCTAGCGGCGCATGTCTGCGATGGTCTTGTCCCACGGTTGCGGCGGCAGCGGGTCGTACCTAGGCCTCGAGTCCTCGGCCGGCATCGATCGAACCACTGCGCTCAGCTTGGCGAGGGCCTGGCGGTGTTCGGGCTCGGCGCTAGCGAGCAGGTTGCTCTCTTCGCCGGGGTCGGCATGCAAGTCATACAGTTCCCGGACTTCCGCCTCGTAGACGTGGACCTTGTAGCGCTTGTCCCGGATCACTCTCGGAGCGTAGTCCAGCAGACCCCGCACGCCTCGCTCGTCCAAGATGGCCGGGCCGAATCCCATCGCTAGGATCCAGTCTCGCGGGCCTGCGCGGCGCTTGCCCAGAATGACGTCGGCAATCGACTTGCCGTCGAGCTGCACGCCTTGGGGCAGGGGAGCCCCCGCTATTTCGCAGAAGGTGGGCAACAAGTCCGAGAAGTCGGTCAGTTCATCAGTCAAGACCCCGGCCGGCACCATGCCGGGACCGTTCACGATGAAGGGCTGCCTAGGACCGTTCTCGGTCAGCTTGGCCTTGCCACCCCGTACGGGGCTGCCGTTCAATCTGCCGTGGATCCCGCCGGACGTTCCGTTATCGGTAGTGAAGATCACGATCGTGTTCGAGCGGACGCCGGAGTCATCGAGGGCCTTGACCAGCCGGCCGACCAAGTAGTCGGTGTAGCGCACCATCGCCTTGTGCTTCTCAAGCCTGCTCTCGGCGAACGGCTCGTGAGGTGTCGACACAAGGGGACCGTGGGTCAGGGCCATCGGGTAGTAGAGGAACATGGGGCGGTCGCGGTGACGCTCGATGAAGTCCGTCAAGAAGTCGTTGAAGATATCGGGGCCAAACTCCCCCGCGTAAGTCCGGCTGCCAGACTTGCTGGTGTAGACGTACGGGTCCCAGTACCGTTCGTTGCTGACGGGGTTGCCGCCCTCCCCTCCCGTCCAGACGGACCACTCGTCGAACCCGTGCCGGTCGAGAATGTCGGGCTGCACGCGGAAATCGTTGATTTGCCACTTGCCCGCAATCGCGGTCGCATAGCCAGCCTCACGCAGCAGGCGAGCTACCGAGAGGTTGTGTCCAGGGTCGAAGTGGCAGCCCGCCCCCCACCGCGGCACGTCCCAGTGGTTCGTCCATCCGTGGCGGAACGGGTACTGGCCGGTCAGCAGCGTGACTCGCGTCGGCGTGCACTGCGGCATCGAGTAGGCGTTGCTGAAGCTCATTCCACCCTGTGCGAGCTTGTCGATATTCGGTGTCTCGATGCCTTCGCCGCCGTAGCTGGAGATCCATTCCGGCCCGAGGTCGTCCACCATGATGAAAACGAGGTTGGGAGGTGCCGCCCATAGGGGAACGGCAAGCAGCAAGATTGCGAGGCAGAGCACGAGTGGCATGACGATGATCTCCAGAGTAACCCGCCTCAGCCCCGGGCGGCATCCACCGGCAGGCCGAGGTGCGGGGGATCCGGGGGGTGCCGTTGAAACGCCCTCCTCAGTCGCTCTCTGAGGTCCCCGTCCGGTAGCGCTCGAACCACTCCAAGATGTTCGCGACCTTGGCAATCAGGTTGGATGGGCTGCTGTTGGCGATGCCGTGATAGGCGTCCTGTATCCGCACCATTTGCGTCGGCACCTTCCGGATCTGCAGCGCCTGGTAGAACTGCTCGGTCTCGCCCATCGGCGTGCGCAGGTCCCGTTCCCCGGTGATCAGCATCGTCGGGGTCGTGACGTTGCCGACCAGGGAGAGGGGCGAGCGGGCCCAGTAGTGCTCCAGCATGCCTTCCTCCCAGACCGGGCCGGGGAACCAGTACTGGTAGTAGCTTGCGTACCCGTCCGACGTGAGAGAGAAGCTGATCCAGTCGATGACCGGCTTCTGTGACACTGCCGCGCGAAAGCGGTCGGTCTTGCCGACGATCCACGCCGTCAGCACTCCGCCGCCGCTGCCGCCGGTGACCATCAGGTTGTCCTCGTCGATGTAGCCTTGGGCGATCACGGCATCGACGCCCGACATCAGGTCGTCATAGTCGCGGCCGGGATAGGCGTGGTGGATCAGGTTGCCGAACTCCTCGCCGTAGCTCGTGCTGCCGCGCGGGTTGGTGTAGAAGATGACGTAGCCCGCCGCCGCATAGAACTGGAGCTCGGCCGCGAAGCGGGGGCCGTAGTTCGCAAACGGGCCGCCGTGGATCTCGAGCACCAGTGGGTACTTGCGAGCGGGATCGAAGTCCGGGGGCTTCGCGATCCAGCCCTGCACGGGCCGGTCGTCGTGCGAGGATTTCCACCAGATCTCCTCGACCGCGGCAAGCTTCTTGTGAGCAAGAAGATCCTCGTTGAGGCGGGTAATCCGGCGCGGTTCGGTCTCCGCCCGGGCGATGGCGACATCGGCCGGGCGCGTCGGTGAATTGGCGGTGAAGGCAAAGCTCCCGTCACCCGCCACGGTGTAGGAGCCGCTGCCATAGGGCCGGCCGAGGTCGACACCGCCGACGTCAGCGGCAAGGTCGGAGACATCGCCGTCGAGGCTGATGTTCGCGACCTTGGTCGTGCCTTGGTCGTCGTACTGAAAGAAGAGAGAACGACCGTCCGCGGCCCAATTGAGGTTGCCCACATCACGGTCGAGGCCTCCCACGCGGCGGACGCCGCCGCCGTCCCGATCCATGACGTACAGGCGGGAGATCTGGTAGCCCTGGTGGCGATCGTCGAACCCCGTGTACGCGATCCGGGAACCGTCTGGCGATACGGCCGGGCTGACATCGGGGCCGAAGCGGTCGGTAAGCTGCCGAAGTTCCCCCGTCTCGACCGATATCTCGAAAACTTCGCTGTTGCGGACATCGAAATCAGGTTTGTCCCGGTTGGCGCTGAAGACGATCGAGCGGGAGTCGGGCGACCAGGACAGTCCGCCGCCGTGGTTGTAGGAACCGCTCGTCAGCTGGCGCGGCGTGCCCCCGTCCGCGGGAAGCACGAAAATGTGCGTGTGGCCGTCCGGGAGGTACCCGCGTCCGTCCGCCCGGTAGCGGAGCTTGGAGATCACCCGTGTCGGCGTCGTCCACTCGGCGCCCTCGGGCTTGGACGGCATCTTCGCAAAGGCGGGAGCCTCTTCCGGCACGAACATCGTCAGCGCGATCCAGTTTCCGTCGGGTGACCAGGCGATGTTTCCGGGAGACTCGGTCACATTGGTGAGTTCCGCCGTCTGGCCGGTGTCCATCCAGCGCACGAACAGCTGTCTCTTGCCACCATCCGAGGCCACGTACAGAAGGCGGTTTCCCTCGGGAGACCAGCGGGGTGAGCTCACCGCGCCGCTTCCGTCCGTGAGCGCGCGGTGATTCGAGCCGTCCGCGTCGACCACCCACAGTGCGGAGCGCCCCTTGTCCGTCATAATGTCGAAGCCGCGCCGGACGTACGCGACCCGACCGCCATCAGGCGATATGCGGGGATCGTCGGCAACCTCCAATTCGAAGACATCCAGGTACTGGAGCCTGTCGGGGTCGGCAGCCTCTTCGTTGACCTGGGCGGCCAGCGGCCCGATCCCGAGAACGAGGATGAGAGTCAAAAGCGATGGGTGTCTATACGTCATTCCAGTTGCCCCCGTGGCGGAGCGTCCCCAGATCGGCGGCGCGTGATCCGCACTAGGCCGGGCCAGCAAAGTGGTCCGCCGGCCGGGCTGACCGGCCCGAGCACTGATCCGGCCATTCCGGCAGCGACCGGCAGGTGGGCGACACAGGCAGAAAATCGCCTAGCATCCTATCAGATTCAGGAATCCCGTTGCCCACAAGAAGTCTCCGTTTCCCAGTGTCGTAGACGGATTGAAACGAGCCTTTTTCCCGTTGGATAGAAATGAGCCCTCCTGATGAGAGCCGGGGAGGAGGAGGTGCGGTGCCCCCGATGCGGTGTGCCGTAGTTCGCGAGGGGTTTCCCGTGCCGATTCCCCCGAATCAGCCACACTGGTAGGGGATGCACGGACTCTTCGCGGCGGATGATGCTTCGATCTTCGAGATACAGACCGATTCCGAGGGTCCCGCGGGTCAGTTGCCGCTCACGCCGGAGATGCTGCGCACGCTGCCGAGCGGCGATATCTTCGGCTGGACGCAGGACGCCGGGATGGGGTGGAACCCCGCCCACCTCGGGCGGGACGAGTACCTGATCCTGAGCACCCAAGGCGGGATTCGCGCCCAAGACGGTTCTCCCGTCGCGTTGGGCTACCACACCGGTCACTATGAGGTCGGGCTCCTCATGCACGAGGCGGCCGTCGAGCTTCGCCAGCGCGGGGCAATCCCGTTCGCCGGCTTCTGCAGCGATCCTTGTGACGGGCGCACGCAGGGCACGCCCGGAATGATGGACTCGCTGCCCTACCGCAATGACGCCGCCCAGGTGCTTCGGCGCCTGATTCGGTCGCTCCCCACACGCATCGGCGTTATCGGAGTGGCGACGTGCGACAAGGGCCTGCCCGCAATGACGATGGCACTGGCTTCGATGCACGGTCTTCCCTGCGTGCTGGTGCCGGGAGGCGTGACCCTGCCGACGCGCGGGGCCGAGGATGCTGGCCGGGTGCAGACGATCGGAGCTCGCTTCGCACACGGGGAGCTGAGTCTGGAACTGGCCCAGGAATTCGGGTGCAAGGCGTGTGGCACGCCAGGCGGGGGATGCCAGTTCCTTGGCACGGCCGCTACCGCTCAAGTGGTGGCCGAGGCGCTCGGACTTGCCCTGCCCCACACCGCTCTGGCGCCGTCTGGACAAGCGGTTTGGAAGCATGCGGCCAGGAAGTCCGCCGAGGCCGTGATGTTACAGCGCGAGGCCGGAATCACGGCGGGCGATATCCTCACCGACGGTGCCCTGCGCAACGCGATGGTGGTGCATGCGGCTTTCGGAGGATCGACAAACTTGCTGTTGCACCTTCCCGCCGTCGCCTATTGCGCCGGGCTCAAGCGGCCCAGCGTGGACGACTGGGCGGAGATCAACAGGCAGGTCGTGCGTCTGGTCGATGTGCTGCCCAACGGCCCGGTCGGACATCCCACCGTGCGCGTCTTTCTCGCAGGCGGAGTGCCGGAAGTGATGCTGCACCTGCGGGCTCTGGGCCTGCTCGATCTTTCCGTGCTGACGGCCACAGGAGCGCGCCTGGAAGCGGTTCTCGACGAGTGGAAGTGCAGCGAGCGCCGCGAGATCTTCCGCGCCCGCCTGAGAGAACTGGACGGCGTCGACCCGGACGAAGTGATCTTCTCGCCCGACGCGGCTGTGCGGCGCGGCCTCACGAGCACGATCACGTTCTGCCGGGGGAATCTCGCTCCCGAGGGATCGGTCGTTAAGAGCACCGCGATTGACCCGGCGGTGATCGACAGCGACGGTGTCTACCGGAAGCAGGGCCCGGCCAAGGTGTTCCTTCGCGAGGCCGATGCGACGCAGGCGATCAAGGACGGAGCTGTCCGGCCCGGCGACGTCATGGTGCTGGCCTGCTGTGGTCCGCTCGGTTCTGGCATGGAAGAGATCTACCAGATCACGTCGGCTCTCAAGCACCTCTCGTACGGAAAGGAAATCGCTGTCATCACGGACGCGCGGTTTTCCGGCGTCTCAACCGGCGCCTGCATCGGGCACGTCGGACCGGAAGCCCTGGCCGGAGGGCCCTTGGGGAAGCTGGTCGCGGGCGATATCGTGCGCATCGAGATCGACTGCCGTCGGCTGCGCGGAAGCGTAGACCTCGTCGGACACAACGGGCGCGACTTCGGGGCGGTCGAGGGCGCGAGAGTCCTCTCCGAACGGGAATCTCGAGACGATCTCGCGCCGCATCCCGACATGCCGGATGACACGCGGCTCTGGGCCGCGCTACAGGCCTGTAGCGGAGGGACTTGGAACGGCTGCGTGTACGACGTGGAGGCGATCACCGCCGCGCTTGGACGCGCGGCGCGAGAGGCGGCGCCTACGGGCGGATGATCGAACCATCGCGGCGGCGCGTCGTGCCCCAGGAGTAATCGAAGGGCGTGTCGTAGCGTGATTCGACGCTGTACTTGGCCGCCAGCTCCTCGTTGATCTCCATGCCCCAACCGGGGGACTCGTTCGGGAAGAAGAAGCCGTTCTCGAGGCGCGGGCACCCTTGGAAGACTTCATGCACCGACTCGGGCCAGGTCCGAGCCTCTTGGATCCCGAAGTTGTAGCAACTCACGTCGAGCGCGATGTTGGCTAAGTGGCCGACCGGGGACGTGTCGCCCGGGCCGTGCCATGCCGTGCGCACGCCGAACCATTCGCACAGCGCCGCTAGCTTGCGCGCTGGCGTCAGGCCGCCGATCTGCGAGATATGCACCCGGATGAAGTCGATCAAGCGCTCCGCGATCAGTCCGGTGAACTCGTGCGGGGAATTGAACAGCTCTCCCATGGCGATGGCCGTGGTGGTTTGCGAGCGCATGTGCCTGAAATAGCCGATTTGCTCGGGCGAAACCGGATCCTCGATAAAAAAGGGCCGATACTCCTCGACCCGCTTCAGCAGCCACATCGCCTGGGCATTGCTGATGCGTTCGTGGACGTCGTGCAGCAGTTCGATCTCCTCGCCGAGGTTGATGCGCATGTGCTCGAACAGCTTGGGCACGCTCAGCAAGTAGGGCGTCGGCTCGTACATGCGTTCGGCGTGCGGGCCGCCGGAAGGAGCGCCGAGGAAGCCTCCCGGGCTGCCCCCCGCGCTGCGCGCGCCGTAGTTCGCGTTACCGGCGATCCCGACTTGGATGCGGATATGACGCACGCCCTGTTCGATGTACGCACGGGCGGCGTCTTCGACTTCCTGCATGCTGGCGCCCGATGCGTGGCGGTACACGTCGGCGCCGTTACGAGCCTTGCCGCCGAGCAGCGCGTAGACGGGCATATTGGCCCGCTTGCCCTTGATGTCCCACAGCGCTTGGTCGACGCCGCTCATGGCGTTGTACAGCACCGGTCCGTTGCGCCAGTACGAGCTGACGTACATCGTTTGCCAGATGTCCTCGATGTGGTCCGGGTTCTTGCCCTTCAGGAACGGGCGGAGGAACTCGTCGACAGCCGTGACAACCGCCTTGGCGCGCTGGGTGAACGTTGCGCAGCCGTACCCGTAGAGGCCGGGCTCGCTCGTCTCCACCTTGACGATTACTGTGCGGGGCAGCCCCGGGGGCGCCGTAAGAATCGCCTTGACGTCGGTAATCTCCAGATCGGGCAAGCCCCGTGAGGGCTGCTGCTGGGCCGAAGCGGAGGGCACGGCGGCTGGAAGCGCGGCGAACCCAGCACCAGCCAGCCATTTCAGAGCGTTCCTGCGTTGCATGGCGCCCATTGTAAGGCGGCCCGATTCTTGAAAGGCAAAGCCGAGAGTCTGGATTCACTAAGATCCGTAAGATTGCGGTTGAGGACCAATACGGCTGAAGCCTCGGCGGATCTGGCTTCGCAATCCCCAGAGCCCCGAGCGGCTGGACCGGTGTTACGGGACCAAGGTTTGCTTCGGCGCGCCGTGCCGCCCCACGCATTCAAGACGCGCATGGCGGATTGCGGGGACCAAGGCCTTCGTCAAGGTCCAGCCCGCCGAACCGCCGAGTCAGCACCGGAGCGTGCTGGCTCCCGGCGTCACGCAGCTGCCTTGAAAGATTCGAAGCGCAGTGCAAGCCGGTCTCGATCCGGCCGGTCCGTAGGTCGGCTAGGCAGATGAATAGTGCCGCCTTCGAGGTGCTTGAGAGATTCCAGGAGCGGGCCGTCCTCCTTGTCGAGCAGGCGCTCGGAGACATGCAAGCGATAGTCCGGGTCGATGCCAATGAGGTGCGAGTCGAACGCAGCGTGGTGAATCTTCGACAGAGGCAGGCCGTTCGGGATCACTGGCTGGCCAAGTTTCTCGTGCTTGTCCGGGACGATGTGCGCAGCGTCCAGAAGCAATGGCTCCGGTATTCCCGAAACTGCGCAGCGACCGTCGTAGGCATGGATGATGGCCTCGCGAAAGGATGACTGATGCAGCCGGCGCTTGACCGATTGGAGCGCATAGCGTCGTTCTAGTGAGCTCTCCGGATACACGCCAATGACTGTCTCCGACAACGAGCCTTGACGGACGACACCCTCTCGGGCAGGAAGTCCAAAGGCAAGGCCCGCCTTTAGTGTGTTGGCGTCCCAGCCTGATATGAAGGTCGGCAGCGTTGCTTGGTACCGGCCCGGAGCTATGCCCAGGAAATAGATCACGGGAATGCGGTTCTCGAACGCCTCGCGGAGCCAGCGATTGTCGGCTGCATCGGGATTGTTGCCCATGAAGGCGTAGTCGACGCTTTCGTCGCTCCCGTATATTTGCCGGTGAACCTCGCGTTGGTCGTCGTACCAGACCTTACGGCCCGGTCTTGGGAACACGGTCTTGATGGAAAGCAGGAATCGCATCTGCCTCGGCTTGAAGATGCCCCGTTGCCGATTGACCAAAGGGATGCGCTGGCCTTCAAATTCGAACCCTGGTTTCAGTTCCCTCGCGGTCAGGTGCCCGTAGGCCTGCTGAAGCTCCTGAACACGCTGGAATGCGGCGATGCGCATCAGCGTGTCCGATGCGTCCTCAGCCATCGCCACGTGCCTTGTCTACAAGAAGCAGTGCTCGTTGTGCCACGAGAGCGCGGTCGGATCGGGACGTAGGTCGGACCGGCGAGGAGTGACGATCCGCCTACCCTGCAACGAATAGTAGTCCCTGCCGTTTTCGAACTCGTCGCGAATTCGCGGGCTGACTTCAAAGTTCAGATCGGGCGTGATCGTCACATAGCCGGTGTCGAAGAGCCGGTGGATATCGCGCCGCAGCAGGAGGCCATTCTGCGGCGTGTGCTCGCCCCCATCGCTGAAGGGACGGATATGGGCTGCTTCAAGGGCCGGCAACGTGCGCTCTTGAGTCACAGCGCACCGTCGCCCGTAGATATCGGTGACGAGCAAGCGAAACTCCCCTTGGCCACGCCGAGGGAGAATCAGCTGCGGATCGCCATAGCGATCGGCAGGGAGCGTTTGGTCGGCAACTTGCTGTCGGCCAATGCGGTCCGTGACGGATTCCCACAGCCATCGGCCTTCGGACTCGTCGGTGTCGTATCGCTTGAACGATACGATATTCGGGGCCCAGCTCGGCGGTACGGGTACCCAGTCGCTCTCTGGGAAGAAGACGGGATGTGTCAGAATCCGGCAACCGATTGCGAAGTCCTTGCGCCCATCTGCTTCGTCCCGTCGATACTTGACGATACGCTCCCGCATTTCTCGTAGCGAGCGAGCACCGTTAGCCTCTCCAAACGCGTCCCACGCAAGCGAGCTCGGCAATTTGTTGGCGTAGGCGAAGATCCCCCCGCCAACGATGAAATTGCGGGGCGCGTGCAACTTGAACAGGAAAAGCTCGCCGCGTTCAAGTGCCTTGAAGTTCCTTGGTGCGGGCGACCAGAAATTGACCTCGGACAGATCGGGACGCTGTCGAAGCATCTCGAACCAATCACCGTCAGTGACCGCTACTACAAGCTTGACTCCCATTGCCGTCGATCGGGAATTGCCGCGTGATCAGCCGATGAGGCCGGATGGTCAGGTCGAAGTAGACCTTTCCGAGGAACGTTACCATACGCGACGATCGGTTTGCGAGCGTCCTCGTTGCTGGTGACGGATTCCTGCAGCCGGCACCCTCGGGCACCATCCCTGCTGGTCCCCCGATTCTTCCTGTCGCGATCGGAAGTGCGATGCTCGGCGCTCTCGCGCCCGCAGGTGCCTGCCCGCATACGATGAAGGCGGGGGCAGGCCGAACTTGCGAGTCGTTGTATCTGGAGCAGCCGGCTTCATCGGTTCGCACCTTTGCGACCGCTTGCTGGCGGACGGGCAAGAGGTGATCGGGCTGGACAACCTCAGTACCGGCCGGGTGGAGAACTTGCACCATCTGCAGGATCGTGCAGAGTTCCGCTTCTTCCGGCATGACATCTGCGAGCCGTTCCAGTCAGATGGCCGGATCGACGTGGTTTACAACCTCGCCTGCCCGGCCAGCCCGCGCGACTATCTGGCGGCCCCGCTCGAAACGCTTGCGGCCTGCTCGGAGGGCACCCGCAACATGTTAGAGCTGGCTCTTCGCCATCGCGCCACGTTCTTGCAGGCCTCGACTTCGGAGGCCTATGGCGACGCTCTCGTGCAGCCGCAGTCTGAGACGTATTGGGGCAACGTCAATCCGATTGGCCCGCGCTCGGTATACGACGAGGGCAAGCGCTACGCGGAGGCCCTCACGATGGCGTACCACCGCGAGCGCGGCGCAGACACTCGCATCGCCCGTCTGTTCAATGTGTACGGTCCCCGCATGAAGCGCGGGGACGGGCGTGTCTTGCCTGCTTTCTTGGACCAAGCGTTGCGAGCCGTTCCCCTGACGGTCTTCGGCGACGGTTCGCAGACGCGAAGCTTCTGCTATGTCTCTGACATTGTCGAGGGCATCGTCGGCTTGGCTGCCAGCGACGAAGCGACGCCGGTAAACCTCGGAGGCCCGGACGAGATCACCGTGCTGGAACTGGCCAAGGTTGTGCAGACCGTTGCCGACGTCGACTGTGGCGTCACCCACCTCGAGTTGCCCCAGGATGACCCGAACCGGCGCCAGCCGGACATTGCCAAGGCGAGACGCCTGCTCCGTTGGGAGCCGGAGGTGGATTTGCGGCACGGGGTGCGGTTGATGCTGGCATCGTACGTCGAGTGAGGTCGCTGCTGTCAGAGGCTCGATCGCGAGCAGCCGCCGCGACCAGTCGGAAAGGGGCCAGCTGGATGCGACGTGGTTGGACCGGAAGCACGCTTCAGCAGCCTGGAAAGCGTGCTCATGTGAGATCATGGGACGCCTCAAGACCATGTCGAACGCCCTCACTCGTCGGAACTTCCTTGCCACCGCAACCGCCTTGTCGGCGTCGTCCGCGTGCCGGTCTAGCGGCCCTGAGCAGGCGGAGGGCCCGGCCCGGCCCAACATCGTGCTACTCATGGGAGACGACCACGGCTGGCACGAAACCGGCTACAACGGTCATTCCCACGTCAAGACGCCAGTCCTAGACGAAATGGCCGCGTCCGGGTTGCGCCTTGACCGGTTCTACTCGGCCGCGCCGGTGTGCTCGCCGACTCGCGGCAGCGTGATGACTGGGCGGCATCCCAATCGTTACGGCACATTCAGCGCGAACTGGTCGATCCGGCCCGAGGAAATCGGCATCGCCCAAATCCTGAGCGAAGCCGGCTATGCCTGCGGACACTTTGGAAAGTGGCATCTCGGCCCCGTCAAGGCCGATTCGCCGACGAATCCTGGTGCCTTCGGGTTCGACGAGTGGCTCTCTCACGACAACTTCTTCGAGATGAACCCGATTCTGTCGCGAAACGGCGGCGCTCCCGAGAAGCACGAGGGGGAGAGCTCCCAGATCGTGATCGACGCGGCCAAGCAATTCATCGACCAGGCGAAGAGTGAGGGGCGGCCTTCCTTCACGGTCATCTGGTTCGGCTCGCCCCACGAGCCTTACAGCGGCTTGGACGACGACCTCCAAGCGTATGCAGATCTTCCCGAGAGCCTGAAAGAGGACTCGGCCGGAATCACCTCGATGGAGACGGGCTTGCGCACGCAGGTGCGCTTGGACAAGGTGCTGCAAGCCCGCTTCGCCGAGATCACGGCGATGGATCGAGCTATCGGAGATCTGAGGAATCACCTGCGGGAGACCGGCCAACGGTCCGACACGCTGCTGTGGTACTGCAGCGACAACGGAGCGCCATCGGAGGCCCGCTTTTCGTCCCCCCTGCGGTCGAACAAGGGCCAGGTGTACGAAGGCGGCGTGCGCGTTCCGTCCGTGATCGAATGGCCGGCTCGAATCCCGGAGCCGATGCGCAGCCCCGTCAACTCCGTGACCAGTGACATCCTGCCGACGCTTTGCGAACTCATTGGCCAGTCGCTGCCGGGCCACCCGCTGGACGGCCTCAGCCTCGTTCCGGTCATTGATGGAGCCATGCAGGAACGGCCGGAGCCGATCTGCTTCTGGAGGTTCGACGCCGACCCGGAAGGCACCGGCGAGCCGTACATTGACCCGGCCCTGCAGGAAGGCACGACGCCGCTCGTCAAGTACATGGACGGCCGGCTGACGCGGAATTTCCGCAACTTCCATCGCCCAAGCGTAGAAGAGGCCGACTTCAGCGGCCCGCGGGCCGTTCTCGACCACCGTTACAAGCTGGTGGTGGACGGCAGCGGTGCCGGGACGAGGGAATTGTTTGACATCCGCGCCGACTCGGCCGAGAGCAACGACCTCGCCGACAGCCACCCCGAGGAAGTCGCGCGCCTAGAGGCGCACTTGCGCAAGTGGCAGGAGTCAGTGCTGCATAGCCTGTCAGGTGGCGACTATTCGCAACGGCGGGCTCAATAGGCCCAAGGCCCTTGGATGAACAGCCCGCCGTCGACCATTAGCGTTTGGCCCGTGATGAACTCGCTCTCGTCGCGGCAGAGGAATGCCACCGCTTCGGCGACGTCGGGCGGATGGCCGACGCGCCCCACCGGAGTCAGCTTCGACCACTGTCCGGCGTAGTCTGCCGCCTCGCGCTCGGTTCGCTCGATCAGGATCGCTCCGGGCGCCACGCAGTTGACGGTGATTCCGAGATCGCCCAGTTCGGCCGCAGCCACCTTGGTGAACTGCTCCATGCCGCCCTTGCTGGCCGTGTAGCTGACAAGGTTCGGGAAGGCGACCTTGTTGCAGCCCGATCCGATATTGATGATGCGCCCTTTGCCGCGCTCCTTCATGGCCCGCGCCGCCAACTGAGTGCAGAGAAAGCACCCCTTGAGGTTCGTGTCGATCACGCGGTCCCAGTCCTGTTCGGATAACTCGAGCAAGGGAGCCCAGACCTGTGTCCCGGCGTTGTTGACGAGAATGTCGAGCCTGCCGAACTCGGACAGCACCTTGTCGAACATGGCCCGCACTTGCGCCGACTCTGCGACGGAAGCCTGCACGGAAAGCGATCGTTTTCCGATCTTCCGGACAGCGTCCACGACTTGCTCGGCGCCGGCGGGATCGCTGTTGTAGTTCACTGCGACATCGCAGCCCAGCTCGGCAAGCTTGAGGCAGATCCCGCGGCCGATCCCCTTGCTCGCGCCGGTTACCAGCGCCGTCTTGCCCGAGAGTTCCATAGAGTCTCGCCCGCAGTCTATCAAGGCTACGCTAGGTCCCCCGCGAGACGGCGGCCCGCCAGGCAGCCGATCAGACCCCTTCCAGGGCCGTGTCGATGGTCGGATACTTGAACGGGAATCCCGCGCTCAGGGCCTTGTCCGGCACTGCGCGCTGTGACGCTAGCAGCACCTCGGCGAATTCACCCAATCCGAGGCGCAGGGCGAATGCCGGGGCCGGGAAGGGCGCCGGCCTGCCGACTGCGCTGGCAAGCGCCTTGGTGAACTGTCGGTTGGTGACCGGATTCGGCGCGCAACCGTTGACTGCTCCCGCCAACGTCTCGGATTGGGCGCAAAACAGGAACAGGGAAGCCAGATCGTCCACGTGGATCCACGGCATCCACTGCTGCCCATGACCGAGCCTGCCTCCGGCGCACAGCTTGAACAGGGGGAGCATTCGGGCCAGCGCCCCGCCTTGCGCCCCGAGCACGAGACCGATCCGGATCGTGACGACTCGCATGCCCAGGTCCTCGGCAGCGCGTGCCTCCGCTTCCCATGCGCGACAAACATCGGCAAGAAATCCCTCTGCTGCCGCCGCAGACTCAGCGAGGATTTCGTTGCCGCGACTGCCGTAGATCCCGACCGCGGAAGCCGCAACCAAGACTTCCGGCCGGCGTTCGAGGTCGCGCATGGCTTCGACCAAGTGCTTGGTCCCCTCGACGCGGCTGTCTCGGATGTTCGCCTTCTTGGCCCTCGTCCAGCGGCCCTCTGCAACTGGCTCGCCCGCCAGGTGAAACACGGCCTCACACCTATCGAAGGCTTCTGCCGGCGGAAGTTCGCGGGCCGGGTCCCAGCGGAAGCACGCGCTCTGAGCGAAATCCGGAGGGGCATGTTCCGGGGCGCGGGTGAGGATCCGCGGTCTTGTCAGCAGCTTGCAGAGCCGCCGGCCCACGAATCCTGTCGCTCCTGTAACTACGCAGTGCAAGGGGTCCGCCACAGTTTGATTCTAGACGCCGACGCGGCAGGCCCCTCAGCCCCGATGCACAGTGCTGTACGATGGGCGCCGATGACGAGATTCAAGTGTGCCCTCGCGGCGCTCGGCATGGTCCTAGCCGCACGTGCGTTCCCGGCTGACAAACCGAACATCGTGTTCATCCTTGCAGACGACGTTGCGGACCAAGCCCTGGGCTGCTACGGCGGAGCTTCGTACCAGACGCCCCGGATCGATGCCTTGGCCCAAGCGGGCGTCCGCTTCCGCCATTGCTACTCCATGCCGGTTTGTCACCCTTCGCGCATCGCCATCATGACAGGGCGGTACCCCTTCCGCGGAGGGCGGCCGCAGTGGGGGACGTTCCCGCGCAATCTTGAGAGCGCGACCATCGGCAATGCGATGCGCAAGTCCGGGTATGCGACCGCCATTGCCGGCAAGTGGCAGCTGACGCTGCTGCGCGACGAGCCCGACCATCCTGGCCGCCTCGGCTTCGACCGCTGGTCATTATTCGGCTGGCACGAGGGCCCGCGATATTACCGGCCGCTGATCTACGAGGATGGCAAGGTCCGCTCCGATGTCAACGACAGGTACGGGCCGGACGTCTACGTCGACCTGCTCGTCGACTTCATGCGCGAGAATCGCGACAAGCCATTCTTCGCGTTCTACTCGATGGCATTGGCTCACGACGTCACAGACGACGTCGGTACGCCGCCGCCGCTCGGCCCGCAAGGTCACTACGACAGCTACAAGCTCATGGTCGAAAACATGGATGAGCGCGTCGGGAGGCTCGTCGATGCGGTCGACGAACTCGGCATTCGGGAGCGCACGCTGTTCCTGTTCACGGCGGACAACGGGACCCCCAAGTCGTACTACTTCACCGCCGAGGGCGGGAAGATGTTCAAGCAGCCCATTGAACTGGTCTGGAACGGGCAGCGGGTCAAGGGCGGCAAGGGCGAGCTCACCGATGGCGGCACCCGAGTGCCCCTAGTCGCGAACTGGCCAGGAAAGCTCGCGCCAGGGCAGGTCGTTGACGACTTGGTCGACTTCAGCGACTGGTTTCCGACGTTTGTCGAGCTGGCGGGCGGGACGGTGCCGGCCGGGCTGGACGGGGTCAGCTTCGCCGATCGCCTGCGCGGCGGCGCCGCTTCACCCCGCCGGTGGGCCCTTGCGGCGGGCAGCGCGGGGCGCTGGGTGCGGACGCAACGATGGAAGCTGTACGACGACGGACGGCTCTACGACATGAGCGCGGGCAGGGAGGAAGCCGCCCCGCTGACGATCAGCGGCGCCTCCGAAGAAGCGCTGCGAGCGAGGGCTGAGCTTGAGGCCGCGCTGAGGGGCCTGAAGCTGGCGGACTGACCGGCAGACTGCTAGACTGCGGCCTTGCGTACGATCCTGTTGGGCGCGGGCGGTCAACTCGGTATAGACTTGGCGCGGCTGTGTCGCAAGCGCGGCCACGGATTGCTGGCCCTGCGCCGGAGCCAGCTCGATATCACCGATGAGTCCGCGACTCGCCAGCGGATCGCGCGCTACGACCCGGACTGCGTGATCAATGCCGCGGCCTACAACCAGGTCGATCAGGCCGAGAGTGATTCGGAGACGGCCATGCGCGTCAACGCTCTGGCCGTGCGCAACATAGCTGTTGCTTGTGCCGAAGTCGGCGCGGTGCTGGTGCACTATTCGACGGACTACGTCTTTAGCGGCGAAAAGGGCACCCCGTATACGGAGACAGACGCCCCAGCCCCGCGGTCGGTCTACGGAGTCTCCAAGCTTGCCGGGGAGACGTTTGCACGGGCCCATTGCCCCTCGCACTACGTGCTGAGGGTTGCGGGCGTCTTCGGCCCGCCGGGGCGGCATACGAAACGCGGCAACTTCGCTGAGTTCGTGCTGCGCAAGTGCGCTGAGGGAACGCCCCTACGCATCGTGGACGACCGGTTCGCCACGCCGACGTTTGGCCCGGCGTTGGCTGCCCGCACGCTGGACGCGGTCGAGCGCAAGATCCCGTTTGGTTTGTATCACTTAGCCGGTGGCGAGGCGGTCTCGTGGTGCGAGTTCGCCCGCAAGATCGTGCGCTTGGCCCAGCGCCCTGCCGAAGTGGAACCGATTGATGGGTCGCGTTCCCAAGCGAAGGCGCTCCGGCCGCGATGCGCGGCGCTCTCGAACGCGAGGGTCGAAGCGGCCGGAATCGCCAAGATGCCCAGCCTAGACGCGGCGATCGCAGAGTATCTGGTCTTGCGCAAGCGAGAGCGCCCGGCCCGGCCCTGATTTCTGGCCCGGCCGCAAGCTAGGACCCGCACAAGCAGCTCGCTCCAGTCCCTCCCGTGCCGCGCTCAACCGTTAATCCCTACTATGTCGATAGGAATACTAGAATATAGCTGCCGAGCCGTGTATAGTGGAAGAAATGTCTATTGCTTCTGCGGACCTGAACGCGCTGGTTTCCTCCGGCGTGCCGAGCCTTGCCGCGACGTTCCGACAGCTGAGCGACCTGTATCTGCTGGCCGAAGGCGGATACGAGCCGATCCAGGGGTTCTTGAACAGTGCCCAGACCCGCTCGGTCTGCCGCACCATGCACCTCACCACCGGGGAGCCATGGAGCATTCCGGTCGTGTTCCCGATCGATGCCGCCACCAAGGAGCGAATCCTCGGGGCGGAGCGCTTGGTTCTCAAGGACGGGGACGCCCCGGCGGGTCTGCTGCATGTCGAGGAGATCTTTCCGATCGAGAAGGAACTCTACGCCGAGAGCATCTTCCGCACGCAGGACGAGGCGCATCCCGGCGTCCAGTGGCTGCGCGGGGCAGGGGAGTATTCGGTTGCGGCTACGGCCGAGATCTGCTCGGACTGGAAGCTCGACGTTCCCGGCTCGCTTCCGATCTCGCCGCGCGAGACGGCGGCTCTGGTGCGGGCCAAGGGCTGGCGGACGGTGGTGGGATTCCAGACGCGCAATCCGATCCACCGAGCGCACGAGTTTTGCACCAAGATTGCGCTCGAGACCGCCGACGGGCTGGTGATCCACCCCCTCTTGGGCGAGACCAAGGCTGACGACACGCCCGCCGAGGTGCGCTTGGCTTGCTACGACGTGCTGCTGCGCAACTACTACCCGGCCGAGCACGCGATGCTGGCCGGTTTTCCGGCGTGGATGCGCTACGCCGGCCCGCGCGAGGCGATTTTCCACGCGCAGGTGCGCAAGAACTACGGCATTACGCGCTTCATCGTCGGGCGGGACCACGCTGGCGTGGGCGACTACTACGGCCCGTTCGACGCCCAGAGGATCTTTTCCGAGTTCCAACCCGGGGAACTCGGCGTTGAACCAATCTTCTTCGATTTCGTCCACTATTGCAGGACCTGCGGAGGCATGGCTTCGAAGAAGACCTGCCCGTGCCCGCCGGAGGCTCACGTGCATCTTGCCGGCCGCGAGGTCCGCCAGATGTTGCGCGAGGGCAAGATGCCCCCGCCCGAGTTCACACGCCCGGAGGTCGCTGAGATCTTGATCGCTGCGGCGCGAGGAGCTGCGTGACACTCCCACAGCCGAAATTCACGTGGCCGCGGAGCGACGCCGCTGCCCAGGAGATCTTGGGCTGGGCGATCGATGAGTTCGGCTCGGGACTGGCGATCTGCACCAGTTTCCAAGCCTCGGGGTCGGTGATCCTCGACATGGCCGCGCGCTTGGTCGGCGGCAATATCAACGTCTTTAGCATCGATACCGGCCGCTTGCACGAGGAGACCTACCAGCTGATCTCACAGATCCGCCGGCGCTACGGGATCGTGATCGAGTTGGTTCCGCCGGATGCCGACGAGCTCGGCTCGATGCTTACGCTGCACGGGCCGAACCTTTTCTACGAGAGCCCCGCCAAGCGCAAGTTGTGCTGCGAGATCCGCAAAGTGAGGCCGCTACAGCGCCGCCTGGCGACGCTCGATGCCTGGGTCACGGGCCTGCGGCGCGACCAAGACGGCGGCCGCGAGCGAACCGAACCGGTGGCGATCGACGAAGAGCACGGCGGAATTGTGAAGCTTGCCCCGTTGGCCGGCTGGTCGAACGAGCAGGTCTTCGCCTACGCGCGGGAGCACGATGTGCCGCTGCACCCGCTGTATGCCCAGGGCTATCCGAGCATTGGATGCCAGCCCTGCACCCGCAAGGTCGAGGCCGGCGAAGATTCCCGGGCGGGGCGTTGGTGGTGGGAGAAAGACGTCGACAAGGAGTGTGGAATGCACTTGGGCATGCGCGGCCAGATGCGTCGGGAGGTGGACGTGCTGCTGGATGAAGTTCTGCCGGCCCGCAGGCCGTTTGCCGTCAAGTAAGTGCGGGGATCCGCTCGGAGTATGATGAGAAATGGAGTATAAAGGGGCAACCATTTGGATGACCGGCTTGTCCGGCTCGGGCAAGTCGACTGTCGCGAATATGCTGGCCAAGCGCCTGCGTGCCGTCGGTGCGCGGGTGGAGATCTTGGACGGCGATGTGGTCCGGACGAATCTCTCCAAGGGTCTGGGTTTCAGCAAGGAAGACCGCGACACCAACATCCGCCGCATCGGATTCGTGTGCAACCTTTTGTCGCGCAACGGTGTGTTCGCGATTGCGGCGGCCATTTCCCCTTACAGGGCGGTCCGAGACGAGGTTAGGGCCGCGGCTGGCGATTTCGTGGAGGTCTTCGCCGACTGTCCCCTTGACACGCTCGTAGAGCGCGACGCCAAGGGCCTCTACAAGAAGGCGCTCGCGGGCGAGATCAAGAATTTCACGGGCGTCTCCGATCCGTACGAACCACCTGAGTCTCCGGAGGTTCGGGTTGATTCGAGCCAGCAGACGGCGGAGGAATCGACCGAAAGCGTCTGGCAGTACCTGATCGGGGCCGGGCTCCTAAAGCCGTAGCCGGCCTGTTGGGCAGCTCTCTAGTGTCCGGGAACGCCTCCGGGCAGGAGGTGATACCCAGCGACGATGTAGGCGAAATACGCCACGAGCAGCACCACTCCGAAACCGCGGCGCAGGACGTCCTTCGATGCGATCACGCCCACCCGGAACACGATCAATATGAATAGCATCGACGGGTACAGCAGCGTAAAGAAGTTGGGACCTGCGTCCAGGCCTTGACGCGTTACGGCCGCAGCCGCCCCGGCCACGAATAGAACGTTGAGGATATCGGCGCCGATCACGTTGCCAACTGCCAGTTCACCCTGGCCTCGGCGCGCCGCTGTCACGGCCGTGACCAGCTCCGGCAGGGAAGTGCCGAAGGCGACCAACGTGGCGGCAATCACGCTCTCGGGCACGGACATGCGCGCGGCCGCCTCTGTCGCTCCGGGGATGACGACTTGGGCCGACACAACGACCCCGGCGATGGCAACGACGAGCTTGAGAACGGTCAGCCAAGCCTTGGAATGCCCATGTTCGACGTGGTGCTCGTGCTCGGCCCGTCGCTGACCGGCCCAGCGTATCGAAAGGTAGAGGTAGGCTGCGAGTAGCACGAGCAGCAAGAAGCCGGCCTCTTGGGACAGGCGGCCACCGCTATCGAACATTTGGTCCAAGCGTGTCCACGGAGCGCTCAGGAGTACGAGCAGGACGCCGGACCCGATTTGAATCCAGCCTTGGCGATTAACGATCCGCGGGTCGAGCTTCAGTGGCGCGATCAGGCAGGCCAGGCCGAGTATCAAGCCGGTGTCGGCGATCACCGATCCGACGGAGTTTCCAAGGGCCAGCCCCGGTGCGCCTTCGATCGCCGCCAAGACCGACACTGCCGCCTCCGGCGCGGTTGTGCCGAGGCTGACGATGGTGGCTCCGACGACCATCGGCGGAATGCGCAGGCTGTCGGACAGTTCGACCGCTTGATCCACCAAGATATCGGCCGCTTTTCCCAGCACCAGCAGGCTCGCAGCGATACTCGCGAGCAGGATCGACCAATGGACTTGGGAAAAGAATTGCTCTAAAAGGGCTTCCATATCGAGTCCGAGTGCCGACACTCAGAACGGGCCTTCGCATGGCGGGCGGATCGCCTTCCCATTCTCTCAGAGCAGGGACCGCAGGTTGGTTGGGCCCGGAAGGGAGGGGCGGCGACCATCCTGTCGTCGCCGGCTGTTCGGCCGCGCCGGCCGGACGTAGCGGCCAGACCTTTGGCGATGGGGTGCTCGGCCGTCGCCTCTTCCAACTACAATGTTGACGTGACGGCTGATCGGACTGAAGGTGTCGCAAGGGCTGTCCCGGCGATTTTCTTGGGGCTGGCGCTTCTCGGCCCGGCTGCGCTGCCAGCCGCGGCGGACGATGGCGGGATCGAGCACTTCGAGAAACGGGTCCGGCCGCTGCTAGCGGAGAACTGCCACAGCTGCCACAGTGCCAAGGCGCCGAGCGTGTTCGCCAACTTGCGGCTGGACAGCCGGGCAGGCCTGCTGCGAGGGGGCGACTCGGGTTCGGCCGTGGTGCCGGGAGACTCATCCGCCAGCCTGCTGTTGCGCGCCGTTCGAGGTCAGGCCAAGGCCTTGATGCCTCCCACGGGACAACTGAGCGAGGAAAAGATCGCAGACCTCGCAAAATGGGTCGACGCGGGGGCGCCGTGGCCCGATGAGCAGGCTCCGGGCCTGCCCGACCCGAGCGAAGCCTTCGATCTGGAGCGGCGGAGGCAGGAACACTGGGCGTGGCGACCCGTCAGGGCGCAGCCTCCTCCCGCGGTCTCGGACACGGACTGGGCGCAGTCCGCCGTGGACCGGTTTGTGCTGGCCAAGCTGGAGAGCACGGGTCTGGAGCCGGCCCCTGCTGCCGATCGCTACACCCTGTTGCGGCGCCTTTCGTTCGCGCTGACCGGCCTGCCGCCCACCACTGCCGAAATCGCGGCATTCCTGGCCGACGATTCGCCCCGGGCAGTCCACACAGTCGTGGAAAGGTTGCTGGCATCGCCGCATTTCGGCGAACGGTGGGCCCGGCATTGGATGGATCTCTTCCGTTACACGGAATCCCACGGAAGCGAGGGAGACCCCGACCTGCCGGACGCTTGGCGTTACCGGGACTACCTGATCCGTGCGCTGAACGCCGATGTTCCGTACGACCAGCTCATCCGGGAGCATATTGCCGGCGACCTGTTGCCCCAGCCGCGCCTGAATTCCGAGCGGGGCTTGAATGAATCACTGATCGGCACGGCCAACTATCGCATGATCGAGCACGGATTCCAGCCGGTGGACCCTTGGGAGGACCGGGTCAAGTGGACCGACAATCAGATCGATGTGGTCTCCAAGGCGTTCCAGGGGCTGACGGTGTCGTGTGCGCGATGCCACGACCACAAGTTCGACGCGATCAGCCAGCGAGACTACTACGCCTTGTTCGGCGTCTTGGCCAGCGCGCGGCCCGTACAGCGAGCCGTGGACACGCAGGACGTGCTGCGCACGAATATGGACGCGCTGCGCGAGAGCAAGGCGGAGGTCAAGGATGCCCTGGCCGCGCTGTGGCTTGACGCGGCCGATCGCCTGCCGGCACGGCTCCAGGGCGGGGACCAGGCTGTCCAGACCGTCCTTGAAGCCGCGGCTTGCGAGCCAGACAGCCCCCTCTACGCCTGGCTGCAGCTGGCGGGTCGCAGCGGCTCGGAGTTTCGGGATTCTTGGCGGCGGATGGCGCAAGAGCAGTCCCGCCTGAGCGAGTCGCGCAAGCGATTCAACCGGGAGAACTTCCAAGCCATCTGGCAGCCGGGGCGGGAACTTGTGGGCTGGGAGCGCATCGGCACCGGGCTAGAGGGCGGCCCCAGCGCGGCGGGTGAGTTCTCCATCGTGCCGCAAGGGGACAGGATCGTCGAGGGCGTCTACGCTCCCGGGGTCTATTCGGGACTGTTGTCGCGGCGCCACAACGGCGTGTTGCAAACGCCGCGTTTCAAGATCGATACCGACTTCATCAGTTTTCTCGTCCAAGGCTCGGGCTTCAGCGTGGTAAGGCTGATCGTCGAAAACTATGCCGTGCCGCGCGGCGGCATTTACTGGCAGCGCTACACTCCCAAGCGGGACGAGCCGGTCTGGGAAGGGTGGAGCACGAAGTACTGGAAGGGCTTCAGTGCCTATCTGGAGTTCGCCACGATGCAGGACTCGACCAACTTCGCGCTCGATCGCGAGGATGCGAGGAAAAACCCGAGGCCGAAACCGCTGGGCGACGGCCGCTCCCACTTCGGCGCCCTAGCCGTTGCCTTCCATGACGACGAGACGAAGCCGAGGGCGGTTGATGTTCCCATCAACTACCTGCTGGAAGGGCCCGCGCCTGCGTCGGCCGCGGAGCTGGCCGGCCTCTACGCCAGTCGGCTGCGCGAGGCAATACAGGCATGGCGCGACGGTAGCATCACGCCGCCGCAAGCCGCCTACCTGGACGCGTTTGTCCGCATGGACCTGCTGCCCGCCTCACTGGGCCGCTCCGAGCGCCTGGATGCGTCGGTGCGCGAGTACCGACGGCTAGAGGACGAAGTTCCGATCTATCGGCGAGCGCCAAGCGTGCTGGACGAGGAGGGGCCGGACCAGCGCTTGTTGGTGCGCGGCAGCCACAAGGACCTCGGCGATCCGGTGCCGCGGAGATACTTGGAGGCACTTGGCAGCGAGCCATACGCCGAACCGGCCACCGCCCGCTTGCGGCTGGCGGACGAGATCTCGGATGCGCGGAACCCGCTGACTGCGCGGGTCATGGTAAACCGGGTATGGGCGCACCTGTTCGGGCACGGCCTAGTGTCCACGGTCGACAATTTCGGGCGTGTCGGCAGCGCCCCCTCGCACCCCGAACTCCTCGACTACCTAGCTGACCGGTTCGTAAAGGATGGCTGGTCCATCAAGCAGCTGATCCGCCGCTTGGTGCTGACCTCGACTTACCAAGCCGACAGCGCGCCATCGCAAGCAGCGGCCAGTGCGGATCCGGGGAACACGCTATGGCAGCACATGCCAGTGCGCCGCCTCGAAGGCGAAGCGATCCGCGACAGCCTCTTGGCGATATCAGGGCGCTTGCAGCCTGGCGGGCCCGGGCCGTCGATCAATGTCTACTACGCGTTCGCGAAGGGCAAGACAAAGGGCGACCGCGAGAAGGGTCCGCTGGACGGGCAGGGCCGTCGTAGCGTCTACCAAGAGATCCGGCGCAATGCGCACAATCCCTTCCTCGAAGTATTCGACCAGCCTAAGCCGTCCTCCACTCGCGGCACGCGGGACGCCACGAACGTGCCCGCCCAGTCGCTGACGATGCTGAACAGCCCGCTCGTGATCTCGCAAGCGCAGCTGTGGGGCGAGAAGCTGGCCGGGACCGCCGAGCCTCTCTCGGCCAGAGTCAAGGGCATGTTCCTCAGTGCGCTGGGGCGCCCGCCAGTTCCGCTGGAGCTGGATCGCAGCCTCGGCTATCTGGGCGACCGTCCGGGCGCGGCCGAGTGGGCCGATCTGGCGCACTCGATCTTCAACCTCAAGGAATTCCTCTACGTCCGCTAGCCCCCCGGTACCGGACGACTCGAATTCGGCATGGATGCCCGTCGAGAGCAGGCTGCCACAGTTCGGCCGATCTTGGGGGTTGGCGGCTTGGTCTTCGACCAAGACCAGATCCTGCTAGTGCGGCGCGGCGCGCATCCGGCCAAGGGCGCTTGGTCGATTCCCGGCGGCAAGCTGCGTCTCGGCGAATCCATCGCCGACGGCGTTGCGCGGGAGCTGCTGGAAGAGACCGGCCTGATCGTCGAGGTGGGTCAATTCGTGGCCGTTTACGAGCGCCTGCCGCGACCCGGCGCGGTTGGTGACGACGCGCACTATGTCGTGCTGGACTATATCTGCAGGGCCACCGGCGGCCTGCTGCGTGCAGGAGACGATGCGGACGAAGCGGGCTGGTTCCCGATTCGCGATCTCGCAAAGCTCCATCTCACGCCCGGAGCGGCTGCGGTGATTCGCAAGGGACACGGCCTGGTGACCGGTTCCTGCCCCTCCGCCTAGGTGCCATGCTCCCAAATCCCTACGAAGCGCTCGAGTTCACCAAGGTCGTCGAACTGCTCGGCCGCTATGCGGCCAGCCCGCTGGGGACCGCCAGGTTGGAGCGTCTACTGGCTGAGCCGAGGATGGAATCGGCCGAATCGGCCGAGCAAGATCTCGAAATCGTAGGCGAGGCGGCGGAGTGGCTGCGCGCGGCTGGCGTGGCGAACCAGCGCGGTGTCCCTCCTGTGCCGCGTTTCAGCGGCATCGAGGACGTAGGCGATGCGGTTGGGCGACTCTCGGCCGACGGTGTTTCCCTTGATGCTTCCGAGATCCGGGCGATTCTGTCGGTGCTCGACGCGGCTCAGCGGATTCGGCTCGCGTTGCTGGCGGCTGGGGAGGAGCGACCGCGCCTGCGCGCGGCAGGGGATGGACTACCCGACCTGAGACCGCTGGTTGCCCAGCAGTCCGGCAAGATCCTGCCCAACGACGAGATCTCTAGTCTCGCCAGCACGGCACTGTCCAAGCTCCGCCGCCAGATCGAGCGGCAGCGGCAGCTAGTCGAAACTTCGCTGGACCGCTTCGTGCGCAAGCACTCGGCCTCGGGCGCGCTCCAAGAGCGATACGTCACGATGCGCAACGGCCGCACGGTGGTGCCGGTAAAGACCGAGTGGAAGGGGCAGGTCGACGGCATCGTGCACGGCGCCAGCGGCTCCGGCCAGACCGCCTTCGTCGAGCCGCTGGACACCATCGTTCAGAACAACCGCCTGGTGCGCCTGCGCGAGGACGAGCAGCGCGAGATACTGCGCATCTTGCGCGAGATGAGCGGGGCGCTGCGTGCGGAGCGCGCGGCCATCGTCGCGACGCTGGCGGCGCTCGGCGAGCTCGACTACGTGTTTGCGCGGGGGCGATTCGCTCAGGAGTTCGCCTGCTGCCTGCCGAAGTTCAGCGATTCCTCGGAAGCGCGGATCGTCCTCACCGAGGCGCGGCATCCCTTGCTGCAGGATCTATTGGCGCAAGACCGCCGCCGTCCAGTGCCCATGAGCCTCCGACTGGACGGCAAGCGCCGTGCCTTGATTGTCAGCGGTCCCAATGCGGGCGGCAAGACAGTCGTGCTCAAGACACTGGGAGTGCTTTCTGCCATGGCGCAGGCCGGCGTTCCGATACCGGCCGACGATGCAGAGTTTCCGTGGTTCGACCAGATTCTGGCGGACATCGGCGATGCCCAGTCGATCGCCGAGAGCCTCAGCACGTTCTCCGCCCACGTGTCGAAGCTGACCGGGATCCTCGGTAGCGCGTCTCCGCAGACCTTGGTTGTGCTGGACGAGCTCGGCACCGCGACAGACCCCGAGGATGGCGGGGCACTGGCAGTCGCGGTAGTGGAGAGACTCCTCGAGTCCGGCGGTTTCGTCGCGATCTCGACGCACCTGCCCGAACTGAAGATGTTCGGCACCAGCGCCCCGGGCGTCGTCACTGCCGCCATGGGATTCGACGATGCCCGACAGCGGGTCACGTATCGCCTCCAGAGCGGAATCCCCGGACAGTCTGCAGGGATCGAGATGGCCTCTCGTTTCGGCCTGCCGAAGGAAGTCGTCCAGAGGGCGCTTGCTCTCAAGGGCCGTGCCCACGAGCAGTCCGCCAAGTACCTTGCCGAGCTGCGCAAGCAAGCCGAGGAGTACGACCGGCTGGTGCAGCAGACGCGCGAGCGATCCAAAGAGCTGAACCAACGCAAGAGGCAGCTCGAGCAAGAAGCAGGAGCTCGCGAACGCGAGCTCAAGGCTGAAGCAGAGGCTCGCATCGAGAGACTGGTGGCCAAGCTGGAGAAGCGCTTTCGCGGAGCGCTGGACGCTGCCCTCGCGCGGGTGCAGCCGTCCGTGCCGAGGAAGGGGGAGCGGGCTCAGGCCCGGAGGGCCGCGCAAGACGTCGCAGCGTTCCGCCGCGCCGTCAGCGCCGAGGTGGCGGCCGCGCTGGGCAGCAAAGCTGCCGAAGCCCTCGCCGCTGGCGAGCAGGAATTCGAGCCCGGCGCCAAAGTGCGCCTGGTGTCGATGGGCACGACGGGCGAAATCGTGCGGCGCATGGAGAACGGGCGCTGGGAAGTGCTCGCGGGTGCGTTGCGGCTGCAGGTCGCGGGCGAGGACGTCGTCCCGCTAGACGAAGAGACTGACCGGCCTTCCAGGCTGCCCGACGGCGTCAGCCTCAAGACCGTAGCGCACGACGGTAGCTTGCCGGCGGAAATCAACGTGATCGGCAAGACCGCGGACGAGGCCCTCTCTGACGTAGACAAGTACTTGGACCGGGCCGTACTGGCCAACCGATCGAAGCTGCGCGTGGTGCACGGCTTTGGCAAGGACGTCCTGCGTCGCGAACTGTGGAAGATGTTCTCGCGGCACGTGCATGTCACCAAGTACTACCAAGCCGAGCAGCACGAGGGGGGAGCCGGGGCGACCATCGTGGAAGTCGGCGACGGCTGACTTCTTACGCCATCGGCCCGCTTGCGCGGCTCGGGGATCTGTCGCTAATGGCGTCTGCCCAGGCAAATTCAATGTTTGATGCGAACGGGGGTTGAGGCATGTCTTGGAGTGCGCGGAGCTCGGGAGATGGCGTCCGGAAGCCGAGTCGGCGGGGCGTGCGAGCATGCGACAGCACACCCAGGAGCCTTGGCGCGGTC
>JAJDTX010000124.1 GCA_022826925.1 Bryobacterales bacterium
ATTAAAAAAGTCCGGGATGTTTTGGACCGTCAAAGGCGCGAACGCCATCATCGCCTTGCGCTGCGCCCAACTCTCCGATCGATTCGACGACTACTGGGAGGACCGGGCGGCTGCATAGTTTCACAGAATTGTCGCGCACCCTTTTCGAGTTTTTCGAGTTCTCAAGGGGGGCGAGTCGGCCGAGCGAGTCTGGCGGTTTATACGATGTACGGATTTCCCGAGTTCTCGACCGCTCGGCCTACCGGCTACAACTGCAAGCTGCGGCCAGCCACTCAGGCGAGTGCGCTCTCGAACGCTCCCACGTTGCGCGTCCGTGTGTCGAACTCCACACCCACCAAATGGATGGGCAGCCCGAGGTGGCGGTACTTGGCGGCGTAGTCCCGCTCTCGCAGCTGCGCCAGCGCCGTGCCGCTTCGGCTCTCTTCCCACGCCTTGAACTCGAACAGGTATACGTGGCTGCCCGCTTGCACTGCCATGTCCAGCCGTCCGCGGTTGCTGCTGTCTTCAACCGTCGCTTCGACATCCAACCCCGAAATGTAGCCGTAGAAGACACTGGCGTAGTACCCCTCGTAACGCGCGATCTCATTGCGCGTGTGCCATTCGTAGGGGATGCTCTCGAAGAGCGCGCGAATGCGTCGCTCCAATCCAGCCAAGTCGCCCCTGGCGAGGAATTCATCGAGGGCGTCGAGGTGCTGTTCCCGGCAAGGGTCCGTGCCCGTCAGATACGCGAGCAGGCTCGTGTTCAGGCTCTGGCTCACCTCGCGGTTGGGATAGACGAGCCGATAGCGCAGTTGCCCGCGGCGCGTCTCTTGGCCTCCGATGGTCAGGTAGCCAGTTTGGAACAGCAACGCCTCGGGAGCGATGTTGTCCACCTCGAACTTGCCAAGATCGTCTTCGCTCACGAGCATGCCGTCCAAGGTGGCCGTCGATATGTTGCGCTTGATCAGCGTTTCCACCAGGAACCTTGGCGTGCCGGTCTGGAACCACCACGGCTTGAATGCGCGCTTGTCGAATAGGAGCAAGAGATCGAACGGGTTGTACACTCTGTCCGCCGCCAGGCCCCAGCTGTAGCCGTTGTACCACTCGCGGATTTGGTCACGGTCCAAGCCCGGCAGCTCGGCTGCGAACACCGTGTCGACGTCGTCTTCGGTGTAGCCGCAAATGGCCGCGTATCGCTCGTCAAGCGTGATGTCGTTGAGATTGTTCAGGCCGGAGAAGAGGCTGACCTTGGAAAACTTGCTCACGCCGGTGAGAAAGCAGAAACGGATATGCGCATCACAGGACTTGATCATCCCGTAAAGCCCGCGCAAGTACTCCCGATTGGCGCGGGCGAGATCTGGATTCTCCAATGCGTCGAGGATCGGTTTGTCGTACTCGTCAACCAACACGCAAACCCTCTGGCCGCTGTCGCGATGCAACGTGCGGACTAGATCTTCCAAGCGGCGAGGCCCGGAAGTGTGGCGCGCTCGCATGCCCGCGGCGCTCTCTAGATTCAACAACTGTGCCAGCACGTCTTCTTCCAAGTCCCCGGGCCTGGTGGCGTTGAGACCGCCGAAGTCTAGGTGCACAACTGGAAACGACACCGACCAGTCCCAGCGGTCGTGCGCCTCCAAGCCCACGAAGAGGCTCTGGCTACCTTGGAAGAGCTCCTTCAATGTGTCCAAGAACAGGCTCTTGCCGAAGCGGCGCGGACGAGACAGGAAATAGTGCTTGCCGCCTTGCGCCAGCTTGAGCGCGTAGCCGGTCTTGTCCACGTAGTAGCAGTCGGTCTCGCGAATCTCGCGAAACGTCTGGATACCAGTGGGTAAGCGGAGCTTGGCCATGGCTCAGCTATTACCGTAGCCCGTATCAGGCCTCATGCCAAGGCAACGCACCCACCGGCGAACCGCTGAATTCCGTCTTGCAAACCGAGCGCCTATGGTTTATCTTTCTTTAATGCTGCTATGAGCACCCCAGCCGTCGCACACCTACAGACCGAGTTTGACCGCGACCTCTGCGAACGATTTCACTACTACATGCTCTTGATGCGGGAACTGGAGGATCGCATCGAGAACAAGCTCTACCGCCAAGGCAAGGTCGTCGGCGGCTGCTACACGGGACGCGGCCAAGAGGCCATTCCCGTCGGCAGCGCCATCCTCTCCCGTCCGGGCGACTGGCTGACACCTTCACACAGGGACATGGCTGCCCTGCTGATCCGTGGCATCACGCCCGAAGAGATCCTCGCCCAGTACATGGGACGCGCGACGGGCCTGACCAAGGGCCGTGACGGCAACATGCACATGGGCTGCTCCGAGCGCCACTGCGTGCCGATCATCTCGTCGATCGGGGCCAGCATCCCCATCGCGGGCGGCCTGGCATTCGCGATGCGCTATCGAGGCGAGTCCAACGTAGTCTTCAACTACTCAGGCGATGGCGCCTCCAGTCGCGGCGACTGGCACGAGGGCCTCAACATGGCAGCGGTCATGAACCTGCCGATCGTCTATCTGTGCAACAACAACCTCTACGCCTACTCCACGCCACTCGACAAGCAGATGAAGGTGGCCGACATCGCCGATCGCGTGGCGGGCTACGGCATTCCCGCCGAGATCGTCAACGGCAATGACGTGCTGGCAATCTACGAGGCTTCCAAGCGCGGTGTCGAGCACGCCCGCGCGGGCAAAGGCCCTTACTTCATCGAATGCAAGACGTTTCGCATGAGTGGCCACTCCGCCCATGACCCCGCCGACTACGTGCCCAACCAACTCCGCGAGGAGTGGTCTCGTAAGGATCCGATCCTGATGCTGCAGAAGTATATGGTGGAGAATCTAGGCGCGGACGAGCAAGATTTCGTAGACATGCGCAAGCGCGTTCTCGACAAGATCTCCGAGGCCGTCGAGTGGGCGCTCGAGCAACCCTTGCCCGATCCGGCGACGCTGGAAGACGATGTCTACGCGTCCGAATAAATAGAGGAAACGCCCCACCATGGCAGAGACCACCTACGTCGAAGCGATCCGCCAAGGCATCTGGGAGGAGATGGAGCGCGACGACACGGTCTTCGTGATGGGCGAGGACGTGGCGACTTACGGCGGTGCGTTCAAGATCACGAAGGGCCTGCTGGAACGCTTCGGCGAGCTGCGCGTGGTGGACACCCCCCTCGCTGAGTCGGCCATCGTCGGCGCCGGCACCGGCGCCGCCATCAACGGACTGCGCCCAGTGCTGGAGATGCAGTTCGCAGACTTCATGGCCTGCGGCTTCGACCAGATCACCAACTTCGCGGCCAAGTGCCGCTACCGCTGGGGCCAGGCCATCCCCATGGTCATCCGCGCTCCCGCCGGCGGCAACATCCACGGCGGACCGTTCCATTCGCAGAACGTGGAGATGCCCTACGTGCACACGCCGGGCCTGAAGGTGGTGCAGCCATCGACGGCCTATGACGCCAAGGGTCTGATCAAGGCGGCGATCCGCGACGACGATCCGGTGATCTACCTCGAGCACAAATACCTCTACCGCTCGGTCAAGGAAGAGCTGCCCGCCGAGGACTACACGGTGCCTATCGGCAAGGCCGGCGTCTGCCGCGAGGGATCCGACATCTCGATCATCACCTACGGCTGGATGGTGCACGTCGCCCTCGAAGCTGCCGAAGCCGCTGCCGGCGAGGGAATCAGCGCGGAGGTGCTGGACCTACGCACACTCGTCCCGCTCGACCGCGAGGCGATCCTGGACACGGCCAAGAAGACTAGCAAGGTCATCCTGCTGCACGAGGACACCCTCACGGGCGGCCTCGGAGGCGAGCTGGCCGGAATCATCTCCGAACATGCGTTCGACTACCTGGACGGGCCGCTCGTGCGCGTCGCCGCTCCCGACACGCCGGTGCCATTCAGCGAGGCGCTGGAGCGGGCTTTTCTGCCAAGCGTCGAAGAGATCCTGGCAAAGGTCCGCTGGCTGCACCGCTTCTAGCGTCGGCAACCGCCAATTGCTTACGATGCTCTCCGCGCCTTCGGCCGCCCTCGCCGGCCCCTGCAGCGCCTGTTTCTCCGACGGTGCCTTTTCCGGTCCGGAAATCCAAATTCCAACATGCCCACCAATCGCAGAACCTTCCTCAAGTCCTCCGGCGGAGCGCTAGTCGCAGCCTCGCAGGCGTGGCCCGCCCCCGGTCCGCGCCAGTGGCTCGGCGACGACCCCAGCCGAGAATGGCGGCACTACGGCGGCACGGCAGGCGCGAACCGCTACTCTCCGGCCGACCAGATCAACCGGTCCAACGTGGCACGGCTCAAGCCCGCATGGGTCCACCGCACCGGGGATTCGATGCAGCGGCCTCAAACCACTATCGAGTGCACCCCCATCGTGGTGGACGGGGTGATGTACATCACCACGGCCCGGATCAAGGTCCAAGCCTTGGACGCTGCGAGCGGCAAGCTGCTGTGGTCGTTCGACCCGCAGCAAGGGGCGTCCTCCAGACGCAGCCCCGGCGTCAGCCGGGGAGTGTGCTACTGGCAGTCGGAAGACGGCTCGCAGAAGCGCATATTCAGCACCGCGCAGAACAGGCTGTACAGCTTGGACGCGACCAACGGCGAGCCCGACGGGGCGTTTGGGGCCAACGGAATGGTTGACCTCAACGAGAATCTCGATAGCGAGGTGGAGGGCGTTTCGGTCAAATGTACCAGTCCGGTGGTGGCCTACAAGGACCTGATCGTGGTCGGAGGGGGCGGCGGAGAAGGACCCTATCCGCAGGCCCCGGGACATATCCGGGCCTTTGACGTTCAGACCGGCAAGCGCCGCTGGATCTTCCACACCACGCCGCGGCCGGGCCAATACGGCTACGAGACCTGGCCTCCGAACGCCTACAAGCATGTCGGCGGCACCAACAACTGGTCCGGCATGAGCCTGGATGTGGAGCGCGGCATCGTGTTCGCGGGCATCGGCTCGCCGGCCTTCGACTTCTATGGCGGCGACCGCATCGGCGCCAACCTGTTCGGCAACTGCGTGCTGGCATTGGACGCGATGACAGGCGAACGAAAGTGGCACTTCCAAACCGTCCATCACGACGTCTGGGACTACGACCTGCCGGCTCAACCAGCACTGATCCAAATGACTCAGAGCCACCGCACATTTGACGCGGTAGTCCAGCCCACCAAGCAGGGCTTCCTGTTCTTCCTGCACCGTGAAACGGGCCGACCTGTCTGGCCGATCGAAGAACGGCCGATCCCAATGTCAGATCTCGGCGGCGAGCAACTCTGGCCGACGCAACCGTTCCCCACCAAGCCGGCCCCGGTGTCGCGGCAAGGCTTCCCGGAGTCCTCCATAACCGACATCTCCCCAGAAGCGCATGCCGCGGCGCGCAAGATCTGGGAGTCCACAGACGCAGGTGACCTATTCACGCCGCCGAGCACGCGCGGCACGCTCGTCCATCCTGGTTTCCGTGGGGGCTGCCTGTGGGGCGGCTGCTGCTACAACCCGGCGCTGAACCGCGTCTTCGTCAGCTCGGACGAGACCACCAACCGCATCGAACTCAAGCTCGCGCCCGAAGAGAAGTTCGACTATGCCCTGCCCGACCGCAGCGAGTTCCTGGATGCGGAAGGGTACCCGGCCATCAAGCCGCCGTGGGGATATGTCACCGCGATCGATCTCGAGACCGGCGACTTCGCGTGGCGCGTGGTCAACGGAGAGTTTCCCGAACTCGCGGCGCGGGGCATTCCGAAGACCGGTTCGCCATCCCACGGAGGCTCCATCGCCACGGCGGGCGGGCTCGTGTTCATGGCGGGTACGTTCGACAAGAAGTTCCGCGCATTCGACCAAGACACCGGCGAAGTCCTCTGGGAGACCGAATTGAACGCAGGCGGCTTTGCCACGCCCTGCACCTACGAGGCCGGCGGCAAGCAGTTCGTGGTGATCGCAGCGGGGGGCGGTAAAGGCAATACGGCTTCGGGCGATGAGTTCGTGGCGTTCGCCGTCAACGGCTGAACGCACGCGAATTGGTCGGAACTTGACGTCAGCGACCGTGGCGGGGTGGCCTGCCGCATTCATCAAGACGGTGCCCGCGGGCTGCCCTTGTAACCGCCTACCTTCCCCGAGCTTCCGACTCACCGGTTGGCACGAACTGCCCCGTTACAGTTCGCGACGCAATGCAGCCGTATGGCGACTCGTTTGGATCCCGGTCCAGCCCCTCGCCGGACGAGCGCCGTATGGCGCAGTCTTCGGGCGGTACCGGCGAGGCGGTCGCATGCATACCACCTCCGGCGAATTGAGCGAATCGACGCGACGGGCTTGGCAGGTTATTGCGATGCCTGGCCGGGTCCGCCAGAAAGCACCCGAGCGGGTAGGGTAATGATTGCGCGCAACAGCTCGAAGACGCCGCTGAAGACAATCCCGATCAAGCGCAGCGGCAGCAATAACAGCCAAACGAACGGGTAGGCAATCAATGCCAGCAGCGCAAGCGGCCAGCAAAGCACAAGCAAGATAAGCCAGAGAAGGAGCTTGAGCATGATCAGCGCCGTGCGTTCATAGCTTCGCACGCCTGCAAGAACGTTGCAGGCCAACCGCCGAGCCGTGCCTGTCTCGGCGTCAGATCCTCGTTGCCTCGGCGTGCGCAGGGCCGACCGGCGCAATGCCGATGAATTCCGCGGCTCAGTCCAGCACGTCTTCGCTCAAGCCCCTGGGCGCACTGTTACCATGCGAGCGATGGACGAATCCACGGCGCGCCCGTCCGCTGCCATGGCGCATCGGCAGCTCTACCGCTTCCTGCTCGGAGCGCTGGCGCTAAGCGGCGCGCTGACTGCGCAAGAGATCACTCTGCGCGTGACGGCATACGACGAGCGCACCGCCGAGACCGTGACCGGGCTTGGCCCCGAACGCTTCTCCGTCAAAGATGGCAATACGCCCCTGCAAGTCGTATCTGCCCGCGAATCCGACACGCCAGTCGACACGTTACTGCTGGTTGACAGCAGCATGGTGGGGCACGCCGTCCGGCCGATCGCCGAAGCCGTCATTGGCCACTTGGGCGAAAGCGACTCCGCGGCACTCGTGAGCTTCCATGAGTCGGCTGACCTGCTCCAAGACTTCACTTCCGACCAACGGGCCCTTTCTAGGGCGCTGGATCGCATCGAGTATGGCAATCTGCCGCGCTTGCACGACGCCCTCTTCGCGGCAATCGACGGCGGCTTCGACACAGGATCCAATCGCCGGGCCATCATCGTGCTCTCGGCGGGAGCGATCGCTCGCAGCCGGACCTCCGAGGCGGAGGTCGTCGAACTCGCCCGTGCCAAGGGCGTGTCGGTCTATACGGTCTTTGTGCGCACCGACTCCCGCGGGGCGATGCGCAGGCTGGCCCTGCGCACGGGCGGAGCAAGCATAGCCGCGAAGCGAACGGGCCTGGAGCCGCGCCGGCTCGCCACGCGCATCCTCGAGGCAGTGCGCAACCAGTACGAATTATCGGTGACGGGCGTCTATACGCTCGGCGACCAAGTCACCGCCGAGATCGTCTCTCAAGCCAAGACCAAACTCTCGGCCTCGGTGCTGCCGATCGATTGATGGTGCCAGCCTGCGCGCTCTAGCGTGGTCAGGACTGCAAACCGGCCGCCAGCCTACGCGCCGCGTGGTCCACCCTTGGGGGTCGCCAAGTAGCCCTCGATCAGACCGTTGTCGATCTTGTTGACCACCAGCTCGTAAGGGATCCGAGCGCCTTCGACGTAAAACTGCACAGGCTCCAGCAGCGTCTTGCGACGCTTAACAATCTTCTTGTCGTCGGCCCAGAGCTCGATCGAATAGCGGTTGCGCTTGCGGTCAGTGCCGGTAAGCTTGATGCTGACCGGACCTACTCTCTGCGGCTGCCTGGTCCTGCCCAGATTGAACTCATAGTAGTTGCGCTCGCCAAGCGCCTTCAGCGCCGCGAGTTCCTCGCCATTGGTAGCGATCAAGCCACTCTGCACGCCCAGATCGCCCTTGACCGTGGTGAGCGTGGCCACCGTCTCGTCCAGCAGGCTCTTGGTCTCAGCGACCTCTTCCTTGACGGTTTCAACTTCGCCGCCCAGCTCGCCAACCTCGGTCTTCGTGGCCTCCAGCCTGCCGCCCACTTCTGAAATCTTGGCTTCGCTGGCTTCCCGCGTGCTGACGATCTCTTGCTCCAGCGTCTCGGCTCGATCCAACACCCTCGATTCGACCGCTTGCGTCTTGACCACGATCTGCTCCTCGTTGGTCTGGACACGAGAAGCGACCTCGCCCACCTGCGAACCTAGCTCCGAGGCCACCTCCGTGGTCCGCTGTATGTTGCCGTCCAGTGCGGACAAGCGCACTTCATGGGTGGCGAACTGCTCGCCAACCTCCGTCCGAAACTTATCCAATTGCAAGAACGTATAAACGTTCAGGCCCGCTAGCAGCGCGATGCCGACCAGCAGCACGATCGCCACGAGCGGCGTCTGGCCTTCGCCCGCGTTGGATGGCAGGCGACCGGATCTGGGTGTGGGCTGTTTGAACATGATGAGGGGCTCCTAGGGCGACTTGGGCAGTCTCCCGCCATTTTACTACCCTGAAACCAGAGTCACTGCTTTTGTGACGTAAGCAGCCTCGATTGGGTTTCGCACGCAAGCGGCTCTCGCTTGGCGAACCTGAGGCGTTCCTAGAGCTACCTTGGAGGAAGAAACTATGAAGCTCACGAAATTCGCGCTGGCGGCCCTGCTAGGCACCTGCCTGTGCTCCCCTGCCATTGCCGGCGACTGGATCACTCTCTTCGACGGAGAGACACTCAACGGCTGGTCCCAGCGCAACGGCTATGCGACCTACCGCGTCGAGGACGGAACCATCTTGGGGCGCACATCCCCTGGCAGTCCCAACTCATTCCTGTGCACGACGACTAACTTCGGCGACTTCGAATTGGAATTCGAGGTCAAGGTCGACGACGGGCTCAATTCTGGCGTCATGATTCGCTCATCGCAGAAACCGGAGTCCAATGGCAGCGGTCACAATAACCGGGCCGGGAGAGTCTATGGTCCGCAAGTCGAGATCGAGTCCAGCGGTCCCGAAGGGGCAGAGTCGGGCTACGTCTACGGGGAGGCGACCGGTCGCGGCTGGCTGACGCCCGAAGACAGGCTGGTCCCCCACAAGACCATGCGCGACGGCGAGTGGAATAGCTACCGGATCGTCGCCAAGGGAGTGCGCATCCAGACTTGGATCAACGGCAAAGCGATTGAAGACATCTCCGACGAGGAATCCTTCAAGAACCACCCGGGGGGATTCATCGGCTTGCAGGTTCACGGCATCAGGCAGGGCACCGGACCGTACCAGGTCGCTTGGCGCAATATCCGCGTCAAGCCCCTGAATTGAGGCGAACGCACTCACCGGGCGTACAGCGATGCGGCCCAGCTCGAGTCCCCGGAGCTTCCTGCCCCACCTTGCGAAGGTCAAGGCGGCGACCTGCTTCGGGCGACGCACTACGCCGCCTTTCGTGACGCTGTACGTGACCACGCGCTGTGACGAGCGCTGCATCCACTGCTTCTATTGGGACGAACTCAATCCCAAGCCGAACGTGGACTTCACGCTCGCCGAGTTCGAGCGCACGCTGGGGTCGATGGGGGAAATCTTCAACCTCTTCATCGGCGGCGGAGAGCCGTTCCTGCGCGCGGACCTGGCCGAGATTGTCCTCGCGGCGCATCGCACGAACGGCGTCGCGAACGTGTACGTGCCGACCAACGGCCAGCACACCGAGCGAGTCATGAGCACGCTCGCGCGGGTCTTGCCGCGAGCCGCCGGACTGCGCTTCCACCTCAACCTCAGCGTCGACCACGTGGACGAGCATGAGCATGACAGGATTCGCGGCAAGCAGGGCGCCTATCGGCGCCTGCTCAAGACCGCCGATGCGGTCAAGAGCTTGCGCCGGACCTACCCCAACCTGATCCTGCACACCCTCACCACAGTGATGCGCGACAACCAGTCCGAGATCTTGCGTATCCACGAGGAGCTCAAGCGTCGCTTCGAGCCAGACGGCACCTCGTACAACTATTGCCGGGGCAACCCGCTGGACGATGCGCAGACAGAGGTGGATCCGCAGATATACCGCGAACTGGCGGATCGAGTGGAGCAAGATCGCCGCGCCGGGCGAGTCCGGGAAGGCGCATTCGGAGCGCTGAACCACAGCTTGGACGAGCAAGTGCGTTCCAGCGTAGAGAAGACCGTCACCGAGGGGCGCGCGCAGTTCTCCTGCGTAGCGGGACGGCTCGCCTGCGTCATCTACAGCAACGGCGACGTGACCGAATGCGAGACCAAGAATTCGCTGGTGGGGAACCTGCGCGATGCCAACTACGACTTCCCATCCCTATGGTTTTCGGAGAAAGCCAAGAGCATCGCCGCCGATGCAGCCGATGGCTGCCACTGTACCCACGAGTGCGGTCACTACGCCTCCACGATCTACAGCGCCAAGCTGCTGACCAGGGTGGTAGGGCGCACACTGGGCGCTGGCCCGGAAAAGCTGCGTGACGAAGCTTAGCCTCCCAGCCTTATCGGCATGCCGCGGCGGCCTCTCAGGCGTCCCCGATCGATCCAGCTCTCGGATCGCCCGTGTCCCTCATCCAGCGGACGAGCTCGCCGTGCATCTTCCGCTTGGCACTGCGTGCCGCCCTGTCGTCGATGAGATTGCGTGTCTCGCCGGGATCGTTGGCTAGGCTGTAGAGTTGCGAATCGCCGCGCGAGTGGTAGCAGTATTTCCACTCGTGAGTCCGGATCAGTCGTTGGAAGTGAGGCGGGCCTTCCGATCCCCAGGCTGACCGATCACGCTCAGCAAACATCGGTCGTTCCATGTCTTCCGTACCGTCGATGAAGGCTCGAAGGCTCCGTCCGGCCAGAGTCTCCGGCGCACCGAGGCCGAGATAGTCCAGGATCGTCGGCGAGATGTCGCAGGTCCCTGCATGGGTCTTTCTCGTCTGTCCGGCCCGGACCCTCCCCGGATAGCGCAGCAGTAGCGGGACCCTTGTGGTCTCCTCGTACATCGAATAGCTGGTCTTGTCGTACATACCGTGGCCGCCCAGCATGTCGCCGTGGTCGGCAGTGAAGACGACAAGCGTGTTGTCGGCCTCTCCAAGACGCTCCAACTCGGCCAGGATGCGGCCGAGGCTGGCATCCATCATCGAGACCATGCCGTAGTAGACACCGATGTACTCGCGCATCCCGTCCTCGCCAAGCAGCTGTCCGAAGCGCCAGGCCGGTGTCGAGCGGTCCACGTCCCGCACCGAACCTCGGTTCGCGGGCAGCGCGATGCGCTGCCGTTCATGGAGGCTGTAGTACGGCTCGTTGATCACCCACAGCGCATGGGGCGCGGGAAAGCTCACCGTCATGAAGAACGGCTTGCCCGCCAGCTCGGCCAGAGTCTCGATCGCTCGGTCGGCGATCCATGCTTCCTCGGTGTGCTCGACTGGAACGTCCGTCCGCCCGATCCACGTGTTCGACGGCCCGTTGCCATCAAATTCGGCATTTGCGGCGTGCACCGCGTCGATGGCGAATATCGGCCGTCCGACTCGGCTGAGCGGGCCGACTGGCGGCTCGGGCAGGTCCCGCGCTATGGATCGGAAGTACTGGCGGTAGTTCCGCTCGGGATCTTGGGCGTAGGCAGGCACGCGGGTCTTCTCCCCGAGATGCCACTTGCCGATCTGCCGGGCCACGTAACCGGCATTGGCGAGCGCCTGCTCGGTCGTTGGCAGGTCCCGATTCAGCCCCGGACTGTCGCTCCTAAGGTTCTTGACGATTCCGTGCTGGTGCGGGAACAGCCCGGTCATCAGCGACGCCCGCGTCGGACTGCAGAAGGGTGTCGGACAGAGAGCGTTCTCGAAGCGGACCCCCTGGCTCGCCAGCCGGTCAATATTGGGGGTTTGGATGACGTCGTTCCCGGAGCATCCAAGCGCTCCGTGGTGGAGTTGGTCGGAGATGACGACAAGGACGTTCGGTCGCCGCTCCGCGCCGGAGGCAATTGACGCCAAGCCACCGGAAAGGACTGAAATCGCCGATCGGCGGTCAAGGGCTGGCATGGTAGCTCGTCCGAACCGAAGGTCGCGCTCGCGGATGCAGGCTTTGGGCGCGCCGGAGCATTGTCCGAACGACGGATTCTAGGCTACACTACTCCCCGATTCGGGAGGGGACTATGGTTGGCAAGTTCGGTGCGCTCGGCTTGGCATTGTGCTGTTGCGCCGTTGCGGGTGAAGCTACCTACCCGCTCATCCCGGAGGACCGCATTCCCGTCACGGAGCTGACGGTGACGGATACGGCCTACGCGGCGATCCGCAAGCCCCCGGGAGACGGGCCTTTCCCAGCGATTGTGTTCATGCACGGCGGGCTGGGCCAGAGCTCCATGGCGAACCTTCGCCAGAATGCCGTCCGCCAGCCCACGCAGGCGCGCTTCCTAGCTTGGGGATATGTTGCGGTGACGGCAACGCGAAGGGAGATTCGTCGCGACCCGCAGGATCGAGGGGTGGTCGAGGACACTCTCGCCGTGGTTCGCGCGGTCCGGGAGCTGCCGTACGTCGATGCCGAGAGTGTCGCGCTGTACGGAGGCAGCGGTGGCGGCACGTTGGCTCTGGAAGTGGCGAGCGTCTCCGACGAGCTCTCGGCTATCGTGGCGGGCGAGCCCGGCACAATCATCTACATGGGCATGTTCACAAAGGCCCACGTCGTGATCGGGCCCGACGGCAATCCGACGGGAGACCGCCGGTGGGACGTGATGAACGCAGATCCGAAGGTCCTGTACGACGAGGGCGTGCGGCAGCGTACGCGGCAGAAGCTCGCGGGCCTGTCCGCTCCCACGCTCATCCTGCACGGCGACGTGCATGCCCTGAAGGCTTTCAACCTAGGGCTGTTTGTGCCTGAAATGGAAGCGCTCGGCAAGCCCGTGACCGTCAAGACCTATCCAGGCGAGCCGCACGGGTTCTACTGGGGCCGCGGGCGGGACCCGGCCACAGCGCTGCAGGCGAACCGCGACGCCGACGCATTCCTGCGCCAGCACGCCCGCGTGCAGCCGCGTGCAATCGACCCGCAATGGGCAAGACCGGTGAAGGTGGAGCCGATGCGCCAAGCGAATCGCAACTGATGGTGCGGGCCGGGCCAGACGTGATCTGCGCCGGCCGTCGCAATCCGCCGCGGAGACCACCGTCTGACGTTGACTTCGCCGCCCAGATGCCATACGATTCGGATATTCGGAGCCGCACCTCGCGCGACATGACGATCTACAGGTTCACAGCCTGCGCCTGTACGAGGCCGGCCTAGGCCCGGCCCGTCCCAATGTTGCCCCGGCAGCAAGATCGCTGCCAGACCAGACCCCAGAGGTTGACGTGTTCCACCGAATTCGCGAACAGATTCAGACTGTCTTCAAGCACGACCCCGCTGCCAAGAGCGGCCTCGAGGTCTTGTTGTGCTACCCGGGCGTCCATGCGATCCTGATGCATCGCCTCGCCAACAGGCTCTACCGCTGGCGCCGGTTTGTCCTAGCCCGGCTGCTGTCGCACCTGTCGCGCCTAGCCACCGGGATCGAGATCCATCCGGGCGCGACCATTGGCCGCCGCTTCTTCATCGATCACGGAATGGGAGTCGTCATTGGCGAGACGAGCGTCATCGGCGACGACGTCCTGCTCTACCAAGGGGTGACGCTCGGAGGCACCGGGCACGGTCGTGAGCGGCGCCACCCGATGCTAGGCAATCACGTCGTGGTGGGCTCGGGCGCCAAGGTTCTGGGCAATATCGAACTGGGGGAATGGGTCAAGGTCGGGGCCGGCTCGGTCGTCGTGAAATCAGTGCCGGCTCACGCCACGGTTGTGGGCATACCCGGCAGGGTGGTCGCAGTGAAGGGTGTCAGCGTCAGCCACGACGAATGGCAGATGCTCGAGCACGGCGAACTGCCCGACCCGGTCGGACAGACCCTCGCGAATCTAAACGAAAGGCTCTCCCTGATCGAAGCAGAGGTCAAGGTGCCAGATACGCCCGAGCCGGACGTTGGCACGACGCTACCCAGCGGTTAGCGCCTAAGCGGGCGTGGCCGATCCCTCGCCCACAGTCTCTTCGTCGAGCGGAGGCAGCCCGAGGTCCGCCGGATCGATCGCCTCGACAGGAGGTCCACCACCGTCCGAGACGCGCTCGGCCTTGCGCTGCAGCTTCTTCTCTTCCTTGTCTCGACGCTTATTGGCGCGCGCAAGCTCCTTAAGGCGCTTCTGGAATCGAGTGTTGGATCGACTAGCCAATGGAACTACCCTCCTTAGAGTCGCAATAGAGCCGTCAGCACGGCCTACATCCCAACCGGCGCGGACCGTAAGCTTCAGACAGTATGCATTATTGCAGACCGTAACAAACCATGCTCTCAGGGGCGCCCCTGAGCAACTTGAGAGGACGGCGCGTGCATGATCGATTGGAGGCGCCAACCCATGCTGGATGGGGCGCGGAGCTCGAAAGAGGATGGCCGGAAACCGTGCCCGCTGCGGAGCGGAACGCCTTGCCGGCGCTAGTTGCGACGCGCCCGACGCCGGTTTCGCTTGGAGCGGATCTCCTTCAGCTTGCTGGGCTTGCGCTTGGGCTTGCTGATCCTAAAGGTCCCGCTCCCCATGTATTCCGCGCTGTATACTTCGGTCTTTTTCTCAGCCATGGCTGACTCGCCTTCTTGATCAGGATACCGCATCGGGGAGTCGCGGGCCAGGAGCGAGCCGAGCGTCAATTGCCCGGGCAATCGGCGCCGCCGGGCGTGCAGAGCTGCGCACGATAGCGCAGCAGGGCGGGTCTCCGAAAGAGCCAGCCCCGATACCGGGCATAACGCGGCTGCGGCAGGGGCCCGCGACTTGCAAGTGTGCCCAGGAGCAGCCGCGGTCACACGCGGCAATCCGACCGTGCACATATACTGTTTGGTCTTGCTCTATGGCTTACCCGCGTATCGCCCGCATGCCGAACGTAGAGGAGTTCCGCGCGTACTGCGAGGAACTTGGCCTTCCGCTGCAAGCGGAGGATCGGATCGAGACTGCTCCCGACTCCCCACTGGCCCAACCCCTGACGGCGGGTGGAAAGAAGCTCGGCAATCGCTTCGTGATCCATCCGATGGAGGGCTGGGACGGCGAAGACGACGGCAAGCCTAACGAGCTGGTGCGCCGGCGCTGGCGCAACTTCGCTCACAGTGGCGCCAAGTGCGTCTGGGGCGGCGAGGCGATGGCCATCACGCCCGACAGCCGCGCCAACCCCCGCCAGCTCATGATCCGGCCCGAGACCGAGGACTCGCTCAAGGCCCTGCATGCCGAACTGCTCGACATACATCACTCCTATTTCGGTTCGAACGCAGACCTGCTGACGGGGTTTCAACTGACCCATTCGGGCCGCTTCTCGCGGCCCAGCCAGTCGGGCCTCGAACCCAAGATCCTCTATCGCCACCCTTTCCTGGACCGCAAGTTCGGCATTCCGGACGACTACCCGGTCCTAAGCGACGACGAGGTGCGCAGGATTATCGAGCTGTTCGTCAGGGCGGGCGGCATCGCCGAACGCTGCGGCGCCGACTTTGTCGACGTCAAGCACTGTCACGGCTACTTGGGGCACGAGTTCCTGAGCGCGGTCACCCGCGAAGGGCCGTTCGGGGGCTCGTTCGAGAATCGCACGCGCTTCCTGCGCGAGGTGGTTTCGGGCATCCGGGCAACCACCTCCCGCATTCAGATCGGAGTCCGACTGAGCGCCTTCGACTTCGCCCCCTACCGCCCGGATCCCACACGCAGCTCGGGTTCCCGTCTCGGCCCCGGGATACCCGAGGACTTTTCCGGCGCGCTGCCGTACCGCCATGCCTTCGGCGGCAATGCCGAAAACCCGGTGGAGTTCGACCTCAGCGACACGTTCCGGTTCATCGAGCTGCTGCGCGAATTGGACATCCGCCTGCTGAACGTTTCGGCGGGCAGTCCGTACTACAACCCACACATCCAGCGCCCGGCCTTGTTCCCTCCGTCCGATGGCTACCAGCCGCCCGAGGACCCGCTGGTCGGCTGCGCGCGCCAGATCGAAGCCACGGCCCAGATCAAGGCCGCGTTTCCGGACATGGTCGTCATCGGCACCGGCTACAGCTACCTGCAGGAGTTCCTTCCGCACGTGGCCCAGTGGGTCGTGCGCAGCGGCAAGGCCGACGCTGTCGGCTTGGGACGGATGGTGCTGGCCTACCCGACCCTGCCCAAAGACACCCTCACCAGAGGCAGCCTCAACTCCAAGAGGATCTGCCGCACGTTCAGCGACTGCACCACCGGTCCGCGCAACGGGTTGGTGTCGGGCTGCTATCCGCTGGATCCGGCGTACCGCAACCTGCCGGAAGCGGCGCTCGTCCGCAAGATCAAGGCCTCGCTCTAGGCACCGCAAACGCCCTCCGAGGCCGAGAAGCGGGCTAGAATCAAGACGCGATGTTGCTGCTTCGACTGACCCTCGTCCTCTTGGCTGGCACGCTGTGCGCTCAAGACCCGATCGAATACGCGTACCAAGAAATCTACGACGGCCAGAACGGCCATCGCTTCCAGCCGACCGTGCGCCAAGAATGCCGCAGCGTCGTATTCGGCAGCGACGGCACGGTGTACACGGTCGGGATTCAGTCCAACGCGCCCGATCTTCTCAATTCCACGCGCCAGTTCGTCTCGCTCGGGCGCTGGCGGGGGGACCATTGGAGCGAGATCGCCAGAGTCAACGAGTTGGACGGCTATGTCTTCAGCTCGGTGGCAGCGGCTGACGATGCGGGCGGACTGTGGATTGCCTGGTCCGAGTTCAACGAAGTGGAACAGGACTTCGACGTCTACGCCCGGCACTGGGACGGCGCCAGGCTCGGGCCTGTCTCGCGGGTCAGTTCCGGTCGCGGTCCCGACATGCGACCGTCCGTGGCCCTGACGCCGAGCGGCTCTCCGGTGATCGCATGGGAGTCGGCCCGCAAGGGGGCCGTCCGGATCGCCCTGGCCAGCATGTCGGACGGGGGGTGGAACGAGCGCCTCATGACCCCCGACAGCGGCTTCAATTTCCGCCCCCACCTGGCGGCGGGCGGCGATGGCAAGCTTTGGCTGGCCTTCGACCGCTGGGTGGACGGCGACTACGACGTCTATCTGCGTACCGCGAGCAACGGCGAGTGGACGGACGAGACGACCTTCTTCGCCTCGGAAGAGGACGAACAGCGCCCGATGATTCGGTTCGCGGCGGATGGCACGGCTTGGATCCACGCATCCGGCAGGGTTTCCGGCATTCGCGACGGCATGCGTTACGAGCTGCCTGCCAAGGCGCGCGACTTCGTCGCCGAGCTTGACCGGCTGGACGAGTTCCAGATCGACCGCGGCGGGCGCTTCTGGTTCCTGCACCAAGTGACTTCGTTCCACCCCGGCAACCCCGGATACCGGGCCGGCAGATCGCCGGGCTCTGCGGGAGCGTGGTTCGACGGCAAGACACTGCAGCCGTTCACCCTGGGCATGGCAATCGGCTACCGGGCGCCGGCCTTCGAAGAGGATGGCTTCTGGCACGCCACCGACATGATGATGTACCGCAAGGCCATCGAGCCCGTCAGCGCGAGCGTGCGCGGCGAGGCCGCGAGCGGCCCGATTGGCGAAACGAAGCGGGCCGCGCCTCGGCCCGCGCATGTGCCCCACGAGACTCTCGAACTCGACGGCCAGATCTACACGCTCTACTACGGCGAACTCCACACCCACCTGGGGGAATACCCGGGCGACCGAACGATCGAGATGTGGACGGACCGCTTCTACATGAACGCCATGCACTCCGGCGTCCTGGACTTCGGGGCCGCGTCCGACCACGACTGGCCATCGATGACCAACTCGAAGTACCGCGTCGAGCAATCCTACTCCAACGTCCTGTCAGAAGACGGTCGCTTCGAAGGCTTCTCCAGCTACGAATGGAGCGGCGATGCGGCCGGGCGTCGCCGCTACGGCGACCGGACGGTGATCTTCACCAAGCCGTTCTCGCCGATCTATCGCATCACCGATCCCGAGAGCAACTCGATCGAGGAGTTGCGCCGCAGTCTCGCGAGAGAGAACGCCATCCCGTGGGTGCATCACGTCGGCGCGCCGTGGGGGGCCATGGACTGGTCCAAGCATGACCCGATTGCCGAACCAGTGGTCGAGATCACGTCCGGCCACGGCGTCTACGAAACGTACGATCAACCACGCGCCGTCCCGGATTGGCTGCGCCGCCCACCGGTCGGAAAGACCTCCGTACAAGACGGGCTCGGATACGGCAAGAAGTTCGGCTTCGTGGGCTCGAGCGACCGCCACGATGGGCTCAGCGGCTACAACACCGGCATGCTGGGCGTGTTCGCCAAGGAGCTGAGCCGCGAATCGGTCGTGGATGCGCTGCGCGCCCGGCGCAGCTTTGCAGTGCGCGGCGGAGAGCCGATCCTGGTGGACGTCCGGGTCAACGGCGTGTTCCAAGGCGGCGAGGCCGAGATCGGACCCTCGTCCCCAACGATCGCGGTGAAGGTCAAGGCCGTCTCGCCGGTAGACAAGATCGAGATCGTCAGCGACGGGCAGTACATCTATGCGCACGAGCCAAGCGGCGAATCAGGGTCAGCTGAGTTCACGTACCGCGACACTCGCGCGCCCGTCGCCGGGCGGTACTATTACGCCCGCATTTGGCTCAAGGGCCGCTTCAAAGAGCCCCACTACCAACAGATGGAGGTCGGCAAGTATGCGTGGAGCTCGCCGGTGTGGCTGAAGTGACCGACCTGATCTAATCCCCCCGGGCGAAGGTGGCACCGCTCGCTCGCGCGGGCGCGGCCTGATCAGGACTTCGGACGCGCTGCGCTAGGGCAGCTGCTCGAACGGCACCCAGCCTACCTTCTCGCCCCATTCCAGCCAGGCGGCCTCCATGGCAGCGACGCGCTCGGGCATTTCGGCGGCAAGGTCGTGCTGCTCGCTACGATCCTCTGCGACGTCGTAGAGTTCCCAGGGTCCGGCTGCGCGCGTGCCGCGACCGCGTAGCGCGACGAGTTTCCAGCGGCCTTGGCGAATGGCGCGATTCCCCTGATGCTCCCAGTACAGCGCATCATGACCGTCACGAGTGCCGGTCTCGAGGATCGAACGGAGGCTCCTGCCTTCAAGCGGCACGATCTGCCTGCCGTCTCGCTCGGCCGGGTAGTCCGTTTCGGCTAGGTCGATGCACGTGGCCATCAGGTCAATGACATGACCGGGAGCATCGGTGATCGAGCCGCCCGGCAGCTTGATCCCGTCCGGCCAGTGGCAGATCAGGGGCGAAGAGATCCCGCCTTCGTGGACCCAGCTCTTGAACATCCGAAACGGCGTGTTGCTGGCATTCGCCCAAGGCCGGTCGTAGCCGTCAAACGATCCAGCGTCGCCGGGCATGGCGTTCGGATCTGCCCACGTATTTCTCGGCGTTCCCTGCTCGATGTTGGCGTCCTCGTGGCACCCGCCGTTGTCGGACAGGAACATGATGAGCGTGTTGTCGAGCTTGCCCAGATTTCGGATGGTCTCGACAACACGGCCGATGCCTTGATCCATGCAGTCGATCATGGCCGCATAAACTTCCATGCGGCGTTCCCACAGGGCCTTGTCCTCGGCATCGTCCCAAGCCGACACGTCCGGGTCGCGCGGGCTAAGCGTCCAAGTCTCGGCGCGGATCCCGGTTTCTTGCTGGCGGGCGAAGCGCTGCTGGCGCAGCACCTCCCAGCCCATGCCGTACTTGCCGACATATTTTTCGATGTCTTCCGGCTTGGCGTGCAGCGGCCAGTGCGGGGCGGTATAGGGCAGGTACAGGAAGAACGGGTCCGGCTTGGTGCCGTGCTCCTCGAGGAAGCGCACCGCGTTGTCGCTGAACGCATCTGTCATGTAGAACGATCCGTCGTTAGGAGGCGTGTACGGATCGTTGCCCGTCGCCATCTGCCGGGCTCCGTCGAGCTTGAAGTAGTTCGAGCCGCCGCTGATCAAGCCGAAGTACTCATCGAAACCGCGGTCGACCGGCCAGTGGGGACGGCTCTCGCCGACGTGCCACTTGCCGGACATCAAGGTCGTGTAGCCGGCGTCCTTGAGAACCTCGGCGATCGTCACGCAACGATCGTTCAAGCGCCCTTGGTACGCCGGATGGCCGTAGTCGCCCACCATGTGGCCGACGCCCGCCTGATGCGGGTAAAGCCCCGTGAGCAGCGCGGCGCGGGTCGGACAGCAGCGCGCGGCGTTGTAGAACTGCCGAAAGCGCAGGCCGTTCGCGGCCAGGGCATCGAGGTTGGGCGTGGAGATCTCCCCGCCATAGCTGCCAATGTCGGAGAAACCCATGTCGTCGGCCATGATGACGACAATGTTGGGGCGTTCGCCCGCTCTCGATTCCGGCGCGGAGGCGCACCCCGCAAGCGAGGCGGCACCAAGCGCCTGAAGGAACGAGCGGCGGTCAAGACCTGGCTGCATCACGCATTCGAGTATCTCCAAACCTGCCGGGCGCGCGCAAACTCTTGCCTGCGCGAGCCATCACTTCATGCGACGGGCGGGGCTCCGGGCACCGAAGCTAGCGCGACAGCGGACGTCGCCGGCGCCAGAAAGCAGCGACATGGGCAAGGAGCGGGAACTATACCGATGACCAGGCACTGTGCGGTTCTGTCGCAACACACCGCCCTGCGCCCCCCGTGGATGCGCCTGTAGCGATGATCCCAGCCGCAAGGATGCAGATGGCATCGTTCACCTCCCGGCCTGCCACTCGGCCGCAAGCCTTGCACACGAGACGCACGACAGGCTCCACAGCCGTTGTCAGGAGCACCGAGCGCCCGGTTCCTCGAAAGGCCGCTTAGCATATAACATGTTGTTCGCCGGCGGGGCACAGCAGATGACCGAGCCGATGCAGTTTCCCGGGCCCCCGAAGCTAGTCCTTGCTGGGCTGGCAGCGGCACTCTCGCTCACTTTGCCGGGGGGTCTCCCTGCACAGCAGAGCAATACGGCCTCTGGGGAAGCTTCCCCAACCTTAGGCCAGCGTCAGTTTCTCGATCGCTATTGCGCGACCTGCCACAACCAGCGTCTGAAGACCGGGGGGCTGAGATTGGATCAGGTGGACGTGTCGAGGCCCGCTGGACAGCCCGAACTATGGGAAAAGGTGGTGCGCAAGCTGCACACGGGCCTCATGCCGCCTCCCCAGTTGCCACAGCCATCCCAAGCTGATCGTCGCGCGATGCTGACATGGCTGACAGCATCGCTCGATGCCGGGGCGGCGGCAAACTTGAATCCCGGCCGCACCGAAACGCTGCGACGGCTGACACGTACCGAGTATCAGAACGCGATTCGGGACCTCTTGGGGCTCGACATCGACGCCGCCTCGCTACTGCCGGCCGATGAGAGCGGTCACGGCTTCGACAATGTCATCGTCGGCGATCTTTCGCCGACGCTCCTGAACCGCTACATCTCGGCCGCTCAGAAAATCAGCCGCCTCGCAGTCGGGACGAGCCAGTCCCTGCAGGGCGACATCATTCGAGTGGCTCCGGATCTGACACAGGAAGATCACTTGCATGGGCTGCCGCTCGGCACCCGCGGTGGATTGTCGGCGGTCTATACGTTTCCCCGGGAAGGCGAGTACGAGATCCAGATCCTGCTCGCCCGCAATCTGACAGGGACCGTCAGCGGGATGCGCGATGACCGTCGGCACGAGCTCCTGGTACTGCTCGACCGAGAGCCGGTCAAGACCTTCACGATCCAAAGACCGGCCAGCAGCGACGGCTCGCTGTTCAGACAGGTCGCTGCGGTCGACAAGGACTTGAAGGCGCGCGTTGCGGTCACTGCCGGCCCGCACAACCTAGCCGTCACCTTCGCCAGAGAGGGTTCGTCGCTTACCGAGACACTCCGGCAACCAGCGCTAGCCCGCTTCAACGACAATCGATATCCGCGCACCGCGCCAGCTATCGATCAGGTTCTAGTGACCGGGCCCTATGGCCCCAAGGGCCCCGGGAACACACCGAGCCGAAGGCGATTGTTTGTCTGCCGGCCAGCCCGACCGGACAAGACGCAGGAAGAGGAATGCGCGAGAGAGATTCTGTCGACACTGATGCGGCGCGCCTATCGGCGGCCCATCGCCGAAGCAGACTTCGACAGTCCGATGGCGTTCTATCGCAAGGGGCGAGCCGAAGGCGACTTCGACACTGGCATCGCCAAGGCACTGAGTGCTGTGCTCGCCGACCCGGGATTTCTGTTCCGCGTGGAACGCGACCCCGAACACGCGCCGGCAAGCGGCATCTACCAGGTCAGCGATGTCGATCTGGCATCGCGATTGTCGTTCTTCCTGTGGAGCAGCATCCCGGACGATGAGTTGCTCGACGCGGCCGTCCAGGGCCGGCTGAGGCAACAGGGGGAACTCGAGAAACAGACGCGTCGGATGCTCGCCGACGGCAGGTCGATCAACCTCGCGACGAATTTCGCCGGACAGTGGCTGCGGCTACGCAATGTCGAGGCGGTCCTTCCAAGCGCCAACCTCTTTCGGGACTTCGACGACAACCTGCGGCAAGCCTTCCGAACGGAAACCGAGCTGTTCTTCGATAGCGTGCTGCGCGAGGATCGCAGTGTTCTCACGTTTGTTCGGTCGGACTACACGTTCCTCAACGAGCGCCTGGCAAAGCACTACGGAGTTCCCGGCGTTTACGGAAGCCGGTTCCGCCGGGTGACGCTTGCCCCCGAAAGCAAACGTGGCGGCCTGCTGCGGCAGGGCAGCGTGCTGTCGGTCACCTCGTACGCTACCCGGACATCGCCCGTGCTGCGCGGAGTTTTCGTATTGAGCAATCTCTTGGGCGCGCCGCCTTCTCCTCCGCCCCCGAATGTCCCGGCCCTCGACGAGAGCGCGGTGGCGGCCAACCTCCCGATGCGAGAGCGCCTGGCTGCGCACCGCAGCAACGCGGCGTGCGCGAGCTGCCATCGTACGATTGATCCGGCGGGCTTCTCGCTAGAGAACTTCGATGCTGTCGGCCAGTGGCGCGACCGGGAGGTCGGCGGGGAACTCGTCGATGCGTCGGGAACTCTGCCCGGCGCCGGGGAGTTCCGAGGGCCTGACGGGCTCGAAGACGCTCTTTTGGACCGACCCGAGCTGTTTGTCGCCACGCTGACGGAAAAACTCCTGACGTTCGCGCTGGGGCGGGGCGTGGAGTACTACGACGCGCCGGCCGTTCGGAAGATCGTGAGAGCCGCCGAAAGGGACGATTACCGGTTCTCTGCGCTCATTCTCGGGATTGTCGAGAGCCTTCCGTTCCAAATGCGGAGCACTGAAGCCGAAAAATCGTCCTCGCGCCGTGCGATCGCAGGAAACCTGTAGGAGCATAGGAGCGGGAGATCATGACGTTCCTGACCAAGAAGGCGATTCCTAGGCGGACGCTGCTGAAGAGCGCGCAGGCTGGCTTGGCCCTGCCATTGTTGGACGCGATGATTCCCGCTGCCACGGCTTGGGCCAAGACGCCCGCGAAACCGGTGGCGAGGCTCGGCTTCGTGTTCGTCCCGATGGGGTGTGATCATTCGCGATGGACCCCCGGGGGCCAGGGAAGGCTCGCTAAGCTTTCCCCCATCCTGAACTCGCTGGAGCCGGTCAAGGATCAGGTGACCGTGATCACCAATATGCGCTTGCCAAATGCTTATCCGGGCACGCACGACACTTCCAATTCGGCGTTTCTGAGCGCGGCGGTCGCCAAACACACGGAGAGCTCGGACTACTATCTGGGCACGACCGTCGACCAGATCGCGGCTGAGCAGATGGGCCGCGATACGCAGCTATCCTCGCTCCAGCTCGCGATGGACCTGACCCCGCTCGCCGGTGTGTGCAACAACGGGTACGCCTGCGTCTACCAGAATTGTCTTTCGTGGTCATCGCCGACGACCCCGCTGCCGGCCGAGGCCCATCCGCGCGTCGTCTTCGAGCGCCTGTTCGGCGAAGGCGGCGATTCCGCCGAGCGCCGAGCGGGACTGCGCGATCGCGCAAGCCTGCTGGACTCGTTCACCGGGAGCATCGAACAAATCAAGGGGCAAGTGGGTGCCACCGACCGCGCCCGCTTGGACCGCTATCTCGAGAGCGTTCGTGAAGTTGAACTCGAAATCGAGCGCGCCGAGCAGGCTGCGGCCGAAGACAGGATGCCGGACACCGATCGGCCGGTAGGGGTCCCTGCAGCGTTCGCCGACCACGCCAGGCTCATGTACGACCTGCAGGTTCTGGCCTTTCAGGCGGATATCACGCGCGTGGTCAGCTTCCAGTTCACGCGCGAGCACAACAACCGAACGTATCCCGAGATCGGCGTACCGGACCCGCACCATCCGACCAGTCATCACGGAAACGATCCGGAAAAGGTGTTGAAGATCGCGAAGATCAATACGTTCCACGTTTCGCTGTTTTCTGACTTCCTCCAGAAAATGAAGGCCACTCCCGACGGAGACGGTTCGCTCCTTGATCACTCGGTCTACCTGTACGGCAGCGGCATGGGCAATCCTAGCCTTCACGATCACGAAAACCTTCCGATCCTGGTGACGGGCGGCTCCGCGAGCGGCCTAAAGGGCGGCCAGCATATCAACTACGAGAAGGGGACAAATCTAGCCAACCTACACCTGACGTTGCTAGATCGCGTTGGCATCCCTATGGATTCCTTCATGGACAGCACCGGAAGAGTCGAAGACCTCTTCGAATTGACCGAGGTGGCATAGGGGACGCGCACATGCGCTGTCGAGACATCGCTGGAATCGTGCTCCTGAACCTGTGCCTCCCAGGTTCTGCTTTCGCGGCATCGCTCCCCGACGCTGCCGAGCAACGTGACAAGGCTAGCGTTCGCATCCTCCTCCATAGCGGCGTCGACGCCAATGCCGCACAGGTCGACGGGACCACTGCGCTGCATTGGGCGGCGTATCACGACGACGTCGAGATGGCTGGGTTGCTCGTCCGAGCGGGCGCCAATGTGAACGCTGTGAACCGCTACGGCGCGTCAGCGCTGGCAGAGGCCAGCACGAATGGCAACGCCGCGATCGTAAAGCTGCTGTTGGAGGCTGGAGCCGACGCGAATACTCGAATGAAGGGCGGGGAGACAGCCCTGATGCTGGCTGCACGGTCCGGGAATTCCGAGACGGTGGGGGTATTGCTCGCGCACGGCGCTAACCCCGATCAGCGCGAGCGGCTCGACCAGACGGCCTTGATGTGGGCGTCGGCCGAGGGCCACGCCGAGGTCGTTCGCGCTCTGATCGATGCTGGAGCGGACGTGAACGCCCGCCTCGATTCCGGGTTTACGCCGTTCTTGCTTTCCGTGCGCGAGGGCCGCCTCGACGTCGTGCGGGCGTTTATCGAGGCAGGGGTCGATGTGAATGCGATGATGCGGCCCGCGGAGGGCTGGAAATACAGGGGGGGACCGCCGGCCCTGTGTCCCTTGCAGATCGCAGTTCGGAACGGCCACTTCGAGCTTGCGATTGCGCTGGTCGATGCGGGTGCCGATCCCGACGATGTTCGGACCGGATTCACGGCTCTGCACTTGATTCCCGGAGTGCGCAAGCCGGATTCGAACGACCTCAACGATGGCGCGCCACCGAAGGGAGCCGGCCGACTCTCGAGCGCGGACTTTGTGCGCGAGATCGTGAAGCGTGGCGCGGATGTCGATTTCCGCTTGCCTCGCGGCACACGGGGATTGCCTGGTACGACCTCACGCATCGCCACCGTGGGAGCGGCGGGGGCGACGCCCTTGCTCTTGGCCGCCGACCGCTCCGACGTTCCGCTGATGCGCCTGCTGCTGGAGCTGGGCGGGGATCCCCTGCTGCCCAACTTCAACAACACCACGCCGCTAATGGCTGCGGCCGGGGTCGGCACGACGTCGCCGGACCAGGAGGCGGGCGAGGAAAGCGAAGCGCTGGAAGCGGTAAAGCTGCTGCTCGATCTGGGCGCTGACCTCAACACCGTGGACGGTAACGGCGATACAGCCATGCACGGAGCCGCGTACAATGCCTACCCGCTTGTGGCGAACCTGTTGGCTGCCCGCGGAGCCGATCCGCAAGTCTGGAAGAAACCCAACCAAGCCGGCGGGACTCCGCTATTCATTGCCGAAGGTTACGCAGATCGCTCCCCGCAGCCCGATGCCAAGACGATCGAGGCCATCACCAAGCTGATGCTCGCGGCGGGCATTTCAACAGCGGGCGAGCGACCTGAGATCGTCGACATCTACGAGAGGCGTTAGAGCGGTCCGGGCCTGGCGGACTAGCGGAGTGCGATGCGCGCCGTAGAGTCCCAGCCCTGATGCCCCTCTTGCGGGCCATGCATCGTGCCGGGGCCCACTCGCCGCACGTCATTGACAGGCCCAGAGGGCGGCTACGACGCGTACAGCTGCAGGCGCGAAGCCGCGTACGACACCGAAGGGCGGGCTAAGGGCCTACCACCGCGACGCCCATCAGATCCCTCGCCTCGTTGTACACACCGAAAGCGAACGCTCCGGAGGTTTCCCGGAAGTCCCACAGGAAGGGGCGCTGGGCGGCCCCGGGCCCGCCCAGCGGCCGGACCGTCGAGTACGCCCCGTCCGGCAGCGCGATCACCGTCGGCGCTCCTGTGGCAAGGTCCCAAGTCACGATACCTGTTCCCGGAAACGCGCCGCCGCCAGTCCGCCGCACGTTGGCGACCGCACGTCCGACCAAGGGCATCATTCCGAAACCGCGGCGGCCTTGCTGGATCAGCTGAAAGGTGCCTGGTTCGATGCGCTCGAATCCTTCGGGAAGCGCTAGGTGGGCGGCAGAAGCAGCTTCCAGGTCCACAACCAGCAGCCCCGCGTCACCAGCGAACGGCTGGAGCAGGATCCCTTGGTTGTTGACCCTGGGTTCGCCGACGGTCGCGAGCGCCACCAATTTGCTTTCGCTGAAGAGGTGCTGTGTTTGCTGGTTGTTATATGGGATGCCCACGGGCGTTCCCGCCGCGTCACTCGGGAACACGACTTCCCGGTAGTCGCCCGTCACAGCATCGATGACATGAATTCGTGTCGATGCCATGTAAGCCACCTCGCGCGCGCCGTCCCCGAAATACAGGTAGCTGTTGACCGTGCCTCTAAGCCAAGCATCGAGCCGCACGTCGTCGCCTGGCGTGATCTGGGCGAGCTCCCGCGACTCGGTATCGAAGAGCAGCACTCGGTCCCCGGCACAGATCCGGCCCTCGCGCGGCTCGGCGAATTCGGATAGGTGCTGGTCGGAGCCCACGATCGCGAGACTCCGGGTCGCCGGAACCCTGAGCCAGCGAACCGCGTTGGTGCAGTTGGCCGCGAAGACTCCCTCCGGGAACTCGATGGCTGCGGCAGTCATCGTCGCGGTCGCTGCCGGAGCATCCGGGGCATCGGGTGCTGGAGCGGGCGGCAAGACGATCTCGAAGGCGACAATGCCGTCCCGCGTGCGATCCGACTTGCGCGCGGCCACGTAGGCTGTCGTCTGGCCAGCGAATCCGCCGCTGACCGGGGCGAGCGACAGTGCGCCGACCGGATCCCCGTTCGCGTTCAGCCGCCGCGGAGGCTCGATTGGATTCCAGCCGTCTGGGAACGGGGCCTGGGCCACGACGTTTGCGTCCGCGTCGAACAGGATCGCCTGCGGCACCAAGCCGTCAACGAGGGAATCCGGGCCCAGGACGCGAAAACGGTGTCCGCGGGGGAAGTTCCAGCCTTGCGCGAGGTTGTATCGCAGCTCGCCCACTACTAGCGGAGTGGGCAATGCTGCGGCGTTGCCCGCGTCTTCGCCCACCACGGTGCCGGAGAGGTCGACCACCGCGTTCCCAGACTCTCCAGCGGGCCGTTCCAGCCGCAGGGTGCTGCTATTCCCTGTTCCAATCTGCAGCCGGGCTGCGCCGCCTTCGATCGCGACCGTCTCACTTGCCCCGGCCGCTGTGTCCACCACAAGTAGCTCGTCGGCGAGGCCCGCGGCGGGAGTTGCGTCCGGCGCCACGAGCGCTGCTAGCACGCTGCTGTTGGCCGCGGTCTCGAACGGTCGGTGCTGGACGTTGGGGTTCGGTGCGTTCGGCCAGGACGGCAACAGGCACCCTGTGAGCGTTGTCACCGAGTCGCGGCGGAAGTCCATCAGATGCACGTCGGGATAGCAGCCTTGATTGCCGTCCAGGGCTCCGCTCAGGGAGGCGAAGTACGGGTTGAGGGCGCTCATTTGGATCCGGTCCGCCGAGGTCACCCCCGCCGGCAGCGCCATGTAGCGCGCGGTGGGCTCGTTAATGGGCCCCATCACGCCCGACGCGCCTTGGTTGCCGGAGACCCAGCGGTAGGCCTCAGTGGGCCCGGCCATTTCAGGGACGCTGAACGTCATCTGATAGACGCCCACCAGGTCCGTTGACGGCGCGACGGACAGGCTCTCGACGGGAAGGCCGCCAAGGAATGCGCGCTGCGGCGGGTTCATCGCATACGTGGTGTCGGCGGCGGCTGATCCCGTCACCAGAGCCGGCGTCGTTTCGCCGATCCCGGAGGCGAACACGCGGATGATGCTGCCCGGACTGATGGCGGCGGTGGCCTCCAGCAAGACGCCGGTCGCGGACGGCGGCTCGCCTGGGGCACCCAGCGCGATCGGCGCCGAGCTCGCTGGCTCGGCCGGCGCGTCCGTCGGGAGGGTCGCGCTCTCCGCGATCGGGGCGCTGGTTCCTTCGTGCTGGATCAAAGCCACGTTGACCGTGGCCACCTGGACCGCTACCGGTGCGCTCGACTCCTCGCCCACGCGAACCACGACCTCAGCTCGACCGGCGGGGGTCTCCCAAGGAATCTGCGCATTGATCTGCATCGGGGCGACAAAAAAGAGCGGCGCTGCCGCGCCATTGATCAAGACCTCGACGCTGGGGTCCCCGAGAGCCACCGGGAGGGGCAGGCCGTCCGCGCCGACGTGCGCCTCGGCAAGGCCCTCGCCGCGAATCGTAAGGATGCCGCCCCGTGGCACGGTCGCCGGCGGGTCTGCAAGCGAGATGCCGTTTGTCACGCTCCGGATCCCGATTGTCGGGGCCGCAGCCGCCCACCCGGCAGCAGCCAGAAGAAGAAGGGGAGCGAGAACGGGTCGCGCCGAAAACATTACTAACCTCGCTTGGTCCGCGTTAGCATAGCCCCTCCCGTCTATCGGTGCAAGCCTTTTCCGGCGTTCGGAGAGCGACCGAGACCGCTGTGGAACGTAGCCGGGAATCCTGGTCTGGGTCAAGGGGGTCGCCGAGAGTGTGCGACCCCGGTAGGTCCGGAATGGCTGGCCGATATAATCAGTTTCTCCGATGGCCCACAAGGCACCATTTCGCTTGGACGGCAGAACGGCGCTCGTCACCGGCGGCGGCAGTGGTATAGGAGAGCAGACCGTGCGCGCTCTTGCGGGGAACGGAGCCCGCGTGCTCATCGGCGATCTGAATGCCGAGGCGGCACAAGCCGTGGCCGACGATGTCGCAAACTCCGAACCGCTGCCTCTGGACGTGACCGATCCTGCCGGCGTGCAGAGCGCGCTGGAACGGGTCAGCTCGCTCGACATCCTCGTCAACAATGCTGGGATCGGCCACGTGGGCATGCTCGAGGAATGCGCGCTGGACGACTTCCGCACCGTCATGCGGGTGAATGTCGAGGGCATGTTCATCGTCACGGCCGCGGCGCTGCCGTTGCTGACGCGATCGGATCGGCCGTGCATCGTCAACATCGGCTCGGTCGCTGGATTGGTCGGCGTCAAGCGGCGCTTCGCCTACTGCGCGTCCAAGGGCGCGGTGGTCAGCATGACCCGGTCACTGGCGGCCGACTACGCCGGCAAGATTCGCGTGAACTGCGTGTGTCCGGGCACGGTGGACACGCCTTTCGTAGAAGCGTACTTGGAGAAGTATCACAAGCACGAAAAAGCGGAGACCCGCAAGCAACTCGACGCGCGCCAGCCGATCGGCAGGCTGGGCAAGCCCGGCGAAATCGCTCACTTGGTGCTGTACCTCTGCTCGGACGAGGCTGAGTTCGTGCACGGCTCGATGATGGCGATTGACGGCGGCTGGACGGCGCTGTAGTCCCTAGGCAAAACTCCTTGTGAAATAATGGCCTCGTAATGACTGCTGGGCTAAGGGCGCTGCTTCTCGCAAGTCTGTTCGCTGCCGGGGCGTGGGCCGATGTAAGCCTGCCGGCGCTGTTTGGCGATCACATGGTCGTCCAACGCGACCTTCCCGTTCATGTCTGGGGCACGGCCGAGCCGGGCGAGGCGGTGGAGGTCGAGTTTCGCGGCCAGAGCATGTCTACTTCCGCTGCGGCGGATGGGCGCTGGGAAGTATACCTGGACCCAGGACCGGCGGGCGGCCCGTTCGGACTGGCTGTGGAAGGCAATAACCGGGTCGATATAGCAGATGTCCATGTCGGCGAGGTCTGGGTCGGTTCAGGCCAGTCCAACATGGTCTGGCCGCTGCAGCGTAGCCGCGATGCGGAGCGAGAAATCGCGGCAGCGCAATTCCCAAAGATCCGCTACTTCAAAGTCACTCTGAACACTTCCGACAAGCGGCTGGACGACGTGGAGGGTCAATGGCATGCAGTCTCCCCGGAGACGGCAGGGGAGTTTTCCGGGGTGGGATACTTCTTCGCCCGCCACCTGCAGGAGCGCCTGGGCGTGCCGTTGGGCATCGTCCAATCCGCCTGGGGCGGCACGCCGGCCGAAGCGTGGACGAGTGCCCGCACACTGGCAGAAGAGCCCTCGCTCGCCAACATGCCGGCTGAGTTCGCCGCCGAGGCCAAAGCCGACGAGCCTGTGTACGCCGAACGGCTCGCCGCTTGGGAGAAGCGCTCCGCCACCGCCAAGGCCGCGGGCGGAGAAATCCCGCGCAGGCCGCCTCCGCCGCGCTCCCTGCGCCCCCAGCACAAACCCGGAGCGCTGTTCAACGCCATGGTCGCGCCGCTGCTGCCTTACGGGATTCGGGGGGTGATCTGGTACCAAGGAGAGAACAACGCCGGACGCGGACAAGGCTACTTGTACCGCCGCCTCTTCCGGGCCATGATCGAAGACTGGCGGCGCGAGTGGGGTATTGGCGCATTCCCGTTCCTGTTCGTTCAATTGGCCAACTACGGTCGGGTACCCGAGGAAAGCACCTGGCCCGAACTGCGGGAGGCCCAGGCTATGGCCCTTGGGCTGGCGAACACGGGCATGGCCGTAACGATCGACATCGGCAATCCGACCGACATCCATCCGCGGAACAAGCAGGACGTCGGACTGCGTCTGGCGCTGGCAGCCCGCGCGATCGCCTACGGCGAGCACGACCTGACATACTCCGGGCCGATCTTCCGCCAAGCCACGCGCGACGCCTCAGGGCTCAGGCTATGGTTCGACCATGTCGGCGGCGGGCTGGAGGCTCGCGGAGGCCAATTGGAAGGTTTCCAGATAGCGGGCCGTGACGGCAAGTTCGTCGCCGCCCAGGCGAGCATTTCCGGCAATACGGTGCTAGTGTCGAGCACCGCGGTCAAGCATCCTGTCCGGGCGCGCTACGCATGGGCGGCCGACGCCAAGGGGAACCTCTTCAACGATGCGGGCTTGCCAGCTTCCCCGTTCCAGACCATGGAATAGCGGGCGGATCGGGTAGCGGATGGACGCAAAGCCCACGCCCATCGTCAAGGACCTCGTGCTCGTCGGCGGCGGGCACAGCCATATAGCGGTCCTGAAGATGTTCGGCATGAAACCGGTGCCGGGCGTGCAGTTGACCTTGGTGTGCCGCGACGTGCACACGCCCTACTCGGGCATGCTGCCGGGCCTGCTGGCCGGGCACTACACGTTCGACGAGGCCCATATCGACCTGCGCAAACTCGCGGTATTCAGCCAAGCGCGCTTCATACACGACTCGGTCACCGGACTGGATCTGGCCGGCCGCGAACTCCGATTCGCGAACCGGCCGCCGATCCCGTACGACCTGCTGTCGCTGAATATCGGTTCGACTCCCGGCACGAGGGATGTCCCCGGCGCCGACCAATACGCCGTACCGGTCAAGCCCATCAGCAACCTGTTGCCGCGCTGGGAGGCTCTGCTGGGCCGCGTCGAACGGTTGCAGGAAACGCCCGCGATAGCAGTCGTAGGGGCCGGGGCGGGCGGCGTCGAACTCGCCTTGGCGATGCAATACCGCCTGCGGGCGCACTTCGCCGGTTCCGGCACGGCCAGGGATCCTGAGATCCACGTCTTCAGCGAGACAGCCGAGATCCTGCCCACGCACAACGCTCGCGCTCGCAAGAAGTTCCGGCGCATCTTGGCCGAGCGCGGCGTGAAGGTGCATACCCAAGCCCGGGTAGCCGAGGTCTTTCGCGACGGCCTCCGCACCGCCGACGGCTGGACGGGACACTTCCACGAGGTGGTCTGGGCAACCAAGGCCTCCTCTGCAGCATGGCTGGCCGACTCAGGACTGGCGTGCAACGACCAAGGCTTCGCGCTCGTGGACGAATGCTTGCGCTCGGTCTCCCATGCCGAGGTCTACGCCGCGGGAGATGCCGCCGCCGTGCAGGTCCACCCGCGGGAAAAGGCGGGTGTCTTCGCCGTGCGACAGGGGCCGCCGCTCGCGCGCAACTTGCGTCGTGCCCTGCTGGACGAGCCGACGCGCCGCTTCCGGCCGCAAAGCCGCTTCCTCAGCTTGATCAGCACGGGCGACCGCTATGCCGTCGCCTCCCGCGGCCGCTGGTCGGTGGAGGGGGCCTGGGCCTGGAAGTGGAAAGACTGGATCGACAGGCGCTTCATGGACAGGTTCTCGGACCTGCCTGAAATGAACGTTGACGCGACTGGTGCCTCCAAACTGCCGCAAGCCGTGCTCGACAGCGCCGAATTGCCCGAGCGCGACATGCGCTGCAGGGGCTGCGCGTCCAAGGTGGGCGCGACCACCCTGAGCGGGGCGCTGGAGGCGATCAAGCCATTCTGGCGCGAGGACGTACCGGCCGGGCTGGGCTCGAGGGACGACGCCGCCGTGATCAACGTTCCCGCGGGCAAGTCGATCGTGCAGTCCGTCGACTTCTTCCCGGCGATCGTCGACGATCCCTACCTATTCGGCCAGATCACCGCGAATCACTCCCTGAGCGACATCTATGCCATGGGCGCAGTGCCGCAATCAGCCCTCGCCGTCGCGGGCATCCCGTTCGGCACCCCTTCCAAGGCCGAGCACCTGCTGCGCCAGATGCTGCTGGGCGCGGACCTCGTGTTTCACGAAGCCAAGGTCAACTTGGCGGGTGGCCACACGAGCGAGTGTCCCGAACTGGCGCTTGGATTCGTCGTCAACGGCCTCGCCGACCAAGACCAGGTGCTGCGCAAGGGCGGCCTGCAGCCGGGCCAAGCCCTCATCCTTACCAAGCCGCTTGGAACAGGGGTATTGTTCGCTGCCGAGATGCGGCTCGAAGCCAAAGGGCGGTGGATTGACGACGCGATCGACTCCATGCTGCAGCCCAGCCGCCGGGCCGCGGAAATCATGCGAGACCACGGGGCGATAGCCTGCACCGATATCACCGGATTCGGACTCGCCGGACACTTGGTGGAAATGCTGGAAGCCTCAGGCGTAGCCGCATCGTTGGACTTGGACTCGCTTCCGGCGCTTGCAGGGGCCATGGCATGCTTCGAGGCCGGCGTGCGAAGCACTCTGGATCCGGAGAACCGCAAGGTCTGGGACCGCGCGGCCAACGGGGGCCCGCAAGCGGGCCATCCGGCGTTTCCGCTATTGTTCGATCCCCAAACATCCGGAGGGCTTCTGGCCGGCGTTCCCGCATCGAACGCAGATGCGTGCGTTGCAGCCTTGCGCGAAGCGGGCTATGGCTCCGCTGCCCGGATCGGAACGGTCGGGGAATCCCCTCTCGACGGCGCGATCCTGTCAGCTGCGTGAGCGCGCTGGCGTCATTCGAAGAATAGTTCTTGACCGGCCACCGCCAGCGCGTGGGTGATCATGGCCGGCGTGATGCTGCCCGACTTCAAGTAGGCGCGCCCGCAAAACCACCCCAGCACGGCGGCGGTCGCGGCGTACCCCCAGTTGGGAAAGTCGCCGCGCCCTAGATGCACCGCCCCGAAGAGCACAGCCGCCACCCCCTGGGCAATCAAGGGCCGGCCGAGCGAAGCGGCGAGGAGGTTCTGCACGACCCCCCTCATGAGGAATTCCTCGGCCAAGGCGGTGGTGAAATAGATTCCCAGCAGCTTGCCCACGGCCCCGGCGATGGCGCTAAGAGGGTCCACGAGCGGCGGATCCCACCTCAGGTACCCGGTCGAAAGGCCGACAATGACGATCCAAGGAAGGCTGTATGTCGCGCTGTCGAGCGCCGGCCGCCAGTCCTGACGGCGAGGTACGAGCCGAAATGCCGTGCCTTGGAGCTTTCGCAAGCCGAGAAACACGTACAGGCCCATGGGAATCAGCATCAGCTTCCCAAGGGCGTCCAGCCGGTGCGCGGGCGGGTCAAACCCTTGGTAAATCTCGCGGAACATCGGGCTGAGGCCGCTGATCATGGGATACGCCAAGGCGCAGGCTACGACCAAGTCTTGCCACGCGAACCGCTGCCGCGAGACCGGGAAGAGCACGTAGGGCAGCGTCACGCAGGCGCACAGCACGAGGAGCCGGGCCAACGACTCCGGCGCAAACAATCCGGTCGGAACGGCATAGATCAAGTACGGCACGACGGATACCGCGACGAGCCCGGCCGCAAGCGCGAGCGGCGACAGCGCGCTGCACACCGACTTCCTGACCGGGCGGTAGACAGCGGCACAGTAAAGCGCTGCCTGCCAGCAGAATGCTGCCACCACCGGCACTGCGATGTCCGCAGGGAACTCGAACCGCTGTGCCAGAATGAAGCCGGCAACGGCAAGCGTCATGCAGACACCGCCGAGACCTACCCAGAACCTTGTCAAGCTGGGAGCACCGTGTAGCCTGTCCGCCACGGTCAAGGTACTCATCGTAGCGATCTGCGCTGCAGCTGGGCCGCGCGCGAGAGCGGAGTTTCCGGTCGACCTGGTCCGCAGCGTTGCAGACGCGGGCAGCAGGCTGGTCGCAGAGCGCGACAACTACACCTATACGCAGCGATTTCGATTCGTCGAATTCAAGGGCGGCCGGCCGGCCGGCCATTACGAGGAAGTGCGCGACATTACGTTCACCGGCACGGGCGAACGCCTAGAGCGGCATCGCAAGAAACCGATCATGCGACTGCAGCGGATGCGCCTGACGCAAGAGGATTTCCGAGACCTGCGCGACGTGAATCCGTTCGTGCTCACACGCGAGACCCTGCGCTTTTACAGGGTCGGCTACAAGGGAGTCGAGCAAGTGGACGGACTAGACTGCCACGTGCTGGCAGTCCGCCCCAGGCAGATCCTGTACGGCCAACGCTTCTTCGATGGCCTGATCTGGGTCGGCGTGGAGAACGGCCAAGTGGTGCGCGCGGGAGGGCGACCCGTACCGCAGCTTCACCGCATCAAGGACAGCAATCTGTTCCCGGCCTTCATCACCGACTACGGGCCCGTTGACGGCGAGCACTGGTTTCCGATCCGCACCGAGAGCGACGACATCCTGCCGTTTCCGACGGGCAACCAACGAGTGAAGGTGCTGATCGAATACTCCGACTACAAGAGATTCAGCGCCGAATCGACCGTCACGTTCAGCGATACACCGACCGAGCCAGGGCGGGCGAGCGAGTCCACGCCCGCGCCATGACTTCCGCGCGCGACACAGCGTATCGACCAACTACTTGCGCGGCCGAACCCTGCCTTCCCGCAAACAGGCTCGCGTGTACAATCTGATTTCAGATGCGCGTCTTACTCGTGGCCGCCATGGCCTTGATGGCTCCAGCTGTCGGCCCAGCGCAAGAGCACTTGGGCAAGACGCTAGCCCAGTGGCAGGCCGATCTCGATAGTGCCGAGCAGATCGACCGCCTGCTGGCCATTAGGTCCATCGGCGAGATGGCAATCGGCCAGCAAGCCGGAGCCACCGGCGCGGTCCTTGAATCCTTGGGCCACGAGGATGGTTCCGTGCGCTTCTGGGCAGCGGTCGCGACGATCCACCTGCCCGAGTTGGACGCCGATGCTCAAGCACTACTGAACAAGGCACTCGGTGACCCAGTGCCGGAAGTGAGGATCCAAGCGGCGCGCGCTCTGATCGGCACGGCAGCCGAGCCAGAGGCGTTGGGAATCTTGGCAGAGCTGCTCTCCCACCGCAATCGCGGCGTCCGTCTGCAGGCCGCGCATGCCGCTGACGCGATCAAGGACAAAGCCGCCCCTTTGGTCAAGGAATTGCAAGCAGCCACGAACGACGAGTTCGACTATGTCCAGCGCGTTGCGCGGCACGCGCTATGGACCCTGAAACAGCGCCCCTGCCCCTACCGGCAATGCGAGTGACGCGAGCCAGCCAACGATGATTCGATCCAGCATCACTCTCGGCACTCTGGCCTTGGCATGGACCTTGGCCAGCTTCCACCCGGCACTCGAAGCGAAGCCACCGAACATCCTGTGGCTGTCCATCGAGGACACCGGCCAGCAGGTCGAGCCTTACGACGCCTATGCGAGGACACCCAATATCGCCCGCCTAGCGAAGCAGGGCGTGACGTTCCTTGAGGCGTTCTCGCACTCCCCGGTCTGCGCCCCGACCCGCTCCGGGATCATTGCGGGAATGTATCCGACGGCCATCGGAACGCACCACATGCGCTCGAGAATGGTCCCGCCGCCTTTCGTGAAGGCGTTTCCCGAGTACTTGCGGCGGCTCGGCTACTACACAACCAACAACTCGAAGACCGACTACAACTTCGTCGTACCGCTGACTGCCTGGGACGACTCCGGCTCCAGCGCCCATTGGAAGAACCGGCCCGATCCGGACCAGCCGTTCTTCGCGGTCTTCAACTTCGGCAGCTCGCACGAGGGTTCGGTTCGGCGCCAGTATGCGGCCCGGACGGCGGATCCTAGCGCAGCTATCCACGATGCATCGCAACTGCCGCTGCCGCCCTACTATCCCGACACGCCCAAGACCCGCGAGGCTTGGGCGGCGTACTACGACGTCGTCACGATCACGGACCGCACCATCGGCAAGATGCTGGCCGAACTCGACCAGGCTGGCTTGGCCGACGAGACCTTGGTTGTTTTCTGGGGCGATCACGGCGTGGGTCTGGCGCGCGGCAAGCGCTGGATCTACGACTCGGGGCTCAAGGTTCCACTGATCATGCGCTGGCCCGGCCATATCGAGCCGGACACGCTGCGGACTGACTTCGTGCAGTTTCTGGACCTCGCGCCGACGATGATTTCGGCGGCCGGGGGCGAGCCGCCCGATCACATGCATGGGCGGGTCATCATCGGCGACCGCCAGGGGCCCGAGCCGGAATTCCTCTTCCACGGCCGCGACCGCATGGACGAACGCTACGACATGGTCCGGGGAGTGCGAAACCGCCGCTTCCTCTACGTACGCAATTTCGAGTCCCATCGCCCGTGGGTGCAATTCATGCGCACTCCCAGTCAGGGGCCGGTCTACCAAGAACTCGGGAGGCTGAAGCTGTCCAGCGGGCTCGGTGCGTTGGCGGCACCGTTCATGCAAGACACCAAGCCCTTCGAGGAACTGTACGACGTCGTCGCCGATCCGCACCAAGTGTTCAATCTGGCCGCGGACCCCAAGTATGTCGACCAGCTCGAGCTGCTGCGGGAACAACTCGTGGACTGGATGCGGAAAATGGACGACAAGGGCCTAGTGCCCGAACCAGAACTCTACCGGCGCATGTTTGAAAACGAAGACAGCGACGCAACGGCTACCCCGCTCCTGAGCACGAGCAATGCATCCGACGGGGCGCTGATGGTGACGGTGAAGGCTCAAAACGAGGGTGCCTCGCTGGCCTACCGGGTCGTCCCCAAGGGTGCCGCGGCACCGCCGCGCGGCGGTTGGCTGCTGTATGCAGAACCAGTCCGTATCGAGCAGGGAGAGTCCTTGGAAGCAGTCGCGTCCCGCTTGGGATTCGCCAACAGCCAAACCGCTACGTTAGCCAACTAGCCTGGTATGCGAGAGCGGGCCCCGGCGCTCGGAAAGCGCCGGGGCCCGCGACCGAAGCTGCCTGAACCACGCAGCCGGTTACGGCAGGACGGGCTCTTCAATCGTGTATTCGACGTCGAGCGCCTTCAGGAACGCCATCAGGTCCGCCTTCTCTTCGTCGCTGAGGTCGGCGTTCTTGGCGTCAGCCAGGTTTGTCTCGTCCAGCCACTCGTTTTCCTTGCCACCGCTCAGCATGAGGTCCACGGCTTCTTCCAGAGTGGCAACGCTGCCGTCGTGGAAGTAGGGAGCAGACTTGGAAATATCGAACAGGCTGGGGGTCTTGAACGCCCCGGTATCCTCTTCGGCCTCAGTGACGTTGCCCCGCCCGATGTCGGGACTCTCCGCGTCCATGCCGATTCCGACGTTGTGGAACTGCTTGTCCGCCAGCAGGCGGCCGTCATGGCAGTTCGTGCACTTGACCTTCTCGGAGAAGATCGTCCAGCCGCGCTGCTCTTGCTCGTTGAGAGCGCTCTCGTCCCCGGCCTGAAACGCGATATAGCGCGAGTTTTCGGTTGTCGTCACGATGGTCCGCATGAACGCGGCGACGGCATAGGCCACGTTGTCGGGAGTCGCCGGGCCGCCGAAGACCGCATCGAACTGCTCGGCGTAGCCGGGAATCTCGTTGAGGTTTGCACAAATATCTTCCATCGATGGGGCGCCATCGTTGCCGGAGGCACCCATGTTGCCACCGCTCCAAGCACCTTGGACTTGCTTCTCCAGAGCAGTGGAGCGCCCGTCCCAGTAAAGTGCGTCGTAGTAGCCGACGTTCCACATGGTCGGAGCCGCCCTGGTCAACTGCTTGTCGAACGCGCCCAAGGCGGTCGCCCGCCCGTCAGTCAGTCCGTTCTCCTTCAGATGGCACCCGTAGCACGACCGCGCACCGTCTCCACTGAGGCGCTCGTCGTAGTAAAGCTGTTTGCCGAGGGCAACCTTGGCGGCGTCCATCGGATTGTCGGCCGGAACGACCATCAGTTCGTACCCAGCGATTTCGGGCCAAGCCATCTCGGCCTCCTCCGCTGGCGAATCCTCCATCCCGTCGCCGCAGTACAGCAGCAGAACAGACAGGAGCAGCAACGCGCACAAGCTCTTTCTTGACATCCCAGATCCTCCCCAGTTGTCGATCGGACTGTGCGCCGCGAGCCTATCGCAGCCGTGGCAGGCGACGGCGCATGGTGCCATTATAAACTTGACAACGGGCTGGGGCGACCGCGCCGAAGGCTTCAATTGCCGCGTCTGCCTCCGGAGCTTGGATCGCTGCTGCGTCTCCAAGCGCGGACTGGGTGCAAACGGTTTACAACGTGGGGATCGGCCCGTCTTCCGGGCCGAATAGCAGACTTCTCGAGCTTGCGAGCTCAGCCGGAGGCAGGCGGACGATCCTCGGGGTTATCACTGCCAGAAGGTCCCGTCGGCTCCAGCGCCACTCGTTGCGCCTGAAGATCGCGCCGAGTAGCGGGATCTGGCCCAGCCCGGCCAAGCCTCCCCGCGTCCGGCTTCGCTCGTAGATCTGCATGCCCGACACGATCGCGAACTCCCCTTGCCGCAATCTGACCTGCGACTGAAACTCGCGATTCGACAGAATTGGCACATCGTTGACCGCTCCGCCAGCCAGCAAACGAAAATTCACGTCCAAGTCCAGTGTCACCTCGGTGGCGCTGTGAACCGTTGGGGTGGCCGTCAGGTTCAGGCCCAGATCTTCGAAGGTCACCGACGGCGGCGGCTGAATGTACGACGGGGACTGTGAAGCCGGCGCCCCAGAGGAATACTGCGCGGTCGCGATGGGGTAGCGTTCCCCAATCCTGAATTCAGCCGCCTTGCCGTGGAGGCTGCGAAGGCTCATTTCCTGCAAGGTCTGCGCGGAGCTCGCGTCGAGGCGAGCCAACGCAGATGCGTTACCCAAGGCAACTCCCAGTACTGTCTTTCCGCCGCCAATTCCAACCAAGCGCTCGACGCCGGCAGCGTCCGGCATGGCACCGAACAGAGTGCTGAAGTTCGTCATCGGGAACGTGTCCGGCAAGTCAATGCCGGCGCTGGTAGTGCGGCCGCTGGACACCGCGATCATGCGCAACTCGATCACTACTGCCGCACTCGGAAGCGACAGGTCGCCTGCGAGAGACCGGGCGAGGTTGATCTTGGCTACGGTGTCCCGCAGGAGTATGGCGCCGGCGGTAGTACCAGTCTGGAGGCGGCGTATATCCAATGCCTGCTGGATGGCCTGCACGATCTCAGCGGCACCCTCGGGACCTAGTGCGCCATCGAGCGGAATCGTAGCCAGCGCAACGGTCTCATATGCAGCGCGGCTTGGAGCCGTCCCCGGCACCACTAGGAACTCGTCATCGCTGATAGGCACTGCGATTGACTTGCCTAGAGCGCCCAAGATGCGCATTGCGCACCGGAACCCGCACTCGGACAGATCGGCCCGAATCAAAGTGTCGCCATCGAAATCCTCGGTGAATACCGCGTAGACGCCGAATTCTCGGGCGACATCCTCGTACGCTTGCCGGATCGAGTCCCGGAAACGGAACGCCGCTTCGTGCTGGGCATAGCGCAGCGTTGCAGGCTGGCGCGGCTGCGGGCCGTCTCGATTGACGGTGATGGTGGCCGCAGGCGCCGTCTCTTCCTCTGTTTCTGAGAGCGATCGAAACTCCCAAGAATCCGGCGCGAGAGCAAGCGCGGTCTGATATCGCCCGGCAGCGGCCAAGAGCTGGGCAGCACCGCGCCGAACGCTGTGCGCCGCCCGCACGTACTCGGCGTTCCCAGGGTCCAATGCCCGGGCGCGGTTGTAGAGCAGCAAGGCCTCGATGTGGCGCCCCTGCCGCTGCGCAGCGTTGCCCTTGCGGAACAACGCGTTGGCGGAAGGCCCTGCCCACACCCAAGGGACCAGCACCAAGGCCGCAAGTACGGCTAGCGATTTCGACCGGAGCGAGGTCAAGACTGTAAGGAATGACGTTCAACTCCGCACGGGTGTGCAACGGGAACAGGGACGTTGGCGATGGCAACACGATACCGGGGTGGGTTCTAGTCGGTTGGCATCGCCGCCAGCACCGACCGCGCTGAATTCCTAGATCTTGATGGGGTGCCCGACGGAGGGCGTGACCATCTAGCCTCACTTGAAAGGCAAGACTCCAGATTCGAGACTTCCGTTGTAACTTCCCGCAACGTTTTGTGTTCCTTCATTAGCCGAGCCTTCACGAGGGAGGGGCAGCGAACGGTCGGGGTCTTCGGCCCCACGCAAGTTGTCAAGGGGAACGCTTTGCTGCGACTTCGGAACGCCAAGAACATGACGCTGCGCGCTCCGCTCCGTCCTAGTCGCAGGTGGCCAGATCACACATGGGCGTCACCGAGGCGCACCGTCTTCGACGCTTCCTGGTCACGACAGCGAACTGGGTACAAAGAGGTTGCCCTCTTGGAACTTCACACTGCCGTAACATTCTTGAGCCTTGGGTTCGTCGCTTGGAATCAACACACTGCACACGCTCAGGGACTGCTGGGCCAAGGCATCACGGCATTCCCGGTGAACACACCCTCGGAGGCCAGCAAACAGAGCACCCAGTCACGAATCTCGGTGGGGATGGGGTCGTGTCTCGGCGCGAATTGAGGTCCAACTCCGGTGCTACACTTTGCTTGGGACGTAGAGGCATGAACCGTCTAGGACTAACATTCGCAATGCTCGTCTGTTGGGGAACGACCTCCTTGGATGGAGCTCAAAATCAAGAAGAGTCTAATTCAGTCGAGTCAATTGAGGCTGACCCTACACAGCAGGATGAACAAAAAGAGGCTAGCAGCAAAGAAAAAGATCCTTCTACAAAGTCGTTCCAAGAAGTCGTTGAAGACATGGAAAAGCTTGATGGATTGTTTACGTTCTATCGAGATATAGCTGAAAACAAGACCTTTATTGAAATCAAGCCGGAACAATTCGAGAGAGACTATCTCTATTCTCAGAAGACAGAGCAAGCGACGGGCGAGCGTGGTCTCTATGGCACGAACATGGCAATCGATTACTATGTTGTCCAATGGCAGAGACTGGGTAATCGCCTCCAACTGTTGAGAAGGAATTTGCGATTCCGAGCGGCAGAGAATTCCCCAGTTGTTCGAGCAGTCAGGAATTCATTCTCTGACTCCGTTATAGGGTCTGGCGAACTACTAGGCGAACCGAACCCAGAAGGAAGTGGAGTACTGGTTGATCTCCAAGAGGTCTTGTTTTCCCAAGGATTTAGTGAGGTGTCTGAGCAGATCAAGGAGGCTTATGGAACCAGCTATCAATTTGAGAAGAGCGATAGCAGTATTGTACTTCTGAAGTCTTTCCCTAAGAACTCAGAGATTGGGATACTGACCCAATTCCGTGCTGCGGAACAGAAGAATCCGTCAATTACCCTGCCGACCACAAAGTCACTAAATTTGCATCTGCGCGTTAGCATCGCATCACTTCCTGACGAGCCTTACATGCCCAGATTAGGAGATGACCGAATAGGCCATTTCTATGATACTCATATGGACTTCACTGACGACAGATCGGAAACACCGTACGTGCGGTACGTGCGCCGATGGAAGCTTGAAAAGAGAGACCCTGATGCGGAAGTCTCCGAACCCAAGAATCCTATCGTTTTCTGGCTCGAAAATTCTATTCCGCACGAGTATAGAGATTGGATTCGCAACGGAGTTCTGATGTGGAATCCCGCATTTGAACGTGTCGGATTTAAGAATGCTATAGTCGTGCAGCAGCAACCTGATGATGCGGACTGGGACCCGGCTGATATCCGGTACAACACAATTCGTTGGTTCATAAGTTACGACCGTAGTTTCGCCATAGGTCCATCCCACAGCAACCCTTATACAGGTCAACAGATCGCCGCAGATATTAGCCTTTCCGAATCGATGGCTCGGCTCGGAGCGCGTCGAACGTACGAGCAGTCTGTCCATCCTGCTCAAGAGTTGGAGCAACTCAAGGCTGGTCTCGGAACTCGCACTGCTCTCGGGCTACAACCAGAACATTGCAACATCGGGCTCGTCGTAGTAGATGCCGCTCGGTTTGGCCTCGATGTACTTCTCACACGCCCGGGGTGGAATGCCGCAGAAGAGGAGCGATTCGTGAGACAGTTCATACAGTGGATAACCGCCCACGAGGTTGGGCATACCCTCGCATTGAGACACAACTTTCGTGGAAGCACAGTCAAGCCGTTGGAGCAGCTAACCAATGGCGCGGATCCCCAGTCAGCCATGAGCGCTTCAGTAATGGACTACCTGCCTCCCTCTATTGCGCTTCCTGGGGAGCATCAAGGGGACTTTTTCCAAGAAGTCGTTGGGGAATATGACCACTGGGCTGTTGAATATGCATATCGTCCCATTCCAAATGCCAAGACACCCGAAGACGAGATCCCTGAACTGAAGAGGATCGCGTCACGTATCTCGAATCCAGTTCTAGCTTATGCTACTGATGAAGATTCCGGTTTTGGAGCGCGTGTGCTCGATCCCCGGAACAACGTCAATGACCTGTCGAGCGAGCCGCTTGCTTGGTTCAAGAAACAGTTCGACCTCTCACGCGAGATCCTATCGAACATGGAGTCCAGACTTCTCCAGCAGGGCGATGGTTATGCGATCTTGAGACGGACAGTAGGTCACATTTGGCCACTGTATTTCTCAGCATCTCACGTCGCGATGAAGTACATCGGTGGCATCTACCATAACCGTGATCACGCGGGGGATTCAGCGAATCGCGTTCCGTATCAGCCAGTCCCGGCACAGGAACAGAGAAATGCCCTCAGGTTTCTTCGAGATAGGATCTGGAGTTCGTCAGCTATCGAAATTGCTCCCGACTTGCTCAGCAAGTTGCAATTCGAACGCTTTCCAAGTTTTGAAAATCGGCAATCCAAGGCTAATCGCCTAGATTACCCGTTCTACAGCACCGTCCTATCGGTTCAGTCAGCTGCTTTGGACGAACTGTACAGTCCGGCCAAGCTTTCGCGCCTTCAAGATATGGAACTGCTACAAGCGGATCCTTCAAGCAGATTTCTCATGGCAGACGCGTTCATCGGGGTAAGACAGGCAATTTGGTCAGAACTTGAGACTCGGTCTAACATCGAAACATCACGGCGCAACTTACAAGTCAGGCATCTTGAGCAATTGATTAAGCTGATGTTAAAGGCCCCAAAGAATACGCCACGAGACGCAATAGCATTGGCTCGTTCTGATCTCATACAACTTCAAGCAGGAATTGATCGGACCCTACGTTCACGCCAATTGAATCATTCCACGAGAGTCTATCTGGAAGATGCCCAAGCGAGGATACATCAAGTTCTCGAGGCGCGCTTAGATCAACAATTTCCTATCGGTGAATCGAGCGAAAACTAGAGACCTTGATAAGGATGGAGTTCTCCTAGTGTAAAGCCGCGAGGAGAAACCAGTACTAACAGCCACTCCGACTCTCTTGGAAGAAACCGGCTGCCTGCATCTCAATACCGAACTCACCTGGGCGGGTACCATACACGGGCGAGGGTTCGCGGTGTCGTGAAGACTAGCGCTGAGCTCGCTTGCGCTTACGACTGCGCAAGGGACCAAAACCAAGGCCGCAAGTACGGCTAGCGATTTCGACCGGAGCGAGGTCAAGACTGTAAGGAATGACGTTCAACTCCGCGCGGGTGTGCAACAGGAATCAGGGAGTTGGCGGCGGAAACACAATTCCGAGGCACGCACGCATCGGGGCGTCCTGGTAGCACCGACTGCCAGTGCACACTCCAGTCCCGAGCCGTGATCGGACCGCCTCTCGGTAGGTCCAAGGATTAGACCGGCGTATGGATGTTCAGGCCCGGGATGTCAATGAAGTCGGCAAGGTTCTGCGTCCATAGCTCCGCCCCACGCGCGATCGCACAAGCGGCTATCGCAAGATCGACTTCGCGTGACCTAGATCGCCCTACGGAGCGATACAGCTCAGCGGCTTCAATCGCCTCAGAGGGACCGAACGAAACGGCCTCGTCGGACGGGAACAAGGCTTCCTGCAGAGCCAGTTCGGCCAGATTGCGAGGCCCGCGGCGCCATTCGAACAATACCAGCGCAGGAATCGCCATCCGAGTCCCCCTCGCAAGGGCGGAACGCAATGCGGGGCCCAACCGCTGCGAACCGGTCAAGGCATCGATCAGGACCGACGTATCGAGTAGGATCATTCAGCACGCGTAGCCCGACCTCCAGCACGCCGGCTGGCTCGAATTTCCTCAAGCTCTCGTTCGACATCCTCATCCGCCCTAGGCGGCAACTTGGACGAGAGTTCATCGAACGCCGCAAGCATGCGGATCCGCTCTGCCTCCGTTAGGCGGTCGATGCTGGCGTGGTAATCCTGGATCGCATCTCGAACTACTCTGCTCTTAGGTTTGCCAAGCCGATCAGCCGCATCGTTCAGCATGGTCACGGTCTCCGGGGCGAGCGAGAAGGTCACCTTTATTGTTGCCATAATAGTACCATACTACCATATAACGGCATTGATCCGGCGTGCACCAAGCAGGGGTGCCCCTGAAGCATCAGGTGTTGGCAGGTTGGCAGAAGAGAACGGCTGGCAATCGGGCTGTGGATCTGAATACCGCCGACAAAAAGCTGCATGTTGATGAAGACGGCAGTTGGAGGCCCGTGACTGATCGAACTGCCTACAATAAGCTCTGATTATGCTGTCAGGATGCTAGCATAATTGATGGAGATGACGTCATGGCTGCGATAACCGTGCGCCGACTCGATGAATCCGTGGTGCAACGATTGAAAGCTCGGGCCGAAATCAACGGCAGATCGCTTGAGGGAGAAGTTCGCCAGATTCTCGGCGCCGCGGTCGATAACGATATGGATGTTAGGAAACGTGTCTTCCGTGCTCGTATCGAGCAGTTGCAGAAGGAAATCACGCTGAAGGGTCCGCATACCCCGAGCGAAGTTCTGATTCGAGAGGACCGAGATCGCAACCACGGCAGATGACAATGCGAATCGTGGTCGATGCCAGTGTCGCGGCCAAGTGGCTGCTTCCCGAATCTGACTCGGGGATCGCGGTGCGGCTGCTTGACCCGTCGTACGAACTGTGCGCTCCCCGATTACTGGCGTCAGAGGTCGCCAATGTCTTGTGGCGAAATGCACTATCGGGATCTCTGGACAGATACGAAGCAGGTCGTCTGGCCAACGAGGTGACGTCGATGTCGCTGAATTGGGCGGAGGACGAAGCAACGTCCGTGGATGCAGTGCGAATCGCAATCGAACTCGGTCACCCTGCGTACGACTGCATGTACTTGGCCCTTGCGCTTCGGATTGGCACCGAAGTGGTCACGGCTGATAAGCGGTTCATTTCGGCAGTGGCTAGGACGAGATACAAGCCGGTCGTGGTTCCGCTGTGGGAGTTCTTCGGTAAGGACGATATCGGCCGCGTTCACATGCAGACTCCGTAGCCAGGGGATCACACCGCCGGGTGGTCAGTTCACGCCGACCCGGTGCGCCAAGCCGACGTCAGGGCTGGCGGCCGAGGAGCTTGGAGCGGTCCAGCTGCAATAAGATTTCCAACTTTCGCGTATGTCACATACGCCAAAGTTGGAATTTGGCCCTCTTCGGCCTGCCCCTGCCAAACGGACAAGCTTGCCGTTAGACCAGCTGGAGGGTGCGCTGAGGGCGATCTGAGCCCAAGAGGCCAAGGCAGGGGCAGGCTCGGGTCTAGGTTTCCGTGTGGGGCTGGAATTCAGAGTAGGCATCAAAGCGCCTTGCGCGAATTCGGAGAAAGGCCGCAGACTGCCGGCAAGCCACGAGCCCGAGGAAGCGATGTGCGGCTGCTCTACTCGAACCACGGTTTAGCGCGGCGTAGCGATGTTCAAGCCCGGGATGTCGCTGAAATCGCTAAGCTTCTGGGTCCAATGCTGGGCGCCGAGCGTAGTCGCGAAGCTGGCTATGGCGAGATCGACTTCGCGTGCCCTGGGGGCGTCCGACGGAGCGATACAGTTCTGCCGCTTGAATCGCCTTGAAGGGGCCGAACGGGATGGTCTCGTCTGAAGGAGCAAAGCCTCCTGCGGCGCTAACCACTACATGATGTCTTTCAGCAAAACGTGTTTCTGACGCGCACCGAATTCCTGAAGTATCGAGTCCAGACCATTGCCCATCCCAGCGCGACAGCCACTATCACGCCTAAGGGCTGGACTACCGCCGGCAGTTCGTCGCCACGCAACGGCGGCGCATCGTCGCTACTCATCGGGAACAGAATCACACTGATCGAACGCAGAATCATCAGTGCAGCCATGATCCACAATGCGGCAATATTCCACCGTGGTGCCTTGGGAGACTTCCGAAGAACGAGCAGTAACGGAACTGCAAGGAGGACGAAGATCGCGAGCATGAGACCAACGGGATAATCGAAGAACCACCCTGATAGTCCCATCGAATAGATCGTCAATAGCGGGATCGAACCGATGACATAGACGACGATCCAACCGCCTAAGCCCTCTTCGTCGTTTCGTTTCATCGGAACCTCTTTTCCCACTACTGATTTCCGCCATCGACGAATCGAGTGCCCATCGCGACTCACGTGTGAACGCTATCTCCTAGCCTTCGGCACAACCGTCGCAGGGCGGCTGCGGCCCGCATCTTGCGAAAACGCGTGCGGCATGGTCGGTCATTTCCGACAAGCGTTCAGTGGGGCGAAGAAGGGCTCGTTGTAGCGACTGTGTTCACAGGTTAGACGTTGCAAGTCGGGAAGGGTGAGTCGTTGCTGGCTGGGTGCGCTGTGCCGTTTCACTCCTAGTCCCGCCGCGCATGGCGCACGTGACTGGATCGCCACTCGCGGCGCGGACGAATTGCCTGCAGTAGTCTCGCTCGTCTGGCCGGGCACAGGTAACTGCCCCCGGCACGATGCGGCGGCCCCTGCTCTCGGCTTCGATCTCAGGGGGACCCTAGCCAGTAATCCCCCACAAAGCGAAGTTGCTGCCCGAGGTCCTCTAGGGCACTCGTCAGCTTTGGAGCGGCACAGGCGCACATTGGAGACAGTCGGAACCAGGCTCCATAGCGATTCAGCGAAGGGGCCCGGCCGCGAACACCGACCCGCGATCCTTGCGGACTACGTGAGCCCCCCGGTCATGCCAACACACCTCAGGCACGTCAGAAACGGCTTCTCACGGCAGGAGCACCACCGCCTGCCCAGCCATGGATGAATCCGCTACCAACCGCAGCGCTCAATGTCCCAAGGAACTGTGGGCGGGATCTGCCGAGGAGGAGATATCCGCAGAGCTCTCATCCAAGATGATCAACAACGCTCCGCGATCAGCCCGCGCCGCGAACCGGTACACCATAACCGGGACAGCCACCAAGACCGCGTAAAAGCCTGCGGCACCTATAGGGTTAGGCGGTTTTCCACAACCACCGACAATCGAGCAACCTGCGTGCCACACTCCCAAGCCGACGCCGAGGCCGGCAGGAACGCCTCCCACGAGGGCCAGTATTCGATTCCTGTGGCCGCTGGCCTTGCGAGGGACGAGCCTGATCGAATGTATCTGGGTTCGCTCAATGAAAGTTCCTGCTCCTTTCCGTTTCAGCTCTAGTCCGGCGGTAGTTGTGCCGGATACAGTTCCCTTCATCTTCTTGTTTGATTTCAGCTGAATCTGGACGAAAGGACGATGACCGGGCTGAGCCAGCATAGCGCTGGTTTCTTTCCAGCTCGTTCTCGCAACGATGGTTTTCGCATCAAGAAGGAAAGGGCCGCAGGAGAAGGCGCTGATCGCAACGAGCAAAGGTATCGAGAATCGTTGCACCGACGCTAGTGATACTAGCATCGAGGCCCAACTTACCATCTCTCAACGAGAGAAGTGCCAGACGTCTGAGCCAACTCGCTATATCGCGGGCTCCGACGGTGGCTCGCCGTCCATACTCTGGGGTGGTCTCAGCTGCCTGCGAGATAACTTGACAACGCCGTGCTCTCCCTGCAGCGACTGGGAGTACGTGAACCGTGTGTCGTCGTCAACCAGGGGACTCTGATCCCTGTCGATTGCCGATGGCGGAGGAAGAGGGATTCGAACCCCCGAGACCCTTGCGAGCCTTGCGGTTTTCAAGACCGCCGCCTTCAACCACTCGGCCATTCCTCCGTCCTTAATCAGACTAGCCCAATGTCAGCCGTCTCGCGCATTCGGCGACTCTAGTCACTCCGCCTCGGCTTCAGAGATGTAATCTTGCGCTCGCAGCTCAGTGACGTGAGAACTCGCGCTTCGGTCTGCTCTGTTGGCCGCCAGCTACTGTGATGTACCCTGCAACTACATGCAGGGCAGGTTGCAGGGCAAGGCGGCTCTTGTCACGGGTGCGTTCGGCGGGATCGGTTCGGCCATCGTACGGCGATTCTTGGCTGAGGGCGCGGCTGTCATTGCCAATGATCTCTGTGGTGCGCCGCCGCAAGATCTGAGAGCCTCTGGATCTGACAGCGAAGACCGCCTGATCGCGCATCTGGCAGACCACTCGAAGGAGGCGGACGTCGCAGAGATGATGCAGCAAGCTCGAGAACGATTCGGCGGACTCGACATCTTGGTCAATAACGCCTTTGCCGCGTTCGAAGACACCGACATCGAGACTCTCCGCGAAGACGACTGGGACCGCACCCTCAATGCCTGCCTGAAGGGACCGTTCCTTTGCACGAAGCACGCCGTGCCGCTGATGAAGGAACGCGGTGGCGGGAGCATTGTGTCGATCTCGAGCGTAAACGCTCTCCGCGCCGTGAGCGAGACCGCCTATACGGCCGCCAAGGGCGGCCTGATTTCCATGATGCGCCTCGTTGCGGCGGACTTTGCCGAATGGAACATTCGTTCCAACGTGATCTGCCCCGGTACCGTCGCGACCTCGGCGTCACTCGACTACTGGGAACAGTTCCCGGCCGGCTTCGCCGAACTGAAGCGCATGTATCCGCTAGGGAGGATCGGCGAGCCTGTCGATATCGCCAGCTACGCCCTTTTCCTCGCATCCGACGAATCCAGCTGGGTAACCGGAACCGTCCATGCCGTGGACGGCGGCCTCATGGCCGGAACTAAGCTCAGCGTGCGCTGAGCGGTTCGTCTGGTAGACTCCAAAAACTGTGGCACACACCGCTAATTCGGTCTTCGTGATGGCAATGCTGCTGGTGTGCGCCTCCTGCGGCTCAGATTCAACTGAATCCACTACGCCATCGGCAGCGGGAGGCGGCGGTTCGGGCTTTCTCAGCGAGCGGTTCGCCGACGCGGCCTTCCAAGGCAACGTCAAGGCCGTAGAAGAGATGCTTGAGTTCGTGGATGTCGACGCTGTTGACGAGGGCGGACGCACGATGCTGATGCTCGCATCCTATGGCGGCCACTCGACGACCGTGCGATTGCTATGCGAGAACGATGCCGATCCGAACCTCAAGGACACGAATCGCCGCACAGCGCTGATGTACGCCGCGTCTGGCCCGAACGCCCATACAGTTGAGATCCTGCTCGCCCACGGCGCAGAAGTGAACGTGACAGACGGAGACGAGGGCTACACGGCTCTGATGTTCGCAGCAGCGGAAGGGCATGCCGACATCGTCCAGCTGCTGCTCGACCAGGGCGCGGACCCGGATCTGCGAGACATTGACGGCGAATCCGCTTTGAAGTTCGCCTCCGACAACAACCACCAAGATGTGATCGCAGTGCTGCAGAAGGCGGCACAACCTTGATGGCTACGGGTCTGGCCATCCCGGACTTGACGAGCCGCGATAGCGCGAGAAAGTCGCGGCCTGCGAGCGACAAGCTAGTCTGGCTTGCCAGCTTGGCCCTGATTGGCTCGGCCACGGCGTTCGCCCACGAGTTCACGATTACGCCGGTGACTGTTGTTCTCACCGGGGATGGCGGATTCCAGGCCGAGATCGGCCTCGATGCTGACGCGCTAGCCCTCGGCCTGCCTCTCGAGGCGGCTTCCGAGGAGGTGGCTAGGGGGATGCGCGAGCTCGGTGAAGGCCAGCTCGAGAGTGCGGTCCAGCGCGCACGCGATGCCGTGCGCGCTGACGTCCGCATCGTCTTCGACTCCGCACCCGCAGACTTCGAGGTTCAGTTTCCCCACCGCGGCACTCCGGCCGCAGCCGAGGCTGACCCACCTACTGTTTTGGGAGCGCTTGCCAGACTCACGGGCAGAGTCCCCGTCGGCTCTCGCGAGCTCACCATTCGGCTGCCCGCCAAATACAAGACGGTCTCGCTCCAGATCCACTCACCGAGCTTGGAGACACCGTCGAACGTCTTGCTGGATCCCGGCCAGGCCAGTCCGCCGTTTCCGCTGGTCGATACCGGGGGCGCGGTTCCGCGGCAGGGCGTGTTCAGCAGCTACCTCAAGTTGGGCTTCACCCATATCGTGCCCAAAGGCCTAGACCATATCCTCTTTGTGCTGGGACTCTTCCTGCTCAGCACGCGGTGGCGGCCGCTGCTGTACCAAGTCACGGCATTTACCGTCGCGCATTCGGTGACGCTTGCGTTGTCCATGCAGGGCGTTGTGTCCCTGCCCGAGCGCTTCGTGGAGACCCTGATAGCGCTTTCAATCAGTTGGGTGGCAATCGAGAACATCGCCACGTCCGAGCTGAAGCCTTGGCGAATCGCCTTGGTTTTCTGCTTCGGCCTTCTCCACGGACTGGGATTCGCTGGCGTCCTGAGCGAGCTAGGGATGCCCGATGGTCAGTTTCTGGCTGCGCTGCTGTCGTTCAACCTCGGCGTCGAGCTCGGCCAAGTCAGCGTTGTCCTGATGGCGTTCGCGGTCTTGGGGAGGTTCCGGCACCTTGAGGGGTACCGTCGTTACGTGATCTTTCCGTGCTCGGCCGCCATTGCGGCAACCGGGTTGTGGTGGGCGGTCACGCGGGCGCTCGGGTAGCTGCGAGAGCGAAGCCATCATGCGCAGTGCATGCTGCCAAGCTGATTCCCCCTCTTCCCGGTTGAACTACGTCCAGGCCTTGCTCGTGGCGCGAGGCGCTTGGGGCATCAGTCCGGCCCCAGCGCGGACGCTCGAGAGCACTATCATGGAGTCTCTGTGGCGACGGTCTTCATCCCTTCGATGCTGCGGCCTCTCGCGGGCGGCCATGATGCGCTTGACGTGAGCGGGGCCACGGTTCGCGAGGTCGTGGAGAACCTGATCGAGCGCTACCCCAAGCTGAGCGGACGGCTGCTGGCCGACGGACAGCTGCCCGGCAACATCTCCGTAGCGATCGATGGCGAAGTCTCGACGCTAGGCCTGCTGGATCAACTGGAACCGGACTCCGAAGTCCACTTCGTTCCAGCGATCTCCGGCGGGCAGGGATAGGTCAATGCAAACCCCTTGGGGCGAGATCGAAGTCCAAGACGCGCACGCGCACTTCTTCGGGCAATCGTTCTTCAAGGCTCTGGCCGTTCAAAAGGGTGTCTCTGACGTTGCAGGTATGGTCGCGGCGCTGGGCTGGGACCTGCCGCCCGACCGCAACGAAGATCTGGCCCGCCGCTGGGCTGAGGAGCTGGACCGGCATGGCGTCGCGAAGTCAGTCTTGATGGCGAGCGTTCCCGGCGACGAAGCCGCGGTTGGCGATGCGGTGCAAACATTCCCAGACCGCTTCTACGGCTACTTCATGCTCAACCCGCTCGCGGACGGAGCGCTAGAGCGGGCGAGGGTAGCCTTTGAAGAAATTGGCCTGCAGGGCTTGTGCCTGTTCCCAGCGATGCAAGGGTTCTCAGTGCAGGACGCGAGACTCGGCCCTCTGTACAAACTTGCGTCTCAGGCCGACAACCGGGTCGTATTCGTCCACATGGGAGTGTTGACCGTGGGCATTCGGGCCAAGCTCGGCCTTCCCTCCAAGTTCAACATGAGCTTCTCGAACCCCATCGACTTGCACGCCGTCGCAATGGATCACCCCTCCACGAACTTTGTGCTGCCACACTTCGGCGCGGGCTACTTTCGAGAAGCGCTCATGCTTGCGTCCTTGTCACCGAACGTCTACCTGGACACCTCCAGCAGCAACAGTTGGAGGAAGTACCTGACTCCGCGACCCGGCCTGCATGAGATCTTCGCCCAGGCGCTGGATGTGGTCGGCCCCGAGCGCCTCTTATTCGGCTCGGACTCATCGTTCTTCCCTCGCGGCTGGAATCGCGAGGTGTTCGATGCTCAATGCGAAGCAATGGCCCAAGCGGGCGCATCGCAAAGTGACGCTGAGGCAGTATTCGGTGCCAATCTAGCCCGGCTTCTCAGCCCAGGATCTTGCCGATAGGCACTCGGACAAGCCTGGCCGCGGTTCCTGCGGACATTTCGGATTTCACATCGCGTTCGAACCCTCAGCCTCGGCCAGTCGGTACGATACAACCAAGCCATGGCACGTCAAGGTCTTAACCGACGATACTTTTTCTTCGGCGCACTTCTCGCCGGCGCGATTCCATCCGGCGGCTACGGAACGGTCAAGTCGCTACGGGCGCTGGGGTACAAACCCTACTACGACAAGCTGAACGTCGCGGCAATCGGCTGCGGCGGCCGGGGCGGCAGCATTTTGAACGAAGTGGCGCAGACCGAGAATATCGTCGCGTTGTGTGACGTTGACGAGAAGCGCGCAGCGGAGAATTTCCAGCGATACGCCATGCAGCCCAAGTACGCAGACTTCCGCGTAATGCTGGAAAAGCAGGACAAGAACATCGACGCATGCACGATAGGGATCCCCGACCACATGCATGCGACCGCGGCACTCGCCTGCATGCAGGCGGGAAAGCATGTCTACCTCGAAAAGCCGTTGACGCGCACGCCGTGGGAAGCGCGCCTGATGGTGGACGCAGCCCAGAAGTACGGCGTCGCTACACAGATGGGCAACCAGGGCTATTCGCACGAGAGTATTCGGGTCACGAGCGAGATTCTCTGGTCAGGCGAGATCGGCGATGTCCGAGAAGTGCATGCCTCGTCGTCACCGGGGACCCATCCGGTTGGGCTGACCGTAATGCCGGACGAGACGTCTGTACCAGAGGGCCTGAACTGGGACCTGTGGCTGGGAGGCGCGGACATGCGCGCCTACAACCCCACATTCACGCCCTATAACTGGCGGGGTTACTTTGACTTTGGAACCGGCCAACTCGGCAACTGGGGCATTCACGTGCTGGGGCCGGTGAATATGGCGCTGCAACTGGGAGCGCCGACAAGCGTGGAACTGTTGCGACAGGTTGACTCCAGCCAGTGGACATTCCCGACGCGAGCTGTGCTCAGGTACGATTTCCCGGCACGCGGCAAGATGCCGCCGGTATCGGTCTACTGGCATGATTCGGCGCGGCCGACCGAAGAGGAGGCCTATCGCGTTCCCGGCATGGACGAGCAGACGATCCTGCCGACGGCGAACAATCTGAGCTCCAAGGGACGCGGACCGGAGCCGCGACCCAGCAGGCGGCGAAGCCCGCGGAGCGGCCCGCCGAGGGGCGCAGGAGGGCCGGGGGTTGCAGTCTTCGGCTACGAGCGGCGCGGCGATCCGGCCCAGCCCGGCGTGCTTTCAAGCAATGGAGCCGTCTTCGTCGGATCAAAGGGCATGATGACCACAGTTGCTCGCGGGGAAGGCGTGCATCTGCTGCCCGCCGAGCGCTGGCACGACTACGAGCTGCCACCGCAGTTGTTGACGCGCTCGCCGGGCCACATGAACGACTGGGTGCGCGCCTGCAAAGGCGGTGATGCGGCCTGTTCGGACTTCCGAATCTCCGGACCCTACACCGAATGGGTCGTGCTAGGAGCCATCGCGTTCCGCGTTCCGGGCAAGCTCGAATGGGACAGCGCGAAGTTGCGGTTCACCAACAGCGACGAGGCGAACAAGTATGTGAAGCCATCGTTCCGGAAGGGGTGGGAGCTGCAACTGTAGCGGTCGGGCTTGTCCAACCGATGCAAGCCTTGAATTTCGCGGGCCGACCTGCCAGCGAAGCTAGCGGGTTCTGTTGATCACTGGCCATCCAAGTAGAACGGGTGGCGCTTATCTCGCTGCATGCTCTGGTCAAAGCGACGGGCGATCTCGTCCAGCCTCTCGACAATCTCTGGACGCTCGGACGCGAGGTTGCGAGTCTCCCCCCTATCGGCGTCGAGGTCGTAGAGCTCCGGCTCCTCGCGCATGGCGTGATGGCGCTCGAACAGTTCAGGGTTCTGCAGGTACCACAGTGATGACGACTGTTCCGCCGGTTCGGTGTGCCGGAGGAACAGCTTCCACCGGCCGAGTCGGAGCGCTTGCAGCTGCGTGCCGAAGTAGTAATAGAAAGGCTTCTGAGACAGCTCGTCCGTCTTTCCTAGCAGCAGGTCGGCGATGGACCTTCCGTCAATTACCCGGTCGCCAGGCACATCCGCACTAGCCAGCTCGGCCAAGGTAGGGAGCAAATCGAGGATCGAAGCCGGCTCGCCGGTGGTTGTGCCGGCGGCGACTCTGCCCGGCCACCGGAATATGCCGGGCTCCCGCATCCCCCCCTCGAACGTGTTCCCTTTGCGGCCCCGGAGCCCGCCCGTGCTGCCACCGCCGCTACGAACTCCCCAGCGCCCGCCCGGTCGTGTCGGGCCGTTGTCCGAGGTAAAGACGACTAGGGTCCGCTCGTCTAGGTCGAGGTCCCGGAGCGTCCGCAACACCTCGCCCACGCTCCAGTCCAGTTCCTCGACAGTGTCGGCGTAGAATCCGTAGGGCGAGCGTCCCTCGAAGTCCTCCGAGGCGTACTGCGGGTTGTGAGGGAACGTGTGCGGGAAATACAGGAAGAACGGCCGGCTTCGGTTTTCTTCAATGAAGTGCACGGCCCGTTCTGTGTAGCGCCGTGTCAGGGTGTGCTGGTTGACCGGAGCCTCGACGATTTCGTCGTTGTCCAATAGTGGCAATTTCCAAAAGGCGTGCTGCGGGCGGAGAACTTCATCCGGCTCCCACTTGAGCATGTCGTTGGAGTAAGGCAGGCCGTAAAAGAAATCGAAGCCGTGGCGCTGGGCGCGAAACGGCTTGGGCCACCCGAGGTGCCACTTGCCGATCGCCGCTGTGGCATAGCCTTTGTCCGAGAGGAGTTCCGCAATGGTGATCTCGGCAGGCGCCAGGCCCGTCAATTCGGTCGGGAACAGGACATAAGGCACCCCCGCCCGTACTGGGTAGCGACCAGTCAACAACGACGCTCTCGACGGGCTGCAGAAGGGAGCCGTCGCGTAGAAGTCAGTGAACCGCATCCCCTCTGCCGCCATGCGGTCCAGATTCGGGGTTCGGATAGTCTCCGATCCGTACGCGCCAAGATCGCCGTACCCGAGGTCGTCGGCAAAGATCACGATGAAGTTCGGCTGGTCAGCCAACGCGATGGGTGCCGAGAGCGCTAGTAGGAATGCGAGTTGGACCAAGGCCGGGCCGCGCCGCTGGCGGATCTTCGATTCCCACGCCGAGAGGGCCCTAGCCAAGGCTTCTTGCGAGGAGCACATCGAAATCATCATGCCAGAGCGTGCGGCTGAGTCTCAGCGCCGCTTGCTGGCTACACGCCTCATCGGCCCCTATGCTTTGCCTCCCAAGGGGAAACGGTTTGCATGGTTGCGTGTGTCCGGGTAGCGCTCCCAAGAAGGGGTCGTCGGAGGCGGAGCGACATCGTCGAACCCTCAGTTGACCAGGATCTCTGCCCACAGCCGTTGCTTGATGTTCTCGAACATGAACGATATCGAGTAGCCGTCGATTAGATCGCTAGTCGCTAAAGGGATTCGAGTGTCGCGAAGCATTAATCCCGAACCGATGCCCGACCGGCGGCTTCACGGTCGACTTGCCACTCGCCATACGCCAGAGGCATCGCGAAAGTGGCGAGCAGGGCGGCTACACGGAGACCGGTGGCGAAGCTCCTCATTCGACAGATTCGAGGCAGGCTGAGAGCACGGAATCTTCAATGTCCCATAGTCTGTTCCCGGAGCAATGCAGGGCGCAGCACGCTGCATGCTGGCAATGCGCACGGGCCGCAACCGGTGGCAGCAAGAGCGGAAATCCTCATTTTGATGTGATATCATCAGATGTATGCGCACCACACTAGATATTGACGATGACGTGCTGTTCGCGGTGAAGGATCTGGCGGCGATCGAAAGGAAGAGTGCGGGCAAGACGCTCTCCGACTTGGCTCGGCAAGCGCTCCAGCATCAGCCGACCGAATTCTCGGAAGTGCGGAACGGGTTCCCGTTGCTCCGCGGGTCGAGAAACTTCGTGACTCCCAGCCAAGTTGACCGACTGCTTGAGGATGAGCTAGGCGAATGAGGGTCCTTTTTGACGTGAACGTATTGATCGCGCTGTTCGATCCGAGACACATCCATCACCATCTAGCGCACAGTTGGTGGGAGCACAACCGTGCGTCCGGCTGGGCCTCTTGTCCGCTGACCCAGAACGGCTTCGTGCGTGTACTGTCGCAGCCGGGCTATCCCAATTCTGTTGCCACTCCAGTGGCGATCCGCATGCTCGGCGAGGCGGTGCGCACGCCGGACCACGCATTCTGGCCGGATAACTTGTCAATTACTTCCGGCAACCATTTCCGTTCGGAGCGAATGTTGGGTCCCAGGCAAGTGACCGACCTGTACCTGCTTTCCCTCGCTGTCCAAAGGGACGGACGCTTGGCGACATTCGATCGAACAATCCCCCTGTCAGCAGTAGTAGGAGCAGCCAGTAAACACCTAGCCATACTGTCGTAAGCCGAGTCTGCCAAGAACGAGACCCCAAGGCTAACCCTATGCCAAGGATGGTCCCACGAACAGGCCGGTCTCCGGGTGGGTGATCCTGATGTCGCCGCTCGCACAAGGGCGCGCAGACGCCGACCGGGGACGATTTCACCGCTGAGGCTGAAGGCCTGTTACAAGAGAGTGAGATGGCACATAGGGACAGCGCCGCATCGAAGGAACTGGGAGCCGGAAAAGGGGGAGGAGAGGGCTTGAGTGCGCTCGGCAATCAGCCAGAACCTGTCACTCTACCAGTCGCCCTGGCTCTGGCCGGGCTGCTGGGCTGCTGGGCAGGTCTGTACCCGCCACCACTCCATGCCGCAAGCGAGAATACACGCGCCGCTGCGAGAGCATGCGCAGAGTTGGACTGGCGGGACCAGAGCGGTGCGGCACGGGCGGAAACCTATCGCGATGCCGTGCGCTGCTTCAAGGCCCTCTATGTTCGCGTGGCCGCTGCCGGGCATTCGAGCGAGGAATTCGAAGAAGAACTCGCAGCGCGAGTTGACAACCTCGAAGCGGCTTACCACCGGAGCCGGGACACCTGCCATCTCCGACAGCAGCTCAGGCTAGAAGACGGGGGTTGCGGGACGGCTAGTCTTGCGCCTCAGGAGTTCGTTACCATCCTGAAGACGATGATTCTCGATGAAGATGCGGGCTGGGTAAACAGTGACCCAGCACTGGCCAAGGCACTGCGTTTGCACGAATGAAGCGGCAAACGGCGGGAGGGATGGAGAAGGCCGTGACTGCAAGCGCGAGCGGCAAGATGATGGCGGCCACCGTGCTGGCAGGCCTTTTGGCCGGACCACTGTCATCGGCTACGCAGCCGGCTAGGCCACATGTGCTGCTGATCTATACCGACGACCAAGGCTACGGAGATGTCAGCGCTCTGAACCCCAAGTCAAGATTCCAAACCCCGAACCTAGACCGGCTGGTCCGCGAGGGCATGGCCTTCACCGATGCCCACTCGTCCGACACCGTATGCACACCATCGCGGTACGGCTTGCTGACGGGTCGCTACAGTTGGCGGACCCGAATGAAGAAGGGCGTGATGGGAGCCGAGGGGGAGGGGCTCATCGCAGAAGGCAGGACGACGCTGGCCTCCATGCTCCGGGACTCGGGCTACAGGACAGCGATGGTTGGCAAATGGCACTTGGGCATGACTTTCCACGGCAATAAGGGGAACCGTGACTGGTCTCGGCCGGTGCTGGACGGTCCAGTCGATAAGGGCTTCGACTACTTCTACGGGATCCCAGCCTCAATGAACTACGGGGTGCTCACCTACATCGAAAACCGCCGCATCCTCGATCCCCCGACGCTTTGGACCCAAAAGAAAGCGAACGAGATCGCCATCGCCGACTACCGGATCACTCCTCCGTACGAACGCACCCGGGCGGGTGGAGAACTGGAGGTGGCACCCAGCTTCGACGACCAACAGGTTCTGACGGTGTTCACCAACCGGGCAGTTCGGTGGCTCGATGATTTCGCCTCCGAAGGCGGTGACGAGCCGTTCTTCCTGTACGTGGCCTACACGTCCCCGCACAAGCCGGTGATCCCGATTCCCGAGTTCCAAGGGAAATCGGAGGCGGGAGCATACGGCGACTTCATGATGGAGACAGACGCGCATATCGGGAGCTTGCTAGAGGCTTTGGACCGAAATGAAATGACCCGGGACACGCTCGTGCTGGTGACGAGCGACAACGGCCCAGAAACGACGTACCGAGAGCGATTGAAACGATTCGGCCACGCTAGTGCTGGTGGGCTGCGAGGCGGCAAGCGAGACCTGTACGAAGGCGGGCATCGCGTGCCATTCGTAGTGCGCTGGCCCGCCGTGGTGAAACCCGGACAACGATCCTCCGACCTCGTTTGCCAGACCGACTTGCTAGCCACCATGGCCGAGGTGCTGGACCGGGAACTCGAACCTGACGAGGCCGAGGATAGCGTCAGCTTCCTACCGATCCTCAAGGGGGAGCAGCGGCCGACGCGACCGCCGGTCATTCATCACTCTTCCGCAGGCTATTTCGCGATTCGGGACGGGCGCTGGAAGCTCAACATGATCCGGGGCTCGGGCGGAAGTCTGGCCCCACGCATCGTGGAGGCCAAGCTAGGAGAGCCTCAGTTCGAGTTGTATGACATCAGTGCCGATCTGGCCGAGACCAACAACGTAGCTGGCCAAGAGCCGGGTGTGGTCTCGCGCCTGCGTGACGAAATCACGCGGATTGTGACCACTGGGCGGAGCACAGCGGGGCCGCCAGCCCGCAACGACGGAGCGGTGTGGTGGCCAGAACTGACATGGCTCGCACCGAACGACAGCAAACGTTGATCGCGGCCCGGGCGGCCTGACATCGAATTCGCCTGTTTGGCGGTTGCAGGGGCGCCACCCTATGCTCCGAAGCGAGAGTATCGGACGTATGCGGACCAAGTCAGTAATCGACGACGACGAGTTGTCCGCGGCGTAGAACCTAGCGGCAATATTGAAAAGAAAGGTACGGGCAGAGAACGCCCCGATCTGCCTCAGCCGGTGCCCCGGCATCGTTTGACCGAAGCCCCGGCAAGAAGGAACGGGTGCGAACTGCTCTCCGGCGGGAGGAACACGTGACGGCAGAACTGGTTGACCAGTTGCTTGAGGGCGAGCCTGGACAGTAAGGATCCTCGTTGACGCGAAGGCGCTGATTGCGGCCACAGCTGCCCGCCGATGCTCTGACTTTTCGCCATCTACCAGTTGAGAAGAGCTGTGCCGCAGCCACTTTCGAGCCCGAGCTTGTACTCGCAAGAAGATCTCAAGCCGTCAAACCTGCCGCGCGTGAGAGTCTGAGCATCAGTACCCTTGCCTCGCGGCACTCACGAAAGGAGAACTAGTCGATGAGACGTCACATCCTAATCGCAGCGGTGGCGGCTGTGACAATCCAGCCATTGACGCCGCTGCCCTTGTCGAGCGGGCGGACCAAAGGCGACCGGGTCGCGAACGTAGTCGGGCGAATCGCTTCCGCGGGGTGCGCGGTCGATGTCGCCAGCGAAACTGTGGCCGTCTGGGACGCTCCAACGGTCCAGAGCCTTGATCGCGGACCGCTCGATACCTTGAGGCAAAGGACACGGCGCACGCACGACAGGTGCGTACCGAGGAGGGAGTGCTTCACTAACCAAAGCCCCGTCCGCACCAGAAGGGATCCCGACAGATTGTTCAGGACGCCGACATTTCTGGGCAGGTGATTGCCAGAGGGCCGTGACGACACAGAAATGAATAGCAGCGAGCGTAGATTCTGCGAAGAGAACTCACCTCAAAGCCCCGTCGAGTGATCCCTTTCGCGGCATGGCCCTAGCCCATGTTTAACATTTTCGGATCGCAAGGGCGGCCCAACTGCGTTCTATGCCCGGCAAGCTGAGACTCGATTTGGTGTGGTCTAGCCCATGTTTAACATTTTCGGATCGCAAGGGCGGCCCAACTGCGTTCTATGCCCGGCAAGCTGAGACTCGATTTGGTGTGGTCTAGGGCGGGCACTCGCCCGATAACCGACGTAGGTTTGGTGCGGCCCGGAGAACTGAACCTGCTTGGCGCTTGCGGTCCGACCGCGATCAGACCGCGGACTGGTTCCTGTTGTCGGCGGAAGCAACAGGTCTGGCACCCACCGCCATTGGACGCGCTTCCGGGAATCTTCGCGCCCGCCGCGTCGATCACC
>JAJDTX010000120.1 GCA_022826925.1 Bryobacterales bacterium
CGGCCAGACCTGCAAGATCCTGCTCTGAATCCGGCCCCAATTTCATTAGCGCGCACTTTGTAGTGCAAGTCGCGCTTTCTGGAGCGGTCTAACTCCCTGTTAATCAATCACATCCTAAAATCCAATGTTAAACATGGGCTAGAGGAGCCCATATAGCTCGGTCGGGCCGCCACCAACGTAGGCGGACCAGTCGTCCATCAACTGCCGGCGACGCTCGAACGGGTCCGAGCGGGCGTAGGCGGCCTCGACCTTGTTCTGCATTGTGGATCGCGATCTCGGTCTACGTGCTGGTCGCCATCCTGGGCAAGCGTCTCGGCATCGACACTCCGCTGCACACGATGCTGCAGATCCTGTCGATCATGCCGTTCGAACAAGTCCGGTTATACGATGCACTGACAGCGCAAGAGCCGGATGCGGGGCCGGAGCACAGCGCGCCGCAGTTGCCGCTGTTCGCTGTGTAACACCAGTCCCGCTCCCGCAGTCGCAGCCCTTACGGCCCCGATCCAGGGCATATCCAGCCCACGCGGTCTTGGCGAAGAACCCCACAAGCTACACATCCGCTACAGAGTTCACCCGCTCCAGTTCCAATTGAAAGCCTTTAGAATCAGTCACTTCCACCGTTCGACTACGTAACTTGCCTTTGACTGCTCCACAAGCCATTGATTCTATTGCACTTCGAACCGGACAGTAGTGGAATGGATATTCTGTTTTCCCTAATCTCCCGATCTCGAAACGGCGGCCGTGCTGTCTTCGAACGGCCGGAAGTGCGAGAATTACCTCGGTCGCCCAACCGTTCCCCTAAGCCCGATGAGAGTCTTGCGTCTAGCGAAATACGGAGCTATTGGCCTCGCCCTCTTGCTGCTGGCCAGCACGACCTATGGGCAACAGCTCGATCGATACGGCGGGTTCCTCGATGTCAAGGGCCAGCGAACCGGTTTCTTCCACACGGAGCGAATCAGCGATCGCTGGTGGCTGGTCACCCCCGACGGGCACGGCTTCTTTGGCATCGGCATCAGTCATCCGATCACGAGCATGTCGGAGGGCGCCATCACATTTGCCTATGGCGGAAGTCAAGAAGAATGGATGCGCGACGGCCTCCGCAAGATGCGCGAACTGGGTTTCAACTCAGTCTGGTCCGGACCCTACAGCCTTGAGCGCATTCGCTTCGGCAACATCGACGCGGGCCTAGCGGACAAGATCTACCGCGAGGCCGAGATCCCCTACGCGATCCATGTTCCCTTGATAAAGCATCAGGTCGAGCTAGAACCCGGCGAGAATCGTCCCGATGTCTTCAGCGCCAAGTATCGGCAGTATGTCAGCGAGCAGGTCGCCAAGCGTGTAGCGCCGAACCGCGACAATCCGTGGATTCTCGGCTACTACTACGGCTACGGGTCGTTCATGCGCGAGGAGCTCTGGATCAACCAGACCCTTTCCTACGAGCCTGGAAGCCCCGGCCGGGAGCGCCTGTTCGATGTTCTCGAGCAACGCTATCGCGGCGACATCTCGAGGTTCAACGCCGTCTACAGAACGAGTTTCGCCTCATTCTCGGACCTACGGAAGAATGGCTCGCTGACCTATCCGCGTTGGATCTCAGCCGTCAAGGCCGGCGAACCGCTGCCTGCGCGGGCCGGTTCGAAGAACATCCTCGCTGATGCGGAGGCACTGCTTGGCGAAATCGTCGAACAGCTCCACAAGGTCTCGCACGACGAGATCCGCAAGCATGACCCGAATCACATGGTGCTGGGCTCCTACGTCAAGCACACAACTTATCCGAAAGGGATCTGGAAGCGGATCGCACCCTACGTCGACTCCCTTGGTCCACAAGACCTCAGTGACGTAAACCCGATCAAGCCCAGCGTCGCAGCCACGGGTGTGCCGGCAGTGCTGAGCGATCAGGAGTTCGGAAACGTGTATCCACTCGTTCTTCAAGGCAGGGCGGGAACGCCAGGGGCCGTCCCGGACCACGTTGACCGCCTAGTCCTATACGACATGCTGGCGGGCCGCATCGCTCGGGACCCCGACTTCATTGGCGTGTCTTTCTGTGCTGTGCTCTACGATCAGTCTCATTGGCGGCGGGCCTACGACCGCGGCCAGCCAGGATTCTTCAATATCGACGGCGAGCCGAACCAGAGCCTAGTGGAAACGGTCCGCAAGGCGAATCAACGGATCCTTGACTCGGTCCGCGAGCCCCTCGACGAAGCTGGGATCGCCGAGCTCCACCGTTCTTACATCGAGACCAAAGCCGCATATCGCCGTGTTATGGAACAGCGCTTCGCCTTGCTGAAGAAGCATGCGGACGAATAGCCGCTGGGCTGACTCGACGGCACCTTCGATCCTGTCGCTGTTACGCCAACCGGTAGGGCGCTAACCTATCAGGGCCGTCACGGTCGGAGACGGCGAGGAGAACCGATGCGAGACCGAGAAGCATTGCGCGAACACCTGATTCGACTCCTGGATTGGGAAGATGCGCATGTGAACTTCAACACCGTTCTTTCCGGCTGGCCCGAGGAACTTCGCGGTTCCAAGCTCGCCGGGTGTCCTCACACCGCTTGGCAACTCCTCGAGCACCTGCGGATCTGTCAGTGGGACATCCTCGAATTCAGCCGCGACCCTAACCATGTTTCTCCAAACTTTCCAAGCGGGTACTGGCCCGTCGATGAAGACCCGCCGAGCGACGCAGCCTGGGATGGCTCCGTGGCACGGTGCCAAAGTGATCTGAATGAAATGAAGCGCCTGCTGGGGGACCCTGCGGTGGACTTGTTCACTCCTATCGCCCACGGCCAGGGCCAGACGATTCTTCGTGAGGCATTGCTCCTCGCGGATCACAACTCGCACCACCTGGGCCAGCTAATCATGCTGAGGCGCCTGTCAGGGACTTGGCCCCAGAGCGAATAAGCAACCGGCCCCTCGGAGACTGTCGGTTGCGCACAATCGTACGGCCTTTGATGGTCGGAGGTCCTCAAGTCGGTGCAAGCTAATTGGAAACGCACTTGTTGCGGTCGTCGCTTGGGTAGACTCCACCAAGGGATTCCTCGCGCCCGACACGGCTGCCAGCGCACTGTCAGCAGGTAGCGACAGCGTGCGTCACTGAAATCGCATCCCGTTCAAGGCGCCGAATCGTCTCGGAGATATCTTCCCTGGTTGTACGGGGATTGATCGTGCAGAATCGCAAAGCCGTCCTGTTGCGAAGCTCGGTAGTGATCACCATGGAAAACCCGTTTGACAGACTGCGTCGACTGATGGACAGATTCAGGCGGTTCAGTTCCGTTTCCGAGAGGTCTCGTGGTCGGTAGCGGAACGTCACGACACCGAGATTGGCCGGGGTGAGGATTTCCCAGGCATCGCTGGCCCGCAGTTGGCTCTCGGCGAATCGCGCGTTCTCCAAGCCAACTTCCACCGCCCTGCGAAAACTGTCGAGTCCGAATGCCTTGACCGACATCCACAGCTTGAATGCGCGAAATCTTCGTGTAAGCTCTGGGCCGAAATCGCAGAAATCGGTTCCATCCCCCTCACTCATTGCGACCTTCAGGTACTCCGGTAGAACGTGGAAGGCTTCCTTGAGGCAATGACGGTCACGGACGAGGACGCATCCAATGTCAAATGGCTGAAAGAGCCACTTGTGAGGATCCAGCGACAGCGAATCGGCCCACTCCATTCCCCAGAGCAATGCCCTGCCCTCTTCTGTCAACATCGTCGGCGCGCCGTACGCCCCGTCAATGTGGAACCACATCTGCTCGTCCTTGCAAAGGCTCGCGATGTCCGGGAGTGGATCCACCGCTCCAGTGTTGATGGTTCCGGCGTTGGCGACCACACAGAACGGGTGCAGGCCGTCGCGGCGGTCACGGTGAACTGTCCGGATCAGCGGATCCATGTCGATCTGGAACCCCTCACCCGAGGGGATTCTTCGAAGCTGCCCTTCCCGGAAGCCGAGAATGCTCGCAGCTCGATCGATCGATGTGTGCGTTTGATCCGAACAGTAGATCGTGGCGTTGTGCCACTCGTCTCCCAGTGCAGTCTTCCTGGCTGCCGCAAGAGCCGTCAGGTTGGCCATCGAACCACCGCTGACGAGCACTCCGCCCGCCGAGTGCGGGAAACCACAGATTTGCCGTAGCCAGTCGATGACGGTTTCCTCGATCTGAGCTGCAGCTGAACCCTCAAGCGAGATTCCGGAAAACACGTTGAATCCGCTAGCCAATGCATCTGCCATCACGCTGACAAAGTTGCTGGGTCCCGGAGCAAACGCAAAGAATCGCGGGTGATTCACGTACATCACGTTGCCGAAGATGTCCTCGTTGGCAGTCTTTAGCAAGGCATCGAGATCCTGACCCTCTTCCGGTGGCGGCTCGTGGAAGAGGGAGGCAAGGGACGCTTTGTCCATCGACTTGGTCACGGACTTCTGCCGGAGGTCGCGGGCATGCTCGACGAGCATGTCGATGACCCGGTAACCCAGATCGCGCATCTCGCGTTCTGTGAGTGTGAGAGGTGTTTCTTGCGACAAATCTCAGTATGCCGATTGCTTCTTTCCGAGACAACGGAGCCAGGCGGAGCGGGTCCTGTTTCCGGCAAGCGGACTACAATATGTGTGTCGACCAGACCAGCGGGTTCGCAAGACCGCGACAACGCCCGCGAGCCGAACCCCACGAGGCGTTGACCGGCTGTGTGGCCCAGAATTCAGCGACGGAGAGTGTCCAGCAGCGCCTGCCTGTTTCTCGGGACGGCTTTGCTCGCATTGCATCTGACAGCGGTGACCCTGCCGGGTGCCGAAGCCGACGTCGAATTCACCCGCGACATCCGGCCGATTCTCTCGGAAAAGTGCTTTCGCTGCCATGGCCCCGACGAGGAGGCCCGGTTGGGCGAACTTCGACTCGACGAATACGCCGGGGCCGTTGAGGAGCGGGCTGGCAGGAGGGCGATCGCGCCCGGGGCTCCGGAGGCTAGCGAGCTGATCGCGCGGGTCAAGACCGACGATCCGGCGCGCAGGATGCCGCTCGGAGGAGACCCTCTGACGGAAGGGCAAATCAGCCTGTTGGAAGAGTGGATATCGGCGGGCGCGAAGTACGAGCGCCACTGGGCCTACGAGAAGCCCCAACGCCCGCAGCTGCCTCCCGTTTCGGAGACGGCGTGGGTGCGCAATCCGATCGACCGCTTCATCCTGAACAGGCTCGACGCGGCGGGACTCGAGCCTTCCGGTGGAGCCGATCCCGCAGTGTTGATGCGGCGGCTGTATCTTGACCTGATCGGGCTTCCGCCGCCGCCCGAGCAGATTGACGACTTTCTCGCGAGTCCCACCGACAAGGCTTACCGGGAGAAAGTGGAAGAGTTGCTCGAGTTGCCGCAATACGGCGAGCACTGGGCGCGGCACTGGCTCGACCTCGCCCGCTATGCGGACTCCAATGGGTATCAGCACGATGACCCGCGACAGATCTGGGCTTACCGAGACTGGGTGGTGCGGGCGTTCAACGACGATATGCCGTTTGACCAGTTCACGATCGAGCAATTGGCGGGGGATCTGCTCACAGAGCCTTCCCTGAGTCAGCTGATCGCGACGGGTTTTCACCGCAACACGCCGATGAACGGGTCAGGCGGTTCGAAAGTTGACGAGGTTCGCAATGCCATGCTGGTCGACCGGGTTAACACGACCGCGACGGTTTGGCTGGGCAGCACGCTTGGCTGTGCGCAATGCCACACGCACAAGTACGACCCTTTCACGATCGAGGAATACTATCGCTTCTACGCGTACTTCGACCGCGGGATCGACGAAACGGTGTTGGCCGGCGGGGGCAATACGCGCAAGTTCTACGTCGGGGCCCAGGTCGAGCTGCCCGTTTCCGTGGGGCGGCGGTCGCGGTATTCCGCCGTGAAGGCTCAGCACGAGTACCTCAAGATGATGATTGGCCAGGCAGAGTTCGAAGCGATCGCGCACCTGCCGAAGTGGGAGGAGCAGCAGGCGGACAATCGCAAGCTGCGACCGTTGGTCATCAGCGCCCTTGCGAAGCCTAAAGAAGCGCGCACGGAGTCGGACAACAACGTGATCCGGGACGCCTTCCTGAACACGCGACCTGAAGTAGCGGAACCGAGAAAGGAACTGGCGAAGCTTGCCGCGCGGATGAAGGCTCTGGCCCCGCCGACGACGCTGATCATGGCCGATAAGCCGGGCCCGGTCCAGAGCTACCTGCTCGAGCGCGGCCAGATTGGCGCCCATGGCAAGGTGGTTGAGCCCGGCATGCCCGCGGCGCTGCACACGCTCGACCCGGGTCTGCCACGCAATCGTCTGGGACTGGCGAAGTGGATCACCTCGGCCGAGAATCCCCTAACAGCGCGGGTGACCGTCAATCGACTGTGGGCGGAGGTGTTTGGGCGTGGGATTGTCCTTACGGCCGAGGACTTCGGCCGGCAAGGCGACTCCCCGACGCATCCGGAGCTGCTGGATTGGCTTGCGGTGGAGTTCGTCGAGGGAGGCTGGTCCATCAAGAACATCGTTCGCATGATCGTGACATCGTCGACCTACCGGCAGACATCGCGCGGATCACCGGAGCTGTTGGAGCGGGATCCGGACAACACGCTCTTGGCACTGGGGCCGCGGTTCCGTCTACCGGCCGAAGCGATTCGGGATTCGCTGCTTGCGGCAAGCGGCCTGTTGTCTCTCAAGGTAGGCGGACCCCCGGTCCACCCGCCGCAGCCTGAAGGGCTATGGAAGGAGATCAGCACCGCAACCGATCCCAATTACCCGACGTCGGAGGGCGAGGACCGGCACCGTCGCGGGCTGTACACTTTCCTTCGCCGGGGAGCGCCGTACCCCAGCTTCATCACATTCGACGCTTCTACTCGACAAGAGTGCGTCGCCACGCGAGCCCGCACCAACTCGCCGCTTCAGGCCCTGACGCTGCTGAACGACCCGTCCTACGTCGAGGTTGCCGACGCCCTGGCGAAGCTCGTCATGGACTTGCCGGCGGCTTCCGACAGGGATCGACTTGTCTACGCCTTCCGGCGTACGGTGACCCGGGTCCCCAGCGCGGCCGAGCTTCAGGAACTCACTCGCCTGCTCGAGGAGTTCCGCGGAACGTCGGATGATGAGTCCGAAGCCTGGACCTCACTAGCGCGGGTCCTGCTGAACTTGGACGAAACCATTACCAAGAGCTGATGGCTATGGAGCTTCAACGTCGAGCATTCTTGCGAGCCGGCGCCGCCGGCCTCGGCTCGATCGCCCTGCGGTCGCTGCTCACGGCGGACGACAGCGCAGTCGTCGCACCGCACTTCGCCCCCAGGGCAAAGCACATCATCTTCCTGCACATGGTCGGCGGTCCGTCACAGGTCGATTTGCTCGACCCGAAGCCGGCACTTGCAAGATTCGAGGGCAAGCCCATGCCCGACAGCATCTTGGAGGGCAAGCAGTTCGCCTTTGTGCCCAAGGGCGCGGGGGCTCTGGCTTCGCCGTACAAGTTCGCGCGGCACGGTGAGTCCGGCGCTTGGTTCTCCGAACTCATGCCCCACTTGGCAGAGCGCGCGGATGATTTGACCGTTGTCCGCTCGATGCAGACTGACGAGTTCAACCATGGCGCCGGTGAGCTCTTCCTCCATACAGGCTTCGGGCGCCTGGGAAGGCCGACTTTCGGCTCGTGGGTCTCGTATGGTCTGGGCTCGCTCAGTGATACCCTGCCGACGTTTGTCGTAATGGCGAACGGAGCCAACGCGGCCGGCAACAGCGCATGGGGGAGCGGCTTCCTGCCCAGCGTCCACCAAGGCGTGAAGTTCCGCTCCGGGGAGGAACCGGTCCACTACCTTGCCAATCCTGGCGGAGTCAGTCGAGACCGGCAAAGACAGGTGGTCGATGGGGTGTCCGCCCTTAATCGGCTGGCACAGGAGCGCTACGAGGACCCCGAGATCGCTACACGGATCGCACAGTACGAGATGGCGTTCCGGTTGCAGGCGTCAGGCCCAGAGCTGATGCAAATCGAGAACGAGCCGCAGCACGTGCTCGAAGCCTATGGGGCAGAGCCAGGCGACGGCAGCTATGCCAGCATGTGCCTGCTCGGGCGGAGGATGGTCGAGCGAGGTGTGCGATTCGTGCAGATCATGCTGCGCGGCTGGGACCACCACAGCGGCATCTACCAGCCAAACGCGCTGCCTCGCTCTTGCCGCGACATGGACCGCCCGACCAGCGCCCTGATCGATGACTTGAAGCAACGCGGCTTGCTCGACGACACCCTGGTCATCTGGACAGGGGAGTTCGGCCGCACGCCGATGGTCCAGGCCATCTCCCCGCAGGGGTTCACGCAAGACCCTGGGCGCGATCACCACAAGGATGGGTTCTCGCTGATCCTGGCCGGCGGCGGCATCCAGCCGGGGCTGACCTACGGAGCGACCGACGACTTCGGGTTCGAGCCGGCGGAAAACCCCGTGCATGTACATGATCTCCATGCGACCGCGCTCCATCTGCTTGGGATTGACCACACGAAGCTGACGTTCAGGTACCAAGGACGGAACTTCCGGCTCACCGACGTTCACGGACGGGTCGTCAAAGACCTGCTGGCGTAAGATCGCATAGTGATGAAGAAGAATATCACCCTGACGAGAAGGGGCTTTCTCGCCGGTTCCGCGTGCGTCTTGCCCCTGGGATTTGCGTCCGCCCAAACCACTTGGCGGCCCTTGTTCGATGGCGAAACTCTTGACGGCTGGCGCGCGATTCATCGTCTGCCGGTGTCTAGGAATCCGGGCGGGCCGTCTCCGCCAACGGACTCCCCGCGGTACCGGAAGGCCCTTCTGAGCAAGGGCGACTGGAAAGTCGTCGGTGGAGCCATCACGGGCGGGCAAGAGCCGCCAGGATCCGGCGTCGGGGGCTACCTGATCACCGATGAGAAGTTCGCCGATTTCGAGCTCAGCCTCGAGGCGAATCCAGACTGGGGAGTCGACACCGGAATCATGATTCGCGCGACGGGCCTCGGAAGCCAAGGCTTTCAGGTTCTCGTGGACCACCGCGAGGGCGGCAACGTCGGCTCCTTTTACGGCAACGGCATCGGCGGCTTCAACACCCGGCAGTTCGGGTTCAAGGCGAAGAAGGACTCGAGCGGAAAAGTCATCGGCATGACTCCGATCGCCTACGGAGACTTGAACCCTCCGCCCGACCCGGGCGAGAGCGATGCGACTTGGTCGGCTGGGCCCGAAGCGTTCTTCGAGACCTGGCGCTTCGGCGAGTGGAATGAAATCCGCATCCGCTGCGAAGGACGCTTGCCGATGCTCACGACGTGGGTCAACGGCAAGAAGATGGCCTCCGCCGACACGGGGAAAATGGTCGCGGCCGGCTATGATGCGGAGGCCGTGGCGTCGCTGCTTGGCCGCGCCGGTCACATCGCGCTGGAAGTCCACAACAGCGGACAGGGCGATCGCCTGGGAGCGGAGCGCTGGCTTCCGGGCAGAGTCTGTCGCTGGCGGCGCATTCGCCTGCGAGAACTCTGAGGCCACCAAGACGACGGCTTCTTCGCTCTGAACTACCGCGGATGTAGCAAGGGCGCAGGCGATTGTCGTGCTGGCTCTGGACCTGAGAGACCGCTGTATATAAGGAAAACCGGTACAGAGCCCGCATTCGCGTCGGACGATATCTAAGTCTCTGAAAAATAAGGCGCCACCACGTTCCGAGCCTTCCCGCTTTGGAGAGTGCGGGCTGGCACCGCGGCCGGTTCGCCCGGTGAATGGCGAGTGTCGTAAGCTGGCAGATCGTGCCCACGCGTCACAAAGTGCTGGGGTATCTGTTCGTGTTGATGCTCATCACGTACTTGGACAGGGTGTGTTTCAGCACGACGGCCGGCGCCATGGCGGATGAGCTGGGCCTATCGCTGGAACAGATTGGGATGGCCGGTTCGTTCTTCGTCCTCGGCTACGTGCTTTTCGAAATCCCGGGCGGCTGGCTGGCCGACCGCTACGGCGCGCGGATGATGTTGACGAGAATCGTGGTCTGGTGGTCAGCCTTCACCGCCCTGACAGGCGCGGCATGGAACTTCACGGCGCTGGTCGCGATCCGCTTCCTGTTCGGCTGCGGAGAGGCCGGCGCGTTCCCGGGATCGACCTCGGCCATCGCGCGCTGGTTCCCGCGGCACGAACTCGGCCGCGCTCAGTCGATCGTGATGTTCGGCAGTCGAATTGGCTTCGCCATGACGTCGTGGGTCGTGATCGCGCTGATGACCGCCCACGGCTGGCGCTCTGTGTACTGGATCTTCGCGGTCCTCGGCATCGGATGGGCGGTCGGATGGGGCGCGTGGTTCCGCGACACGCCGGAGGGTCACGCCGGAGTGGACGAAGCAGAACTCGCCCTGATCCGCGAACACCGCTCTGCCGGCAGCCACGGGTCGAAGATCCACTGGGGCGCGCTGCTGACGGACCGGAATGTATGGGCTCTGTGCGGGATGTACTCGGGCTACACCTGGGGACTGTACTTCTACATCCAGTGGCTACCAACCTATTTAGAGCGTGCCCGCGGGCTCGAGCTTCCCGAGATCGGCCCGATGGCGGCCGCGGTGCTACTTTCCGGCGCGGCAGCTAACCTGCTCGGAGGATGGGTCAGTGACAGGTTGGTACCGCGCCTCGGCATCCGCGCGGCGCGAAGGATTCCGGCAATCGCCGGATTGCTGGCGGCCGGCGTCTTCCTAGCGCTAGCGGCGACCACAAGCGACAACACGCTCTCGCTTGTCTTCCTCGGCCTCAGCTTCGGCTCGGCCGAACTGATTCTGGCGGTGACTTGGGCCACTTGCCTAGACATCGGCGGCTCTGCCGCGGGCGTCGTTTCCGGAACGATGAACTCGCTAGGCCAGGTCGGCGGCGCGCTGGCACCGTGGCTCATCGGCCTGATGGTCGACCGCACCGGAAGTTGGCAGCCGCCGCTGCTGGTGTCATCGGCATACTATTTAGCCAGCGCATTGCTTTGGCTGCTGATCGAACCGAACCGTCGATTGAGAATCTCCCATGCCCAGCCCAGCGTTTGAGGACGCACCCTATGCCGCGCCGCCGGACGAGACCGATGTGAACCTGCGCGCCTACTTTGACGCGATAAGCGAGAGCAAGCTCGATCGCTTGGATCCGGAGTGGGACGACACAGCGCTGCGAGAGTGGGACGGAAACTTTCGGAGCGACGGATCCCTGATGATGGTCTGCTGCGACCGCGACGTAGGAATCGACGAGTACCGCCAAGTGTTGCGGGAGTTTCTCGCGTTTCGCCGCTCAAGACAGCAACAGCGCGGCTCTATCCGGAATTCGGTGCAAGAGGGTTAGACTGGATTCAGGAACTACCCTTCCCAGCAGCGCCCGGCAGCATCAACGCCTCGATGACCACCGCCGAAGCCGCGCTTTGGGCTCAGCCATGAATCCCCGCCTGCTCACGCCATGCGCGCTCGTCGCACTAGCCCTTGCCCAGGCGCTACTGCCGAGCGTGCCGGCCGCAGCCCAGATTTACGATCCCGTGCAGTGGCGTCTCGAGCTCACTGCGGAGGAATACCCACCGGGCGCAACCGCACTGGCGCGCCTGACTGCGGAGATCGAGGAAGGCTGGCACATCTATTCGACGACGACCCCCGAAGGCATCCCTCTGGCCGTTGCCATGGCCGAATCAGACGCTATAGCCGGATGGCGGGCGCACCAACCGGATCCCGAGATTGTCTTTGACCCTAACTTTCAGGCCGAAGTCGAGTGGTACAGCGACGAAGCCGTAATCTTGGTCGAGATCGACCTTGCCGGGGACATATCCGGGGAGCACACCATCGGGGCCTTGGTCCGGTACGGGGCATGCGACGATCGCCAGTGCCTGGCGCCCAAGCGCAAGAGCGCTACCGCGGCCATCACGGTCAACCCTTCCACCGAAGTGTCGGCGGCGGCCTTGCCGGCGGGCTATCAGCCGGTGCAGCTCAATCCGGTGGGACGCCCCCGCTCGAGTGACGCAGGCAGCGCTGCTAGCACCGCAGCAGCCGGGGAGATATTTGAGGCATCTGGCCAGGGATTCCTAGGTTTCTCCCTGTTAGCACTTGGTTTCGGGTTCGTAGCGATTCTCACTCCGTGTGTCTTTCCCATGATTCCGATCTACATGGGCTCGTTCATGAGCGACGCGAACCGGCCGTGGGGCGCGGTATTGCGCCAAGCGGGAACGTTCTGCCTGGGAGTGATCGTGCTGTTCACGGCCTTGGGAGGTGTGTTGAGCGCCAGCTTGGGGCCTTTCGGGCTCAGCCAGATCGGCTCCAACCCTTGGGCAAACCTGCTGATCGCCGGGGTCATGCTCTTCTTCGCGCTCAGCATGCTCGGCGCATTCGAGATCACCGTTCCCAGCGGCTGGACCACGGCTGCGAGCAAGCATTCTGACGGGACGGGCATCGTGGCCACGCTGATGCTTAGCCTGGTGTTCACGCTGGCCTCGTTCGCGTGCACTGGCCCGTTCATCGGCTCGCTCTTGGCCGGCTCCGTCGCGGAAGGCAGCAGCGTCTATCCCATCCTTGGCATGACCCTGTTCGCGACCGGACTGTCCGCTCCGTTCTTCGTCTTGGCAATGTTCCCGGCCTTGGTCAACAAGTTGCCTCGAAGCGGAGGCTGGCTGGCGCTCTCCAAGCGGACCGCTGGAATCCTGATCCTCGCCGTGGGTCTGAAATATCTCGGAAATGTCGATCAAGTCCTCGGCTGGGACATCCTCTCCCGCGAGCGGTTCCTAGCGATCTGGATGGTGCTTTTCATTGCCGCAGCCTTGTATCTGTGGGGAGTCCTGCGCATTGGAGACGACGCTCCCGCGGAATCCATCGGCCTCGTTCGATTCGGGTTCGGCGCGGCCTTCTTGGCACTTGCCCTCACCTTGCTTCCCGGCATGCTTGGCGGCACCCTGGGAGAGCTGGAAGCGCATGTTCCCGAATCCACGGGGCCCGGCTTCGGCGCAGGCAGCGACGGCTCGCTTGCCTGGATCAAAGACGACTACGAGGGCGCCACGGCCTCGGCCCGCAACGCCGGCCAGCCCTTGTTGGTCAGCTTTACCGGCTACGCTTGCTCGAATTGCAAGTGGATGAAGGCCAATATGTTCACTGAGCCGGAAGTCGACGAGCTGGTCCGCGATTTCGTGTTGGTTGAGCTGTACACCGATGGCTTCGACGAGGCCAGCGAAAAGAATCAGGCGTACCAAATCGAGCGCTTCCGCTCATCCAGCATTCCCTTTTATGCTCTGATCCGGCCAGACGGGTCCGTGGCGGCCACGTTTTCTGGCCAGACACGGGACGTGCAAGAGTTCCGCGAGTTCTTGATGAGCGCTGGATAGGCTCGGAGCCGGCAGCCTTGCGTTCGCTTCCCGCTGTAGCTAAGGCGACACGGCGACTTTATGCAACGGCTCTCCTGCTGCTAATGGCGGGCGTGTCGCACGCCAGCGCGCAGCAGCAGGGTGAGAGTGCGCCGAACCGTGGCGAGCGACTCTTCGAGAGCCATTGCTCGGCTTGCCATCAATACGATGACCAAGGCGTGGGCGAGGCCCCTCCCTTGGAAGACTCGCCGTGGGTGGTCGGACCAAGCGAGCGCCTAGTGCGTATCCTCCTCCACGGAATCACCGGTCGAATCGAACTGGGCGGGCGGGTGTATGACCGCGAGATGCCCGGCTTCGGCAGGATCCTCTCCGATACCGACGTTGCAGCGCTGGCAACCTACACCCGCTCTCGCTTCGGTGCCGACGAACCGCCGGTCACACCCGCCGAAGTCAAGCGGATACGCGATCAGCATGCCGGCAGGACGGCCTACTGGCCTGCTGACGAACTGCTAGACTCATCTTCGACAGTAATTTTCGGGTCGGTACGTAGTTTAAACGGTTTACGGCCGCAAACTCTCCAAATTGCAGATTGTGTAGTGCCACGTTTGTTTCGTGTATTGCGCATTTCATCCTTTCAATCAATGTGCTTCTT
>JAJDTX010000188.1 GCA_022826925.1 Bryobacterales bacterium
GGACCCGGACCTCGCCTAACGGGATGTGCTGCGGTCCCACTCTGCGAGTTATCGCACAACCACCGCGCGTTTGTCCAGCCCCTCTCCTAACTCCTTATGCAATCCGCCCCTCGCTATCTGACATTGAAAAGCCCTGCCCACGGCGGAGGCTTGGCCGACAACTTGGTTCGGGAAGCGCTTCGGCTCGGCCTAGTGGGGGCGGTCTGGCATGCGCGTATCAAATGCTGACGATTTTATTTCAGGAATTTTTCGCTAAATAATAGAACCTATTTCAGGCTTGATTCCAGAGATTCTAAAGTGGATTTTAGTGTTCTATCTGTCTGAATTTTCTTTCCGATTATTCGTACAGAATACAGAACCGTTGAATGGTCCTTCCCGAACGCACGCGCGATCTCCTTGAGAGAGGCCCCGGTCAGCTCCCGGCATAGGTACATGGCCAGCTGGCGCGGCTGGGCGATTCTTCGAGCGTTGCTTCTCTTGCTCAACGCGTCGACCTCGATGCGAAAGCTGGCTGCGACCTCGCGCTTGACTCTATCGATGCTGGGTCGGTCCGCCGCACGCTGGCGTGCGCTGCCTAGCACGCTCTCGGCTATCCCCATGGTGATGTCGCCATTGATGAACTGGGCTCGCGCGATCATCCGGTTCAGCACGCCTTCTAACTCGCGGATGCTGGAGTGAAAGCGGGAGGCCAAGTAGAAACGTACCTGGTCTGGTAGAGCGACTTTTGCCTCGCTAGACTTGCTCTCCAAGATGGCCATTTTCGTCTCTAGGTCGGGTGCTTGAATATCAGCGACTTCGCCCCACAGGAACCGCGACTGGAGGCGATTGACGAGCCCCGGGACTGCCTCTGGTTTCGAGTCGCTGGTCAGCACGATCTGTTTTCCGTTCTGGTACAAGGCCTCAAACGTGTGAAAGAATTCATCTTGCATGGCTTGTTTATTGCCAAGAATCTGAATGTCGTCCACCAAGAGCATGTCGGGGCTCCGGAAGCGCTCGTGAAATTTAGTGAAGTCATTGAATCTCAAAGACTTAACCATATCATTCATAAAGCCTTCTGCGGACGTGTAGACGATCTTTCGGCGCGGGTCCAGCGCGATTGCGCGATTGCCGATGGCATGCAGCAGGTGGGTCTTGCCCATGCCCACTTGGGCATGCACGTACAACGGGTTGAGTGTGCCGGATGGATTCACCGCTACACCTTCGCAAGCGGAGCGTGCGAACTCGTTGCACGATCCGGTCACGAACCGGTCGAAGGTGTAGCTGGGGTTGAACTGCCGCTCGTCGGCATCTAGTGCCAACGTGCCCTGAACCGGCTGGCTGAGATCGGGCCTGATGCCGATCGAAAGCGATCGCAGGTTGTGGCCCTGTCTTGCGGAAATGGCGAGAATCTGCCCTGCGCACTCTGCCTCGAGCCAGCGCTGCACATCAGAGTTGGGTGCTTCGATGTGCAGCGCCCGATCCTTGCCCACGTGGCTGAACGTCACGGGCTCGATCCAGTTGCGGTAGCTCTCCGCAGTCATCGACTCGCGAATCGTTGCTTGAATGAGGTTCCACGGGTTCATTGGGCGGCGGCCACACTCAAGTTGGAATGCTCAGTCCAAGTCTCCAAGGCGGCTCGTTGCGGGGATCAGGTCGATTTGCAGCTTTGGATGCGACATGGCCGTCTTGAAGCTCGTGAACTTCCAGAGTCTAGCACGGTGAATATGGTGATTTTGAAGAAATTTTCCATGAAAACGTAGTGTTACAGAATTGTTAAATCCAGAGGCAATATATTTGTCGATTATCTAACATTAGGCATTGATTTGTATTACTATCCGAAGTGGCGCGCCTGTTGCACGCACAGCGAAACAGGTCTCGTGGCATAGCGTCGGAGGCTTGCCAAAACCTTGCAGGTATTGGCGGAAGCTATTGGTTCAGGATGCGGAAGGCCTCGCCGTCCAGCACCTCGTTGAGCGAGCCTTGGCGGTATCCGGCCAGGTCCAGCGTGACGTACTGGTAGCCGATTTCGCGGAAGGCCTGGACCAGGGCCGCGGCCATGTCGAGGCTCAGGGCCCTGGGCAGCTCGTCGCGGCCGATCTCGATCCGCGCAAGGGTGTCGTGGTGGCGCACGCGGTAGACGCGGAACCCGAAGCGCGCGAGCGCCTCCTCGGCGAGTTCGACCTGCCGCAGGTTTTCCGGCGTCACCTCGGTTCCGTACGGGATGCGCGAACTCAGACAGGCCGCGGCGGGACGGTCCCAGGTTGGAAGTCCGGCCGTTCGCGACAGCTCGCGGATGTCAGACTTGGCAAGGTCGGCCTCTAGGAGGGGCGCTCTCACGGAGTGCTTGTCGGCCGCGCGGTGCCCGGGCCGGAAATCGCCCGTGTCGTCGACATTGACTCCGTACGCGATCGTGCCGACCCCGAGCTCCGCGCCGATCTCGTTCATGCGATTGAACAGCTCGTCCTTGCAGTGGAAGCAGCGGCTGCTGTCATTGCGGGTGTACTCCGGGTTTTCGAACTCCCCGGTCTTGACCATGCGGTGCCGAATGCCGAACTCCGCCGCGAATGCGATCGCGTCGCGCTTGTGCGATTCCGGGATCGACGCCGAGTCTGCGGTCACCGCCAGCGCCTTGGTTCCCAAGACGCGAGCCGCGGCCCACGCCAGGTACGCCGAGTCCGTGCCGCCCGAGTAGGCGACGAGCACGTCGCCCATGTCCGCCAGCAGTTCGAACAGTCGCTCCTGCTTGCGCTCCAGAACAGGGTCCACGGGTGTAATTATACCCGCGCGTGCCGTGGCCGGCAGCGGATCGTCAGAGGTTGGCGAGCACTTCGGCGACGTGCCCGCGCACCTTGACCCGGTCGTAGACGGCCTCGATCTTGCCGTCGGCGCCGATCACGAACGTCGAGCGCACGACGCCCAGGTACTTGTTGCCGAACAGGATTTTCGGGCGCCACGCGCCGTAGGATTCGGCGATCGCGTGGTCCGGATCGCTCACTAGCCGGAACGGCAGGCAGTGCCGGGCGCTGAAGCGGTCGTGCGACTTGACACTGTCCGGGCTGACGCCGACGACCACGCAGCCCTTGGCGGATAGCTCCGCGTGCGCGTCGCGGAACGCGCAGGCCTCGAAGAGGCAGCCTGGCGTGCCGTCCTTTGGATAGAAATAGAGCACGACCCGCTGGCCGCGCAGCTCGGAGAGCTGGATGCGGCCACCGCCATCAGTGTCCGCGGAGAAGTCGGGGGCTTGATCTCCGACGGCCAGCATCGGCAAGGCCACTATAACAGCGCGCCGGCGTCTGGCTATAATCTGGGCGCTGGTGCGAGAAGGCCCTTGCCCTGGATTGCCGCGATCATTGCTCTGTTCCTGCTCGGTGGGTGCTCGGTGCAGCCGCCAGCCCCCCCCAGCCCCTCGATAGCCGTCACCCGCCAGGATGAGGGCTTTATGGTGCGGGAAGCGGGCCGGCCGGTGCTCTTCTACCAGCTCGCTCCCAAGTCGCTCGACGGCAAGTACGAGCGCTCCAACTACATCCACCCTTTGTACGGACTGGACGGCGAGATCCTCACCGAGGACTTCCCCGAGGACCACTACCACCATCGCGGCGTGTACTGGACATGGCACCAAGTGCTGATCGGCGATGTCCGCGCCGGCGACCCGTGGCTGGCGTGCCGCTTTTCTTGGCAGGTGCAGGATGCCGCTGTGCTTCCGTCAGGCAACGGCGTGCGCACCGTCCACCGGTGGTTCTCGCCGGATTTCGCGCAAGGTGCCGAGCCGATCCTGGAGGAGACCGCCGAGGTCTCCGTGGCTCCGGCAGCGTCGGACGCGCAGCTGATCGACTTTGATATTCGCCTCGAGCCTCTGCAGGACGGAGTGCGGCTGGGGGGCTCGGAGGACGACAAGGGCTACGGCGGTTTCTCGCTGCGCGTGAAGATGCTGCCCGACTTGCGCTTCACGGCAGCCGCCGGCGCTGTCGAACCGACCCGGCTGGCTCTCGATGCCGGCGACTGGGTCGACTTCTCAGGCGGTTTCGGCCCGGAGCCGCGGCCGGAGAGCGGTGTCGCCGTAATCGTCCATCCCACGTCGGCGGGCTATCCGCAACAGTGGGTGCTGCGGGCAGCGGCGACTCCCAGCATGCAGAATCCCGTCTGGCCGGGTCCCGCGGCAGTGGCCGTGCCGCCGGGAGAGGTCGTCCGGCTCAGGTACCGGCTGGTGATTCACCGCGGCGACGCCTCCCGGGTCGATCTCGGCAAGCTGGCGGCAGCCTACGCAGCCACTCCCTGAAGCAGCCTCGCCGGAAGGCGGGCCTTCGGTCTTAGCGAATGCCGTCTTCGGCGGTCCAGGCGAAGCGGCCCGCCACGATCGTCGCGACCGGCCCGCCGCGAAAGACGGTCCCTCCGAACGGCGAGTTCTTGCTCTTCGACAGGGTTGCCGCGGCGTCGTAGGTCCATTCGCGCTCGGTGGAAAACACCGTGATGTCGGCCGGCCCCCCGATGCGCAGCTCCCCCCGGCCCAAGTTGAGGCAGGAGCTGGCGGAACTCGTGAACAGCCGCACGAGGTGCACTAGGTCCACCCTGCCGGTGTGATACAGCGCCTTGAGCGAGAGTCCGAGCGACGTTTCCAAGCCGGTCACGCCGAACGGGCAGCGCTCGAATTCCTGCATCTTCGTGTGGCCGGTGTGGGGGGCGTGGTCTGTCGCGATGCAGTCGATCGTGCCGTCGACGAGTCCCTCGATCGCGGCCTCCACATCGGCGTCGGTCCGCAGCGGCGGCCTCATCTTGTAGTTGGAGTCGTAACCCGGGATCTGCTCGTCCGTCAACGCGAAATGGTGCGGGGTGACTTCCGACGTGACCGGCAGGCCGAGCTTCTTGGCGTGCCGCACCATCGCGATCGAACTGGCCGTCGAAATGTGCGCGACATGGATCCGGGCGCCCGTTTCGCCGGCCAGGACGATATCGCGCGCCACCATGACGTCCTCAGAGCTCGCCGGGATGCCTCCAAGGCCCAGGCGCATGCTCTGGATCCCCTCGTGGATGTCCCCTCCGGAACTCAGGTTGAGATCCTCGCAGTGATCGATCACCGTCATGCCGAACGACGCGGCGTATTTCATGGCCCGTCGCATCAGGCCGGAATTCATCACCGGCAGGCCGTCGTCGCTGATCGCGACGGCGCCCTCGCCGCGCATGGCTCCGACATCCGCCAGCCGCTCGCCCTTGCTGCCCTTCGAGATCGCCCCGATCGGATGCACGTGGACTGCCGCGGTGCGGCGAGCGCGCTCCACGATGAAGCTGGTCACCTGCGCGGAATCGTTCACGGGCTGAGTGTTGGGCATGCAGCACACGGCGGTGAATCCGCCCGCCGCCGCGGCGCGGGTGCCGCTCTCGATGGTTTCGGCGTGTTCGATGCCCGGCTCGCGCAGATGCACGTGGATGTCGATGAAGCCGGGTGCGACGACCAGTCCGGAGGCATCGTAGACTCGTGCGCCCGTGCTCTCGATGGAAGGCTCGATCGCGGCGATCCGCTCGTCATCGATCAGCACGTCGCGCTTGGCATCGAGACCGCTGGCCGGGTCCACGACTCGGCCGTTCTTTAGCAGCAGGCGCATGCGTTCTCTCGTCCTATTGGAGGCAGACCCATTCCAACACCGCCATCCGGATGGCAACGCCGTTCTCGACCTGGCTCAGGATCATCGAGCGCTGGGAGTCGGCGACTTCGCTGGAGATTTCGCGGCCCCGGTTGATCGGGCCCGGGTGCAGCACGATCGCGTCCGGCTTCGCCAGCGCCATGTGCTCGAGCGTCAAGCCGTAGTAGCGGAAGTACTCGCTCTTGGGGAAGACCTCGACGTTCTGGCGTTCGAGCTGCACGCGCAGCATCATGATCACGTCCGCGTCTCGGACCGCTTCGCGCATGTCGAAAGTCAGCCCAACGCCCGGGGCCAGGCTGGGCAGGTTCTTCGATACGGTCGTGGCAGGCCCGCAGGCGATGATGTCAGTGCCGAACTTGGACAGCAAGTGAAGGTTGGAGCGCGCCACCCGCGAGTGCGAGATATCGCCGATGATGGCCACTCGGAGGCTCTCCAGCGATCCTTTCACTTCGAGGATGGTCAGGGCATCGAGCAGGGCTTGCGTCGGGTGCTCGTGGCGCCCGTCGCCCGCGTTGATCATCGGAATCGACAGGAAGCGCGACAGAAAGTGCGGCGCGCCCGAGGCAGCGTGCCGCATCACGATGATGTCCGGGTTCATCGCCGCAAGAGTGTTCAGCGTGTCGACCAGGGACTCTCCCTTGGAAAGGCTGGTTCCGAGCGCTTGGATGCCGATCGTGTCGGCGCCAAGGCGCTTGGCAGCGATCTCGAAGCTCGTGCGCGTGCGGGTCGACGGCTCGAAGAACAGGTTGACGATCGAGCGCCCGGCTAGGGTGGCGAGCTTCTTGTTGGGAGGGACTGCCTTGTAATGGCGGCCGCGCTCGAGCAGTCGCTCGATCTCGGAGCGGGGCACGCCCTCGATTCCCAGCAGGCTGCGGGGATTCGGCCCTTCGGAATGCAATCGACCCTCAAGCCTTGGACTTCCCATGATAGCGAGATCAGCGCGCAGGCCCCTGCCCGGCACCGCTCGGCAACGGATCGGGATAGATCAGTTCGGCGGCGATAGCGTCCACCAGATAGCGGCTAGAGCTCGCGGCGATTCCGAAATTGTTGGCGAATATCGCGAACGCGAGCGTCCGCCCGCCAGGGCTTGACACGTACCCGGACAGCGCCAGCACGTGCGACATCGAGCCCGTCTTGGCGCGGATGCGCCCTCTGGCAGCGGTCCGCCTGAATCTCCAGTCGAGCGTGCCGTCAAACCCGGCGACTGGCAGGCTTTGCAGGTACGTGTCCCGATCTTCCGACCGCCACATGTGCTCTAGCAGGCGCACCGTGCCCCTGGGCGAGAGCAGATCGTGGCGCGAGAGTCCGGAACCGTCGCGCAGGACGAATTCGTTGGTGCGCAGGCCGGCTTCGGCCAGGAAGCGTCGCAGGCTCCAGACCGTCGCCTCCTGTGTGGCAATGCCCGATTCATGCAGGGCCACTTCGCGCAGCAGCATTTCCGCGTGGAGATTCTCGCTGTCCTTGTTGACGACCCGGATCGCCTCGCTCAGCGGAAACGACGTGAGCTCTGCGAGCGTTCTTCCTCGTTTCGACGCAGACACGCCTGGCCCCGAGCGCAGGCTGGCTAGCCGGTCCGGCAGCAGGTGGTGGGCCACGGCGCGGCCTTGTACCTCGACCCCGAGATCTTCGAGCGCCTGCTTCAGGGCGACGGCAGCGTACAGGGCCGGGTCGTCGGCCGCGAGTTCGAAGGTTCTCCCGCCCGACCGGCTGGGGATCTGGCCGGCCACCACGATCTGGCCGGGCCCCTCCCCCCTGCGCACCTGCAGGCTGCGCGCCACGGTCCGGCCGCTCGCGGTCAGCGTGCGATTGCTGATCGAGTAGTACGGAAGCGACGGAACGATGGCAACGCGGGCCGGCCCCCCCACCGCTCCGGGCGTGACGCGCAGTGCGACCAGGTTGTCGTTGAACACCAACGCGCTGGTCGGGCTGCCGTAGCCCAGCAGGGTGTCCGCGTACGACCAGCCCCTCGGGTACGGCTGCCAGACGTAGCGGGAATCGTCGCCCACCACGTTGCCTGCAACGCTTTCGATCCCCGCGTTCTTGACTCCTTGGGCCAGCTCTCGCAGCGGGCCCAGCCGGTCCCCGGCGAAGTCCTCGCTCTTGCGATAGGGCAGCTCCCGCGAGGACAGGTTCGTGTCGCCGCCGCCGATCAGGCGCAGGTCTCCGTCCAGCAGTCCGCTCTCGCTGATGCTGCCCTCGCCCACCACGCTGGTGGTGAAGGCGTAGTCGCGCCCAAGCCTGCTCAGGGCCATCGCGGTAGAGAACAGCTTGACGTTTGAAGCTGGTACGAAGAGCCGGTCTTCTCCGTGCCCGTATAGCGTCTCCCCGGTGTCGAGATCGACAACGCAGACGCCCCAGTGGGTGCGCTGGGCGGCAGGGCGCCCGAGCAGGTCGCCGATTCTCTGAGAGAGGCTCGGCCTCTCGGCGGTCTGGGCGTGGGCGAGGCACGCCGCGAGCAGCAGTAGCCAAGCCGCCAGCCGAACCATGTGAGCGCGTCAGGCCAGCAGGCGGGCGGCGTGCAGGGCGTAGTAGGTGAGTATGAAGTCCGCGCCGGCGCGCTTGATGCATGTCAAGCTCTCGAGCACTGCCCGGTCCGTTTCCAGCCAGCCGTTGGCCGTGGCGGCCTGAAGCATCGCGTATTCGCCGCTGACCTGGTAGGCGGCGGTCGGCAGGCCGAACTCCTGCTTCGCTTCCCAGAGCACGTCGAGGTAGGGCAGGGCCGGCTTGACCATGATCATGTCGGCGCCCTCGTCGATGTCCGCTCGGATCTCGCGCATCGCCTCGCGGTGATTGGCCGGGTCCATCTGGTAGCTCTTGCGGTCGCCGAACTGCGGAGTCGACTGCGCCGCGTCGCGAAACGGGCCGTAGAACGACGACGCGTACTTGGCCGCGTACGACAGAATCGGCACGCTGTCGAAGCCAGCTTCGTCGAGCGCCGTCCGGATCGCGCCCACGCGACCGTCCATCATGTCCGAGGGAGCGACGATATCGGCCCCGGCTCGCGCTTGGGAGACGGCCACTTGGCAGAGCAGGGCGAGGGTCTTGTCGTTGTGCACGTCGCCATCTACGATCACTCCGCAGTGGCCGTGGTCGGTGTACTCGCACAGGCATGTGTCCGCGATGACCAGCAGCTGCGAGATCTCCCGTTTGAGCGCCCGGATCGCATCTTGGACGATTCCGCAGTCGTCGTATCCCCCGCTGCCGAGCGGATCCTTGCCCGGCGGGATCCCGAACAGAACCACGCCTGGCACGCCCAGCGCAGCGGCGCTGCGGCATTCTTCCACCAATAGGTCCACCGAGAGATTGCATACGCCCGGCATGGAGTCGATCGGCACCCGCACGCCCTCGCCCGGGCATACGAACAGCGGGTAGACGAAGTCCGCCGGAGTCAGCCGGGTCTCGCGCACCAGCGAGCGCAGCGGGGCGCTGCCGCGGAGGCGCCGGTAACGGTGGATCGGAAAGGCCAAAGTTCCATTCTATCGCCGCGTCGAGCGAACATTCTCGGGCTGCAACGCATTAGGCGATGCCCTGCTCCAAGGCCCCCGCGATTGACTTTGCTCTCAGCGACGTGCAACTCACCGGCAGTGCTGGGCTGGCCGTGGTGGCGACCTCGGCCAGCTGGCTCGACTTGAACTGCCCTCTAGCCCGCCGAGTGCGCGTCAGGTGCCGCTACACGGACCAAGATTGTGGACAGCGCTGGATGCGGATGGGCAGCGGCTGCAGGTGCCGCAGTAGTCGTTCATCTTGGTGAGCCAAGACGACCTGAGCCTTGCCAAGCTGGTGTGGCGCCATCGTGCCAAGCAGGGCTAGGAGAATGCCTTCAAGGGACCGCTACGGGAGCTGAACCTGCACCGCCCGCCACTGAAAGATGTCCCTTCAGCTACCGAGAGTTCATCGCGCGTTCACATGCGGCCCTGAAATCAGCCTACACCTCCCACCAGAAGATTGGGCGGGGATTTGGGTTCGTTGGTATTGGAAGTTGGTATCGTAGTTTGTGGCAGCTTCCGCAGCGGGCTGGCTGTTGCAGCGGTTGGTTGCGAAGACTGACGGCAGACAGACTTGTAGCCTGCTGCGAGAAGAAGCCTAGAAGAAAACCAGGGTTACGGCCCTCGTAGCTCGCCACATCTAAGTGGCCCCTCGGTTTCGAGTATCCCTCCTGACATCAAGATTGGGTCTTCTCCGAAGCGGCCGCGCAACGTTGCGGAGCCTTGGCCGAATCGAGCGAAGGACGGTTCCTACATGACTTCATGACACCGGACGACACCTCTACTGAGCGACTCCTTCAGCACTCCCTCTCGCCGGATTCATCGGACGCCTATTGGTTGCTGATGTCGCGAGTCACGGTTCCCCCGAGGCCGGATCACTATCTTGACCGCCCGGAACTCACCCGGCAGTGCGGCGATCCGGACCGCCAGATCACTGTCTTGAAGGCACCGGGAGGGTTCGGAAAGACCACTCTCTTGGCAGAGACCTGCCGTCGGCAGGCAGCGAGGGGTGCGCTGGTCGCTTGGTTCACGGTGACGCAGGATGATACGCCAGCTGTCATCAGCAGGTATCTCGCCCACGCCTTCCAGCATGCGGGATTCGACCTGCCGGACGGGATTGGCGAGGCCGACCCAAGGTTGCCAAGCCTTCAGGGATTCCCCTTGTTGACGCTGGTTCGCGCCATCGAGCGCCACTCCGGGCCCTGTCTCCTAGCGCTCGACGACGTGGGTCTGCTGACCCACCGTGACGCGGTTGAGACGGTCGATTCACTTCTGCGCTACTGCCCGCGCAACTTACGCATCCTTATAGCGTGCCGCACCAATCCGGGACTGGATCTAGAAGCTGCTGCGCTAGCCGGTCACGGGATCAGCCTAGGGCCCAAAGATCTCCGCTTCTCGAAACGGGAGATTGCCTTGTTCTTTGATGCCCGTCTGTCTCCTACGGAGGTCCGTGCGCTAGCGGACCGCACCGAGGGCTGGCCCGCCGCACTCCAGCTGGACCGTCACCTAAGGCGCGACGCGAGACAGTCGAATCTGCTCGAAAGCAAGGCCGATATAGGCCTTGCGGAAGACTACATCGGAATAAGCCTGTTGCGCAGTCTTTCGAACGACGACCGCGATTTCCTGCTCGATCTCGCGCTCTTCGACTGGATCGAACCCGTCATGGCGGACGAAGTTCTGGACCTGAGCGGGAGCAGCCACCGGATCGCCGCACTCCAAGAACTGAGCGGCCTCCTACAGCCGATCGAGCACGGCCAAGACGCCCTGCGTCTACACCCGCTCGTCAGGGAATACTGCGTCGCGACGCGGTTGCGGGAAACCCCGGAACGCTTCGCGCGGCTCCAGACGAGGATCGCTCGGGCGCTGGCAAGCCGGAACCGTCTCGTACCCGCCTTACGCCATGCCACCGACGCTCACGCAGATCTTGTCTTCGCAGAAATTGCCGAGGCGGCTGGAGGCTTGGGGCTGTGGTTTCGCGAGGGGATGACGCGGCTATGGGCGGTCGACCGCCTCGTCAAGTCCGACATGCTTCATCGATTTCCGCGGATCGGGCTGCTCCGCTGCATCGTGCTCATCAGGCGCGGCAACATACAGGAATCTAGGGACTTATTCGCCGAACTTGGACGCCAGACGAGGGACTTCAGGCAGGACAGGGCCGGAGGCGACGATCGCAGGCTCTATGTCGAGAGTGTCGTGGTCAAGGCGATGTTGGCCGGACTCGGGTGCCTGGCTCTGGGCAGCGCACTGGTTCAGGCGATCCTGGCCGAAATGGCGTCCATTGCGGGAGACCCGAAACTCGATCATCCAATATCAGGCGGCTACAGCCTCGTACTCTGTACCGCAAACTACCAGCGAGCTCGATTCGAGGCGAGCCGCCAGGATCTTCTAAGGGCAAGAACGCACTTCGCGGCTTGCGGGTCGGAGTACGGTTCCGTGTTCTGCGAAATCCATGCGGGGGCTCTCGCCATCGCGCGGGGACGGGTACAAGATGCAATCGATCATCTGGGACGCGGGCGGAAGATCGCGAGACAACAGTTTCCCGAGGATGCCAATGCGGCCCTGATCGCCGATGCACTGTTGGCGGAAACGGAGCTCGAACGGAACCGGATCAAGGCGGTGGAGCAGATCGTGCCCGACATGCACGAGTTCGTCGCTAACACCGGTGCATGGCTGGACGTTTACGCGGCGGCCTACGGCGTGGCGGTAGAGACGACCGTAAGACTGCATGGCACTGAGAAGACGGCAGCGATGCTGGATGGGGCGCGGCAGCGCTTCGTTGCGCTGGGCTTTGTGGCCGTTGCGAGGTGCTTGGGCGCCATGTGCGTGTCAGTCCTAGTCTCTGCCGGGCAGACCGAACGCGCCGGCGAGATGTGGCGAGCCTGCGGGCTGCCGGACAGCGTGCCGGCGATGCTGGATCTAGACGGCCAGTCTTGGCGTGAAATGGAGGCGGTATCGCTCTCCCGAGTGCAACTACTGGCTGCCCAAAGCGAGTTCGACGCTGCGCAAGACCTCGCGAAGAGACTGTGCCAGCAAGCTGCAGCACACGGACTGGTGCGGACCTTGATGCGGAGCTTGGTCGCCTCGATGGTCCTCGAGCAGCGTTGCGGGAATGGGGACCGTGCGATCGCATGCCTTGTCGAGTACCTTCGGCTTGCGCGCACAACAGACTTTGTTCGGCCGCTGGTCCGCGAAGCGTCCGTAAGCAGGATCGTTGTGCGGCGTTTACTTGAGACCGGCTGTGATCAGGACACAACCGAGACGGCTAACGCAATACTGACAGATTTGGGGCGGGATGGAAACGCCCCCGAACCGGCATTCACCCCGAGAGAGCGCGATGTTCTGGAGCAACTCCGGAGCGGATTGCGCAACCGGCAGATCGCCAGGCATCTCGGGCTGAGCGAGAACGCACTCCGCTACCATCTCAAGAACATCTACAGGAAGTGTGGTGTTTCTGACCGGGAACAGGCGGTCCGCCGAATCCGCGACTTGGGTGTCCTGACATGACACTGACCGCGCACTTCCCAGCGTCTGCGAAGGTGACCGTGCCCGAGCGGCAAAGCGGATACCTCCCTCGCCGAGCCCTGCTCGACCGCCTCCGGAAAGCGCACGGCCACCGGCTCATAGCGATAAGGGCGCCTTGCGGGTTCGGCAAGACCGCACTTCTGGCGGATTACTGCGACCACGAGCGACAGCGAGGCGTACACGTCGCTTGGGTCACGCTCGACGACAATGACACTCCGGATGTTCTAGAGACCTGCATGGCCTACTCGTTTGAGCGAGGGGGCTTGGATTCCTCGGTTTCGGACGGCATCGTGAGCGGGCTCCACCCGAATCCGACGCAGACTCCTATCGTTCGAATGCTGCGAGCGATCGAATCGCATCGCGAGCAGTGGCTCTTAGTGCTTGACGAGGCGGAGCGGCTCGCAGACTTGGAGACGGTCCAGATGATCAATGTCCTTCTGGCTGACGCTCCGGCAAGCCTCCGCGTCGCCATCGCATATCGGAACAATCCCGGAATCGATGTAGCAAAGGCAATCCTAGCTGGTCAGGGCATTGCGGTAACAGACGCGGAATTGCGGTTTTCGCGTGATGAGATCGCCCAGTTTCTCGGCGGCGCGTTCGGGCGGCGCGAGCTCGAAACGATTGCTGAGCGAACCGAAGGGTGGCCCGTAGCCCTGCGAGTCTATCGAGACACGCAAGCTAAAGGCGATAAGGCAGCGACTGCGCTTGATTGCGCTGATGGGCCGAGGATCCTCGTCGACTACTGCAACCGGCGATTGCTGCGCGGGCTATCCCCTAGGAACCGGGAGTTCCTGCTCAATCTTGCGCTATTCGACTCGATCGACCCGGTGCTTGTGGACGAGGTGCTGGAAGAATCGGGCTCGAGACACCGAATCGACGAGTTGGCGGCCCTGCGGGGGTTGTTGCATCGTACAAGGGCCGACGCGAACCACTTTGGCATGAACCCGCTCGTCAGAGAATGCTGCGCCTCCCTGCAATCTCAGAGCGACCCGGATCGCTCCCTGGACCTGCACCGCAGGATCGCGCGGACTATGGCCGCCCGCGGTGACACTTGGCCTGCGCTGCGCCATGCGGCTAATGCTGCAGACTATCGTACGGCGGGGGAAGTCTTGGAATGCGCGGGTGGTGTGCATGCGCTGTTGCGGGAGGGATTGAAGGCACCGGATGAAGTCGAGCGTTTCCTGACTCCGGAGATTCGGACAACGTATCCGCGGCTGGCTCTGACACACTGCCTGCTCCTGCTCTGGCGAGGGAGGCTAGCGGACGCCCGCCGATGCTTGGATGATGTCCGCCACTGCACCGAAGACTTCACTCGGGACCGAGCAGGCGGCGATGATCGCGCCGTGCGCATCGAGAGCTTCATCGTCCAAGCGATGCTGCTCGGTTACCAATGCGCCCGGGTCGGCGGCGACGAATTTCGCCAAGCGCTAGCGGAAGGGAGCGAGCTAGCGTGTGACCCCGAACTGCCGCCAGAAACTCTCGGCGTGTTGCAGGGGCTGCTCTGCGTCGCTCACTACCAGATGGCACGGTTCGAGGCCGCGACTTCACATGGCCTGCGGGCACAGGAGAGCCTCAGGCGTCGCGAGTGCAGTCAGGGTGCGATGTACGTGGACTTCCAGCTCGGAATGATCGCCATGGCGGCAGGGCGGGTCCAGGAAGCTGCTGATCGGTACGCGCACGGGAGGCGCCTTGCCGAGCAGATCTCATCGTCGAATCCCACCGCTGTGTTGGTCAGCGATGTGTTGCTGTGCGAGCTTCACTTGGAACGGAATGATCTGGCGGCGTTCAGACATGTGGTGCCAGATGTCGTGACACGGCTTCGCGAGATCGCCACCTCGATCGATATCCACGCGGCGGCCTTCGGGGTCGTCACCGAGCTCATGCTAGCCCGACAAGGCTCAGTAGCTGCCGCGGCGCTCTTGGAGGATTCGTATGAACAGACGCGGGCGCTGGGCCTTGAGAGCGTGGCGCGGTACTTGGCAGCGCTGCGAGTCTCTGTCTTGGTTGCCGACGGGCAGGTTGATCGGGCCGCGGACCTGTGGTGCGCGTTAGGCCTGCCCGAGAGCGACGGCGCACTCATCGACCTCGACGGCCAGACTTGGCGGGAGATGGAAGCCTTAGCGTGCGCACGGATCGAATTGCTGGCAGCACATGGCGATCGCGCCAGCGCGCGCAGCCTTGCGAATCGCTTCTGTGATGTGGCGACGGAACGCGGCTTGGTGCGCTCGCTGATGAGGGGGCTTGCAGCGGTAGTTGCCTTCGAACACCGGGCAGGCAAGGCGGCTCGCGCGGAAGCGCGGATGACAGAGTTCCTCCGCCTCGCCCGAGGTACGGACTACCTGCGTCCCTTGGTACGAAAACGCAACGCGAGCATCGCCGTCCTTGGCAGGCTGCGTCGGCCCGACCTCGACGAAGGCATCCGGGAGTCGGCCGTGGCCATGATTGCACGTCTGGAGCCCCGGGAAGATTCGCTGTTCAACCCGCGTGAGATCAACTTGCTGACGGTGATGGCTGAGGGCGAGAAGGCTAGAGCTGCCGCACGACGCCTCGGCATCAGTGAGAATAGCGCCCGCCATCACCTGAAAAACCTCTATCGGAAGCTGAACGCCAAGGGCAAGCGCGAAGCAATCCGCCTAGCGCAGGAACTCGGTGCTCTGCCGTATCCCGGCAGCGAGCGGGAAGCTGGTCGAGGGCTGGCGACGAGTCCGAAGGGGATCCCGTAGGGCTAGGCTACCGTTCGTCGCTGGAACGGCTGAACGGCGCGATCATGGCCGGTGCCGCAACGACTTCCTGCAAGAGGGGGATTGAGGGGCAGATCGAGATTCGCTAGGTGAGCTGGGACCGAGGGCTCGTCCATACGCGAGTCCTACCCCCCGATAGCTATCGGGGGGTAGCCGTGCGATTCTGCTGCACTACTCGCCTCGCACCTTGCCGGTCGACCCGGACCGGAAACTCCCGGACGGAGTCTTGCATTCGCTCCGTGCTGCTCCGCGCCGCAGTTCGCTGGGGGGCCCCCCCCCCCCCCCCCCCCGCCCAGGAGGCACACCACGCAACCCCCAACAA
>JAJDTX010000106.1 GCA_022826925.1 Bryobacterales bacterium
GGGGGCTTGGGGCAGTTGGTCCGGTGCGAGGAACATCGGGATCTGTCCGGGTTTGCGGGTACCCATCGCCATGACTACGATTTTATCGAAGTCTGATCGGGATTTGTTGGGATTTCAGTCGACTTTTGCCACAGGCTGTTAGGGCTCAGCGGGCGTGGCAGAGTGCCTGCGCGCAGAGGTCTGCGTTGCCGTAATCGCCGACGAACGGAGTCGGCTGAAACCTTCCTGGAACTACAGCTGGTGCTTGGGCAGCTAGGGGGATTGGTGTAGCAATCGCCGGGCTGTATTGTGGCGGACGCATAGATTGTGCATGAAGCGAAGTCGCATCAGCGATGCTGGTGAATCAGGTTGTCATGCAAAGCCTGAGCGATGCTGCGCTCCGAGCGTCGCCGCCGGATTGACGAAACGGGCAGGCAGATCTGACGAACCGGATGTCGGCTGGCCTTGGATGCTGATAGTGGGGAATCAGGATCAAGAGTGAGGAGGAAACCAACGATGTCTCAGAGAACTCGGGTGGGACTTGAGGCGGAAGCCGCGTTGGGCGAGGTTCTTTCCCATGTTCGCGGTGAAGACACTCTTCCTTGCCGGACAGTCGACGATCCCGCCGCGAAGAACATCTTGGCGCTGCGCAAGCGCATGAAACTGAGCCGTCAGGCCTTCGCCAACCGCTTTGGTCTCGACGCCCGTGCAGTGCAGGATTGGGAACAGGGCCGGCGCGTCCCAGATAGGGCGGCGCGTGTCCTGCTGACCGTCATCGAGCATGACCCCGAGGCGGTTGTGCGCGCCCTTGCGGTTGACCGAATGAAGTAAGTCCCAGTTCAGGCCTACAAGATCCAGGCTGTCTCGATAGGATTTTGTGCGCCCGCTCCCGGGCTACCGCTTCGCCGGAGGATATCGCTACACTGTTGACGGAGGGCAACCATGGATCGGATCACACGCAGAGACCTCGGCAAGACCGCCGCAATTGCCGGAGCGCTCGCATCAGGGGTGGGAGCCCAAGCCGCTCAGGTCGGCAAGCGCCAGTTGGGAAAGACCGGCCTTGAGGTCGGCGTTCTCGGCATCGGTACGTCACCTCTCGGGGCGAAGGGCGTGTCCCAAAACGAGGTGAACAACGTCATCGCGGCTGCGGCCGATTACGGCGTGAACTACCTTGACACCGCGCCCATCTACAACCAAGCGGAACGTCGCCTCGGCCCGGCCCTGAAGGGAAAGCGCGACAAGTTCGTGCTGGTCACGAAGGTCGAAGCGACATCCAAGCAGGATGCTACCTGGCAGGTCAAGGAGAGCCTGCAAAAGACCCGCGCGGAGTACTTCGACCTAGTGCACGTGCACAACGTAGGACGTACCGACAGATTTCCGAGTTTGGACATCCTGCTAGGCGACGATGGTGCCTTGGCAGGCTTGGAGGATCTCAAGCGGCAGGGCCTGATCAAACACGTCGGCATGACGTGTCACCTGCGGCCGCGCCGCGCCCTGCCGATACTGCGGTCGGGTCGCGTCGAAGTCGTCATGGCCGCAGTCAACTGCATCGACCGGCATATCTACGACTTCGAGGGCACGGTCTTCTCCGAGGCAGCCGAGCGAGGCGTAGGGATCGTAGCGATGAAGATCTTGGGCGGGACACAAGGAGATGGAGCGATCCTTTCCGATGAGCCGCACTACGGACGCTCCGTCCGCTACGCGCTTGGGATTCCCGGCCTGTCGGTGGCGATCATGGTCATGAAGTCGGTGGCCGAACTCGACAAGGCCGTCGCGACGGCCAACGCCTTCAAGCCACTCGAAGGGGCCGAACTCAGCGAAGCCATGGCGGAAGGCAAGCGGAGGGCGGCCGAACTCGGCGAACACCGCGGGCCCGTGGTCTGAGGCAGCGCCTCACAGCAGGGCGGGGGGGGCTAGGCGGCTTCCCGGAAGTCTGTTCCTGATTTCTCAGGTACAACGACTCAGGCTCGATTCGCCCTGAATTGACCACGGGCGTCACCGTCACCTTGACGGGATTGAACATGTACACCATCACGTCCAGCAATACGCGGGCGTGGTTGGAAACGCGTGCTCCAAGCCAACGCTGACGTCGGAACATCCCACTCTAGGAAGGCACTCTGGGTCACGTGGCCGGGCCACACCAGCAAGGCCTATCTCGTCCCCTGAAGGGCCTTCGTCACTGCTGCCACGCGACGCGAAGCTGAAGGCCCAACGCACGGGTGATCCGCATGACAGTCGCGAAAGTCGGGTTGCCTTCCGCCGACAACGCCTTGTAGAGTCCCTCACGGCTCATGCCCGTCTCGCGCGCGAGAGCAGCCATGTTCCCTGCGCGCGCCAAGTCGTTCAGAGCGGCGCGGATCAGGCTGCCGTCGCCCGGATCCTCGTCGGCGCATGCCTGTAAGTAGAGCTGCGCGTCGTCGCGTGTCCGCAGGTGCTCGGCGGCGTCCCATTTGCTGAACTTCTCGGTCATCTCTGTCTCCATTCCCTAGCCAGCCGCCCGGCGCGCTCGATGTCTCGCTGCTGGCTTCCTTTGTCACCGCCGCACAACACGACGACGGCGTCTCCATCGCGCAGGCAGTAGAGTCGATAGCCGGCCCCGTGGTGCACACGCATCTCGAACAGGCCGTTGCCCACTGCTCTGGCATCCCCCTCGTTACCGAGGGAGACGTTGCGGAGGCGCGCGTTGATCCGCGCTACCGCGGCACGATCCCTCAGGCCACGGATCCAGCGCCTGAACGTCGCGCTTTCGATCACGTCGGCCATTGACTTCGAGTGTAAACCATGGTTAACACCACAGTCAGCGACTGCTGTCCTCTGAAGATGGCGAACCGCGGAACTCCAGCCAGGCTCTCTGATGCGCAGCGCGGCTGTCGGACGTGGTACAGGCCGACTCGGAGGGGCATCTGACCAGCGAAGCCGGTGCCGTGCCTAGCCTGCGCCGCCGGGCGCACTCAGCCGCCGCCCTACCTCGTTCTAACTGTGGTTGGGACGGCTGGGTAATCAGGAGAATCTCTGCGATCGCAAGCCGCGCTGCGGCCGAGCTACATCTTGTACTCGCCGAGATCCTCTTCGCCGAGATTCTCGAGCCACTTGCGGAGTTCTTCGCTGTTTGCCTTCTCGTTGAGCGTGGGCGAGAGCTTCGAGGAAGCGATCACGTCGTCCGTCACCCAGATCGGGCAGTCCAGCCGCAGTGCCAGCGCCAGCGCGTCGCTCGGGCGCGAGTCGATTCCGTAGAGCTGCCCGTCGCGTTCGACCCATAGCACTGCGAAGAAGGTGTCGTCCTTGAGTTCGGTCACCACGACTTTCCGCAAGTGGGCGTCGAAGCCGAGCAGGATATTGCGCACCAAGTCGTGCGTCATCGGCCGGGGTGTGGCGACCTTCTCGATCTCCAAGGCGATGGCGTTGGCTTCGTACACGCCGATCCAGATCGGCAGCACGGTCTCGTTCTCGAGATCCTTGAGCACCACGATGGGCATGTTGGTGATGGGATCCATCATCAGGCCGCAGATTCGCATCTCGATTTCACGCATCGCTTCCCCCTTTAGTTCAGAACGTGGAGCCCTTGGAACGCCGGCTGGGCCACGGCATCTGCCAACTCGCCCACTAGCGAGTTCGGCCCCGACGCAGTCACGCGCACCTGGCAGTAGCTGCCGCGGAGGTCGCGCTCGCCAGCCAGCCCGGACGGATCCGTAAAGTTGAGCACTCGGTTCTGGGTCGTCCTGCCCACCCACTGCTCGAAACGCTCCTTGCGACCCTCTACGAGTGCTTCCTGCATCCCTCCGATGAGAGCGGTGTTGCGCCGGAGCTGGATGCGCCGCTGGCGCTCTTGGAGGACCAGCAGGCGACGGCTCTTTTCTTCTTCGGGAACCTGCGGCATCTCCGCTGCGGCAGTCCCCCGGCGCGGCGAGTACTTGAACGAGAAGACCGAAGCGTACTGAACCTCGTCGAGCAGGGAGAGGGTCTTTTCGAAATCCCGCTCGGTCTCGCCCGGAAATCCGACGATGATGTCCGTGCTCAGCTCGATCGTGCGAGCGGCGCCCTTGAGCATGTCGATGCAGCGCAAGTACTCATTCCGGCTGTAGGTTCGCTGCATGCCCCGCAAGACGTCGGTGGATCCTGACTGGACCGGCAAGTGGACCCAGTCGCACAGCGACTCGTTGCGATCAATGGCCTGCACGATGTCGGGCGTGAAATCGGCCGGGTGCGATGTAGTGAATCGCACCCGCCGGATGCGCGGCAGCCGGCCGATCTCGTCCAATAATTTCGCGAAGCTCCAGCCCGCGGGAGAGGGGTCCCGATAGCTGTTTACAGTCTGCCCGAGCAGCGTGATTTCGGTGTACCCGCGCGCTTCAAGATCTCTGGCTTCGCGCATCACCGATTCGCTGGCACGGCTTCGTTCCGGCCCGCGGGTGAAGGGCACGACGCAGTAGGTGCATTCCTTGTCGCAGCCTTCGATGATCGTGATGTAGGCGCTGTACGGGCGGTCGCGCTCCACAGACGGGACGTCAAAGGTCTCGTCGGTGTCCAGCTCCAGCCCGGCGACCCGCGATTCGCCCGCCTCGACGCGGTCCAAGATCGCGGGCAGGGAGTTGTAACTGGCTGAGCCGCATACGAAATCGACATGCGGGGCGTGGTCGAAGATGTCCTCGCCGTTGTGCTGCGCCACGCAGCCCAGGACGCCAATCGTCTTGCCGCCGGCCTTGCGCTTGAGGCCCGCCAGCCGCGAGAAGACCTTCTGTTCGGCCTTGTCTCGAATGCTGCAGGTGTTGTAGAGCAGCATTCCGGCCTCGTCGGGAGCCGGTACCTGGGAATAGCCCCGCGTTTCCAGCATGCCGCGCACTTTCTCGCTGTCGTGCACGTTCATCTGACAGCCAAAGGTCTCGATGTAGAAGGTCTTCGGCACGATTCCAACCGCCAGCCAAACCGAAGTATCGGCCTGGCGGCTCAGGGCGGCAGCGCTTGAGCGGCTTAAGCGCAGTATAGCAACCGCACTGCGGCGCTCGGCCCGGGTCCTAGTGCAGGCGGCGCCAGCCGAGTGCGAACACTCCCAGCAGCAGGAAAACTGCCGCCAGGGCAGTCTGAGCGCTGACGCTGAGGGTCTCAGAGGTGCTCGGCCCCGCGTGTTCGACCAGCCTGCGGCCCTCCACGCGCGGGCTGGAGCCATCGCGGAGTTCTTCGCGCAGCGTCGAGATCAGGTCCGGCTCGGCCGACGCCGCGACCAACAGCTCGACAAATTCTTCGAACGGACGGTTCTCTGTCGTGCGCGAGCTGCCCGACGCGCCGTGGCGCTCCAGCGAGCGGGCGTAGTCCAGCGCCAGCGAGCTGAGGGTCTCGGGCCCGGCGTTCCAATATCCCTTGCGCGCCGACTCGAGCATGACAGCCATCATTTCCTGGAAGGCGAATGGATTATTCGCGTCAAACCACTGCGGCAGTTCCAAGCCCAGCGAGTCGTCCACGTAAATCTCGTGGACCTTCTGCCAGGCCTCGCTGCCGACCGCCGCTGGCTTGGTGACCTGCCAGCCGAACAGGTTGGTCGTCGTCTGAGCCATTTCCACGGCGCCGGAAAAGCCCTCGCTTTGCAGCGCTTCGATCCATTTGGGGTTCCAGAACTTGCCGCGCAGCCCCCGGACCAGCGCTTCCCGCACCGTCTCCACGCGTGGCTGGTGGGCGTCGCGCACGTCAGCCAGATAGGTTTCGGGCGCACTGCCGGTCGTGTCGCGCACGGCCATGGTCATGCCCCCGAGGTATTCGAAGTAATGATCCAGTGTCAGGGCGCCGACCACATTCGTGGAGCGGCTCAGCGTGACGGCATCGGTGTGCTGCAGGTGCGTGCGGTAAGCGTCCGGCGCCACCCGGCCCCATTCGAAGCCTTCGGTGTAGACGGCTCCGGTCCTGGCCAGATACGCCTCCGTGAGTCCCTCAGACGATTCGAAACTGCCGCTGCGCTCGATAGAGGCGACTAGGCCAGTGCCGTAACCGCCCGCGGAGTTACTGAAGATGCGCGCCACAGCCAGCGTCTTGGCATCCTTGGCGGCCATGCCGGATCGCTTGAGTTCGCGCTCGGCCTCTTCGGCGTGCTCGGCGATGTAGTTCTCCCCGTCTTTCGCGCTTGCAGCCAGCCGAACAGCCTTGTCGAGAAGCTTCATCCGGTCTGGGAAGGTGTCTCGAAACAGCGACGCCGCTTGGATCACCACGTCCACGCGCGGGCGCCCCAGCTCGGCGCTGGGTATCAGATCCACGTCTTCCACCACGTTGTTGTGGTCCCAGATCGGGCGCACCCCGAGCAGGTGCATCACATGCGCCAAGTCCGTGCCGTGCTGGCGGATCAGTTCGGTGTTCCACAGCGTGAAACCGATCTTCCTGGGCCAGCGCCCAAGACGGTCGAATTCCGCTTCGAGCTGTGCGTCTGCGAGGTTGACGCCAATCTCCCATGCGGCTTTGGTCGGCACTTCCGCCGGATTGATTCCATGCAGATTCCGGCCGGTCGGCAGAGCCTGCGGATTGCGCACCGGATCGCCCCCACCGCCGGGCGGCACGTAGGCCCCCGCCAGAGCGCCTAAGGTGTGGCTGATCTCATTGGGAGTTTGTGCAAGGGCTGCGCCGATCCGTTCGACTTCGGGGCCGAGCGCTCCTAGGGCTGGCACAGGTGAATCGCCGGCCAGGGCGCGGCGGACTGTGGCCTCGGCTCGCTCGCGGGCTTGAGCGAGGCAGACTGCATCCGTCTCGGGGCGGCATGGCGAACCTGCCAGAGCTTCCTTGCCGAGCATGGCCGTGACCATCGGCGCTAGCTCGTCTGGAGTGTTGGGCTGACCGTGCACGTGCAGCCCGAGCGGAATGCGGTCCTCGTTGATGAGGTGGATGTGGCTCGCGAGCCTCTCCACCTCCAAGTCGGTAGGGGCCGCACTTGCCCAGTCGGTCTCGATGTCCCGGTCCATTTCAAGATCCGCGCCCATGGAGCGGACTTGTTCTCGCAGGCGTTCCTTGAGAGCTCCCGGCGCAGCATCCAGCAACTGCCGGGCGGCGCGGTAGAGAGCCGCGATCTCCGGCTCGCCCTTGGTGACTTCGGCGGCTTCCACCGGCGGAATCTGGTGGCTGACCGTCACCGCCGCCCCTCGGCGCTTCGCGATCAGGGCCTCGCCCACGTTGTCCATGACGTAGACGTAGAGGTTGGGCAGCGGGCCGATGGTGCGATCCGACCAGTCGTCGGCCAATTGACCGAGCGGGCGCCCTGGCAGGAACTCGTGCGTGCCGTGCGTGCCGTAGTTGAGGATGGCGTCGGCCTGCCAAACATCGCGCAGCCACCAATACACAGCTAGGTATTGATGGGGAGGCGGAACTTTGTCGTTGTGCTGGAGCCTGGCATCCATCTGAGCCCCGCGCACAGGCTGGGGCAGCACGACCACGTTGCCGTAATCAAGCTTGGGCACTACGAAATACTGCCGGCCCTCGCGTTCGACCGTCATCAGATCGCCCGGCGGCGGCCCGAAGGATTCGATCACTTCAGCCCGCATGGCTTCTGGCAGTCCCTCGAACCAATCCACGTAGCCGTCCACCGGGAGCAGCAGCACGCCCTCGCGTTCAGCCAAGCGGTCCAAGTCGCGTGGCCGTCCCGCACTCACGTTGCGGCCCTTGTCGAGCATCTCATCCAGCAGCGCCTGCTCGTCCGACGGTGTGTCGGAGATGGCATAGCCGTCTCGCTGCATCGCGGCTAGGAAGCGCAGCATGCTGCGCGGCACGTTGAGGCTGGCCGCGGTGATCCGCCCCTTGCCGATTCCCGACACGTAGAAGATCGCGACCTTCTTCTCGGCATTCGCAAGCTTGCGCAGGCGGACCCAGCGCCGGGCGCGCTGGACGAGCAAGTCGATGCGCTCGTCCCGAAACGCTTCGAAGCGGCGGCCGTACCATGCCGAATCCAAGCCCTCGATCAGGGTTGGCTGGATCGCTCCGTCCAGTTCGGGGACCATCGCGCCCATGATTAGGCCCGCGTCGCGGATGCCGGCGCGGGTTTTCTGGTACTCGCCGAACGACTCGCCCGTGAACAGCAGCGAGAGACCTCGCAAGATCGGCACGTCGAGTTTTTCTTCCAGTACTTCGACGCCTTGCTCCCCGAGCCACCAGCGCCCGTGCTTACGCGAGATCAATATGTCGGGCCGGTACTCCAGCGCGAAGGGAGCGGCTTGGGCGGTGCCGAATATGGCGGCGGTGTTGAAGCCGCCGTCTTCGAACGCCCGCACGATTGCATCGGTCGCTTCGTTCATGCCCAGCCGCCAGCCATCGGCAAAGTCGATCAGGGCCTTTGGGCCGCCCTGCCGGAAGCGTCCGGAGCGGGCATACCAGCCCTCGTAGTCTTCGGTTGTAGTGAAGAGGCTCGGAGATTCGGGATGGTAGTAGCCATCTTCCGGCGTGGGCTCCGGCGGGAGTACTTCGGCGTCGTGGCCCGAGTAGCGAGCGGCCGATGTCTGCAACAGACGGGCCATGTTGGTCACGCCGCCGAACCGCCAGTAGTCGTCGATCCAGCGGTCTTCTTCCTCAAATTCCGCGTTCCCCACTCCCAGCCGGGCCGTGTCGTGGGCCGGCAGCACGATCACCTTGGATCCCGCCTCTCCGGCCTCTTGCAGGGCCCGGCGCACCGGGCGGCTCAGCGGATCGGAACGCCGGCCGCTGACGTAGATCACCTTGTAGCGGCTGAAGTCCGGCTGGCCCGCTTTCGGGCTGTCCAACTTCTCCGGGCTCCAGTAGTGGTAGCGCACGCCGCTTTGGCTGGCGCTTTCCGCCAGCAAGAAGCGGTACATGCTGGGGAAGCCCAGGAACAGGATGTCGGGCCGGGCGTTGAGGTACACTCCGGCCGAGGCCAGGGCGGCGAACGCCAAGCCGAGCAGCCAAAGCGCTTTGCGCGATCTAGGGAGGGGCAGTGGCATAGGGCTCTGAGCGCGGAGCCCAGGAGGGACGCTGCCGAATCCCTTATTCTAGCGAGCGACCGGGCACTCTGGCCGATTCCAAACCTGAACCATGCAAACTGACTTCACGAGCGTTATCAAAGGCTGCTTGCGCAGGGTCTTGCCTGCGTTTCTGTTGGTGTCGTGGGCCGGCGCCCAGCAGCGGCCCAATGTCCTGTTCATCTTGGTCGATGACATGGGGTGGACGGATCTGGAGGGGTACGGTTCCGACCTGCACCAAACGCCGCGCATCGATGCGCTGGCCGACCAAGCGATGCGCTTCACCAGCGCGTACTCGGCGTCGCCCGTATGCAGTCCTACGCGGGCCTCCATCATGACCGGCAAGCATCCGGCCAAGTTGCACATGACGATATGGCGGGAAGCCGCCAAGCGGCCGCCCCTCAACCGGCCCTTGGTCCCACCGATCACGCGGGACAGCTTGCCTCACGACGAGGTCACCATTGCAGAGGTCCTGCACGATGCCGGATACATGACCGCGCACGTGGGCAAGTGGCATCTGGGAACAGCGGAGTACTACCCGCAGACGCAGGGCTTCGACTACAACGTCGGCGGCACCTTGTGGGGAGCCCCGCAGACGTTCTTCTTCCCGTACAGCGGATCGCAGACATTTTCTGGGCTGCGATACGTGCCCCACCTCGGCGGCGGACAGACGGGCGAATACCTGACAGATCGGCTCACGTCCGAGGCCATTCGGATTCTGCAGAACGAGCGCGGCAAGCCGTTCTTCATGCACTTGGCCTTCCACACCGTGCACACGCCGATCGAGGGCAAGCCCGCAGTCGTAGACCGCTACCGGCAGCAAATTCGCGACGGCATGCTGCACCGCAACCCACAATACGCGGCGATGGTCCATGCCCTCGACGAGAACGTGGGCAGGGTGCTTGACACGCTGGACGATCTCGGTGTCGCCGACAACACCTTGGTCATCCTCACCTCGGACAACGGCGGATACATCAACAAGTTCGATGGGATGCAGGTCACCGACAACACCCCCCTGCGCTCGGGCAAGGGCTCGCTCTACGAGGGCGGGATCCGTGTGCCGGCCATCATTCGCTGGCCCGGCGTGACCCGGCCCGGGGCCGATAGCGACGTCCCGATCAGCAGCATCGACTACTACCGCACGATCCTGTCGGTGGCTGGCCTGCGTGGCGACCGCGAATACAACCGGGCCGTGGACGGCATTGACCTAACGCCTGTCCTCAGGGATCCCGATCACGTCCCTGACCGGGCGGCGCTGTACTTTCACTATCCGCACTACTACGCCACGACTTCTCCGGTAAGCGGGCTGCGGGTCGGGAACTGGAAGTTGTTGCGCTACTACGAAGACTCGCGCGCCGAACTCTACAACCTGGAGGACGACCTCGGCGAGCGGCGCAACCTCGTCGGCGAGAAGCCGGAGATCGCGGCGGCTCTCACGGAGCGGCTTGAGGCATGGTGGGCCCAGATGGGTGCCCAGCATCCGTCGCCAAGGCTGACGGGTCCGTAGCGGTGGCTTCAGCGCCAGTCGAAGCGTGCGGCGAGCTCTTCCACGCTCCCTTCGGCGGCGACGCTACCGCCCTCGAAGAATACTGCCCGATCGGCGAGGGCGGCCGCGAGGCCGATTTCGTGGGTGACCAGAATCTTGGATTGGGGCAGCGAGCGCAGCGTTTCCACGAGGCTTCTCTTGCCGGGCGGGTCCAGGAACGTCGCCGGCTCGTCAAGCAGTAGGATCTCGGGCTCGGTCGCGAGCACGCCAGCGAGCGCGGCGCGCCGGCGCTCTCCGGCGCTGAGGTGATGCGGGGGCCTCTTGCGCTGGCCGTTGAGGCCAACCTGCTGCAGGCAGCGATCGACGCGCTCGCGCACCGCCGCCTCGTCCAGTCCGAGGTTGAGCGGGCCGAAGGCCACGTCCTCCTCGATCGTCGGCATGAAGATCTGGTCGTCCGAGTCCTGGAACAGCATGCCGACCCGGCGGCGGATCTCGGCCAGATTGGAACCTTCCGCGGGCATGCCGCAGACGTGAACCGAGCCGGTGCCGTGCAGCAGGCCGACCAAGTGGTTCAGGAAGGTTGTCTTCCCCGATCCGTTGGCACCTAGGATGGCCACGGTCTCGGACCTGCGCAACACGAAGCTCACGTCACGCAGGGCCTCGGACCCGTCGGGATAGCGGAATGACAAGTCCCGCACTTCGATGAGCACGTCGCTCACTTCTGCCCATTGTATTGAGATAGCGCGTCGACGCGCTTTGGACGGGACTCAATCTTATGGTCTGTGAGTCGTTCTGCAAGCTCGCATTGCGTGGAAATGGACTCGCCGGCCACCGCCAAACACGGCGCAGTCAGGACACATGCGATTCGCTAAAATGCACAGCAATATGCGACTCCTCGCCACTATTGCCCTTGCGTCCGCCTCGCTGCTGCCTGCCGCCACGGACAAGCCAAACATCATCTTCATCTTCACGGACGATCACGCCTATCAGGCGATCAGCGCCTATGGGTCGATGATCAACCACACGCCGAACATCGACCGTATCGCCCGTGAGGGGATGCGCTTCGACCGGGCCTTGGTCACGAACTCGATCTGTGCGCCGAGCCGGGCAGTGATTCTGACGGGGAAGTACAGCCATCTCAATGGCGTCCTGGACAACCGCTTGCGATTCGATGGATCGCAGCAGACGTTCCCGAAGCTTCTGCAAGCGGCCGGCTACCAGACCGCGATCTTCGGCAAGTGGCACCTCAAGACGGCTCCGACCGGATTCGACGCCTGGGAGGTCCTGCCGGGGCAGGGCGCCTATTACAACCCTGACATGCGGGTCGGTCCAGACGATACGCGTCGGCGCCACGAGGGGTATACGACGGACATCATCACGGACCTCTCCTTGGAGTGGCTCAAGGAGCGGCGCGACCAAGACAAGCCCTTCATGCTGATGAGCCAGCACAAGGCGCCCCATCGCAATTGGATGCCCGGCCCGGAACACCTCTCGCTTTATGACGGACAGCACATTTGGGAGCCGCCGACGCTATTCGATGACTTCTCGGGAAGGGCCTCGCCAGCAGCAGCGAACCGGATGGAGATCGGCCGGCACATGGCCTCCGCGCATGACCTGAAGATCAATCCTCCGCCCGATACTCCGGAGGACGACCGCGTGCTGCGGCAGTGGATGAACAGCTACGGACGGCTGACCCCGGCGCAGAAGGCGATGTGGGATGCGGTCTACGGTCCCAAGAACGAGGCGTTTCAGAAGGCAAACCTCCAAGGCAAGGACCTGATCCGCTGGAAGTACCAGCGCTATATCAAGGACTACCTACGCTGCATTGCCTCTGTGGACGACAACATCGGCAGGATACTGCGCTACCTCGACGAGACCGGTTTGGCCGAGAACACGGTAGTCATCTACAGCTCGGATCAGGGCTTCTATCTGGGCGAGCATGGCTGGTTCGACAAGCGCTGGATGTACCGGGAGTCGCTGCGAACCCCTCTGGTGGCGCGCTGGCCGGGCGTCGTCGAGCCCGGCTCGACCAGTCGCGAGCTGGTCTCGAACCTAGACTATGCCGAGACGTTCTTGGAGATCGCCGGTGTGGACGTGCCGCCGGACATGCAGGGTCGCAGCCTAGTGCCGCTCTTGCAGGGCAACGTCCCGAGGAATTGGCGCGACTCGTTCTATTACCACTACTACGAGAGTCAAGTCGCGCACGGCGTTCCAGCCCATGAGGGCGTCAGGACCGACCGATACAAGCTGATCCGCTTCTACGAGAGCGACGAGTGGGAGCTATTCGACTTGGAGCGGAATCCTGAAGAGACGCAGAGCATCTACGGCCAGGCAGGAATGGAAAGCGTCACTGCTGAACTGAAGAAAGAACTCGGACGATTGCGGAAGACGTACGGGGTGACCGAGCCCGCCTTCGAATGACCCGAAGCGAGGAACAATGGCGATCGGTCATTCTTGGCGGGACGTCTAACGGAAACCGACTCTCAGGCAGCGTGTACAAGAGCGATAAGTTCTGGGTAGCCAAGCTTCCTGCTCTTGAGGTGATGACTCAAGGCAGATCGAAGGACGAGGCGTACGCGATGGTCAAGGACATGCTCGAGACACTTGTCAATCTGCCCGGGTTTTCAGTCCGTGTGAATCCGGACGAGCAGGGTGGCTTTGAGGTCACGTCGGAGGGTTCGAGTCAACGGGAACCGTCTTGGAATCGCCCCGGAGCAAGTTCTGGAGCAACTGCCAGTGCCGAAGATTCCGCATGAGTCCGAAAACACCCTGCGGATCTAGCGGATAGACATCATTCAGCGGTGCCACCGCCACGGCCCCTCAATTGGGCCTTCCGAAATGGCAGGATGTTAGGAGACGTGGATCAGCTGAGAGCGGGCCTCCCGCCTCCGTGCGAATCCCGCAGAGTGCCAAATTGATAGTCAATCGAGAAGTAAATGGTCGATGTGACGAGGTTTCGAATCCGTGCCTAAGGCTGGCTCCCAGCGCCGTTTGGTCCACGACATCCTGTTGCAGCAGACGAGGCCGAACACCGACAACATGGTGTTCCAAGGCTTGATCCCGAGTGGCGCGTGAACGGCAGTCGGTCCGAGCGCATGCGGGAATGGTGTTGCAATCGTCGAGGGGCTTGACAAGGGTAGGCCATTGGCCTATATGATCAGGATGGAGTTCGAATGGGACGATGCCAAGAACAGCGCCTGCTTCACGCGTCGCGGCTTCGACTTTGCTTATGCCGTTCGCGCCTTCTTCGATCCGCGCCGGATCGTCGGCGGGACTATGGTGAGGATCGCTATCGGTTGATCGGCATGATCGACGGGCGGGCGCATGTCGTCGTCTATACGGTGCGGGGTTCGGCCATCCGCATTATTTCGGCCCGCAAGGCCAACAGGAAGGAGGTATCGGACTATGAGTACAACGCGCGTCAGGATTGATCCCGACGATCCGGTGACTTTCCCTGAGGGGCGGATCGACCCTGCGGTGGTGGACGCCACGACCGAGGCGGAGATCGCTTTGCAGCAGAAGGAAGACGACGCCGAGGCGATGCAGGACATGGCGCGGTATGCACGCCGGATCCGTCGGCGGCTGGGGCTCAGCCAGATGGAGCTGGCGCGGCGCATCGACGTGCCGCACGAGACGATCCGCAACTGGGAACAGGGGAAGCGCTCCCCGACCGGCGCGGCGCGTGCCCTGTTGCGGGTGCTCGACAAGGCCCCGGAGACTGCGCTCCGCGTTCTGACCTGACTACGCGGGCCGTCAGATTACCTGATGGTGGCAGACTTGATACTTGTGCCGTTGTACCGAGGCACGGAATTCACCGGCAGGAGAGGGAACATGGCCAAGACGGTGACCTTGCGGTTGGAAAAGGGCGCATACGACGAGTTGCAGGAGGCCGCGGCGGCCCAGCAGAGACCGCTGGCGACCTTCATTGCGACCGCTGCTCTGGCAAAGATCAGGGAGGCGCAGTTCGCCGATGACGAGGAAATGGCCGAGATCTTGAGCAACGACGCGCTGCTCCGTAGACTGAAGGCCGGTTCGCAACAGGCTCACCAGCGGAGGGGCGACTTCGTTGCATGACTACCGGATCCTCGAGACCGAGCAATTCCGCAAAGACCTTCAGTCGAACGCCCGTGCTGGTCACGAGGAGATTGCCCGCAGGCTGCGGCGATCCGTCTACCCGCACCCGCACTTCGGGCCGCACATTCGCAAGCTCGAGGGCTACGCGTCGGAGACGCGGAGATACCGTATCGGGTCTTGGCGATCCTTCTACGAGATTGATGATCAGGAACACGTCGTATCGATGATCGCGGCGTCTCACCGCGGCTCGGCATACTGATCAACGTGCGAAACCTCTATTCGTGGTTTCAATTCCCACCCGCGCCTCCATAGGACTCTAGGTTTCAGATTCGATACACATATAATTCGTATTGTGAGCCGAGCCCTCGACACAGCAATAGAGAAGATGTCGGCGCTCCCGCCTGAGGAACAGGACCGAATTGCTCAGTGGCTTCTCGGCGAGCTTCAGGATGAGGAACGCTGGACTCAAGCGTTCTCAAGTTCCCAAGATGCCCTGAGCAGGCTCGCCGATGAGGCCCGCGTACATATCAAAGCTGGCAGAGCGACGGAACTCGATCCCGACAAACTGTGAAATCGAGTGCAACGCCCCGTTTCTGGGCTGCCTACCACGAATTGCCAACGGATATTCAGGGGCTCGCAAGAAAGGCGTACAGTCTCTTCGCAAGCAATCCCCAGCACCGAAGCCTGAGGTTCAAGAGGGTGCACGGCTACGAGCAGATCTACTCAGTTCGCGTAACCATCGGATACCGGGCGGTTGGTCTCCTCGAGGGTGATGACATCACATGGTTTTGGATCGGAGCGCACGCCGATTATGACCGACTCCTCGCAAGACTCTGACGAAGCTCCAGGGCAGCCCAGCGGAGCGGTAATTGGTTGCAGGCCGGTCGGTGGGAGCTACCTGCCGACGGTTGGCCGCCGCAACTGATCCGGTGCTGATACTCTCCCCAAGAGGGTCCGCTATCGTTCGTGGTGCTCTCGGTCAAATCCTAACGCCCGGTCTTCTCGGACTTCCCGTCATCGTGGGTGCGCTACCGTGACAGTCTCGCCGACTTCGATAGCCATCAAGTCATGGCCAGCAACGACCGGGCCGGAGTAGCGGGTCTTCAGGCGAGCTAGGACCTCGTCCTTGGTCTCCGGTGGGATGCCCGGACCTGAGGTCAGCACGTAGTGTGTTAGGACTCCCAGTCGTGGCTGCGCTTCGGACATTACCGTGCCAACCTCCTCGGGTGTGGTGTGGTGAGCCTCGACCCGCTTCATCGCCGGGTTGACGGCGAAGAGCGCTTCGGGGATTGCGACCACTTCGTGAACGAGCAGATCTACGCCCTTGGCCGCCTCGATCACGTTCTGGTCGAAGCGCGTATCCCCTGAGATCACGACAGATCGTCCGGCGTAATCGACGCGATAGCCGAATGCCGGCTTGATCAGATCCCCGTGGTTGACTTCAAACGAGGTCACCTTTACGCCCTCGTGCTCATAGATAACTCCGCCCTCGCCGTACTCGTTCACATCGAACTTCGCAGCGGAACGTGGCAAAGCCTCGTCCTTGACCCGGATGGCGATGTCGGTAGCGTAGGCCTGTTCCATGCCCGCTGTGATCTTCCCCAGTCCCTCCGGTCCCCAGATGCGCAGCGGCACTCGGCGGCGACCGTAGTTTGGCGGCAGCCATCCGATCAGCCACAGGTCCGCAAGGCCGACCAAGTGGTCCGAGTGGAAGTGCGTAATGAAAACCGCGGTCACCTCGCGCATCGGAATGCCGAGTTGGTTCAGGCGGATCGTGACGCCCCTGCCGGCATCAAACAGGAGCCGCTGCTCACCGGCCTCTACGAGCGTTGCCGGCCCGAACCGGTCAGGATGCGGATTCGGCGTGCCCGTGCCCAACAGCGTCACACGCATGGACTCGGCTTGGGATGCCGTCGGCGCGAGCAGAGCCATAGCGAGCACGCCCAGCAATGCAAGGATTTGCGTAATCCGAGAGTGTTTCGCAGCCATGCCGCGCCCGTGTCGCTCGTCGTCCTGCCGATACTCCGTCATGCGACTACGCCAAGCACTCAATTTGGAGGAGCGTCGCGAATGTTCTCCCCACGCTCGACGACCTTGAGGATCACATAGGTCACGGACTCGCCCTCTGTGAGATCCCATTGATGAGGCGTTTTCACGGGGATGTTGATGAGATCGCCCTTGCGAGCCTCGATGCGGCGCGGATTCTCGAGGCGCGGTGCCCGCCACTCGCCGGGACGCCCCTCGGCTTGAATCGCGTCCACCATCTTGCCCCCCAGCAGCAGCGTGCCGGATCCCTCGAGCATGATGTAGAAGTCGGCCTTCTGGTCGTGCGACTCCGCCCAGCTGTTGCCCCCGCGATGCAGGATCGACAAATAGTGATTGCGCTCTGACGCTTCTGGCAAGGGAGTCCAGCCGCCCACCCCTCCCGAAACGCCTTGGCGGTAGACTTCGCCGGTTTGGTTCGGGTTCTGCTCCAACAGCTTCACCAGTTCGAGGTGATAGTCGGACAGCTCATCGTGTGTAAGGTGCCGGATCTCCGACTTGCCGAACTTGCCGATGAAGAAGTCTTCCGGGGTTGCATAGGCCGATTCCGCACCGGGGTACTGCAGAAAGTTCTCGACACCGAGCGCATCGAGCTTTGCCTTCAGCGCCAGCCCGAAGTTGACATGGTGGACTTTCCACCCTTGAGCGCGATCTCCTTCGGGAACCGGATCCCCAGGAGCCATCCCATAGCGCATGAACGTCGGAGGATCGTCGGCGGAGACCAGCTCGATCGCGGAGATTTTCGCGGCAATAGCCGCCTGTTTGCCCTTGTCGGATGTGCCGAAGATCTCCGCCGGGTCGCGATGCAGCTCGTCGTAGCCCGGGAGGTTCTCCAGCCACCAGTCGAAGTCGTTCGTGCTCTGGCCGTTGAGCGGCGCAACGTATGCCAGCCGAGTCGACTCCCGCGCAATGTGATCGCTGCTCGATGGATCGGCATGGTCGTCGCTGTAGGCCAGCCACATGCACAGCTGAGCCCCGGCTGATCCTCCGAACGCACCGACTTGATCCTTGTCGATATTCCATTCCGCAGCTTTCGCCCGCAGCGTCTGCACGGCTCGTTGGGCGTCTGCGTGGGCTGCTGGCAGCGGCACTTGGCCAGCGAGCCGATAGTTGATCGCGGCGACGGAGATCCCGGCAGCCAACAGTGCCTTCAGGGTTGCTTGGTTTACGGAACGCTTGTCACCACGGGTGAAGCCTCCGCCGTGGATATAGAGCACCAACGGTGTGGGGTCAGACGACTCAGCTTGGTAGAAGTCGAACACGTGCCGCACATGGTCGCCATACGAGACGTCAGAGGACGTCGGTTTAAGCCGTTCTGCTCTGTCTCCTCCGCCTTGAGCCGCTAGGGGCGACACGGCAAGGAAAACGCCGCAGGCGAGTGCGGCCAAGTGGACAATGCGGCTAGGCATAGCGCTTAACTCCTGTGAATTCAGCTGGCATTCGCCGCATCGGCAACCCTGCTGCCAATGGCGGAGACGGCGTAGCAAGCCGCCGAGCCTGAGAGCAAGTTGCCCGATGAGGAAAATGGCCGGTTCAAGTGTAGCCGATGGCAGTATTAGCCCGTAGCGCTACGCAACACGGCCGCGGCTTGCGCTTGGTCAAGGAGCTTGCCCGCTGGGCGATCCGTGATCCGTCATTCAAAGGCGCAGACCCGGAACCTTAGCGGCGCTGTTCCAGCGTGAGCCTGCCATGGTGCGGGTCCGACTCCCATGTAGGCGGGTGCCCCAACGCTCGCGGATCAGACGTTGCCAGGAGGTGTTGGTCTAGCTTTGCTGCCAAGGCGCTCTTGATCTCCGCGTGCGCGGCTTCGTCGGCTACGTTCTTCATCTGCCCGGGATCAGGGCCCAGCTCATAGAGTTCTTCGCCGGGGCGCTTGGAGAATGCCGCCTCGTAGTAGCGCCGGAACCCAGGGTCGTCCTTGCGGGCCCGCATCAAGTCCTTCGTGGGCGATGGATCTACTTCCCCCAGGATTGGAGGGTCACCCGCGGGCCAGCGGTCGGGCTCGATGTTCCGGATGTAGAGGTATTGATCCGTCCGAATCGCCCGCATCGGGTATCCGACCCTTCCTTCGCGCCACGGAGTGTGGCGCTCGCGGGCCAAGATCACGTGGTCACGAGTGGGGTCGACGCGCCCGTCTTCCCCAGACTTCAGCAAGTCCAGCAGGCTGCGCCCCGTCATATCTTCCGGAATCTCGATACCCGCGGCCTCAAGGATGGTTGGGGCTATGTCGACCAAGCTGGCGAAGTCGGTGACCACTCGCCCCCCGGGGACACTTTCTGGCCACCGCACGGCAAGCGGCACGCGCGCCCCGTAGTCGTATAGATCCGCCTTGGCACGCGGAAACGGCATCCCGTTGTCGCTGGTGACGATGACGATGGTGTTCTCCAGCTGGCCTCGCTCTTCCAAGTACGAGAGGATCTCGCCGAGTTCCCGGTCGAAGCGCTCGATCTCGAAGTAGTAGTCGAGAATGTCGCTGCGAACCTCTGGGTCGTCGGGAAGGAATGGAGGCACCACCACATCCTCGGGGCGCAGTCCGCTGGCAATACCCGAACCCTTCTCGTACCCGCGATGGGGGTCGCTGCTCCCAAACCAAAAACAGAACGGAGTTCCGGGCGGGTTGGCTTCGTAGAAGGTCTGGAAGTCGTCGTACCTCGGGCCTGCGGGATTGCGAGACCGGCCACCGGCTTCCAAGCTCCCGGGGGACCAGCCCTTGCGGGTGAAGCCGATGTGGTACCCCGCCGCTTCAAGCAGGTCGGGGTACGTCACGAACTTGGCGGGCAGGGAACTCCACAAGTTGACGCCCTCTTCGAGGCGGTAGCACTCTTGGCCCGTCAGGATGGCTCCCCTGGATGGAGTGCATGACGGCGAGTTGCAGAATGCGTATTCGAACCGGACACCCTCGGCGGAAATGCGGTCAAACGCAGGCGTGCGGACCACCGGGTCGCCGGACGCACCGGTATGAGCGAAGGATTGGTCGTCGGAGATCGCGAACAGGATATTAGGACGAGACCGGCCCTCCGGAGCTGATGCACAACCGGCGAAGGCTGCGGTCGCCGCTAGCGAGAAAAGGTCTCGACGCCGCATTGTCAAGCTGCCGCAGTTGGATCTCACGTTGATTCCTGGGCCAAGCCGAACTGCGCAAGCCAACGGCTCCGCTGGCAACTGCGCAGCTCGTGCAAATAAGCCACGCGTTGCCTGAGCAGCTGGAGCGGCAGCAGGATCCCTACTCGCTGACGATCTCAACTAGCCCGGAGGACTTTGCCTCGGTCATTCGCATGCCCATGTCGGCCGTCCGCCGCGCCAGTTCATCGATCTTCCACTCTTCCGCGCCCTTGACATCGGAGCGAAGGATGTTCGCGATGGGCGCGGTCCACTTCTCGGCGATCGCTCCGGGCCCTAGGATGATCCCCATGACCGGCCCGACGTCGCCGGCGTTCGTATCGGTGTCCCAGCCGGCCATGACAGCGAGCGTGATCGTCTTGTCGAAGTCACCCTCGCCGTACAGCAGGGCTAGGGCGTTGACCGCGTTGTTGGGGAACACGCGGCGCTGCTTTTCGTCACCCTCCGGAGCCCACTTGGCGTCAATCTGCTCATGGGCCATTTCCCAATCATCGGGCCACTGCTGGTGCCAGGACATCACGTCTCGGATGCAGCGGGCGTAGTCGCAATCCTCGGGGATGGTTGCGAGACCGGCCTCGAGCAGCTTCGTGGGATCCGACTCAAAGAAGGCCTCGGCGGTGAGAGCAGCCATGAACATCTCGCCGTAGACGCCGTCGGTATGGAACGAGACTTCGGCATCGATGCGCCCGTACTCTGCAGCCCCTGCGGGATTGCCGGGCAGCATGAAGCCCCAGAACTCGCCCTTCATCTGCCCGCCCATGAACTCGCCAAAGTCGTGCTTTCCCGATTCGGGAGGCTTGACGCCCTCCTTCAGGAGCTTCTCGGCGACCCTGACCGCCCGTCCGCAGTTCTGAGCCTCGAACACAGAGAACGACGCCAACCATTTGTCGGCGATATCTTGGCTTGTGATGTCAGGGCCCTTCTCCTCGAGCAGCATCAGGTTCGCGATTTGGTACAGGGAGTCGTCGTCTGGTCCGAATCCGGTCGGGCCCCAGTTATCCGCGGTGTACCATTGCTTGCGATTCGGGTCCCTTTGGGGAGGCAGTGTCTTGATGTAATCGGTCAGCGGCCACTGTCCCAACTCCGTGAGGAAGGGCTCTAGTGCGTTCTTGTGCATGCCCTCGACGCTCATGCCCAACGCGCCCGCGACTGCTTCGCCGAGCCAAGCGCCGTGGATCTTCTCGTAGTACTCGGCCGCGGTGAGCGAGCGGACGGCTGGGTCGTCGCTGTCCATCTCGGCGGACTGATCGGTTGCGCCGCATGCGGCAAACACTGCCATTACTAGGCATGCGGACAGAATTAGGCGGATCGAGGGCATGTCATTCTCCTGTGGGCGACTGCCGTCAAACGAAGGCAGCCGTTGGTCAAAGCAAAGATGTGGCCCCGAGGGTTCTGGCCGCCAGCCGGTGCACAAACCGAAACGCGGTCCGGGCGGGCCAGCCAAAGCCATCGGTGACTCGAACCTACGGTACTACAAGAGTCGTGCTCGGTGGCTCGTCGGCCGCAGGCCTAGTTCAAACGAGCGCGAGTCAATCGCGGCAACTGCCTGTCAGGAGAGACCCTCCCGCGAGTCGCTTCACTGTCTGGGTCGGGGACCCTGTGGCCGCGGACCCCTCGGTCGCCCGCCTTGGCGCGGCGGCCCTGCGCCCCTCCTGCGCCCACCCGGGCCGCCTCGAGCCCCGGGCGGAGGCAACTGTGCGGTAACCCCAAGCGCCTCATATAGATCGCGTGCCTCAATACCGAGAGCTCGCGCCGCTGCGACGTAGTTCATCGGCGCGACGCGACCGTCAGTCAAGCGCAGTGCTTCCGCGAGCTTCGCCTCGTCAATTTCCAGCTCAGCCGCCGCACGAGACACTTGCTCGACGGTCGGTCGGGGGTCGTCCCCTGGCGGGCGTCCGCGGCCGCCATCGCGACGGCTAAGTTGGCGATCTGATTCCCTGCCTGCATCTGCAGAAGGCGTGCCCGAGAAGCACCCCATGATGTACGGCCATGTCGCCGTGGCGTGGTAGTGGTAGTCGCCGTCATCATGGGTGTGTCCGTTGCAGCGGTCCAAGTACTCGGCGCCCTCTTTCGGGACAAAGCGATATGCGTCCCATGCGTCAATCCGCGGCGCGCGCAGTCGCTCCCAACTGCTCTTGAATTCGACGATTTCCGAGCACGCCTCATCGCGGCAGCCGAACGGACCGTAGACTGGGAACCCATCCCACCCGAACGCGAGGATTGGTGATGGCTCGTTCGCCTCCCGAGCGATGTCGAAACAGGTCTCGATCAGCGCGTGGTAGTGGTACTGTCGCGCCGTGTGTCCCATGCACGAATCCATGATCGCGTTGTAGATCGGATCCCCGAAGCCCGGAGGGGGGACCGGGCCTTCATTCGGCCCGAACAGCGGAATGCCGTTGATCGCGACGCCGGACGGCCCAAGCAGCGGCAGCGGACTCGGCTGCTCCGCCAGCTTCGGGTTGAGCGGCATGCGGTAGTCGCGATTGAGTTCGACCAGCGGGTTGGGCGTGATCTGAACAAACTCGTAGTGCGGAATGGCGTTGCTGCTCACGACGAGTTCGTCGCCGTCGCACTCGACTTCTAGCCGCGGACGCGGATAACCCTCACCCGCTCCCGGCGAATCGCTCACATCCATGAATGCATTGCTGGGACAGGGATTGCTCGCTGCGGGCACGGGCAACGCCAGCAACAGACCGACCAGCCCGACCGCGGCGAAGACGAGGGGTCTCGTGGGCATCTTGTTCAACCTCCCAAGCCTTGCGGAGCAAAGCGCTCAATCGAACACTCCCACCCAGCTAGTCAGCAAGACGACGGCTACCGCGCCATCGTTTCCAGGCTACAACCCAATAGCGGGGACGGGGCCCGACTATTGCAAGCTCTTTACCATTCTCGTGTCGTTCTAGTTCCGGTGTCACGCTACGACAACGCGTTCGACAGCGCAGCGGTACTAGAGAATTTCGGCCTCGTTGACGAGCACTGTCGTGCCCGCCACTAAGTTTCGCAGGACCTGCATGCCATCGGAGTCCGATGTTCCGTCCGCGAAGTCGATTCCGTCGAACAACGTGTCGAGAGAGCGACGCACTCTAGCGTCGATCCCGCCCACGATCAGGCGGCGTCCCAGCTGGCCACCGTCAGAGAGTTGCAACGGCCTAAACTCCCCGTAAGCCGCAGCGGACTTGATATGGAAGGGCTTGCGCGACTTCTTAGAAGATCGACTCCAAGTTCCTGAAACATCGAGAGTTAATGAACCCGGCGGGGAGCCTCGCTCCCTAGCCACGAGGTAATGCGCCTGGCAGTAATCCGGATCCGTCACGACCCGGCTCTCCAGAAACGTCTCTTGCGGCGCAGCTAGGTCCTCGACATAGGAAGCAGTGATCTTTGATTCGTTGGGGACCAAGCTGCTATGCCCGGCAAACACGCGGCGCGGTGCGAGCCAGCCCAGCACCGATGCCAGCGGTGCGGGCGGGGGAGCGATATGGCAGGGAACCAGTTCGAGATTGCGGGTAACGATCCGCCCGCGCTCAACTTGCACGTAGTAGCCCTGGTCCGTCCGAACCGTCCAGCCGCCGTCCGGGTGTGGCTTCGCCGCACCCCAATCCCAGTCCAGCGTGTAGCTGACGTCTTCGCGGAGGATTGGATCACCTTCGGTGACCCTTGCATCAATCAGCACGTCCGCGCCGATCGGCACGCCGGCTAGAGCCCAGACCGAATGGTCGTTGGTACTGAACTCGACCTCGAGGCGATTGATCCCGTCGCGGAGCAGCTTGCGCGACAGGTGGTGCCACGGCGAGTACATGCGAGCCACTTTCTCCCCGTTCACGTATAGGTGTGCGTGGCCTTCGTTGGCGACTGGCAGCGTGTCCACGCTCTGCGGCGTGAACCGGAAGTTCTGCGTTTCCAAGAAGATGTTGAATCCGTCCATCGAATCTGCGTCCATGTGGATGCGCATCGACGGTGTCGGCTCGGCCTCGTCAACCTCGATCAAGGGGTGCTGGGAATGGTCGACCGGCGGCAGGAACAGTTCCTGCGGCCAAGCCGCGATCCCGGCGATGATGGCCAGCGCCATCAGCGCTGGGCGGATCAGCCGCACTTGTTGTCGTCGCAAGGCCTGAAGCACAGTACCTTGTGTTCGGGCGTCAGAGTGCAGCCGACAGCGTTCTCTTCGCTCTGGCCGCAGCGGAAGAAGCATTCCGGCTCGCCGGGCGGGGCCACGTTCCGTCGCTGGCGCGGCGGCGGCGGGGTTCTTCCCAGAGACTCGATCAGCTTGGCCGTGTCCACCTCAAGCGTCCGGGCGGAAGCGGCAAAGTTGATCGGCTTGATGCCACCGGGCTCCACGCGCAGGGCCTTGGCAACTTCGGCTACATCCTTGTTCAGTGCTGAGGCGACGGCCTGCACTTCTTCTGGCCGTGGGCGCTGGTCGCGTGGCGGCCCGCCCCGTGGCGGCCCGCCACCCTGTCCGGCCCTGGGAGGCCGGTTCGCCGCAGGGCCCGGGCGCTCGCCCCGCTGTCCGGGACGCGCCTGGCTGATTTCGGGTGGGCGGCGACCGCGAACGGGTCCACCCGTCGGAGTGCCTGAATAGCAGCCAAGGATGTACGGCCAGGTCTCGGTCACGTGGTAGTGGTAGTCGCCGTCATCATGGGCGTGTCCGTTGCAGGCGTCGAGGTACTCCGGTCCGTCCTTTTCAACGTATTCGTAGGCGTCCCAAGCGTCTTGGTGCGGCTCGCGAACCTTTTCCCAGCTACTGCGGTGGCGCACCACCTTGTTGCAATCGGCATCGATGCAACCCCAGGGCCCACGGATCGGAATGCCGTCGTAGCCAAAGCCCAGGATGGGCGAGGGATCGCCATCCTTCGCGCCAAGACTGAGACAGCGCTGCACCATGGCGTGGTAGTGGTACTCCTGCGCCGTGTGGCCCATGCAGGCGTCCATGATGGCGTTGAACACCGGATCGCCGAATTGTTCCTCGGCTGGCACTGGGCCCTCATTCGGCCCGAAAATCACGATGCCATTGACCGCAACGCCAATACCGCCAAGCAGCGGAATCGGCACCGGCTTGTCGGCCAGCGAGGGCTTGGCGGGCAGCCGGAACTCGTTGTTCCGCTCCAAGAGCGGGTTCGGCGTAACTTGGACGAACTCGTAGTGCGGGATGCCGTTGGCACGGACCACCAACTCATCGCCCTCGCATGTAGCTTCGACGCGAGGGCGCGGATAGGCGGGTCCGGCCCCGGGTGCTTCGGAGACATCAAGGAATGCGTCGGCCAAGCACGGCCCCGACTGTGCCGCACTGACGCTTGCCAACGCGAACAGTAGAAACGGAATTCTGATCATCGAGACTATCCTCAGTGCGCATCATACATCGAAGCGACGCGGCTTCGTGAGATTCGACCGGGCTTCGAAAGCATGGGTCGCTAGACGAGCGGGCTACGGAGTAGAGCGGAACAGTCCAACCAGTCCTGGGAAGCGGCGACGCAGGCGTGGCGAGCGGTCGGCGCGCTGAGTGGGACCACAGCCGAGCCTGCCAATCGTGGCAGGGCGTCCTGTCCAAGAAGTGGGCTCGTCCTAGGCTGCTATTCTTGGCCCCGTGACGCGTCTTGCGGTTATCTGTGTCTTGCTGATCCCGGGAGCCCTGCAAGCCCAGCGGACGCTGTCTGGAACCAAGCCGAACATCGTCTTCATTCTGGCGGACGACCTCAGCTACCGGGATCTCAGCATTTGGGGACAGAGCCGTTTCTCGACCCCAAACCTAGATCGGCTCGCGGCGGAAGGCGTCCGCTTCACACAAGCCTACGCCGGAGCCCCGGAATGCGCTCCGTCCCGAGGGACCCTCATGACGGGACTGCATACCGGGCACGCGTCAGTTCGCGATAACCGCAGCGCAAGGGGGCAGGATCACTTGGCGGACTCGGACGTGACGGTTGCCGAGATGCTGAAGCGATCGGGGTATGCGACCGGCTTCTTCGGGAAGTGGGGCATTGGCCTTCCCGACACGCCGGGGACGCCAGACAAGCAGGGCTTTGACGAGGCACTCGGTTTCTACGACCAGCGCCGCGCCCACACGTTCTTTCCCCACTACCTCTACCGCAATGGGCGCAAGGTCGACTATCCGGGGAACTTCGGTTTCGACATGGCCCACATGTACGAGGACAACCAGACGCCACCCGAGTCTAGGAACTCCTCAGCCCGCTACGACAGCGACGGCCGATTGATTCCGCCCGGCGTCCCGGACCGATCGCAGGCAGTCTATTCCGAGGATGTGCTCGAGGATGCGGCCATCGGCTTCGTGCGCCGGAACCGGGACCGACCGTTCTTCCTCTATTTCGCGACCCAGCTGCCCCACGGGCCGGTCATAACCGACACCCTCGGCCCTTTCCTGAACCGTGCGGACTTTCCTTCGACCGCACACAAGGAGTGGGCTTCAATGGTCCTGCGGATCGACACGTTTGCGGGCGAGCTGGTTGACCTGTTCGGAAGCCTCGGGATCCGGGACCGCACTCTCGTGGTCTTCGCGTCGGACAACGGCTACTCGATGTGCGGGTATTTCGCGCGCGGGAACCGATCCGCGAACTGGCCGGACGATCCGTTCTTTCGCAACAAGGGGCCGTTTCGGGGAGGGAAATTCTCCCTGCTAGAAGGCGGCATTCGCATCCCCTTCTTCGTGAACTGGCCGGCCGCGATCAAAGCGGGCGTGTCCAGCGTGCCGGTATGGCTCGTCGACCTGCTTCCGACATTCGCCGAGCTGGCCGGAACCAACCCCGTCCCCTCGAACGACGGGTCGAGCCTCGTCCCGCTGTTGAGCGGCGATCCGGGGACGTTCGACTCAGGCAGGCCCCTCTATTGGGAGAACGCGAGGGAGCAGGCGGTCCGCAAGGGGCCGTGGAAGGCCTACCGCCCAACTCCCGACGATCCTATGGAGCTGTTTCTGATCGAGGAAGACGTTGGCTGCGAGCGAGACCTTTCGGATGCATATCCCGAGGTCGTCGCCGAAATGGAGCGGATCATGCATCGAGAGCACGTCGACCACCCTTGGTACTGGAACCCGGCGGAGACATCGGAGGACTTTCGGCGCAAGGAATCGCTCGCGCGAGATCTCGGTCAGTTGCAGGTGGCAAGGCAGGGCAATTCCAGCCAATGACCTCGTGGCTCAAGTAGACGATGGCGCGCGAGCGGCAATGCCACGCGTCTCCCTCCCCGAGCAGGGTGCTGAGTCTCGTCGCGGGCCAGTTCGCAGGCCACGGGCTGAGGCATCGGCCATGCCGAACGCTCAAGGGTTCTCAGAGCAGTTCAGCCACCCGCTTTCCGTACCGGAGATTGGTTCCGAGAAGGTCTGTGCATCGCTGCGAGGCGGCTGGAACCTCGTGTCACAACCGACAGGTGCTCTCGAACTAGGACGTTGCTGTAAACGAACATCCTTTGCTCAACGGCCTCGGTCGTCGTAGAGGTCTTCGCGTCGCAACGACAACCCGGCTGGCCAATCGCCGGGGTTGTGTGGCGGGAACACTTGGTCGAGATCGATCACATTGCCGCGTGCATGGTCCGCCGAACGGTGCGGGAGAGCCTGTTCGCTGATGGTCTCCTCGTGCTCGAACACTAACGATTCGTGCTCAAGATCTACCGCAGCCGTCCTCCACCCGGCGAGTTGCCAGGCCAGCGAATGCGCATACCCGCGGCTGTTGCGCCGATTCGACCACCATGATCGGTGCAGGCGTGCTGATTCTGGCAGTGTGAAACCAAGCAAAGCCTCGACATCCCTGAACGAGACCCGCCACTGCGATCCTGACCGTGCAAGAAGGCATCGATACAAGAGGCCGTATTTCCCCCGTTCCACAACTTGGCGAAGGCGTTCCTCCCCGGGCATCACACACTTCCGATTCTGACTGACCTGCTTATTTCATCAGGATCCGCTGGGTCCGGCTCGATCCAAGATCACCGATCAGCCGCTTCAACCCAAGGGGCCTTGGTGATTTCCTTCCAGCCATCGACCGCTCCACCGCCGCGTCCCGGCGGCCTCCTGGCACCTTCGCCGCCAGCATTAGGAGGCGGCGGGCCTCCCGGACGACCCCGCCTGGGGCCAGGAGGAGGAGTCACGTCTGGTGCGATCGTGGCCGCACGAGGGAAACTGCGCAGCTGTTCTCGCATTGCCTCGAACCTCTCCGGCTCCACTTCTGCCAGATCTTCACGCTCTTCCGGATCTTTATCTAGACGAAAAAGATGTGCGACGCCGCTGCCACCTCTCGGCAGGGGCTCAACGTACTTCCAAGACCCGTCAATCAGCGCTACGCTGTCGAACACGCCGGCCACGTAAGGCTTGGTACGGCCCACGACTTCGCCGTTCGTGAGGGCTGGCCACATGTTCAGGCCGTCGAGTTCACTGTCTGCACCAAGGTCGATTCCGGTGGCAGCTGCAATGGTCGGGAACCAGTCCGCGACGGTCATCACTTGCGTGAGAGTCTGACCACCCTCGATGACGCCGGGTTTCCAGACGACGGCAGGCACTCGAATTCCGCCCTCGAAGGCCCCACCCTTGCCTCCACGGAGCGGCGAGTTATCCGCTCCGAGGCGAACTGCGCCACCGTTGTCGCTGCACCAGACGATCAACGTGTCGTCAGTCAGCTCGTGCTCTTCCAGCGTCTTCAGGATTCCGCCGACTGCTCGATCCATCTCACTCACCATCGCTGCGTAGGTCCGGCGGCGCGGATTCTGGATGGAATCGTACGCAGACACCGATTCAGGTGGAGCTTGCAGCGGACCGTGCGGTGCGTTGAACGCAACGTACAAGAACAGCGGTTTTGCCGTGTCGCGCTCCGAGATCGCGCGCTCCGCTGCCTTGCCGATGAGCTCAGTGGTGTAGCCTTCCTCGTTCAGCACTTTGCCATTGCGGTGCCAGTCGTGACCGCCGTCCCAGATATGCGTCCAATAGTCGACCGCGGGTCCCAGATGACCGTATGACGTGTCAAAACCGCGGTTATAGGGGTGGTACTTGACATGCACCAATCCCAAGTGCCACTTGCCGACGATCGCGGTTTCGTACCCTGCAGTCTTGAGCACGTCCGTCAATAGGCGCTCTGTCTCCGGAAGACCGCCCATGGTCTCGATCGGCCGATCGACTCCATACCGCAGCGGGATGCGGCCTGTCAGCAACGCAGCTCTCGTCGGACTGCAAAGAGGCGTTGCGTAATAGCGGTTGAGCTGGATGCCGCGCTGCGCGATCGAGTCGATGTTCGGCGTGCGGATCTCGCTCCCGTGGTAGCCGACATCATTCCAGCCAAGGTCGTCGGCCATCATGAACACCACATTGGTGGCCGACAGCGCGGGCATCGAGAACACGGCTAGGCCGATTGCGAGCTTTGCGGGAGATGAGAGAGTTCGGCGCATGGGTTGAGCTCTACTTCTCGAGGTGTTGGCGGAAGAACTCTATGGTCTTGGCCCACGCCGCCTTGGCAGCGCTTAGGTTCGCCCCGTCGCGGGCCGACTGCTGCCGCAGGAAGCCATGTCCAGCCCCATCGAACTGGTGCGGCTCATAGAACTTCCCGAGACGTCGCATCTCGCGCATCGCGTCCGGTATGGTGGCGTTAACACGGGCGTCGTCGCCGCCGTACAAGCCGAGGACGGGGGCTTCAACGCGGCCCAGCATCGTGCGGCTCGGAGAACTGCCGTAGTAGACGACAGCCGCGTCCAAGTTCTCTTCGTTGGCCGCGAAGTTGAAGCTCGTGCTCCCGCCCCAGCAGAAGCCAACGCCGCCGAACCTGCCGTTGGAGGCCGGCAGCGAAATCCCATAGCGGGCAACCGCCGACAGCCGCCGAGTCGTATCTTCGACGCGCAGGGATCGAACCAGAGCGACCGCCTCTTGGCGCTCCGGCGGAGTGCCGCCACCGTCTGCACCATGGCCGCTCAGCAGGTCCGGTGCGATAGCGATGAAGCCCTCTGCGGCGAATTGATCTGCCACGGCGCGGATCCAGTCCGTCAGGCCAAAGATCTCGTGAATCACTATCACGACGGGGGCGCGGGTCGCCCGTTCGGGGTACACGATCCACGAGCGGATGGTGTCTCCCCAGCGGTTCGTGCTCGACCGCCCCTCGCCGATGTCGATCCACTCCCCATGGCGCGGCGAGTTGTTCAACGCATCGAGGGCGGATTCGGCATCAGCGGGAATGGCGGTCGTCTGGGCATCGGCCGCTCCCCCCACAAGAAGGGCGAGGGTCCAGCAGAATGCCAGACAGGCGCGGAGTAGGAATCGTGGTTTCATGGCTTGCAGTCGCTGTCCGGCCAGAAACCGCGTCCAGGTCCCTTCGGGACAGCGCGTACAACATACAACAAGTGCAAGGCTCCAGGTGAAACGCTACGAGATCCGTTCCGCCTTGTGGCTCGAGACCATCGAACGATCCGGCCCTGCCTAGGCCTTTGATTGACGGCGATGGGCGAAAGGCGCAACATCCTCCCTGTGCTATGATCCGATTCAGACTGCGAGCAGTGAGGCTGGGTATTCAGCCTTGACTTGCAACAAGTTCGGCGTAAGCCGAGCTGGTCCGCTTAGGCCCGTAGCTCAGTTTTGGTTAGAGCGCTACCTTGACACGGTAGAGGTCAGCGGTTCGAGTCCGCTCGGGCCTACCATTGCGGCAAAAGAGATCAGATCGCCGCGATCAGATTCCTGTAGCTGCACTACGCAGGTAGTCCGCGACCGAGTCCTTACAGGATTTCGAGGTCCAGTAGGCGTCCTGGGTACCCCAGCTATCCATCTGAAACCAACCTTGGAAGCCGCCCTCGTAGAGGATTGAACAGAGCTTCCGAATGTCATAGACGCCCTCGCCGCACGGTAGATGCTTCGAGGTGCCCGCGCCGCCGTTCGGAAACGGGCGGAGCGTGGAGTCTCCGTCGCAGAACTGGATGTAGCCGACCCGGTCAACGCCAAGGTCGAGCAGCAGGTCTTCGGGCCGACCGATTGCACCGCCCAGCAGATCGAAGTGAGACGGGTCGAAGATGACCTTGAACTCGTCCATCGAGACGGCCGCGAAGAGCTTGTGATAGCGCTCCACGGAGTTGATGATCAACGGGGGTTCACCTTCGATGGCCAGCACGATCCCCCGGTCGACTGCGTATTCGCAGACGGACCTGACGACCCCGGCCAACCGTTCGATCACTTCATCCTCGCTCGCCCCGTCAGGCGGCCGGCCGGCGGACCACAGTCCCATGCAGTCACATCCGAACTTCACTGCCAGATCGACCTGTTGCTTGAGCCGACCCGTATATTCGGTGCGCTCTGAGGGGTCGTCGGAGACAGGATTGACACCCCGCACCCCCGCTTGGATAGAGAACACCTGCAAATCGTAGGACTCGATCTGCTGGCGAGCCGCCTGGATCGCGTCGTCGTCTTCGGGATCGGGGTAGCCATCGCGCCAACTGCGCCAAAGCTCGATGCCTTCGAAGCCCTCGTTTTGGGCGAACTGCAGGATTTCCTCATAGACATAGCGCTTGCCGTGGTGGGTCTCCGAAGATCCAAAGCCGTTGAGGCCGATGGCCAGCTTCCAGGGGGACGGTGGGGGCCGTTCCGTAGTCGAGCGGTCAAGGAGCCCTGAACAACCGCAACAGGCAAGCTGCGCGAGCAAGGCTCTACGAGTTGGCGTTAGCATCGCGAAACATTCTGGCACGAGCCATCAAGTAGATACCGCGGGTGAAGTGCGCAGCGGTGTGGTTTAGCGATGTAGTTCGATTTATATTGAATATAAAATTAATCATGAATGCGCATCGGCCCGACATGCCTGGGTTGTCAGACGTGAGAGGCTCCAGGCTTCGTGTTCGGTCAGGATCGCAATTTCTTGGCCCATGTCGATGCGCCTCACTGCGTTGATCTGCTTGCTCTTAGATGCGATCTTCGTCTCCCCTTGGCTTGCTGTTGTTGGCGGTCTCGACATCGAGACCGTTAGGGTTGTTCTCCGTCATCGCCGCAGGGCGCGTACTTCGGGTGAGCAGCTCTTCGGGCAAGTTGCCGAGCCTAGCACTAGCGGTACGATACCCAGATCGGACTGCCCCAGGCCAGCGATCCGTCGGCCTGTTCGGCTCGGATGTAGTAGTAGCTCTCGCCGGGTTTCGCTGAATCGTCGCGGTATTCGAAAGCGATTTCCTTGGCTCCAGAGGTGTCGGTGTAGACGATTTTGTTGTTCTTGATCAAGACCAGCCGCTCGATCGGCCCGGTTCCGATGACCTTGGCTCGGACGACTGGCTGTTCCGACATGGCGAAAGCGTCACCCATGACGTGGTCGCCAATGCGCATGTCCAGAATGATGTTGTCCGTAGCGGCGTAGGTATGGCGCCGCTTCATTGCGTCGATCAAATCCTGCCGGGTGATGTCTTTGTCGCCCGGCACTAGCACGCAAGCGTACGCGTCGTGCGTGCCCGCATGATCGGAACTCGCCTGAACGCCGATCTTGATCCCCTTGGCCCACGCGTTCCAGACGAATCCCTTGGGCAGCCACGGCTCGCCGTGGTGGTAGTAGCGCTTGTCGGGGGTTTCAGCGCGCGGAGCGCCGGGGTATTCGTACGAGGCGTGCAAGCTTTGGTAGATCTCCACGATCGGCTCCACTTCTTCGTCGCTTTCTCGCCAATCCGTGCCCTGTTCAGTACCCGAAGTGTGCGGCGTGGAGATGCCGCCGTAGCGTCGCAGGTAGGGAAAGAGCACCTCGCCGGTGTTGATCGAGCCGTTTCGCTCGCCGGTTTGTATCGGCATCCAGCGGACGCCGCGCTGGGCGAATACCGTGTTGCGGTGGCCATTGGGGTACGTCACGCTGCGCTCGGTGCCAAACAGCGGCCAGAACCTCCCGTCGACCAGGAAGATGTCCTCGGACTTCTCGGTCCTCCACCAGTTGTATTCCACTCCCGGAACGCTGTCGCCGCCATATTGGTGGTCGCCTACCATCATGAAGTCGAACTGACCGGCGGTGAAGGCGTAGCGGTAGAAGTCGATCAGGCCGCCCTCGCCGATGCCGTCGGCCGAAATGTCGGTATGCCGGTGCAGGTCGCCTCGGAGAATCCTGTAGGTCTTGCCGCCGACTTCGTAGCGGTAGGCGCGTATGGCAGCGGTGTCTTGCTCCTCGTTGGCGTGGACTGGCGGGGCGCTCAATTCCGGTTCGCTGAACTCCGACCGCTTCGGTTCGCCTGATCCGCGCCACGCCGCCTGCGACGGGTCGATCACGCTATGCGAGACGTGGGTGGTCTGAGCTTGCGGCGATCCGCGGTTCACGGAGCGCTGAGGCGAGCCGAACGGCCGCGCATCGTAGGACCACGCGAACCACAATTTGCCGCTGCCATCGACCGTAGCCGCCGACCAGACGTCGTTTCTGCCATTGGTGGCGTGCAGCTTCGTCAATGGCGACCAGCCGTTCTCGTCCAGCCGGGCGAGCAGCATTTCCCAGATGCCGCCGGCTCCCCAGTTGTTGTCAACTCGCGTGGTAGTGCTGGTCAGTGAGCGGGCCATGGCCCAAATATGGCCGCCGCCATCGACGACGAGGCGGGCTTGCTGCATGTAGTCCCTGGAAGCAGGTGGAACGGCGTCCATGAAGCCGGCAGCCTCGGCGATCCGATCCCCTTCGAGTGCTGCGACCTTCACGGATCGCACGCGGTAGAGGCCCGCTCCGCCGCCGGGTCGGAAGCGCTGGCTGCTCCAGTCCTTGCCCCAGTTCGCTTCGCCGTGGTCCCATGCGATCCAGATTCGGTCTGCCGCGTCGCACGCCAGTGAGACGTTGGCGTCGAACCCGAGCGAGTGGGTCACCTGCCGTTGTGGCTGCCACGTCCCGGCGGCGGTGCGGCGCCGCACGTACACGTTGAAGTCGCCGGAGTGGTAGCCGTCCCAGCCGGCCCAAACACCGCCTGCGGAGTCGGCGGCGATGGCTGGTGCCCAACTGTCCGCGCTCGCGTCAGAGATCGCCTCTTCTGGGGACCAACTTGAACCGTCCCACTGCGCGTGCAGAATCTGAGCGACGCGATCGCGGAATCCCTGCCATACCACGTGTACGTTGCCTTGGCTGTCCGCCGCGGCTTGGAGGTAGAGATTCGGTGCCTCGCTCGCAAGGCTGGCGACCCCCGAGAGTTGGCCATCGCTCAGCCTGCGCGAGAAGATGCCCCAAGACCCGGCCGGCGACTTGCCGGACCAGATGACAACCAGGCCGCCGGCAGCATCCGCGGCGACTGCCGTGCGGAAATTGTCGGCGTATCCGTCCGGCGAGACTTGCATAGGCTGGCTCCAGCCCGCTCCGTCCCTGCGAGCGAGCCAGACGGAGTCGCGTTCTTCTTTGTAGGAGATCCACGAGATCCAGACGGTGCCGTCGGCATCCGTGGTCAGCGCGGGGTAGTCGTTATCGGTTTCGCCAGCCGTGACGTCGGTGGTGGTCGGAACGCGCTGGGCTGATGCCGTGCCGTCAAGGAATTCAAGCGTCCGGCCGAACGGGAGTTCGCCCAGCGAGAAGGAGAACGAACCCTGCTCGGTCTTGACTTCGACCTCAGACGTCTCCTCAGCCTCGACAGAGACCACGACGCCGTTCGGGATCATTGCGAACGGCCGCGTGTGGACCGGGTCGTAGCCGCGCTGGGTGGTGGAGTCTGCATAGCGCGTCACCCGGTTGGTCAATTTCCATCCGCTTTGCCCGACGATCTGATCTCGGCCCTCGAAGTGGACCCCGCTGACACCCAGCACGCGGCCGCCGGTGACGGCCACCGACCCATCCCAGCGTTGCGGCGTGTGCCGGTCCGTGCCGAACATCAGTCGGATCGAGACTGGCGATTCAACCTGCGGCGCATTGCCGATCTGCGGTGTCTGCGCCAAGCCGGGCGCGGCTAGCAGTGCCGCTGCGAACGCCAGACAGGAGGCGGGAACTTTCATGATTCTGCGGCGGCTAGCGCTCGGTCGCGTTGAGCCAATCGTCGTGCATGCGGTGGAGGCGCTTGACCAAGTCCGGCTGGTCGGCCGCATGGTTGATCGATTCCGGGGGCGCGTCAGCAAGGTTTGCGAGATAGAGCTCGCCCATGTCCTTGCGCGGTGCATGGCGAGACCTGAGGCCTGTCGTGTCCCGCCCGTTGCCGATCAGCTTCCAGTTGCCTTCAAGGATGGCCCACTGGTCTTGCCACATCCAGTGAAACACCTCATGCTGAGACGGCGCGTCGGACGACTCGAGCACTGGCGAGAGGCTCTTGCCGTCCACCTCGTACAAGGGCGGGTCGATACCGCACAGTTCCAAGATCGTGGGGAAGAAGTCCATGTTCGAGATCGCCTGGTCGCGGACTTCGCCCTGAGGGATGCGCCCGGGCAGGCTGATCACGGAAGGCACGCGAATGCCTCCCTCGAACAGGCTGCCCTTGGCCCCCCGCCAGTCGCCGGTGTTGCCGCCGCCGCCATTCGCGCCGTAGTTGACGCCCCAGTTGTTGAACTGCTCGGTCGAGTGCCCGTTGTCGCTCATGAAGATCACAAGGGTGTTGTCGCGCAGGCCCCATGTCTCCAGCGTCTTCAGCACTTGTCCGATGCGGTCATCAGTCGTTGTGATCATCGAGGCGTAGGACCGGCGCGGCATGGCCATTCCGTCGTACATCTTGTCGAACTTGGGGTCGGACTGCTCGGGATAGTGCGGCACATTGAAGGCGCAGTAAAGAAAGAAGGGGCGGTCCTTGTTCTCGACGATGAATCGCGTGGCCTCGCGGACCACTAGATCGGGGAAGTAGCGGCCGGTCTCGTCTACTTCCTTACCGTTGCGGTAGAGGTCGTGAAATGGCGGGCGCCGGGGATTCGAGTGCAGGAACTTGTGCTCGAAGTTGTCGATGAATCCGCCTAGGTGGCCGTAGGCTTCGTCGAACCCTTGATCGAGCGGCTGGTGGCCGGGCTTGGCGCCGAGGTGCCATTTGCCCGAAAGCCCTGTGCGGTAACCGTGGTCGCGCAAGATCTCCGCCAAGGTGATCTCGCTGGTGTACATGTTGCGGCCGTTCTCGTCGGCCGGGTTGTTCGACAGCCAGTTCGTCACTCCGCCTCGCTGGGGGACTCTCCCGGTCAGCAGCTGCGACCGCGACGGGCAGCAGACCGTGTGGGCGTAGGATTGCGTGAACCGCACCCCGCGCCGCGCGAGGGCGTCGATGTTCGGTGTGTGGATGTCGTCAGAGCCGAAGCACCCTGCGTCCAAGGTGCCTTGATCGTCCGTGTAGATGATGACTATGTTGGGCTTGGAAGCTTGCGCGTGAAGCGCGCGGCCGGCGCACAGTGCGCCGCCGACGGTGCCGAGGAAGGATCGTCTCGTAAGGTCAGCCATCGCCCTATGCTAACCGACCGGCTCCAGTAGTCGGCACGTTGATGCGTTGCCCGGTGAGCCTCGGTCACCTCTAGCTCAACCGGAGATCCACCCTGTTGAGCTAGCAGGCGCTCGCTGGATTCCCATGCCCGACTCAATGCGCGGTGCCGGGCACGTGGAACCGCACTTCCCGATGCGCGATTCGGCCTCCGCCGGCGGGTCTCCAGATCAACGGCTGTCCGACCGCGGCCGGATTGCAGCGCAACTGGCCCAGCCCGCCCACCAAGACAATTCCGGAGATCCGCGCTATGGAGTGCTTGCCGGGGGTGACTAGCGTGGCTCCGTGATAGTCTGCAGCTGGTTGGTCGCGAAGGTGCCGGCACTGCTCTTCAGGCCGGAGGGCCACAGGATCTCGATCTCCACCGAGGTCAGTTCTCCCAGACCGAAGTGCAGGCGAAGATCGCTTTGCGACAGGTACCCGCCGCCGCTCCGGATCTCCGACGTGCGCTGGAACCCGTCCGCCCGGACGGTCACCCGCGCCCCGATGGCGTCGCTGCCGGACTTGGCGAGCGCTCGCACTGCCAACCAGTTCGCCGAGCGCTCGCTGCGATCCTGCAGCAGGGAAGGGGACTGGCCGACATTTACAACCACGATCTCCACGTCTCCGTCGTTGTCTAAGTCTCCCGACGCTGCTCCGCGCGACGGATGCGCCGCGCTGAAGGCACCCCCGGCCTGAGTCGAGACCGGATGAAACTTGCCGTCGCCTCGATTCCAAAACAGAAGGCGCGGCTGGGCGAAGGTTTCGCCAATGCCAGCGTCGTTGACGCTTGGCGCAACATGACCGTTGGCCACGAAGATGTCTGGCCAGCCGTCGAGGTCGAAGTCAAGGAACTCAGCTCCCCAGCCGACAAATGCCGTCACCGTAGCGAGCCCCGCCATCACCGTCGCGTCACGGAACTGGCCGCTGGCCACGTTTCGATAGAGAGTATTGGTGTCGGCCGCAAAGTTGGTTACGAACAGATCACTTCGCGCATCGCCGTCGTAGTCCGCCGCGGCCACGCCCATGCCCGCTTGCTCATGGCCGTCCTCGTCGTAGGCGGCGCCGGAAACGAGGCCGATCTCTTCGAAAGTCCCGTCGCCCGCGTTGCGAAACAGCAGATTCGCGGTGGAATCGCAGGCCACGAATACATCAGGCCAGCCGTCGCCGTCGAAGTCGGAGCTGAGCACTCCCAGCCCGTGATAGCGCTTGGCTGTTGCGATGCCTGAGCTTTGTGTGACGTCTTCGAAGTAGCCCTTTCCGTCATTGGCGAACAGAGACATGGACTCGGCAGCAAGCCCCCGCGGCCCGCACGGAATCGGCGCTCCCTTCCACGCGCATTGAGGGGCTTCGCCCGGTAGCGGCGTAGTGGCTTGGTCGAACTCCACGTAGTGCGCCACGAAGAGGTCCAAATCCCCGTCGCGATCAAAGTCCAGAAAGCTGCAGCCGGTACTCCAGCGATCCGGCCCGCCCGCAACACCGCGTTGCTCGGCTTCGTCCGCGAACCCAGCGCCGTCGAGGTTGCGCAGCAGCGAGTCCGTGCCCCAGTGCGTGACAAACAGGTCCACATGGCCGTCTTGGTCGAAGTCTCCGGCACACACGCCCTGCCCCCGGCCCGTTCCCTGCAAGCCTGCCTCGGCACTGACATCGTCGAAGCGCAGATTTCCTTGGTTGCGGTACAGCCGATGCGCTGTCTCTTGGCCAGGAGAATCCGAATCAGCCGAGCCGACCAAGAAGATGTCCAGCAGGCCGTCGTCGTCGTAGTCAATCAGAGCGACCCCTCCTCCGGTGGTCTCGGTCAGGTAGGTCATCTCTCCCGGCGCGGTCGGAGCCCGGCCGAGCGCCAAGCCTGCTTTCTCCGCTACGTCGACAAAGTCGGCTCGTGGCGGCACCACGCCCTCCGGCAGGGGAAGCGGCGGTATCGCTCGCCGCTCGGCCGAGGCCATGCTCTGGGCGGTGCCGCGTCCGGGTGCGAGGGCCAGCGCAACCGCCGCTACAAGCAAGCACGCTCCAAAGTGTGGTTTGGGCATAGACGCCTTCCGTGATGCCGTATATAATGTGCGGCGTATTGAGCGGGGTTGAGGGGGGCTCTTGGTATACGCCCCTTCTATCTTGGCAGCAAGGCCTAAGGAGGCATCATGTCCATAGTCCATCAATCGCGCGGCTCGCGCACCCTCAGGACGGCGGTCCTGCTGGCCTGCGCGCTGACCATTTCCGCAGGCCTTGCCTTCGGCCAGGCTTCCAGTTCCGCCGTGAACGGAACGATCAGTGACCAGCAGGGGGCAGTTGTGCCCGGGACGGAAGTGATCCTGACCAGCGTCGAGACCGGCATCGAACGTCGCGCCGAGACCAACGCAGTAGGCCGCTACGGTTTCGTCAGCGTTCTTCCGGGCTATTACACCATCGAGGCTACGGCCGAGGGCTTCCGCACATCGTCGGTTGAACCGTTCTCCCTGGTTGTCAACCAGACGGCGACGTTCGACGTTGTCCTGGAGGTCGGCGCGGTCACCGAGTCTGTGACCGTCGAGGCGATCGGCGCTCAGGTGCAGGCGTCCTCGTCAGAGTTAGGCACAGCCATGACCGAGCAGCAGGTCGTTGACCTGCCGCTGAACGGGCGCAACTTCACGCAGTTGCTGATGCTCACTCCGGGGGCATCGCCAGTGAACGTGGCTCAGAACAGGGGCGGTTTCGGCAGCACCTCGGTGGGTACGTTCAGCTTCCCGTCGATCAACGGCCAGAACAACCGCAGCAATCTGTTCCTCACCGATGGCGTGAATAACCAGGGCACGATGACCAGCACCTACGCCGTGCCGCCGATCTTGGACGCTATCCAAGAGTTCAAGGTGCAGTCGCACAACGATCTCGCCGAATTCGGCGGCGTCACCGGTGGCGTCATAAACGTCGTCACGAAATCGGGAAGTAACGAGATCCACGGCAGTCTTTGGGAATTCATGCGCAACGACAACTTGGACGCCCGCAACACATTCTTGCAGGAAAAAGCGTCGTTGGCGCAGAACATGTTCGGCGCGACTGTCGGCGGCCCGATCGTCAGGAACAAGACATTCTTCTACGGTGCCTTCCAGGGCTTTACCAACCGCGGACCCGCGAACCGCAACTACCGTGTGCCCACGGCTGCGAACAAGGCAGGAGACCTCAGCGATTCCGCGCGGCAGATTTATGATCCATACTCGACCCGGACTGGACCCGATGGCAACGCCGTCCGGGATGCGTTTGCCGACAACATGATCCCCGCCAGTCGGCTAGACCAGGGGTTCCTCTACTACTTGGACCAGACGGTGCCCGCGCCGATCGACCTCGGCACCGACCTCGGCAACCTTAACCAGCGCGATACCACTGGCACGACTCTGGATCAATATGAGTTGTCCGGACGTGTCGACCATCACTTCAGCGAATCCGACACCGCCTATGTGCGCTACAGCGCTCAGAACAATGACAACATCCGTTCGGCTGGGCGCCAGGGCTTTACGAGTTTTGTGGACGTTGACAATCTGAATGTGGCCGCGAACTGGGTGCATACCTTTGACCCGACCAGCATCATGACGTTTTCCTTCGCGAGGACCGACGTCAAGCGCGATACGGGCAATTCGTTCGTCAACATCCCTGCGGATTTCATTTCCACGGTCGGTTGGAATCCCGATTTCGCTGGGGGCTTCCGTGGCGGAACATCCTTCGTCCCAAACGTCGGTGTTGCGCAGTATTTTGGCGGCGGCGAGCGAATCGGTTTCACGCGCACGAGCGACACGTGGCAGTACAAGGGCGACTACACCAAGATTGCTGGCAGCCACACGCTCAAGTTCGGTGCCGAGTACAACATCATCGGCCATTTCGGCACAACCAACGACCACTCGAATAGTTTTTCCACAGTGGGCACGGCGAGCCCTGACAATCCCGGCGCTACCGGGCATCCGCTGGCGTCGTTTCTGCTGAATGTGCCGAATCAATGGTCCAGACGTGATTTCCACAAACGCGCTCGGGGCGGGGCTCTGTGGTCATTCTTCGGGCAAGACTCGTGGAAGGCCACGTCCAAGCTGACGATCAACTTTGGCGTGCGCCTCGACAGCACTGTGCTGCCGCAATTTGGCAACGCGGCAGAGAACACGGTCGAGTTCGGCAACATCGACTACAACGAGGGCATCTACTGGATCACGGCTGCGCCGCCCACCTGCGCGGTCAAAGGCGTGGCCCCCTGCTTGCCAGACCCTGGCGGGGCGTTGCCGGATCGAGTCCGGGTCACGCCCGACTACGTGCAGGATCCTTGGCCGATGAGCTGGCAGCCACGCCTCGGTTTCGCCTATCGCTTGAACGACCGCACGGCGATTCGCGCCTCGTCGGGCATTTACTTTGACAACTTCGCTGGTGTAACACAAAACACCCAAAACCTTGGCCACACCTGGCCGGATGTCGGACGGAAACTGGAGAACAACACAAATCCACCCGATTCAATCCCCAGTGTTTCAGCCAAGAATCCAGCACCCACCGGCATTCTGCCCACGGCGACACCGTATAACCAAGGTGCCTGGTATTCCGATCCACGCATGAAGAACAGTTATTCGATGCAGTGGAACTTCGGCATCCAGCGGCAACTCGACGATGCGACGATGCTGCAGGTGAACTATGTCGGGTCGGGCAACCGGCGCCTCCCACTGGGCACGTACTACAACGTGGCGCTCACGCCCGGCAAGCGCTCCGAATGGCGGCAGAGGGCGCCATTTCCGCTCTTCCGGGCGAACAACTACCTCACCTCGTGGGGGCGCAGCAGCTACCACGCGTTGCAGACCCAGTACAACCGGCGATTCTCAAAGGGATTGTCGTTCATGGTCAACTACACGTGGTCGAAGTCGATCGATATCGGCTGCACCGGCTGGTTCGTAGAGAATTGCTCGGTGCAGAACCCTTACGACTTCAACTCGAGCCGCAGCGTGGCCGGTATCGACCTGACCCACAACCTGAACTTCAACTGGGTCATCGAACTGCCGTTCCGCTCGTCTAGCGCGGCGCTGAACGCGATTTTGGGCGGCTGGAAGTTCAACGGCTTGGCGCTGTTCACGTCAGGCCAGCCCTACACTCCGAATGTCAATGGTGACATCGCCGGGACGGGTACGCCGGGCAACGGGCGCTTCTACCGCCCGGACTATGTGGGGAATCCCAATCCTGCCAATCCCACGACGGCGGTATGGCTGAACGAGAGTGCGTTTGCGGTACCGCAGGCGGGCACGTTTGGCAACGCTGGCCGCAACAGCTTGCGGGCGGACGGTATCAACAACGTCGACTTCTCGTTCTTCAAGATCTTCTCGATCAGCGAGGATCTGAGGATCGAATACCGCGTAGAACTGTTCAACAGCTTCAACACTCCGCAGTATCGAGCGCCCGCGGCCAACATTAGCCGGGGTAACTTCGGGCGAGTGCTCGGCACGGCCAACCGGGCCCGCCAGATCCAGATGGGCCTCAAGGTGTACTTCTAAAGGGCAGCGGCAGACTACGCCAGAAAACCGATGAGCCCGCCGGCGCAGGCCGGCGGGCTCATCCAATTGAAGCTGGTGACACGATGCGGCGCTTGGCCCTAAGCTACTGAATGGTGTCCGCCTAGGCCTGCAACGGCCGTCCTGTACAGGCATATGCCACGTGTCGCTGTGAAATCCTGGCTGCTGGCCGCGGCCCAGATCGCGTGCTGCTGTGGTGGGCTTCTTGCCCAAGGTGCCGACGAAGCTCTTGCGGAAGCGGCCCGCCAGCGTGCCGCCGGCAATCCGGCCGCCGCCTTGGCTGCGCTGGACGAAGCGCTGGCAAGCTACCCGGCGAATCCCCTCCTGCACTTCAACCGCGGCGTCACCTTGGCAGACGAAAAGCGCTACGAAGAGGCGATCGAGTCCCTGCGTAGAGGGCTCTCACTCGACGCGACCCATGCCGAAGCACGCCTGACGTTGGCGAAGGTTCTCGTCACTTCCCACCAATACGAACAGGCCTTAACCGAGATCGACAGGTACATCGACTTGGTCGGTTCAGCCTCCCAGGGCTTTGACGAGCTTTACGTGCGAGGGTTGGCGCTGCGCCATTTGAATCGCATGGAGGAGTCCGAGGCAGCGTTGCGGGCGGCGCTGACAGTCGATCCGGGCCATGCCGACGCGTTGTTCAACTTGGGTGCGGTTCTGGTCAGGCGAGTGGCGCTGGACGAGGCCGTGGCGTACCTCCGCAAGGCCGCTGGCTTGGACCCCTTCAAGGCGGATGTTCGCTATCAGCTTGCCCAAGCCTTACGGAGAGTCGGTGACAGTGCGGGAGCGCAGCGGGAGTTGGATGAGTTCCAGCGCTTGAGAGCGGGCCAGCAGCAGGCTGACCAGACCTCGATCCTGATGCAGCGCGCCGAACGCAGCATGTCGCTAGGGAAGCCAGACGAGGCCAGGGAACTCTACCAACAAGTGATCCGCCAAGACGCCGACAATGTCTCAGCGCACCTGCGCCTCGGCCTGGCCTACGAGCAACTGGGCCAGGGGCCGCTGGCAGAAGCGATGTTCCGCAAGGTGTTGGAGTTGCAGCCAGACCACGCTGACGCACACCTCAACCTAGGCCTGAAGCTAGCCGCAAGCGGCAGTTTCGAGGCTGCGCTTGCGAGCATGACGGAGGCACTGAGGCTTGCTCCTGACGATCTCAGGGCCCGCCAAGGATTGGCCATGGTCCTGACGCGAATGGACCGCCCGTTGGAGGCCGTACCGCACTTCGAAGCCGTCGTGCGGCTTGATCCTGACTCTTCGGAAGCGCGTCTGAACCTAGGCATCGCGCTGGCGGAGGGCGGGCGTCAAGAAGATGCGCTCGGAGCGTTCCGCGAAGCCGTGCGGCTCGCACCGCGGAGCCCGCGACCACACTACAACGTCGGTCGCGTCTTGCACGACATGGGGCGGATCACAGAGGCCCGTCTGGCGCTCGAGCAAGCACTGACGCTGGACGGCGCCTTCTCGCCCGCTCTGCACCTGTTGGGCCAGATCGAAAGGGCCGCGGGCAACGATGAGCGCGCGATCGAATTGCTAAGGTCGGCGGCGGAGTCGGACTCCGAGAATTTTCTCGTGCACTATGATCTGGGACTGGCTTTGGCGCAATCTGGGAGCACGGAGCTGGCCGTGCCGCACTTTGAACGAGCGTTGGAGCTTGATCCGCGCCACAAGGAGTCGCTGTATAACTTGGCCCAGGCAGTGCAAGCGATCGATCCGCAGAAGGCGCGGCAGTATCGGGAGCGCTTCGCGGCTCTGAAGGCGGAAGAGCAAGATACTGATCGGGCGGGAACTCTATGGAATTTCGCGTTGGCCGAGGCGCAGAAGGAGCGCTGGTCGGAAGCCTTCGACCTCTTCCGGCAGGCTCTCGCGGCATGTGGCCAGTGCCCGGCCCGGGGCCAGATACACAAGAACTTCGGACTCACCTACGGGCATGCGGGAGAACTTGAAGCGGCCGAGCGCGAACTGCTGCAGGCACTGAAGTTATTGCCCGACGATCCCGAGGTCCAGCAAGCGCTACGAATCGTTAGACAATCACGGCAATCGCAGTGAACGGAGGGCTGGACAGGGCGGCGAACACTTCCCGCGCGGCACTAGCTCATGCAAGCTGTTGCCACGTCTCGTCGCTTTCTTCGTAGCCGTAGCGAATCGCCTTGGCCCGCAAGGTTGTGGGTCCGCTGAATTCGAGCGGTCGCGAATACAGAGCCCAGCGGGCGGCGGGCCCCGTCTCGGTCGTGTAGCCGATCGAGGCTCCTTCCGTCAGGCAGCTCAGGCGTGCAACTATCTGGCGACTCGAAGTAAGTTCCCTAACTGTCTCGATACGAACTGGTTGTGTTTTCTCATACCGTCCAGCAGGCCGCATTCTTTCCATCATGGAGAACTCTGGCTCCTCGCCGCGGTCGCCGAAGCGCGATACCCATTGCCGGAGCTGCTCGCGAAGGCGCCCGGGGATGGTTGACGGCCCAAGGCGAGGCATGCGAGCAGCGGAACTGGTAGCAGCGCTACGCAGGCGCGCATCTAGGTTCTGACACCTTGCCGCGCACGGTGCCGTCGCTCAAGCTCCATCGCGGCACAACTCTGGCATGGGCCTAGAGTGAACCGCTCCGGCCGCGGCCGGCTAGTAGCCGACCGACTTGTCGACCAAGTGAGTCAGCTTCTCGCCCTTGGAGAAACGGCCCACGTTGCCCACGATCAGGTCAAGTCGGCGGTCGTCCGAGCCCTTGGCGTGGGATGCCACGTGCGGCGTGATCACGATGTTGTTGAAATCCCACAGAGGATCGTCGGCTGGAAGCGGTTCCGGGTCGGTGACGTCCAAACCGGCGCCGGCGAGCTTCTGGCTGTCAATGGCCTTGATCAGATCGCCTTTGTGGTATAGGCGGCCGCGCGAGACGGCGATAAAATACGCGCCCTTTTTCATTGCGTCGAACTGCTTGGCTGCGATCATGTGCTCGCTCTCCGGTGTCAGCGGGGCTGCGACGAACACGACGTCGCCCTTCGGCAGGACTTCGTCGAGGCGGTCCGGTGGCACGATGGTCGGCGCGTACACGCTTACCGGTATGTTCTTCGGGTCAACGCCGATCACGTCCATGCCGAAGGCGTGAGCGCGCTGGGCGATCTGGGTGCCGATCCCGCCCATTCCGATGATGACCGCGGTCATGCCGGGCAGTTCGGTCATGCCCGCGGGAGAGTCTGAGCGGGATTTCCACTGCCCCCGGTTGGGAACGTAGTCGTACAGGCCGCGCGTCAGCGAAAGTAGCAGCGCGAAGGCATGGTCGCCGATAGTCGGACCCTGGACCACCTTGCAGTTGGTCAGCATCACGTCGCTGGCCATGAACTCAGGCCAGAACGAGTAGGCTTCCACGCCCGCGCTAACGGACTGCACCCATTCGAGATTCTTGGCCGTTGGGAATTGCTCTTTGCTAATCCCGCCGATGATGCCGTGAGCATCGACGATCTCCTTGGCGAACTCCTCTGCAGAGCGAGCGGAGACGACGGTGGCATTGTCGCCGGCCGCTTCTTGGTAGAGCTTGATCGCGGTGTCGTTGTCGGCAAAGCCGTAGCCCGATCCGCGAACGACGATTTTCTTGTCGGCCGCAAAGCTCAGGGCGGCGAACGTGAGTAGCAGCGCAAAGATTCGCTTCATTGGATTCCCTCCTACGTCTTGGAGAGTCTAGCACTTCTAGGAGTCCGCAAGTGACGTTTTTCGCTGCTTCCGCGCGCTTGTCAGCGGGCATTCGACCAGATCGGCCAGATGTGGGCATTCGTGCCGCCAAGAGCGGCCGTGCGCTTCGATGGTGTCCGCAAGGCCAGCGGCTTGCGCCGCAGCGCCGCAGCAGAGAGTTTGACGATTCTGTGAAACTTTAGCTACGGCCCGGTCTACCGCAGCATGCATCCTTGCACTAGTCGACTCGTTTTGTTTCAATAGATACCCGTTTGACGCGCCAGGTAGCCATTGAAACGGTGATCGGGCCAGCTGTATTGCTGTTCTGAGCTGTTCTCAACGAAGGCTTCCTAGGCTAGCCGCAGAGGAATCGCCCATGCCAAAGCCGAAGTACATTACGTCTGTTAGCAAGATTTCAGGGCTGAGCCCCGAGGAGCGCGAGGCGGCAGCCAAGGTCAGCGAGCGATACGTATTCCGTACCAACGATTACTACCAATCGCTGATTGATTGGGACGATCCGAACGACCCGATTCGACGGCTGGTCATACCCGACGCCCGCGAATTGAACGAGTGGGGGAGGTTGGACGCCTCGTACGAGGAACTCTACACAAAGGTCCCGGGCCTCGAGCACAAGTATTCCGACACCGCCTTGCTGCTGTGCAATGACGTCTGCGGCGCCTACTGCAGGTTCTGCTTCCGCAAGCGGCTGTTCATGGACGACAACGACGAGGTCGTCCGCGACGTCTCGGCGGGTATCGCCTATATCCGGGAGCATCCGGAGATCAGCAACGTGCTTCTGACCGGCGGAGACCCGCTGATCATGTCCACCTCGAAGCTCGAGCCGATCATCGCCCAATTGCGCGAGATTCCCCACGTGAAGATCATTCGGCTCGGCAGCAAGATGCCGGCCTTCAACCCGTACCGCATCTTGGATGACCCGAAGCTGCACGCGATGTTCGAGCGCTACTCGACGCCGGAGCAAGGCCGCATCTACGTCATGTGCCACTTCAACCATCCGGTCGAGCTGACGGACGTGGCCCGGGAGGGGTTGCAGTGCCTGCAGGCCCACTCGGCGGTGACGATCAATCAGACACCGATGATCCACGGCATTAACGACGACCCGGGCGTGCTCAGCGAGCTGATGAACGAACTCTCCTATCTGGGAGTGCCGCCCTACTACGTGTTCCAGTGCCGCCCGACCGAGGGTAACGAGAGCTACTCGGTATCTGTCGAGAATGCTTACCGCATATTCGCCAAGTCACTCGAGCGGATGTCCGGGCTAGCCAAGCGGGCGCGGCTTGCGATGTCCCACTCGACCGGCAAGATCGAGATCCTCGGGCTTACCGACGAACACGTCCTGTTCAAGTACCACCGTGCGGCGAATCCGCGCCTCACTGGCAAGATCATGATGTTCCGGCGAAACCCGGAAGCCCACTGGTTCGATGACTACATCGAGGCCCGGGAGTATCTGCCGACCAACCTAGTGCACATCGAGCCTGTGCTCGTCGCGCAATGATGTGATCGCGCTCTCGCGAGCGGATCCCCCGTGACAGCCCGTACTAGCAATGCATTCGATTCAGACACTCGCACAACCGCATTCTGGTGGGAACGGCTTGTTTCGCGTGTTCGCGTTCAAGCGAATAGTGCTGGCCGGAGCCGGACTCGCCTTGCTGTTCGCTTGCGGTTCGAAGACAGGCCAAACCGCCAATCCAAGCCCGCTCGCCGACTGCGAGCCCGGCGATGGGCCGCGCAACGCGCTGTGCGGTTGGATACCTGTGTATGAAGATCGCAGCGCGGCGTCCGGGCGCCAGATCGATCTTCGAGTGGTCGTGTACCCAGCTACCGGACGGAATCCGCAGCCTGATCCTCTCTTCGTGCTAGCGGGAGGGCCCGGACAGGCTGCCGCTCAGCTCAGCTCCCTGCTTGTCGGTCTGTTTGGCGATGTCCGCCGGGAGCGCGACATCGTCTTCGTCGACCAGCGCGGGACGGGGCGCTCCAACGGACTACCGTGCGACCGAGACACCGACGACTTGGGCGAGTTCCTTAGCGACGACCACGCTGTCGAAACATTCTTGAACTGCCTTGAGGAGTACGAGGCCGACCTTCGCTTCTACACCACGCCCGTGGCCATGGACGATCTCGACGAGGTCAGGGCCAGCCTCGGCTATGAGCGCATCAACCTCTGGGGCGCCTCCTACGGCACCCGCGCCGCCCTGGTCTATCTCCGGCGCCACGGCGAGCGGGTCCGCAGCATCGTCTTCGACGGTGCGGTGCCGATGACCATGACCCTGCCCGAGGGGTTTCCGCAGGACTCGCAACGAGCGCTCGACCTGCTGCTCCAGGATTGCGAGGGCCGGGCGGCTTGCCGGGAGCGCTTTCCCGACCTTCGCCGCAAGCTTGAGGAGGTCTTGGCTAGGCTGGGCCGCGAGGGCAAGCAGTCGTTTCTGCGGCACCCGCGGACGGGTGAGAAGGTTGCGGTCACACTGCGTGCAAGAGTCGTCACTGATACCTTGCGACTCGCGTTGTACAGCCCGGATGCAGCGGCCTTGGTGCCGATGTTGGTCGAGCAAATGCATGGCGGGGATTTCGCCGGTCTGCTCGCGGTGGCCGTCGGAGCGGAGAGTGCGCCGAGCGAAGTAAAAGTCAATTGGGGGATGTTCTTCTCGGTGATCTGCGCCGAGGACCTGCCATGGGTTGACGACTCGACCCGCAACGCCGCGCCGTCCGGCGTGTTCAGCAACGACGGGACGTTGGATGCCTGGGACAAGATCTGCGGCGCCTGGCCGCGCGGCCAGATCGCGGCAGACTATCACGATTCGGTCGTGTCGGACGTTCCGGCGTTGGTCTTGTCGGGAGCGCTGGATCCCGTCACGCCCCCGCGCAGGGGAGAGGATCTGGCTGCGGGCTTCTCTAGAGTGCTGCATGTCGTGGCGCCTGGGACCGGCCACGGTGCGACGGCTCGCGGTTGCGTGTCCGAACTGGTGGCGGAGTTCGTGCAAGCCGGATCTGCCGACGACTTGGACACTTCGTGCGTGGACGAACTCAAGCGGCCGGGTTTCTTTGTCACACCCGGCGGCCCCTCGATGGAGCGCAAGCGATGATCGAGGTGCGCGGTCTCCGCAAGTGCTTCGGAGATGTAATCGCCGTGGACGATGTCTCGTTCGAGGCGCGAAACGGGGAGGTCACCGCCCTGCTCGGAGAGAACGGGGCAGGGAAGACAACCACGCTGCGGTCGATCTACGGACTGATCCAACCCGACGCCGGAGAAGTGCGGGTTGATGGCGTGGATGGGATCGCACAGCCCCAGAGTGCTCGGAGGGGGCTAGGCGTGCTGTCTGAGGCCAGGGGCCTTTATCCGCGCCTCACAGCCCGCGAGCACATGCGCTACTTCGCCCACCTGCAAGGGCTCGGACGATCTGAGACCGAGACCCGCTGCGAGGACTTGGTCGAATTGCTCGGCATGGGAGACTTCGCCGACAGGCGGGCTGCAGGCCTGTCGCACGGCGAGAACACGAAGGTCGCATTGGCGCGCGCACTGCTGCATGACCCGGCAAACATCCTGCTAGACGAGCCCACCACTGGGCTGGACGTGATGAGCACCCGAGCCGTGCGGGAACTGATCGTCCAACTGCGGGAACGCGGAAAGTGCGTCGTGTTCTCCAGTCACGTCATGCAAGAGGTGGCTGCTGTAAGCGACCGGATCGTTGTTGTGTCCGCAGGCAGGGTTATTGCCAGCGGCACGCCTGCGGAGCTCAGGCGGTCGACGGGTCTGGACGACCTTGAGGATGTCTTTGTCGCGCTTACGGGCCACAGCGGGGCACGAGGATGACGAACTTCGTGGCCGCTCTCGCGGTGGTCCTGCGCAAGGAACTGGTCGATGGCTTCCGGGACCGTCGCTCACTGATTTCTGTATTGGCACCGCTTGCGCTTCTCCCGCTGTTGTTTTACGTGGCGATGGACCAAGCGTCTGAGTCGGTGGAGCGGGCGCGGCAGATCAAGATTCCGGTCGTCGGCATGGAACACGCCCGTGAATTGATCGGCTGGCTCGATCAGCAAGCAGGCATTGAGATCCAGCAAGGTCCGGACCAACCTCGGGAGGCGGTACGCAACGGCGACGTCGATTTCGCGCTAGTGATTCCTGAGGATTTCGCGGAGCGTTTCGCCGGTTCCAAGACAGCCGAGGTCGAGATCATCGTGGAGGGCATGGACCGCAGTCTGGATCGGTCCGTAAGCCGCGTGCGCGATTTGATTCGCGGGTACGGGCGGGGAATCGCTGACCAGCGGCTGATAGTCCGGGGGATCAGCCCGGAGGTTGCCCGGCCTGTGCGTGTTGAGACCCTCGAACTAGCGACCCAACAACAGCGCACCGCGAGGTTGATCGGCTTCATGCCGTTGCTCTTGGTCATGGGCATTTTCGTCGGAGGCTTGCAGGTTGCGATCGATTCGACAGCTGGGGAGAGGGAACGGGGCTCCCTTGAGCCGCTGCTTGTCATTCCAGCGCCGCGGCTGTCGATCATCGGCGGCAAATGGCTAGCCGCTACCGCGTTCTCGCTGGCGAGCGCTCTGCTGACCGCAGCAATGGTCGGGATTGGGCTCGAGTTCAGCCCGTTGCAGCGCTTGGGCTTGCGCATTGAACTTGATGGTGGCGTGATGGCCCTCGCGGTTGCCGTGATCCTGCCATTGGCGTTTTCAGTGACAGCGTTACAAATGGTGGTAGCCACGATGGCGAGATCCTACAAGGAAGCACAGTCTTATGTGTCGTTCTTAATGTTGCTGCCGATGCTGCCGCTAATACTAACCATGGATTCCGAAATTGAAGATGCGATCTGGAGGCTGATGGTTCCCGTGCTGGGACAGCAGCAGTTGATTCAAGACGCGATGGGAGGCGAGGGGGTAGCCTTGGTTGACTTCGCTGTCACCGCGCTGTCGACGGCCGCATTCGCAGGCGTTTGCTTGTGGCTAACAAGTCACTTGTTCCGCCGCGAACGGATCGTATTCGGAAGGTAAGTCCGAGCTGCCTGCCTTCACCTCGGAGGCTGGCCCCGGTGTCCATTCGGCAGTCCGTCCTGCGGCCGCGCTTCGGCTTGAAGGTCGACTCTGGGACGGCGCCTGGCACTCGACAAGACCAGCACATGTTGGTAAAGTCTTAGAAGTCGCCCGTCCTACATATAAAGATCAATGGGCGGCTTACTAAAAGGCTCCCGCGGGAGCCTTTTTACTGCGGTAGGACCTCCTAGATGGATCGCGTCGCTATATTTTCGTCGATGCCGGCTACTGCTGTGCGCTGGGTTCCATCGAGCTCTGCTGTGCGAGACTGACGCGCAGACAGATCGAGCTTGACCATCTTGCTGTAGCAGCCGCGAGAGATAAACGCAAAGCTTCTAGCGATGTCACGGCGCGCGCTCGGCGCCGATCTCGATCCATCGCAGAAATCCAAAGTCCGAAGAGCTTTCCTGAATGCACTCGAGGCTCGCCTTAGCGAGGAACGGATGCACGGTAATCGCCGACGTTAGCAGGGTCGTGATCGGGATGCGACGCGCTTGACCAGTTTGAACGGCCCGAATTCTTGATCGCGGTCTTCCAAGGCTTGCGAAATGACTCCAGCCGCCGGGGCACCTTGGCCCCCGAGATATTCGGGTGTGCTTGGCCCACGTTGCACTCCGGCAACTCTCCGAATGGTTTCGAACCAGGAATCACTCGTTGACGGCGACCGAATCCGAGTAGCTCCTGATCGCATCGCCGCCGTAGCCGAGTTCGGCCAGGATCTCTTCGGTGTGCTCACCGACGGTGGGAGGAAGGTGACGCAATGCCGGACGCTCTCCATCGAAGCGTACGGGCGTCTTCAAGTCCCGGTAGTCCGGCACCCGCGGGTGAGGGACTGGATCGAAGATCCGGTTAGCCCTGACCTGCGGGTCATCGACGACTTGGTCGATGCTCTGAATCGGGGAACACGGTACGCGGTGGGCCTTCAGGAGCTTATCGAGTTCCTCCGTGGTGAGCTTGCGAGTGCGGGACGTGAGCAGTTCCCGGAGGGCCGCGTAATTCTTGACGCGTAGCGGGTTGTCCAAGAACCTGGGGTCACTGGCCGCGTCCGGGATCTCTAGGGCCTCGCACAGCCGCTGAAAGATCCCATCGTTCCCGCCACAGATCATCAAATCGCCGTCCTTGGTCGGAAACGACTCGTACGGGGCGATCATCTTGAGCCCCGTTCCCATCCTTTGCGGCACGTTTCCGCCCGCCAGATAGGTCATCATGTGGTACCCGATCCAGCCGAGCGAGGTGTCGAGGAGCGAGCATTCGACCAGCGAGCCGACACCTTCGGCGTCCCGCTTGCGCAGTGCGGCCAGTACGCCGAGCGCGATCAAGTATCCCGATCCGATGTCCACGACTGACCCGCCGACCCGCACCGGAGGCCCGTCCGGCTGGCCCGTGATCGACATGATCCCGCTGTATGCCTGCAGCAGCGGGTCATACCCCGGCGTGCTCGCATAGGGGCCCTCCGATCCGTAGCCGGTGAGCGAGGCATAGATGATCTTGGGGTGCTTTGCTTTGACGGCTTCGTAATCAAACCCCATCCGCTCGATCACGCCTTTGCGGAACGCCTGCACGACCACGTCCGCGGTGGCCAGCAGTCGATCGATGACCTCGCGGCCCTCAGGAGCCTTCATGTCTACGACGATGCTCCGCTTGTTGCGGTTGAACGCTAGGAAGATGGGCGCGTCGCCATCCCAGAATGGCGGCCCCCAATTTCGCGCCGGGTCTCCGCCCGGGGGCTCGACCTTGACCACGTCCGCGCCCAGGTCGCCCAGCATCTGGGTGGCTTGGGGCCCTGCAATATACTGCGACAGGTCGAGGACGCGGATTCCTTCGAGCATCCTACCGTTATACCCCCGCAGCCACTAGATGCCGGCTAGGCGAGGATCTCTCCGATCACGTGGCCGTGCACGTCGGTCAGGCGGCGATTGATCCCGTTGTGATACCAAGTCACGCGTTCATGGTCCAGGCCGAGCAAGTGCAGCATCGTCGCGTGGAAGTCATGAACCGTTGCGATGTCCTGCACAGACCGGCCCCCTAGCTCATCTGTTGCGCCGTAGCTCGTTCCGCCGCGTATGCCGGCACCGGCGAACCAGGTCGTGAATGCGTTGGGGTTGTGGTCACGCCCGACAGTGCCCTCTTGATGGGTGGGCATGCGTCCGAATTCCGTTGCCCAGACTACGAGGGTGTCCTCCAGCAAGCCCTTGGCGCGCATGTCTTTGAGCAGTCCCGCCGTTGGCTGGTCCAAGATTGGGCAGTGGCGCTCGTAGTCGGCTTTGAGCGTCTTGTGTGCGTCCCAGTTCAGCAGACCGTCCACTCCCGACGCCCGCGAAGCACAGAAGAGGTTCACGAAGCGCACGCCGCGCTCCAGCAGTCGGCGTGCCAGCAGGCAATTCCGCGCGTAGGCGGCCTTGAGGGGGTTGGGGTCGTTTGCGCCGTAGAGGTCCCGTGTTGCTTGGGTTTCCTTGGACAGGTCAGTGACTTCGGGAGCGGAGAGTTGCATGCGCGCGGCCAGTTCGTACGCTGCGATGCGCGCCCTGAGTTCCTCGTCCCCCGGATGAGCCGCCGCGTGATTCCGGTTCAGATCCCCAAGGAAGTCTCGCGTCGCGGCGTCGCGCTCAGGCGAGATGCTTGCGGGACGTTGGAGATTTCGAATCGGCTCCTGTGCATTGAACACGATCGCTTGGTGCTCTGCGGGCAGGAAGCCGGCGCCCCAATTGGCCGGGCCTGCGGGTGGGATGCCGCGGATATCCGGGATTGCGACATACGTGGGAAGGTTGTTGTTCTCTGAGCCGAGGGCGTAACTCAGCCACGATCCGGCCGACGGAAAGCCTTCAAGGACAAAGCCCGTGTTGAGCAGAACGCATGCCGGCCCGTGCGTGTTGGTCTTGGACTGCATCGAGTGGACAAACGCGATTTCGTCCGCCAGGCCGCCAAGCTCCGGCAGTAGCTCGGAAATCATCTTGCCGCTCTGGCCGCGCGCCTTGAACCCCCACGGCGAGCCCATCAGCGCTCCGTTGCTGCCTTGAAAGGTCACCGCGTCCAACTCGGCCGGGGCCTGTTGGCCGGAACGCCGCTGGAGTTCCGGCTTGTAGTCCCACAAGTCGATGTGCGATGCCGCGCCGGGACAGAAGATCTGCAGCACCCGCTTGGCCTTTGGCGCGAAGTGTGGTGGCTGTGCCGCTAGGGAGTGTCGCTGAGGCAGCATGCTTGCCAGTGCAACGCCCTGCAGGACTGTGACAAAACCGCCCAGCAAGTCCCTTCGGGAGCGTGCGGATTCCATCGAGGGTACTCTCGGCATTGTGGGCGGAGGGGAGGACAGCGGGCCCGCGTCGCCCAAGGTGTCCGGATGCGTTGTCGGTGCGCGAGCGAGACGTCGAGGTGCGGCCATCAGAACACGTACAAGAATTCGTTGGAGTTGAGAATCGCCCGGCTGAGCGCTTCCAGACCGTGCTGTGCAAGAAACTCAGTCGCAGAACGCCGTTCCGCGGCGCTTGGCTCTCGCAGATACGCGCGTCGCCAAGCGGCTTCGACGAAGCCAGCTTCGTCGTGGCTAGATTCGATTTCGACCACTGCCGCGAAGGACGAGGCTTGGTCCACCACGAAGGCGCTGTTGAACAGGGTCAACGCCTGTAGGGGAGAGGTGGTCGTGATGCGCTTGGGAGCGGGAAGGGACGTCTCTGGGCAGTCGAATTCACCTAGCAATTCCGGCTTCACCGAGCGCGCGTGCTGGTGGTAGATCCCGCGCCGGTACGTGTCCGGAGAAAACTCCCCGAGCGGGTAGTAGGTCGCCACGTTGTCGACGGTATATCGATATAGCCGGAACCCCGGGCCGCCCATGTGCCGGTCTAGATTCCCGCTCGTCTGCAAGATGGCGTCGCGCAGTTCCTCGGCCCCTAGGCGTCTGGGCGGGTAGCGCCACAGAAACACCCCGTCGCTGTCCACCTGGGCCGCATCCTTGCGGAACGTGCTGGACTGGCGGTAGGCCGCCGACAGAACGATTTCTCGGTGCAATGGCTTGAGCCGCCAGTCGTGGGTGTGGATCAAGCGATGGGCGAGCCAGTCCAGCAGTTCGGGATGCGATGGCATGCCTCCGTTCACGCCGAAATCACTGGGGTTGCGCAGGAACGGCTGCCCGAAGTGGTGCATCCACACTCGATTCACGATGACCCGTGCGGCGAGGGCGTTGTCGTCTGAAGCGATCCACTTGGCCAGCGCCAAGCGCCGCTCCGCCTCGGGCGCGTCCGGGTCCAGTTCGAATTCCGCCAGCAGGCCCGAAAGCGTGCTTAGGCTCCCAGGTGCGACTTCCGGACCCTTGTTCATGGGATCTCCGCGCACCATCAAGAAGGAGGGCTCTTCCGGCTGCTGGAACCGGCCCAAGAACGCTTGCTGGGGCTTGGGGAGCCTTGCGAGGGCCCGTTTCGCCTCTCTTTGTGCTGCTTCAAGCCGGTCCCAGCGGAGCCTCTCTCCGGAGTCGAACACGGCATGCAACAGCAGGCGCTCTTGGTCGGCCTCCGAAAAGGGCAGGCGGCCCTCGGACGAAGCGACTGTACTCCACAAATCTCCGTCCAATGACACCGAGATTTCGTACTCCTCCGGCTGCGGAGGTCCGAACCGCCCGCCAAAGCCGCCCAAGCGGTCCGAGGACCACTCGATCCGGTCGATCCGTTCGGTCTGTGCCAGTTCGATCTGAATCCAGGCCGGCATGGCGTTGGTCGAAATCCAGCGCCTGTCGTGCTTGCCGTCGATGAGGTTGGCTGGAGCGTAGGTGTCGGGGCTGGCAGAATCGACCCGCGTCCCGCTCACAGTTGCCTTTCCGTCGAGCGCGACATTGCGGTCGGAGTCGTTGGCGGCGAAGATCGCGAACTCATCCAGGTCCACGCGGTTGCGGTTGCCGGTAGCGCGGTCGACCCGCATCCGCACGAATTTCGCCGCAACGGGGTCGAAGGTCTCTTCGGTGCCGGATTGGTCGACTCGCGGCCGATATCGACGAAGAATGGTTTCGCGGCTGGCGTCGACGCGCCCCGCGACAGCCTTGCGCAGGGCTTCGAGTCCAGCGCTTGCGTCGTTGATCTGGTTGTTAAGGCGCTCGCTGGCAGCTGCGAAATCCGCCACTCTTGCCGGATCGTCCCAAGTGCGATCACCGTGCGACACGCCCGCGAATACCGCTTGCATGCGGTAGTAGTCCTCGTTGCTGATCGGATCGAACTTGTGGTCGTGGCAGCGTGCGCAATGGACGGTCAGGCCGAGAAACGCAGACGCGGTCCCCATGATCATATCGTCGAGGTGATTGGCGCGCTTCTGGGCTTCCCCGGCAGGGTTCTTGATGCCGACCGTATCGTGCGGGCCAGCCACCAGGAATCCCGTTCCCGCTTGAGTATCGAGATCGTCCGGGGCCAGCTGGTCGCCCGCCAGTTGCTCCAAGATCATGCGGTTGAAGGGCTTGTCCTCGTTGAAGGAGCGAATGACCCAGTCCCGGTACGGCCAAGCGTTGTCGCGCAGATGGTTCTGTTCATAGCCGTTGCTCTCCCCGAAACGCGCCACGTCCAACCAGTGCCGCCCCCAGCGCTCGCCGTAGGTGGGCGATGCGAGCAGGCGGTCAACCAACCTGGCATAGGCTTCGGGGTCGGGGTCGTTGACGAACGACTCCACTTCCGCCGCTTCGGGAGGAAGTCCGGTCAGGCCGAAGCTTAGCCTTCTTATTAAAGTTTTCCTATCCGATGGGTCGGATGGCTCCAGTCCCTGCGACTCCATGGCGCGGAGCAGGAAGCCATCGATGGCGTTCCGTTCCCAGAGGCTCGCTGGCGCGGGCTCGTCTTCGACGCGGAACGGTCGCAACGACCACCAAGTGCGCTCCGAGTCCTCCGCGGGTCCGTTAGCATCATCGGGAGCTCCCGAGGAGATCCAGTCCCGAATCAACGCAATCTCAGCGCTGGTGAGCGGTTGCCCAGCCGGGGGCATTTCGGGCTTTTGGCCACCCACCTTGGCCAGCAGCAGGCTGCTTTCGGGATCGCGGGGAATGACGGCTGGGCCGCTCTTGCCGCCAGCGATCAGTCCCGCGGTGCTGCCGAGGCGCAATCCGTTCTGCGCCCCGTCGCCGTGGTGGCACACCACGCACTTACGTTCCAGAATCGGCAGGATATCCTCCCCGAACGAGGCTTTATCTGCACGCGCCGGCGCAATCGCCAAAGCAAGGATCGGTAGGAATGCGCGGGCTATCGAGCGCAAGGCATTGCGGTCGGTCACTGCGACCGCAGAGCGGTACTGAGTCTGGGGAGAACCGAGCGCCAGACTACGCATTATAGTTCGTGATTCGCCGGAACGATGGCCGCACGAGCGTCGTTGGCGTTCGCGTTAGCGCCCACGCCAAAGCACCTGATTTCAACTGCTGAAGAATTCTGCCGAAAGGGGGTTGACTCACCGACGACCTAACGTTACAATATGTAACGTTATGGATAGTAACAGTTGGAATCGCCTTAGCGGACTGGAAGAGCTCGTGATGGGATTCCTCTGGTCCGAAGGGCCGGCAACCGCCGAAGACGTGCGCACGTTCTTCATTGACCGCCATCCAATGAAGGACTCCACCGTGCGAACGGTGTTGAGACGGCTGGAAAACAAGGGCTATGTGACGCACTGCGTCGAGGGTAGGACTTATCGGTACCGCCCGGTAGATGCAGGCCGCAGCGTTGCCGCCCGAGCGGTAAGGAAGATCGTCGACAGACTCTGTGACGGTTCGGTCGAACAACTGCTCATCGGAATGGTTGACGGCGACGTGATCGATTCCGCCGAGCTCGAGATGTTGGCAAGGCGGATCGCGACGTCTCGCGAGGCAAAAGGGAGGAAGTCATGACTGCAACCATTGCGCTTGAATTCGGAAGTGGGGTCTTCGATGCGTTGCTCGGGTCTTCGGTACGAGCAATCGTGCTGGCTCTAGCCACGTGGCTCGTCCTGCGGTCAGTTGGCCCGCGGCGGCCGGCAGTCCAGCACGGAGCGTGGACGGCCGTTCTTCTAGGGATGCTGCTGCTGCTCTTGCCGGGTCTCGTAGGCTCCGGTTCCGGACTCTCTCCGGGTGTAGCTCTTGAGTCCGCGATTCCCGTGTTTGAGACGCCGCTCATTGCCCAAGCTGAGAGCTTGACCCATTCATCGGCTGGGATGCCGGCGAGCAACTGGCGAGGCATCTGTGGGCTGCTGTTCGTGTTCGGCACGGTGGTCCTGCTCGCGCGTCACCTGATAGCTCGGTGTCGCGTTCGGCGTTTGCTCCGCCAGGCCGAATCCCTGGAGTGGCCCGCGCTGGAGTCGCTAGCGAGGGTGTCTCTTCGTGCGGCCCCGGGCAGGAAACCACCTCGGCTGCTCGCGATCCAAGGTGCCGGAGGGCCGTTTGCCTACGGAGCACTGAGGCCCGCAATCGTGCTGCCGGGCGAGTGGTCCAATTGGAGTCTCAAAAAGCTCGAGGCGGTGCTCTTGCACGAACTGACGCATGTCTTCCGGCGCGACGGCATCGTGGAAGCGCTCGCCGCGGTTGTCGCCTCGGTGTTCTGGTTCCATCCGCTCAGTTACATGCTGAAGCGCCGCCTGAGGGTGCTGGCGGAGGCCGCCTGCGACGACCACGCAGTCTTGGTCTCTGGGGATCGAGAGGGCTATGCACAGGCTTTGCTGGAAATCGCCAGGGACTGGCGTGGAATCCGGACATTACCGATCACCTCGATGGCGCGAGGCGTATCGCTTGGCGGACGCATCGAGAGAATCCTCGGGAAGACCCGCCTCGAATCGGGCCTGCTTTCCAGAGCCGTCGGCAGCTGCGTCGTCGCGGTGGTGCTGGTCGCAACCCTAGATTCCTTGTCTAAGCGTAGCGTTTACGGATGAGTCAAGTTCACGCGGCGATCGGCTGGCCCTCCCAGAGGCGGTCGATCTCGCGATCGAAGCGCTGCAGAGCCTTCTGCAGGGGCGTGGGGTCGGAACTGCCGGT
>JAJDTX010000020.1 GCA_022826925.1 Bryobacterales bacterium
ACCGGCAGTTCCGACCCCACGCCCCTGCAGAAGGCTCTGCAGCGCTTCGATCGCGAGATCGACCGCCTCTGGGAGGGCCAGCCGATCGCCGCGTGAACTTGACTCATCCGTAAACGCTACGCTTAGACAAGGAATCTAGGGGACCCTCACGGGATCTTCCGGTCGCCGAGGCAGTGGCCGCGGCTCCTCGCGAATCTTTCGCTGCACCTCTTCGATGCCCCGTTCCAACTGCTGGTCTCGGCCCGCGATGACGGCCTCGGGATCGTTGGCCACGACGATGTCGGGATCGACGCCGTGTCCCTCGATGATCCAAGAGCCGTCCACCGCATTGGTCGCGAACTCCGGCACGCGCACGTCCCCGCCGTCCATCAAGGGGCCGTGCGAGGTAATGCCGATCACTCCGCCCCAAGATCGCTTGCCGATCAGCGGACCGAGGCCCGCCTGCTTGAACCGCGCCGCGAAAATGTCGCCATCCGAGGCGGAATTCTCGCTCACCAGGCAAACCAGGTGCCCGAGAAACACCTCGCCCGGATACGTGCGGAAATCATCGATCGTGCGCGAGAAGCGCGTGCCGAGCAGTTCGCGGCGGAGCCGCTCGATCAACATCTGCGATACGTTTCCGCCCCCGTTGCCGCGCACGTCCACGATCAAGCCCTCCTTGCGGAGCTGCGGATAGTACCACTTGATGAACTCGCTGATGCCGCGCGAGCTCATGTCAGGCACGTGCAGGTAGCCCACCTTGCCGTCGGTGGCATCCGAGACTGCCTCGCGGTTGGCCTCCACCCAGCCCAAGTAGCGCAGGTTGGACTCGTCCGTGATGGGACGGTACGACACTTTGCGCGCGCCGTCGGAGTCGGGCGTGTCGCTCAGCGTCAGCTCCACCGGCCTTGACGCCTTGTGGCGGAGCAGGCGGTACGGGTTCGTGCCGGCCCGCAGCTCGTCGCCATCAATGGCGAGCACGTAATCCCCGACCTCCGCATCCACGCCGATCTCGGTCAGAGGAGCGCGGTACTCGTCTTCCTCGTTTTGACCGCCCAAGATGCGGGAGATCCGGTAGCGGCCGCTGCCCGGGTCCAGTTCGAACTCCGCCCCTGGCAACGCGACCCTCGGGCGGTCGGGAGTCTCGTAGTCTCCGCCGGAGATGTAGGCATGCCCGACATTCAGTTCGGCGATCATCTCGCCGATCACGTAGTTGAGGTCCGAGCGGTGCTTGACATGCGCCAGCCACGGCCGATACCGCTCGCGCAGGGCCGGCCAATCGTAGCCGTGCATGTTCTCGACGTAGAAGAAGTCTCGATACCTCCGCCAGACCTCGTTGAAGATGGTCGTCCACTCCTCGCTCGGCACCAAGTCGAGTTCCATCCCGCGAGTGGAGATGGTCTTGGCATCCTTGGCGTCGGGCTTGGCCTCCACCAGCCTGAAGCCCGCCCCCTTGCGGACCAACAGCTTCTTGCCGTCAGCCGAGAGCGCGAAGCCGCCAGCCTCGGTGACTGTCTTGAACTCGCGCTTCTCGAGGTCGAAGATCTTGACCTTCGCCTCAACGCCCGAACTCCGCCCGTAGTAGAACGGCCCGTCCTGCAGCACGAGCAAGGACCCTTCAACAGCCGCCAGGGCGCGATAGTTGTCCGCGGGCAGCGGCAGGCGGGCGACACGGTCGCCGAGTCCGTCGAAATCAATCTGGAGGGGCCCTTCTTCTTCCGGCTCGTCTCCGTCTTCGGCGGCGGATTCCGTCTCGCCGCTCTCGCCTGACTCGTCGCCGTCATCGTCGGCTTCTTCCTCGTCGAGTTCGGCCTCGTCGCTCTGCGGCGGGAACGGATGCGCAACATCCTTGCGCAATGCGAGGGCGAAGATTCCGGTCTGGCGGTTCGTCGCGAAGTTCCACTCCGTGGTCGAGATCAGCGGCGAGAACTCGCGGTCGCTGAGAAAGTACAGGAAATCTCCCTTCTTCCCCCAGACAGGGAGGAATTCCTCGAACATCGCACCTCCAACTTGGTGCAGCTTGTCGGCGGCGGCATCCCAAATGAAGATCGAGTTGACACGGGAAGCCACGCTGACAGTGAACGCCAGGTAGCCCCCGCGCGGCGACCACTCGTAATCGGTGATCCTACCCCGCGGCTCGTCCGCGATTTCCTTGGCCTGCCTCGTCGCCACGTCGAGCACGTACACCTTGCCCAGCTGGTCGGAGAACACGATCTGCTTGGAGTCCGGAGACCACACCAATCGGTACAGCCGACCGCTTGTCCTCTCCGTCAGCTGCTCCGAGCTGCCGCCCATGTGGTCGATGACATGGACCTGCTGTTCACCTGACATGTCCGACACGAACGCGATTCGCTTGCCGTCCGGCGACCAGCTCGGCGAGCGATCATGCGCGGCGGACGACTTGGTGAGGTTCCGGGTCGGGCCCTTTTCGGCCGGAACCGTGAAGATGTCGCCGCGCGCGCTGAAGACGGCGCGCTTGCCTTTCGGGCTCAGCGAATAGTCCTCGATGTTGCCGGCCGCCGAGACGCGTCTCGGCCGCCTCGCGACGCCGTCGCTGGGAACGCTGATCGAGATCGCACGGGACTTGCCGGCCTTGGTGTCGCAGACGCGCAGTTCCCCGTTGAGCTCGTAGACAATGCGTCCGCGCGAGTCGCTAGATGGCCAGCGCACGTCCCAGACCTTTTCGCGAGTGAGCTGCCGCGTCTGCTTGGTCTTGGTGGAATAGCGGTACAGATTGAGCGTGCCATCGCTGTCGGAGGCGAAGTACACGTCACCGCCGATCCACATCGGGTCGCGCTCGCTGCGGACATGGTCGGTGATCTGCTCGGCGGTGCCGCTGTCCAAGTCGAAGATGTACAGGTCTTGGGCCCAGCCGCCCTGGTAGCGCTTCCAAGCGCGGAAATCCCGGAATAGCGGAGCATACGCCACGCGCTTGCCGTCCGAGGAAATGTCCCCCGCGCCGGATACCGGCATCGCCAGAGCCGACGGCAGCCCGCCCTCCAGCGGCACTGTGTAAAGGCGGCCGTCCTTGGCTCCCCAATAGTCGCGAGTTGAACGGAACAGCACGGCCGCTCCGTCGGGGGTCCAGCCGTACACATGGTGGTCGTAGCCCCAGCGCGGCGCCAGCGGGCCGCGAGCGGGGTAGTAGGTCAGCTGTCGCGGTTCGCCGCCGTCAGCCGGAACCACGTAGACCTGCTCGTCGCCGTCGTACTGCCCCGTGAAGGCGATCCACCTGCCGTCGGGCGAGAACTTGGGAAACAGCTCAAGGCCCGGATGGGCAGTCAGCCGGACTGCCCGGCCGCCTTGGCTCGACGCGGTCCAGAGGTCGCCGGCGTACACGAACGCAACGCGATCGCCGTGGATGTCGGGATATCGAAGGAGCTTGGTCTGGGCCGACAGGCCTACTGCCAGCAGCGCCGCAAGCGGGAGTATTCGCAGGGTCATGTAGGGGAATTTTACCAGCCGGCCTGCTGCGCTTCTCCAAGTACGGTGCGGGAGCCGTGGGATACACTAGCGAGTGCCCGCGACGGTGCCGTCGGCGCGGGCCGTGCCCGTCGGCGATCAAGGAGAATCGGGTGATCCAACGCACTGCTGCGATCTTGCTGCTTGTCACACTTCTTCTGGTGGGTTGCTCCGGGCCGCCGGCCTCAGGTCCGGCCGCAGGGGACCCGCCCGGCGCGACGGAGGCTCGCCATGTCAAGGTCTACTTCGAGCAGGGCATGTTCGGCGGCTGGCCTGCCAACCACGGCATCTGGAGCTGGGGGGACGAGATCCTCGTCGGTTTCGGCAAGGGTTGGTACAAGGACCTCGGCGACAGCCACCACATCGACCGCGAAATGCCCGAGATCCCCATGTTGGCGCGCAGCACTGACGGCGGCCAGACCTGGACAGTCGAAGATCCGGGCGCCGAAGGCTATCTGTTGACCGAGGGCGGGTACCTGCACGGCGTGACGCGTCCGGGCGTCACCATCCCGGAACTCCGCGACAGCGCGGGGGGAATCGATTTCACGCACCCGGACTTCGCCCTTACGGTCCGCACCAACAGCATCCACGCCGGTGTCGGGCGCGTCTTTCACTCCTACGACCGCGGGCGCACTTGGGACGGGCCATTCCAGCTGCCGGCCTTCGACTCGCCCGGCATCGCGCCGCGCACCGACTATATCGTCGACAGCAAGGACCAATGCACCCTGTTCATCACCGCTGCCAAGTCCAACGGCAAGGAGGGGCGGCCGCTGTGCGTGCGCACCACGGACGGCGGCGCGACATGGAACCTGCTGGGCTGGATCGGACCCGAGCCGGAAGCGGGCTTCTCGATCATGCCAGCCTCGGTGCGGCTCTCCGATACCGAGATATTGGTCACGGTGCGCATGCGCGACGACACGAGACGGTGGATCGGCGCGTACCTTTCCGCCGATGACGGCGCAAACTGGGAATACCTCGGCGAAGCCGTCCCCGACACCGGGGTGGGCAATCCTCCCTCGATGATCCGATTGCAGGACGGCCGCATCTGCCTGGTCTACGGATACCGGGCAGAGCCGTACAGCATCCGGGCGCGACTCTCCGGCGACAACGGCAGGACTTGGAGCGGGGACATCGCGCTGCGCGAGGACGGCGCCAGCCGCGACATCGGGTACGTGCGGTCGATCGAGCGGCCCGATGGCAAGGTCGTCTCGGTGTACTACTTCACCGATGAAGCGAGCGGGCCGGAACGCTACATCGGCGCCACGATCTGGAGTCCGCCAGCCCCCTGATTCTTGCGGACAGGGTCGCTAGCCGAGCCTAGGACTTCACATCGAAGTAGATGCAATCGGGGTGCTGGAAGACCACGGCGCTGACGCTGGCCTCGGGATCCATCATGTCGCCATCGGTCAATGTCACGCCGATCTCGGACGGATCGAGCAGCTTGAACAGCCCGCGCTGGTCTTCTAGGTTCGGACAGGCCGGATAGCCGAAGCTGTAGCGCCGGCCGCGATACTTCGAGCGAAACCGATCCTCCATGGTCATGTCTGCCGGATCGGCGAAGCCCCAATCCTCGCGGATGCGGCGATGGACCCATTCCGCACAGGCCTCGGCCGTTTCGATGGCCAAGGCTTGGATCGCGTGCGATCGGAAGTACTCCCCGCGGTCGCGGTAGATTTCGGATCGGTCACGGATGCCCTCTCCTGCCGTCACGCAAAACAGGGCCACCGAATCCCGGTAGCCATTGGGGCGGGCGATAAAGTCCGCCAGGCTCAGACCGTCGGCGCGACGCTGTCGCGGGAACGAGAATTCGTGCAGCAGCACATCGCTGCCAGGTTCGAACAGCCGGATCGAGTTTCCGTGGGATTGCGCGTCCAAGAAACGCCAGATGGCCCGTGCCCTCATGTAGCGCTCGGCTTCGGCCTTGGTATCCTCCACGGCCGCGTGCAGCGCTAGCGCCTTCTCGTCGCGGTCGGCCAGCGCCCGCTTGAAGTTGCCCTTGAACCCAAGGTGCCGCGAATAGAGCATGGCGGGATTGACGTACTGCCACAGCTCGCGCAGGTGGGGAATGTCTTCGCACATGCGCGCGCCGTAGGGACATTTCAGGGGCGGCACGTCCGCCCGCACCCGCGAGCTGCGCGCGGCCCTCGCGGAGGCGGCCTCTCGCTGGTCGCGGAGGGCATCGTCCCGGATCGGAGCGTGCTCGGCCTCGAGGTCGGCTCTTGCCGCGGGGTCCAGCGCCCGGTCGAGCAGGGCCAGGCCGCTCATGGCGTCCTTGGCATAGCACGTCAGGTCGCCGTAGGAAGGGGCGATCCGCTTGCGCGTGAAGTTCGCGCTCAGGGCGGCACCGCCCACCAACAGCGGAACGCGCACGCCGGCCGAGCGCAGGTCTTGGGCCGTGACTACCATCTGCTGGGCGCTCTTGACCAACAGGCCGGACAGGCCGATGGCATCGGGTTGGTGTTCCCGGAACGCATTGATCAGCTCTTCCGGAGGCACCTTGATGCCTAGGTTCAGCACGGTGTAGCCGTTGTTGGAGAGGATGATGTCGACCAGATTCTTGCCGATGTCGTGGACATCGCCCTTGACCGTGGCCAGGACGATCTTGCCCTTGTTGGCATCGGCGGTCTTCTCCATGTGCGGCTCAAGGTGGTCCACCGCCGCCTTCATCGCTTCCGCGGACTGCAGGACTTCGGCCACGATCAGCTCGTTGTTGTTGAATAGCCGCCCCACCCGCTTCATGCCTTCCATCAGCGGTCCGTTGACGATTTCGAGGGGCGCCACGTTCTCGGCGAGCTTTTGGTCGAGGTCGGCGAACAGCCCTTCCTTGGTACCGTCGACGACGTATCTCGCCAGGCGTTCGTCCAGCGGCAGGTCCTGCACTTTCGGCCCGCGATCCTGGACGGCCCCGCGGAAGTGCTCCGTGACCTTCGCGATGTGGAGCTGGTTCAGGGCCTCCCTTTGCTCCGGGGTCTGAAGCCGGTGGTCCTGGGGTGCGTCGATGCCATCGCACGGCAGGTTTTGCAACAGCCCATCGACCAGCCGCAGCTCTTCCGGGGTGATCGAGGCAAAGCGGCGCAGCTTCTCCGTGTTCACGATCGCTAGGTCGAGCCCGGCCTTCGTGGCATGGTGCAAGAACACGGCGTTAACGACTTCGCGGGCCGCTGGAGGCAGGCCGAAGCTGACATTGCTCACCCCGAGCAGCGTCTTCACGCGGGGCAGCCGGGACTTGATCAGCCGCAGAGACTCGATGGTCTCCACGGCGCTGCCGATGTAGTTGGCATCGCCCGTGCCGCACGGGAACACCAGCGAATCGAATACCAGATCCTCTTCGGCAAGCTGCCATTTTCCGGTGAGCAAGCCGTGGGCCCGCTCGGCGATGGCCAGTTTGCGCTCTCGCGTGATCGCCTGGGCCTGCTCGGGATCCTCGTCGATCGTGCCCACGACCACGGCAGCGCCGTAGCGGCGGAGCAGGGGCACGACCTGGTCGAAGCGCTCCTCCCCGTTCTCGAAGTTGATCGAGTTCACGATAGCCTTGCCTTGGCAATACGTCAGGGCGCGCTCGACCGCGGCCGGATTGGTGCTGTCGATCATGATCGGAGCCTTGATCTTATTGATCAGCAGCCCGTAGAAGGAATCGATGTCCGCCAGCTCGTCGCGGTCTGGATTCTCGAGGTTGACATCAATGACCTGGGCACCGCCGCGCACTTGCGCGCGAGCGATCTCGGAGGCCTGTTCGAAGCGCTCTTCGGAAATCAGCCGCTTGAAGCGGCGCGATCCCACGATGTTGGTCCGCTCGCCCACCAGCAGGGGGCGGTTGTCCTCGCACGCTTCCACCACGTCGATGCCGGTAAACTTCGTGCCCCTAGCCGGCCTGTGGCGGCGCGGGGCATATCCGAGCGCCATCTGAGCAATCGAGCGGATATGCGCGGGAGTCGTGCCGCAGCAGCCGCCGACCATGTTCAGCCAGCCGTTCCGCGCGAAGCGCTCCAGCACCGAGGCCAGCGAATCGGGCGTCTCGCCGTACAAGCCGTCTTCGTCGGGCAGGCCTGCGTTGGGGTAGCACGACACGTGCGAAGTCACCGTCTCGTGGATCGTTCGGATATGGTCCGTCATGTATTCCGGACCCGTGGCGCAGTTGAGTCCGATGCCGAGCAGCTCCGCGTGCTCCAGCGACACCGCCAGGGCTTCGGCGCTCTGCCCGGCCAGCATCGACCCGGTGGGCTCGATGGTGCCCGAAACGATCACCGGGATTCGCAGGCCGTACTGGCGCAAAGCCTGTCCGATGCCGATAAGCGCGGCCTTGACGTTGCGGGTATCCTGGCAGGTCTCCAGGATGAGCAGGTCCGCATAGTCGGCCAGAGCGAGAGACTGGTCCCGGTAGGCAGACACGAGTTCGGCGAAGGTCACTCCGCCCGTGACCGTGATCGACTTGGTCGAGGGCCCCATGGCACCCGCGACGAAGCGCGGCTTGCCACTTGTGGAGAAAGCATCGGCCACTTCCCGAGCCAAGCGGCCGGCCTCTGCATTGATGCGAGCAACGTCGTCTTGGAGCCCGTACTCGGCAAGCACGATATCCAGCGCGCCGAACGTGTTGGTTTCGATGATGTCCGCGCCGGCCTCGCAATAGCCCGTGTGGATCTTCCGTACAACGTCCGGCCGGGTCAGCACGAGGTTCTCGTTGCAGCCCTCCAGGGCGGCGCCGCCAAAGTCCTCGGCAGTGAGCCTCGCTTCCTGGAGCCCAGTGCCCATCGCCCCGTCAAGCACGAGGATGCGCTCTGCCAGGCACTCGTTGAGCAGGCGTATGCGATCGAAGCGGGACTGCATTGCGCAGGTGCGGAAGCAACGGGCTGCTTCGCCCCAAGTTCCATTATGCGAGAGGTTCGGCGGGCCGGCTCCGGCGACGGCGGTAAGCAGGCGCTTCGCAATTTGGCATACTGGCCCCGCTATGAGCATTAGCCGCCGTAGATTCGCCCAATCCCTGCTGTTGTCCGCCGGATCCACCGCCTTTCACGCCGGCCGGGCCGCCGACGCTCCGACCAACGTGCTCTTTGTCACGGTGGACCAAATGCGCGGCGACTGCATGGGCACCGTGGGCCATCCGAACGTGCGGACCCCGAATCTCGACCGCATGGCGCGGGAGGGCATGCTGTTCCGCAACGGATTTGCCAGCGGGCCGGTGTGCGTTCCGACGCGGAAGTCTTGCTTTTCCGGCCAGGACCCCCACGAGCACGGCTCGCTGACGAATCGGGATGGCGACAAGTTGGCCTGGAAGGGGTCGATGCTCGAGCACTTCGCCCGGCGCGGCTACCAAACGGCCTGGGTGGGCAAGAACCACACGTTCACGGACGAAGCCCTCGCCGAACTCGACTACGCCGATATCCGCGACCGGGAGCCGTTCCGCGCCTACAACGGCTTCGTGCCGCCGCACTGGCACTCGGCCGTGTACTGGCCGGAGGAGGACTGCTACCCGCACATCAACACCGAGTCGGCCATCAAGTTCTTGGGACAGGCAGGCAGCGATCCGTTCTTCCTACACGTGAGCTACTTCGATCCGCACCCGCCTTACATGGCTCCGGCGCGCTACGCCTCCAGATACGACTCCAGCGACATGGTCATGCCGGAACGTACCGACCCGGCGGCGCTGAGCGCCCGCCTCGGGCGCTACGCCCGGGCCATGGGGTTCGGCGAGCTGGATCGCGAGGACTTGGCCGAGACCATGCGCTACTACTACGCTCAGGTCGAGTGGGGCGTGGACCGTCCGCTCGGTCGGCTGCTCGGGGCGTTGGAGGCCAACGGGCTCGCCGAAAACACGATCGTCATTCTGACTGCCGACCACGGCGACTTCATGGGGGACTACGGAATGGTCCGCAAGGGCATGTTCCTGTACGACGCCCTGCTGCACGTGCCGCTGCTGTGGTGGGCGCCGGGCCGCATTCCGGCGGGGGCGCGGACGGACGCCCTGGCCCAGTCCGCCGACCTGTTCCCTACCCTGGCCGAGCTGACCGGCGGCGAGCGCCCCGAGGATGCCTCCGGCGAGTCTGTCGCGGAATCCGTGCTGGGGGCGGCACCGGGCCGCCCGGCACTGTTCACATCGGCTGCCTACGGGGATCTGGCCCCGGACGTGCTGCCGCCGAATCTCGCCCCGGACGACGAGGACGGGGTTCCGCGCCACACCCAAGTCCTGCGACCGACCATGGAGCCGAGCCATCGGACCAAGATGGTGCGAACACAGGAGTGGAAGTACATCCAGAACGAAACCGAACCGCCGGAGCTTTACCGGCTGGCCGATGCCCGCCCGCGCGAGCGAGCAAACCTAGCTGGCTCGAGCGAACACGCCGAGATCCGCAGAACGCTCGAGCAGCAGCTCAGCGCTTGGTGGCCCTGGTAGCCCGGTCCCTGGCCGGCCGCGCCCGGCGGGCGGCGCCTGCGAGCGGCTGCAGGCCCGCGCTGCCGCAAAGCGCGACGCCCGTGTCCCGCAGGGCCGTCAGCAGGTTGAACAGCAACGCGTAGACCACCTGCTCGCTCAGGCTCTTCTTGCCGGCCAGCCTGAAGCCAGCCGGAACCTCGGTGGCCATCGAAATGCGCAGGCGCTCGCGGTCGACCTCGCTGCCGCTATGGCAATTGGAAATGACCAAGGGCGTCTGCAGGACCACGCCCGACAGTGAATCGACATAGAACTGACAGCGGGAGAACCAGCCTAGGTTGGCGGGGTCGCCGGCATCGAACAACAGCAGCGGGCCCGACGGTTCGAGGGCGCTGACTTCGATTGTCACGCGACGCGCCTCTTTGGTGATGTTGGCCGTGAAGCCGGCCTGCTGCACGAGTTGCCGGAGCGTGTCGTGCTCTGGCTCGAGCACGACCAGCTGCTGCTCGCCTGCCTGCACGTACCTCATGGCGACCTACGCATATTATCACCGTATCGCGCCTGTGACAGCGATGCACAGCGCCTCGGCCAAGCCGTCGGTCGTGAATCGTTCCGCCTCGACGGCGATCGGCAGGCCCAATTCCCGGACAGTGGCTGATGTAACCGGCCCGATGGAGGCCAGCTTGGAACGTTTCAGGCGATCTAGCGGCACCATTTGCGCCAGCATGCGGGCCGTCGAAGAGCTTGTCAGAGTGACCCAGTCCGGCACGGAATCGGCAGACCAAGCGCGCTCGGCCAATTTACGCGACGCCTCCGGCACGACCGTGCGGTAGACGGGAACCACGTCGATCTCCGCCCCCATCGCAGCCAGTTGCTCCGGCAGCACGCTGCGCGCCTCCTCGGCTCGCGGCAGGAGCACGCGGCTGCCGCGCATGTCGCGTTCGAGAAACGCGTCCGCCAAGGCCTCCGCTACGAACTGGTCCGGCACGAGCTCAACCTTGAGATGCAACGCCCGCAAGCGGTCGGCCGTGGCCGAGCCGATCGCGGCGATTCGCTTCGGCAAGTGGCGGAGATCCCGCGGGCTTGCGTCCAGACGCTCCAAGAAGTGATGCACGCCATTGACGCTGGTGAAAATCGCCCAGTCGTAGCGTTCTAGCCCGCCAATTGCAGCGTCGGCCGGAGCCCAGCTCGAAGGCCGCTCGAAGGCGATTGCGGGAATCGGAATCACCCGCGCCCCCAGCCGGCGCAAGGCACCGCAGAAAGACGCCGCCTGCGATGCAGCTCTGGTGACGACCACCGACTTGCCCCGGAGGGGCAGCTTGTCGAACCAGTCGATTTCGTCGCGCAGGCCCACAATGTCGCCAATGACCACGAGGGCGGGCGGGCGCAGGCCCTCCCGCCGGATCGCCATTGGCAGGTCGGCGATCGAGGCCGTCACGACCCTCTGGTCTCCTCGCGTCACCCAGCGGATCGCCGCGGCCGGAGTGTCCGCGGGCATCCCGCCACCGATCAGCCGCTTGGCGATCGCGGGAACGGACGTCAGGCCCATGAAGACCACCAGCGTCTGGCGGCCGGCCAGAGACGGCCAATCGATCTGGTCGACGTCGTGCCCCGTCACCAGCGTGACAGCCTGCGTGTGGTCCCGGTGTGTCAGCGGCATGCCGGCGTAGGCCGCCGCTCCGAGCGCAGAAGTCACTCCGGGAACAACTTCGAACGGAATCCCGGCGCGCGCCAGGCCGAGGGCCTCTTCCCCGCCGCGGCCGAACACATACGGATCGCCGCCCTTGAGCCGAACCACGACCTTGCCGTCGCGAGCGGCGGCGACCATCAAGCCGTTGATCTCGGCTTGGGTGCAGGCGTGCTCGGCACGCTTCTTGCCCACGTAGCGGCGCTGCGCTGAGGGAGATGCGTGTTCCAGCACCTCGGGCGAGGCGAGATTGTCGTAGAGGACGAGGTCGGCTGCCCGCAAGAGCTCGTGCGCGCGAAGCGTGAGCAGGTCCGGATCGCCCGGCCCGGCACCCACCAGATACACTCGGCCGGTCGGATTTCGCGCGCGCTTGGGTTCGTCCGACAACGAATCCATCCTACGCTACGCCCCATTCGCCGAGGCTGCGGCGGGCCTCCACCCCCGCAGCTGCCAATCCGCTCGTTCTTGGCAGACCAACGATTTTCCGGACTGTTGCATACTTGGCGTCTGAGGCGATCTCGGGCCTAGACGCTCGCGTCGCCCGGCAAGGAGTCGACCCGGTTTGCCCGCAACGCTGACGGTGGTCATCCCCACGTATAACGAAGCCGGCACCTTGCAAGAGGTCGTCGCTCGCGTTCAGGCCGTGGAAGTTCCGGCCGAGATCATCATCGTCGACGACGCTTCGACGGACGGCTCGGCGGAAGTTGCGGCGAGGATCGCTGCCAGCGCTGACAACGTCACTTTGCTCCGGCATGATCGCAATCAGGGCAAGGGCCGGGCCTTGCGGACAGGATTCGAGGCAGCGACGGGGGATTTCGTCATCGTTCAAGACGCAGACTTGGAATACGACCCCGCTGACTACCCCAAACTGCTCAACCCGCTATTGGAAGGCAGGGCGGACGCCGTGTACGGCTCGCGCTTCCTGACCTCCAGCGAGCACCGCGTCCTGTACTTCCGGCACTATCTGGGAAACCGCCTGCTGACCCTGCTATCGAACTTGGCGACGGACCTGAACCTGACCGATATGGAGTCGTGCTACAAGGTCTTTCGTCGGGAACTGCTGCAGTCCATCGTCTTGGAGGAGGATCGGTTCGGCTTCGAACCGGAGATCACCGCGAAGATCGCCAAGGCCGGGGCGCGCGTCTACGAAGTAGGGATCTCGTACCACGGCAGGACCTACGAGCAAGGCAAGAAGATCCGCCCCAGAGACGGGGTCTGGGCTCTGTGGTGCATTCTCAAGTACGCCGTTAAGCCCCTGAGGCTACGGCAGGCACGATGAGGGCTGACCGTGACACGGACGCGACGGTGTGCGCGTTCGGTCCCGCGCAGGATGGCATTGCCCTCGGAGGTCTCGCCTGCGCCGCCCGCAGATTCCTAGCAACTCTTCAAACTTCCGCATATGCTGCCCCGTTCTGGGATCCCGGAAATGCAGCAGATGGCGCTTTCCCGCTCGGGCGGACGCTCAAGCGTTCCGCCGCCGCAGCATTTGCGCTGCACTGACGCAATGACATCGCATGTCATCCTCTATCTTTAATATGAGCCATGAAGACGACAATCGAGATTCACGATGAACTCCTCATTCGAGCCAAGCGCCACGCCCGAAAGACGGGACGTTCACTTCGCGCCGTCGTCGAGGATGGGCTACGGCGCGTGCTAGATGATCCTCCAATCCCGAACCAGTACACTCTCCCCGATCTGAGAGTCGGCGACCCGAACAGCCCTGACCCGCTCGAGGGGCAGACCTGGCCCGAGGCGCGCGAGTTGATCTATGAGAGTCGACGGTCCCGCTGATCGCTGTCGGCACCGGCATCCGAGCGTCCCGTGCGCTGCGAAGAGGCCACTGGAATCCGTCGCGCCCGATTCCGGCCGCGATAGAACGCTGCGCGCACTTCGGCGTGCGGGCCCTGGCCGAAGTCCGTATGCTTGGTCAAGCACTGGTCGCGGACCCACATGGAAGCCACGCTCTTCGAAGCCTTGGATCGACTGGCAAGCGTGCTGGCCGGAGGCACGCTTGCTGTTGTAACGGCCTGCCTCGCAGGCCGGACAGCGATCGGCCAGCTGCGCGGCTTGCGCGGAAAGCTAACGCCGGCGGAGGGCTGGCTGCTCGCATTCGGCTGCGGGTCCGCGGTGCTGAGCACGTTGGTGTTCGCTCTCTGCGCCGCCGGATGGTTCTATGACGCCACTGCGCTGGGCGCGTTCGCGGCAATTGCGCTGGCCTGGTACCGCTGGGGCCGTTGGAAGTGGCCGGCGTTGGCTTTGGAGCCTGGCTCTGCGCCAGGCTTCGCGCGACTGCTCCTCTACGTTCCAGCCGCTGTCTACGGCATTCTGTACGTCGTCCACACGCTTGCGCCGGAAACCAGAACGGATGCAATGGGCTATCACCTCGGCCTCGTGCACCGCTACTACCGGTCACACGGCTTCGAAGCGATCACCACCAACGTTTACGCCCAGCTCTCGCAGGGGGCCGAGATGCTGTACCTGTTCGCCTACGCGATCGGGCGCGAATCAGCGGCAAAGCTCGTCCACTTGTCTTTTCTGATCGCCACGGCGGGCGGGATCCTATGCCTTGCCAAGAGGTTTCGGGCCGAGCTTGCGGGCGCGTTCGCCACGGTCGTCTACTTCACGTGCCCGGTCGTCATCCCGGACGCGACCTCTGCCTACAACGACTGCGCCCTCGCCTTCGCTCTGTTCGCGGTCTTCTGCGTGCTGCTGCTGTGGTGGCGCGATGGAGAGCGGCAATGGCTTGTGGTGCTCGGCGTTCTGATCGGATTCTCGTTCGCCATCAAGTACACGGGCGTGATCGCGGTCACCGCTGCCTTGGCAGCGGCGCTTCACCGCCTGTTCCAGGGAAGCTCGGCGAGATCGGCGGCGGGACTGCTCGCACGGACGGGAGTCCCGGCAGCTATTGTCGGCCTGCCCTGGCTGGTCAAGAACGCGATTTTCACGGGCAATCCCCTCGCGCCGTTCTTCAACAACTGGTTCCCCAACCCGTATTTCAGCGTTGAGTGGGAAGCGGCCTACAAGTTCGCGATGCGCTCTTATCGCCAGGGCCCATTCGACCGCTGGGAACAGCTGCTCGCAGCACCGTTCGACCTAGTCTTCGGGGAGCGCTACGCCGGCTCGCTGGGCTGGATGATCCTCCTGCTGCCAATCGCCCTGCTCGCTTGGAAGAGACCGCTGACGCGCGCCCTGCTTGCTGCGGCCGTGGTCAGCGCGACACCTTGGTTTGCCAACGCCGGAGCGAGATTCCTGATCCCCAGCTTGCCGTTCGCCCTGCTAGCCATTGGCATGGCGTTGGAGATGGCGCCGCTCCGGCTGCGCCACGGCATCGTCGCGCTCTTGCTGGCCGGTCAGTGCGTCACGTCATGGCCCGCCCAGCGCTCGCGCTGGTACCACCCCGACCTGTGGAGCGTGGAAGGCTTGCCGTGGCGGGCGGCGCTCCGGCTGGAGCCTCAGAAGTGGCACCTAGCCAGAAACGTGAAGTTCTTCATGCTGGCAGACCGGATCGGCCAGCTTGGCGGCAACGAGATGCGCGTGCTGTCCTTCACCGACCTGCCGGAAGCGTACTTCGATGCGGAACTGCTTGTTTCCTACCAAGGGCTGGAGAACCAAGACCTGGCCGATGCAGTGCTAGCTCCCCTGAAGCCCTCTCATATTCCAGACAGCGCGGTCCGCGCAACTTGGACACCGCGCCCCGTCCACGGGGTGCGCGTGGAGCAGGCTCGCGACCACAACGCCACGTCTTGGTCGGCCTCGGAGTTTCGCGTCCTTAGCGACGGTCGCCCAGTACGCGCGAGTCCGCAGTGGATTGCGCAGGCGCAGCCTCTGCCGTGGCACGCAGAGCGGCTGATTGACTGGAATCCGTTCACCCGGTGGACATCGCGACAACCGGCGGCATCAGGAATGGAACTCGAGATCCGCTTCGACCGGAGCGTGGTCGTCGACGGTGTCGAGCTGGTGCATCCAAGGAGAGCCGCGGCCACGCAGGCCACGCTGGAGTTCGCGGTGCTGGCCCCCTCAGGCCGCTGGGAGCGGGTGCGACCGGAGTCCTTTGAATTCGTCGGAATCGAGGTTTCCCCGGGCGCTGCGCACGCATCTGCGGCGGCACTGCTGCGACAGCACGGTATCGATTACGTGGTCGTCAACATGGACCCGCGCGACCCTTACTTCCCGCAGGCCCGAGCCGTGGCGGGCGAGCCGGGTCGCTGGGGGCTGCGCAAGGTGTTCGTCGACCGCACGGCAATGCTGTTCGAAGTGTTGCCGGAGCAACCGTGACAACCGCGTTCAGGCCGCCCGGGCCGAACCGATGGCAGCTGCAGCAGGGTTCGCCGCGGCGGCCGTTACCGGCCCCGCAGGTCGAAGCAGAGCAAGCGCGGGCCGGCGGGCGGGTCGATTGAACGCGAGTTCTGGCTCACGTAGAGCAGCCCGCGGCTGATGACCGGCGGCGCCCACGTCTCGCGGGCCAGGAACAGCCTGGCGCGGTCCAAGATTTTCGGGCCCGCAGGAGACAGATCCAGCCACATCAGGTGCCCGTGCTCGCCAAGTGCGAGGAACCTGCCGTCTACCTTCAGCAGGTTGCCCCGCAAGGGGCTCGCGTGGAAGGCCCGCGCCTCTCCCTGCACCTGCACGGTTTCCTGCCACTCCAGAGACTCGCTCCAAACCGTCTCCCCGCTGCTGGCGTTGACGCACGTCAGCTTTGCGTCCGGCTCGTTGCGGCCCGAGAACGCGTAGTAGTGGCCTTGATCATAGACGGCGGTCGTCCAGTGCAGGTCGAAATCGGAGTTCTCCCAGAGCTTGGCGAATGTCCAGTCGGACTTCACTTCGATCAGCGCCGCTCCGGTACGGTAAGTGGCCGAGACAAGCACCCGATTGCCGGTCACGACCGGACACGATGCGTTGACAGACTCGAAGCTGCGGCTGCGCCAGGGGAATCTGAAGTCCAACCCGCCGTCGAGCGGGTTGATTGACAGAAGTCCGCCGGTCGGAGGCCTGCTCTCGCCGCCGCCGAGCACGAACAGCCGCCGCTCGCCATGGACAGGGGCGATGACGGGCGTTGCATAGCTGGCCCCCCACTGGTCGCCGACACCCCAGGCCATGCCTCCCGTCAACTTGTCGAAGGCAACCACCTCGGGACCACCCGGAGCGCCTACGTTCAAGATCAGCAGATCCCCTTCGATCAACGGCGTCGTGGCGATCCCGAAGAAGTCCTGGGGCACCCTGAACTCGGCGGCGACGTCGCGCCGCCAGACGACCTGGCCGGTCTTGAGACGGAGGCAGTGCAGCTTCCCCTGCGCGCCGTAGGTGTACACATGGTCGCCATCGATGACCGGACTCGAGCGCGGGCCGTTGTTGTAGCCATAGCGGTCGCTGAAATCTGTCGGGTACCGATAGCTCCAGTAGCGCTCCCCTGTTTCGGGCCGCAGACACTCGATGGCCTCTTCGTTCCCCGAGCGGTGGAGGTATACGAGGTAGTCGCCTTGGATCGATGGCGAACTGTAGCCGGTGCCCTTGGACAGCTCCCACAAGAGCTTCGGCCCGTCCGGTCCGAACTCGCGCAAGAGGTTGGTCTCGCCGGAGACCGGCTGTCCGCTGCGACCGAGAAAAGCCGGCCAGTCTTCGGTCACCGCCCCGGGCGCGAGGGGTCCGGGCCGTGCGTGGAGCGTTACGCCGGGATGGGCTGTCGGCTCGACCGCGGCGCGCTCTTCGATGGAGGCCGGCTCGGGCGGCTTGGGATCCTCGAATCGCGTGGCCGCCACGAGGCAGCAACCGATCAGCAATATGGACGCTACCGCTGGCTTCAAGACGTGATTCTCGCATATCGCTTCGCGGCCGCTTCAGGGCATCCACAGTCGCCAGCGCCACGCCTTGATCGACCGACTTAGGGACCGCAGCCGGGAGGTCAACAGAAGGGAGGCGTCCCGGCGGACGCCGCGGAACGCTGGCCGGGCTCGAAAGGCCCGGGGCGCGCCCATGCTTTGCCGGCAGCGCCCCCGAAAGAAATCGAGCGGGCTAAAATACCTCCGATGACTCCAATCTCACGCCGGGGCTTCGCAAGCCGGGCCGCCATCGCCGCAACAGCTGCCTCGTACTCCAGGATACGAGGCGCAAACGACGTCATCGGTATCGGGGTGATCGGCTTGGGCAATATTTCCCGAGGGCACCTAAACGAGTTCAGCGAAAGCCCGGATTCAAGAGTCGCCGCCGTCTGCGACATCTACGCTCCGCGGCTCGACCAAGGCGTTACGCGGACATCGGCGAAGGGGTACCGGCGCTACGAAGACCTCATCCACGATCCGAACGTGGACGCCGTAATCGTCTGCACCCCCGACCACTGGCACGCGCCGATGGCGATCGCAGCGATGCGGGCCGGCAAGGACGTGGACGTGGAAAAGCCGATGAGCTTGACCATTGCCGAGGCCAAGCAGATGGTGGAAACCGCCAAGCAGACCGGTCGCATCCTCGCTGTGGACAGCGAACACATCGCCCACGGGATCTGGGAGCCAGCTCGGAAGCTGGTCTCGGCAGGCCTGCTGGGGAAGATCCTGTGGAGCCAGACGAGCCGCAGCCGCAACACCCGGGAGCCCCCGTTCAACTATCCCATCGACGAGTCCGCCAGTCCCGAGAACTTGGACTGGGAAGCCTTCCTCGGCAGCGCCCCGAAGAGGCCGTTCTCGCACGAGAGGTTCTTCCGCTGGAGACGCTACCGCGACTACTCCGGCGGGATTGCCACCGACCTGTACTACCACCACGTCACGCCGCTGATCCAAGTCCTCGGCCGGGAGTTCCCGATTCGGGCGGTCTCTGCCGGCGGGAACTACGGCACTCCCCAGTCCGTGATGGAGGTGCCGGACACGCTCGTCGTAGCGCTGGATTTTCCCAGCAAGCACACCATCGTGTGCTCCGGCTCGCTCCGGAACTCGGTCGAGCTCCCTATCGTCGTGCGCGGCCACGAGGCCAACATCCACTTCGAAGGCAACCACCTGCGCCCTCGAAGCATCCGCCTGGTGCCGGAGGAGCCCTTCATCGACGGCTTCAAGGAGCGGGTCGCGAGCGCCGGCTTGGACGCCATGGGAACGTGGAGGGAAGAGCGCCGCCCCGTGCGGCCCACCAACTTTCCGGGCCTGTCCGAGAGACGCAAGCGCCAAGTGCTGTCCTCGCTGCTGGCAGAGCCGCGCTGGAAGCAGCGCTACGACGAGGACTCGCGGTCGCGGCCTCAGATCCAGTCTCCTGGCGAGGAGCGCGACAGCTACTTCCAAGCGGTGTTCGAAGAGCGAGCCGAGGCACTTTCGGTCATGCCGTCGCTACACATAGAGGCCCCGCCATCGAAGTCGTTCCGGCAGCACTTCCTGGAGTCGATCCGGACGCGCAAGCCCGCCCCGCTCGATGGCGAGCTCGGCTACCGCTCCCAAGTCGCGGTGAGCCTGGGGGTGGAAGCCCATCGCCGCAACAAGGCGATGGGCTTCGATCTCGAAAGCGAGCAGGTGCTCGAACTATGAGGCTCGCACTTGCCCTGCTGGCGCTCCACGGCGTCGCACTCGCTGGAGAAGCTGGCTTCGAGCCGCTCGTCGACGGCTCGACCCTCTCGGGGTGGACGGTGCACCCCCGAGCGGAGACGAGCGGCGGGTGGCGGGTCGAGGACGAGGTGTTGCTGGTCGAGGGCCGGCCCGGGAACCTAGCCACTTCTGAAGACTACGGGGACTTCGACCTGCGCCTCGAGTGGAAGCTGGGGGAGCTCGGCAACAGCGGGGTCTTCTACAGGTTTGCGGGCACCGGAAACCCGAACGGAGCCGCGATCGAGTACCAGCTCGCCGACAACGCGCGCCCAGCCTCGCAACAGCATGCCAACCGCAGGGCGGGATCGGCCTACGGGCTGTACGCGCCACAGGGTGATCGGTCGCCTGTGCCCGGCGAGTGGAACACTCTGCGCGTGGTAGCCCGCGGCAACCGGGTGGAGCACTGGCTCAACGGCCGGAAGGTGGTGGAGTTTGACCTGGGCAGTCCAGACTTCGCTGCAAGGGCCCGGGCGGCCGGCAAGGACGAAGCCTTCGCCCGAGCCCGGTCTGGCAGGATCGTGTTGCAAGACCATGCCAGCCGGGTCTGGTTTCGCAACATACGAATCCGGCGCTTGGATTGATTGCGATCAGATCCGGCAGGACTGCTGTAGCCAGTCCCGGCTATCGAACGCAGGCGCCGAAATCCGTCACGCCTTGATCGCATTGGACAAACGTACGGGTTAGGCTTAGCATCAATCCGTGATGACACGAACGTTGCTCGTGGCCGCTACGGTCGCCTGTAGCTGGGCATCCGCCGATCTCGCAGTCGCCGCTGACGTTCGAGCCCTTGTCAAGGAGGGCGCAAGCCTTTCGGCCGAGCAGGCTGAGGCTCTCGAAGCACAGTTGGAGGCCGATCCGCTAGCCATGACGGCGCGCACACGATTGCTGGGCTACTACCAACGCATGGCGAGAAGCCGGGAGACTTCGTCCGAGGCTTATACCGGGCTGCGCTCTCACGTGCTGTGGCTGATTCGGAACGAGCCGAAATCCGAGATCCTGGCTGAGCCGCCAGGCCTGCTCCTGGAATTCAACCGGGAGCTCGATCCTGAGAAATTCGACGCAGGCAGAGACGCGTTCCTAGCGCACCTCCGCAAGGCCCCGAATGACTTGACACTGCTGGAGAGAGCTGCGGACTTCGCGTCGTTTCGGGATCGAGCGCTTGCCATCGAACTGGGCGAGAGAGCTCGGTCGCTTGACAGTGCGAACCCCAAGTGGACGGTCCGCCTAGCCTTTGACCGCTACAACGCCTATCGCAATCTTCGCCTGGGATCGGAAGGATCACCTGTCGCCGTTGCTGGAAAGGCTCTGAGTGAATTCGGGAGGGCCTTCGAACTGTTGGACGGGGCTCGGATCGGAGGCTACTTGTCACTTGCCGCGGAAGTTGCCGTCGCAGCTAACGAACTTGCCAAGGCTCGGGAGTACGCGCACCTGATGTTGGATGACGACAGCCAGGGCTCGGAGCACTACTGGTACAACGTTCACTATGGAAATATCACGCTCGGGAAGATCGCACTCGCCGAGGGGGACGTTCAACGGGCGGCATCGTACTTGCTCCTTGCCGGAACCACGGCGGGATCGGTGAAATTGAATGTCCGGGGCCCGGACACCGAACTTGCCCAGGAACTGCTCGAACGAGGCGAGCGAGAGTCGGTGCTGCAGTACTTCGATCTGTGTGCGCACTTCTGGGAAAGTGGCCGCGAACGCCTAGTCGAGTGGGCGGCCTTGGTGCGAGCCGGAAGCGTTCCGAGGCTTGAGCAGTTCTGACGGTAGCCTCGAGCGTGTGGAAGAAGTGGCTAGCGCGGGTCCTCTGCAGACTTGCTCATGGGAGCATACTTGCCCTGCCACTCGTCGAGGTGCGTCTTTTCCCACAGCGGGACGCCCAAGCGGTAGGCTGCGCGGGCAATCGCATGCGCGGCAACTGGCGCTGTGGACAAGAGAAAAATGATCGTCAGCAGCGAGACGGTGATGCTGGCCGGGTCCCGGAAATGCACGGCCGAGGCGACGAAGACCAACCCGGCACCGAGGGCACCGGCCTTGGTCAAGGCATGCATGCGGACAATCACGTCCGGCAGGCGCAGTACGCCGAGACTGGCCACGAACAGGAAGAAGCCGCCCGAAACCAAGGCGATTGCCGTGATCCAGTCGCGCAGCGAGCCCATCTCCGCCACTACTCGCCCTCCTTAGCCCGGCCCGGCGTCGTATTGGACTCGAACTGGTCGGCGCGCCGATTCGCAAACCATGCGAATGCAACCGTGGCCAAGAACGCAACCAATGCCGTGGCGACCGCCACATCGAGGATCGCCGAGTGGCCGCTGGCGATGCCGAACAAGCCAACGACCGCCACTGCCAACACGGTGATCAGGTCCACCGACACCACTCGGTCGACCAGAGTCGGCCCCTTCACCATGCGCACGAACGCGATCAAGATCGCCGACAGCGCCAGCGCGGCGCAGATATCGATCCCCCACGCCAGGATCACGGCATGCTCCCCCATTCCGCTCATTGCAGTGCCTCCATCACACGCCGCTCCAGACCCGCCTTGACGTCCCGGCGGACCTCGTCCGGATCATCGACGAACATGCAGTGCACATACAGCGTCTTGTGATCCGGGCTCACGTCGAGGCTGAGCGAGCCGGGCGTGAGCGAGATCAGGTTCGCGAGAGTGACGATCTGGATCGGGTCCGTGACGCTCAGCGGGATCGCCACGATCGCGGGCCGCGCCTTGTGGACGGGCGTGAGGACATCCCAAGCGACGCGAGCGCAGGAAGCGAGGAACACGCGCATGAAATAGAGCAGCAAGCGGGCGAGATTGAAGACCCGATCGTAGTAGCGCATGCGGCCGAACATCGGGCTGGAAATGCTGAGCGCAATACCCCCGAGCACGAAGCCCACGGCAAGATCGGCCACAGTGAGCCGACCCATCAGCGCGCACCAGCCCACGGCCAGCAGCAGGTTGTAATGGAACGGATTCCTCACTCGCCCACTCCCGCGCCGGCGCCAAGGGCAGCAGTCTCGCTACGCCCCAAGACCGCTTCGACATAGTTGGACGGGTCCATGACTTCGTGCCCGGCGCGCTCCGCCAAATCATACAGCGGCCCCGGCCACAGGCCGATTGCTAGCGTCATGGCCGCCAGGCAGATGATCGGGCCCAGCAGCAGCGCGCGGTTGGCCCGCGACAGCGGCGGAGGCTTCTCCGCAGAGGCAGGCCGCGCCTTCCAAATCCCGTTCACCCAAATCTTGGTCATCGAGTACATTGTCAGCAACCCGACGGCCAGGGCCACCGCGGCGATCCAGTACTGCTGGCTCTCGACCGACGCCTTGATCACCAATAGCTTTGCCCAGAATCCGGACAGCGGCGGGAAGCCAGCCAGCGAAAAGGCCGGCACGAAGAACAGCGCCGCCAGCAGCGGCTGCTCGCGATACACGCCGCCCAGGGTCTTCAAGTCGCTCGATCCCGACAGCCGCTCGGCCGCTCCCGCCACGAAGAACAGATTGGCCTTGACGATGATGTGATGCAAGATGTAGAACACCGCGCCCACTAGGGCCAGCGGCGTGAACAGGGCCAGCCCGAGGACCATGTATCCGATCTGGCTGATGATGTGGAACGACAGAATGCGCCTGAGCTCGTTGTGCGAGGCGGCGCCCAGCACGCCGGTCACCATCGTCAGGCCGGCGGTCCAAAGCAGGATGCCGTGCGTATAGCCGACGTCGTGGGTGAAGATCAGCGTGAAGACCCGGATCATCGAATACACGCCCACCTTGGTCAGCAGCCCCGCGAAGATCGCCGACACGGCCACTTTCGGCGTGTGGTAGCTGGCCGGCAGCCAGAAGAACAGCGGGAAGACCGCCGCCTTGATTCCGAACGCGACGATGAACAGGATCGCCACGACCGAGAGCAGCCCTTGGTTTTCGACCTGCTGCACGCGCAAGTGCAGGTCGGCCATGTTGAGCGTGCCGGTCATTCCGTACAGCAGGCCGATGCCGCTCAGGAACAGCGTGGTGGCGACCAGGCTCAGGGCGGCGTAGCGCACGGCGCCGTCCAGCTGCGCCTTGCGCCCCCCGGAAATCAGCAGCGCCAGGGAAGCGATCAGCATCACCTCGAACCAGACGTAGAGGTTGAAGATGTCACCGGTGAGAAACGCGCCGCAGACCGCCCCGATCAGAGCTTGCAGCGGCGGGTGGAAATCCTTGACGAGCGCGCGCTCGTCGATGTCGCAGAGGGCGTAGACGATCGTCGCTGCGCCCATGACGGAGGTGATCAGCACCATGGCGGCACTGAGGTGGTCGGCGACGAGCGTGATCCCAAACGGAGCCGGCCACCCGCCGACCTGCACCACTAGGATGCCCTCGCGCCAGACCGTTACCAGCAACGATGTCGCGATCCCGAGATGCGCAATGCCCGCCACCAAGCTGACCGCCTGCTGCATGGCGCGGTGAGGCCGCAGCAACAGACCGAGAATCCCGCAGGCCAGCGGCAGCACGATGGCGGCGGCGAGCAGCCAACTCACTGCGGACCTCCCGAAACCGACCCGTCCACCCCGGCCCCGGCCGCCATGGGTTCGGCGGAGCGCATCGAGTCGGGATCCACCGTTTCCAAGCGCTGATAGGTGCGGAATGCCAGCACCAGCAAGAAGGCGAACACGCTGAACGAGATCACGATCGCCGTGAGCATCAGCGCTTGTGGCAGGGCATTCGCCACGTCCGGCCCCGGCACCAGCTCTCCGGGAGTGATCAGCGGCGGAAACCTGGCCTGCAGGCCGCCGGACGAAAAGATCAGCAGGTTCGCGGTGTGCGAGATCAGCGCCAAGCCCAGGACGAAGCGCACCAAGTTCCGGCGCAGCATCAGATACACGCTCGAGGCCATCAAGACCCCAACCAAGACTGCGATGACCGTCTCCATCAGAACACCGTGATCACTTGTCGCCGCGGGCCGGAGGCTCGGGAGCGGGCTCCTTGATCTCGAGCACAAAGGTGAGAACCGCTCCCACAACCACCAGGTAGACTCCGAAATCAAACAGGAGCGGCGTGCCGAGCTTGACACCGCCGATCTCCACCCACTGGCCGGACAGGAACGTACCCCCGCCCGAGAGGATTCCGATCAACCCCGAAAGGACCGCCAACGATAGTCCGGCGGCGGCGGTCTTGAGCGGATCGGTGCGAACCAAGCGGCGCACGTCCTTCGGATCGGCCACGAAGACGTAAAGACTGCACGCGATCGACGCGATCAACCCGCCGACGAAGCCCCCGCCCGGGGCGTCGTGGCCGCGCAAGAGCGTTGCCACCGAAAACACGAGAATCAACGTGAACAGCACGCGCGTGGTCTCGCGGAGAATCAGCGTATTCATGCGCCCTCCCTCGATACCCGTGCACGGGAGGACCGCGCCGCGTGCCCGCGCTGCAGCCGCTGGACGCGATCGAAACGGTAGCGAAAGCGGCGCCGCATCAGGGCGCAGACTGCGGCGGCGGCAAGCACCAAGACCGAGATCTCGCCCAGCGTGTCCAAGGCGCGGAAGTCGACCAATATGACGTTGACAATGTTGTGCCCGCGGCCGCCCGGAACCGCCATCGACTCGAAATACTCGGTCAGTTCAAGCTGCGGCGGGCGTTCGGTGACCGCAAGCAGGACCAGGGTCGTCGCCGCGCCGACCGCGACCGCGACCGCCCCGTCGCGCCAGCGCGCCGAGAGCGGCTGGCGGATCTCGTTCCGGAAGTCGGGCAGCTTGAGCAAGACTATGGCGACGATCACAACCACGAGGGTCTCGACAATCAGCTGCGTCAAGGCCACGTCGGGCGCCCCTCGGAGCAGGAAGACGAGGCTGATGGCCGTGCCGACCACGCCCAGCGCACAGATCGCCAGCAAGCGCGACCTGGTCAGGATGACGGTGAGAACGGACGCTGCGATCACGGCCACCAAGGCCCACTCCCCGAAGGTCACGCTGGGCACTCGAGAAGGCAGGTGAATCGCGTCCTTGGCCACCAAGGTTGCGCCGACGCTCAGAGCCAGAGTGGCGAAGACCACCAGAATGTAGCGGCGCTGGATGCCGGACTGCATGCGGCGCGTCAGCGCTGCGGAGAAACGCGCGATCCCATCCAGGGTCGCGTCATAGACCCGGTCGCCAGTGACTGGCAAGCGATCCAGGCGCGCCGCCGGCCACGACAGGATGGAAGGCCGCTTCCAGAAGACAAGCGCCCCAACGGCCCAAGTGGCGAGCGATAGCAGCATCAGGGCGCTAAAGCCGTGCCACAGCCCGGGCTCGAAATGCTCCGGCAACGGTGCAATCGCCGCGGCAGCGGGCAACACCAGAGCGCGAAACACGGGACCGGTCGCGACTCCTGCGACCAAGCCGAGCAGTCCCAGCACCACGGGACCGATCCACAGTTGCCAACAGACAGCGTGCGCATCCCGCGCGGACTGCTTCATCTCTCCGAAGAACGGCAGCACGGCCACCATCAGGGCGGACGTCACCACGAGTGCGCTAGCAGCGAAGATGGCGAACAGGGCAAACCCGCCGAATCCCGATTCATACGCGCTCGAATACAGCAGTTCCTTGCCGACAAAGCCGATGAACGGGGGCAAGCCAGCCATCGAGACACCAGCGAGCGCCGCGCCCGCGAATGCCGGGCCGAGCACGTGGCGCAGACCGCCATGGCGGGCCAGGTCGCGACTGCCGGTCGCGCGTTCGATCATGCCGACAACCATGAACAACGCAGCCTTGTACAGGGCATGCACGAGGATGAAAGCCGTGGCCGCGACAACAGCCGCGGGATGCACCGTCCCTGCCGCTTCGCCGGGCAGGCCGAGAAACATCACACACGTGCCCAATGCCATCACGGTGGTGTAAGCCAAGACCTGCTTGAGATCCGTGCGCGTAACCGAGGCCAATGCCGCATAGACCGCGGTCACCGCGCCAAAGCCGACCAGCGTCACACTCCACGCCTCGGTTCCGCCGAGCACGGGCGACATCCGGGCCAGCAGGAACACACCGGCCTTGACCATCGTGGCCGAGTGAAGATAGGCCGACACCGGGGTCGGTGCCGCCATCGCGTTGGGCAGCCAGAAATGAAGAGGGTACTGCGCGGACTTGGTGAAGGCACCAGCCAAGACCAGCGCCAAGATCCACGGATAGTGCGAGGCGCCGGCCAGACTCGCGTCCCCGGCTAACAATTCCCGCAGGCTGTACGTTCCGGCCGTCTCGCCGAGCAGCACGAATCCGGCCAGCATGGCCAAGGCTCCCACTCCGGTAACCAGCAGGGCTTGCAGCGCCGCGCGCCGCGCGGCCGCGTCCTCGTGCTTGTAGCCGATCAAGAGGAACGATGTCAGGGCGGTAAGTTCCCAAAAGATAAACAGGGCGATCAGGTTGTCCGCCAGCACCAGCCCCAGCATCGAGAGCATGAAGGCCAAGAGAAACGCGGTGAAGCGCAGCAGCTGCGGCTGGCCCAGCATGTACTCGCTCGCGTAGAGCACGATCAGCGTGCCGATTCCGGTGATGAGCAGGGCGAACAGCAGGCTCAACCCGTCGACAAAGAAGCTCAGCGCGATGCCTTGCTGCGGGATCCAGCCGATCTCCCAATAGAGCGATCCGCCGGACGAGACGTGCGGCACCAGCGAACAGAACCAAGCGAACAGGGCGGCAGGCAGCGCTACCGCCGCTCGCAGTAGCACCGGCACTCTTGCCGTTGGAATACCAAGCGCAGCCATGGCCAGAAATCCGGCCTCGGCGCGATACGGTGCCTGCGACCCGGACTAGAGAATCAAATTACCATCATCGGGCCGCGGGCCGCCAAGCAGGGGCGGCAGCGCCTCTGCGCCCACCCAGCGTGCGAATGGCGGTCCGGTCGCCGAAGTGGAGACAATGATAGGCTCAGCAAGCCCATGCCACAGTCGCGATCCACCCGCACGGATTCATGTCGTCCTGAGCGGCGAACCCCCCTTGCAACGTTCGGAGCCATCCTGCTGGCCGCGGCGATCGCGGGCTGCGATGCGGGCGCGCCGACCGATACGCGGCCTCTGAACATAGTGCTCATCCTCGCCGACGACCTCGGGTACGGGGACCTGTCGATTCAAGGCCACCCTCTGATTCAAACGCCGAACATCGACCGCATTGCCCGGGAGGGCCAGCGCTGGACCTCGTTTTACGCGTCCGCGCCGATGTGCAATCCCAGCCGCGTCGCGCTGGTGACCGGGCGAATGCCGATCCGGATCCACCGCAACGGCAAGAATCTGTGGGCTGATCTGCCCGACGACGAGGTCACCATGGCAGAAATGCTCAAGCAGCGGGGCTATGCGACGTCGTACATCGGAAAGTGGGGCCTGACCGGACGCTTCAACTACCAAGGCTCACATCCCAACGACCAGGGCTTCGACGCCTTCTTCGGGCTCGTCGGCAGCAACGACGCGCCGCTGCGGGAAGGCTTCGAGCGGACCTACGAGAACATCAAGAACGCCACGAGCGCGGACTTCCCCATCTCGCTGTACCGCCAGAAGGAGGCTGTCGAGACGCCGGCCTACCAGCCCACGCTGACGAAGCGATACACCGAGGAAGCAGTGCGCTGGATCGGCGAGCAGGCCGACCAGCCCTTCATGCTCTTCATCGGCCACAGCATGCCGCACGTGCCCATCTTCCGCTCGCCCGGCTTCGAGGGGCACAGCAACGCCGGGCTCTATGGCGACGTGATCGAAGAACTCGACTGGTCAGTCGGCGAGGTGGTCAGCGCGCTGGAGCGGGCCGGAGTGGCCGACGACACCCTGATCTGGTTCAGCAGCGACAACGGTCCATGGCGGACGTACTTCGACCTCGGCGGCTCGCCCGGCGGGCTGCGGGACGGAAAACTCACCGGCTGGGACGGCGGGCTGCGCGTGCCAGGCATCTTCTACTGGCCGGGGACGATCCGGCCTGCCGTGGTCGACGGGATCGGCGTCAACGTGGACCTGATGGCCACGGTCGCCGCGCTGACGGGCACAAGCCTTCCAGACGGGAGGGAATTCGATTCGATTGATCTTTCGGGCACGCTGCTGCGGGGCGAGGCGAGCCCGCGAAACGAGTGGTTCTACTATGGCCAGCCCGGCAATCTGTGGGCGGCCCGCGTGGACGACTTCAAGCTAGTCCTGGAGTCTTGGGACTCCCTGGGCACGGAGAAACAGATCGGCTGGAGAGGTTACGCCAACCACCTGAAGCACCGCGCGCCGCAGCTGTTCGATCTCAGCACCGATATCGGCGAGAGATGGAACGTCGCCGACCGCTATCCGGAGGTGGTGGCGGAAATCGAAGCGGCCATCCAGCGGCAGCGAGAATCGATGGCTCCCGAGGAAGATACCCATAAGCAATAGCAGGATGTCCATATAATGGGTCTCGTGGGCCGGGCGTTGACCGGATCGCTGGCCGCTGTGGTGATGTGTCTCGGCGCATCGCTAGGGGTTGCCCCCTTGGCTGCAGCCGGCGGCTCGGAGTCGTCCAGCGGGTATTGGTCGTTTCGCCCGCCGACGCGGTCCGAGTGGCCCGTGGCCGAGACTGCTTGGGCCAGCAATCCGATCGACGCCTTTATCCGGCAAGCTCTGCGAGAGCAGGGTCTGGAGCCATCGCCTGAAGCGAGCAAGGAACGCTTGCTGCGCCGGGCCTGCCTCGACTTGACAGGCCTGCCGCCAACGCCCGAACAAGCGGCGTCGTTCCTGTCCGATCCGTCGCCACACGCCTACGAACGTCTGGTCGATTCGCTCTTGGCGTCGCCGCACTACGGCGAGCGCTGGGCCCAAAAGTGGCTGGACGTAGTCCGCTTCGCCGACACGGACGGCTTCGAGCGCGACGGCTACAGGGAGCACGGCTGGCGTTACCGCGACTATGTGGTCCGCGCGTTCAACTCAGACAAGCCCTACGACCGCTTCGTGCAGGAGCAGGTGGCCGGAGACGAACTCTTCCCGGCTAGCTCCGAGTCTTTAGTAGCGACCGGATTTCACGGCGCGGGGCCGCGCCATGTCACTTCCGGCAACCAGGACAAGGAAGAGGCTCGCCAAGAGGTGCTGACAGAAATGGCGCTCGGCGTGGGACAGGGCCTGCTGGGGCTGACGGTGCAGTGCGCGCGCTGCCATGACCACAAGTTCGACCCGATCAGCCAAGAGGACTACTACCGCCTGGAGTCCTTCTTCGGGGCGACCGAACTGAAGGACCTGCCCATCGCGAGAGAGGAGCAGATCGCCGCCCAAGAAAAGGCCATTGCCGAGCACGAAGCCCGTGTTGAACCGCTCAAGGCCCAGCTCAAGGAGATCGAAGAGCCTTTCAACACCCAGGTCCGGGAACGCAAGCGGTCAGCTCTCGAGCCCGCCTTTGCCGCGGCGCTCGAAATTGCCGAAGACGACCGCACCGAAGAGCAGGCGCGTCTGGCCAAGGAAGCCAAGTCGCAGATCAGCCCGGTCTGGTACGAGATCGTTCCGCTCATGCCCCCAGACACCCGGCAGCGCCGGGCTGCCCTGAGGCAGCAGTTGCACGCTCTGGAACTGCATCGGCCCGCTCCTCCCGCAGCGGCCTTCGCGGTGGCCAACCTTGAAGAAGTGCCGCCCAGCCATGTGTTGGAAGGCGGCGACTACCGCCGCAGGGGCAAGGCCGTCACGCCCGGCTTCCCCCAAGCGGTCGGAGCGCTCGGCCTGGAAGCGCCGTCCGCCGGATCCGGACGCAGGTCCGCCCTGGCACAGTGGCTGACCTCGGAGCAGAATCCCCTGGTGGCGCGCGTGATGGTCAACCGCATCTGGGAATTCCGCATGGGCCGGGGCCTGATGCAGGATCCGAACAATTTCGGGCTGCTGGGCGGCATGCCGACACACCCGCAGCTACTCGATGCATTGGCCCTGCGCTTTGCGGGCGAGGGCTGGAGCGTCAAGGCCATGGACCGCTTGATCGTCCTCTCCAGTGCCTATCGGCAGTCCTCCGAGATCGACCCGAAGCAGGCCGCGATCGATCCTGACAACCTCCGGTACTGGCGAGCGCATCGCCGGCGCTTGTCCGGCGAAGCGATACGAGACAGCGCGCTGGCGGCCTCGGGCCGCCTCAACCGCTCGCTGACGGGCCGGCCGGTGCGCATCCCGATCGAGAGGGAGGTCTACGACCTGATCTTCACCGAAGCGGAGCCGGACAACCTCTGGCCCGTCACCCCCGACCGGTACGAGCACGACAGGCGCAGCCTGTACCTGCTGAACAAGCGCACGGTGCGCCTGCCATTCCTCGCCAACTTTGACCAGCCCGACACGATGACATCGTGCTCCGTGCGACAAACATCGACTCACGCCCTGCAGTCGCTGAGCCTGCTCAACAGTGACTTCATGCAGGATCAATCCCACTCGCTAGCCGGCCGCATCCTGCAGCACTGCCGCGAGTCCGACACGGATTGCCAAGTCCAGCGCGCATTCGAGTTCACGCTGGCGCGCCACCCTACCGCGGCCGAGCGCGCTCTGGCCGACAGCTTTCTGCGCTCCGGATCCCACGCGCTGAACGACTTCGCGCTCGCCTTGCTGAACCGCAATGAATTCGTCTACCGACCCTAGCGACGGGGCCCCGCTGGGCGCAACTTCGCGACGCGACCTGCTGTTTCGCGCGGCCAACGGATTCGGCGCGCTCGCACTGCAGCACTTGCTGGCCCGGACCGCGCTGGCCGATTCCACGGCGAATCCGCTCCGCGCCAAGCGGCCGCACTTCAGTGCAACGGCCGACGCGGTCATCTTCATCTTCAACGTCGGCGCGCCCAGTTCGATGGACACGTTCGATCCCAAGCCGATGCTCAACCGGCACGAAGGCGAGCCGCTGCCGGAGAGCTTCGGCTCGGTCGGGGGCCAGTTCACGGACGGCACCAACCCGATCTTGGGCACGCCGTGGCAATTCCGACGCTACGGCCAGAGCGGACTGCCGGTCTCGGAGCTTTTCCCCAACGTCGCCCGGCATGTCGATGACATCTGTTTCGTCAGATCGTTCGTCACGCACAGCGTCGTGCACGCTCCGGCGATGTACGAAGTTCACAACGGGCGCCTGTTCGCCACCCACCCCAGCATCGGCTCGTGGGTGACGTACGGCCTGGGGTCGGAGTCGGAGAACCTGCCCGCATACGTGGTCATGCCCCAGCCCGAAGGCACGCCAGAGGGCGGCACGTCGTGCTGGAGCCAGGGATTCCTGCCGTCGGTCTATCAGGGCACCCTGCTCCGGCCCGGCCCCAACCCAATCCTGCACCTGAAGCGTCCCGCCGGGATGACGGAGGCCCGCCAGCGCGGCATGCTAGACCTGCTGCAGGCGATGAACGAAATCGACAGCAGTCCGCTGGACAGCGAGATGCAGGCTCGAATCGCCGCCTACGAACTGGCTTTCCGCATGCAGTCCCACGCACCGGAAGCCGTCGACCTGACCAAGGAGACTGACGCGACCAAGCGCTCGTACGGACTGGAGCAGGACCACACCAGGGAGTTCGGCACCCGATTGCTGCTAGCCCGGCGGCTTGTGGAGCGCGGCGTCCGCTTTATCCAGATCTACTCCGGCGGCGGCCCGCTGAGCATGCAGTGGGACGCGCACAAGCACCTGAAGCAGAACCACGAAAAGATGGCCGGACACAGCGACGTGCCGATCGCGGCACTGCTTCAGGATCTCAAGCAGAGAGGCCTGTTGGAGCGCACGCTCGTGATCTGGGGCGCGGAGTTCGGGCGCCTGCCCACCTCGGAAGCTGGCAACGGCCGCGACCACAACCCGCACGGCTATACCATGTGGTTCGCCGGAGGCGGAGTGCGGGGCGGCCAGGCTATCGGCGCCACCGACGAGTTCGGGCTGCGCGCCACGGACCGGCCCTTCATAATGCGTGATTTTCATGCCAGCATCTTGCACGCGCTCGGCTTGGACCAGAACCAACTCTGGTACCTGCACAACGGCCGCCACGAAAAGCTGACCGACTTCGGCGGGACGGTCATCAAGGATCTGTTCGCGTGATCGCACTGCTGGGTGCCGCGGTCCTCGTGGCAGCCCTGATGCCGGTTCCCGCGCAAGCGCGGCCGCCGAACATCGTCCTGCTGCTGGCCGACAACCTCGGCTACGGTGACACGGAGCCCTTCGGGTCGCGGCACCACCGGACGCCCAGCCTGAACCGGATGGCCCGCGAGGGCCGCAAGCTGACCCATTTCTATGCCAGCGCGGGCGTATGCACTCCGTCGCGGGCGAGCCTGATGACGGGCTGCTACGCGCAGCGCATCGGCCTGCACACCAACCCTCGCGACGGCTTGGTCTTGCGCCCGATCTCTCCCTACGGGTTGCACGCGGATGAGCTCACCGTCGCCGAACTGCTGCGCTCCGCGGGCTACGCCACCGCCATCATCGGCAAGTGGCACTTGGGCGACCAACCGGAATTCCTTCCCACCAGGCACGGCTTCGACTCGTACTTGGGCATTCCCTACAGCGACGACATGACGCGCCAGTTGGGCAACCGGAATCGCCAGCGCTTTGACGGGGATGAGTGGCCGGCCCTGCCGTTGCTGCGGGACGAGTCCGTGATCGAGGCGCCGGTGGACCGCAATCTGCTCACCAAGCGCTACACCGAAGAAGCGTTGCGCTACATCGACGAGCACGCTGATGGCCCGTTCTTCCTGTATCTGGCGCACGCCATGCCAGGCAGCACCGCGGCACCGTTCGCCAGCGAGGCGTTCCGCGGCAGGAGCTCCAACGGCCCGTGGGGCGATTCGGTCGAGGAACTCGACTGGTCGACCGGCCAGATCCTTGACAGACTCGTCGAGAGGGGACTTGGTGCCAACACACTTGTTCTATGGACTTCGGATAACGGCGCTCCACTAGCGCCGGATCCGAGCAGTCCCGTCCGCGGCAGCAACCTGCCGCTCCACGGGCGCGGCTACACCACTGCGGAGGGCGGATTCCGCGTTCCAGCCATCGCCTGGTGGCCGGGCACGATCCCGGCCGGCACCCAGTCCGCCGAACTGATGAGCATGCTCGACCTGCTCCCTACGCTCGCCGCACTGGCGGGCACTGAAGTGCCCGAAGATCGCGACATCGACGGGGTGGACGTCGGCGACGCGCTGCTCGGAAGAGGCACCGCCCGTTCGCCGCGAGACGAGCTGTACTACTTCCGCGAAGACGAGCTCCAGGCCGTGCGCTCCGGCAAATGGAAACTGTTTGTCCCCCTGCCGGAACCGACGACCAGGCACCCGCACTTTGGGACCGCGGGATCGAGCAGCCCGCTGCTATTCGATCTGGAGACAGACATTCGAAGCCAGCACAATCTTGCGTCACGGCACCCGCAGGTGGTCGAACGCCTGATGCGCCTCGCCGCCAGAGTCAGGGCAGAACTGGGAGACCGCGGCGTTCCTAGCTCGGGGCAACGGCCGCGCGGACAAGTCGCGGATCCGCAGCCCGCGCTACTGGGTCACTGAGCCGCCGGCGCCCACAGCCGAGGACGAGGGGACCCAAGATATCGAGCGCACTATGTCGACGAGTTCGCGAATCGCCACCGGACAGTCGGGCTCGACATGGTCCGCTGAATGTCTCTCGGTGCCTGCCCGATGTACGGCATGAGATTCCATCCCCCGAGCTGCCGTGACGCATGAATGCGCACCGCCACCGTGCCCTGAGCCGGATGATGGTCGCCCATCTCCGATTTCGGCCGACACGGCAGCGTGCGAGCGAGACTCAATCAAGGCGAGAATAGAGACCTGCCTGGCACTGAGAGAGCCTGGAGGGATTCACGAATGCCACGCGTCGCCACGTTCCTTTTCCTTGGACTGTCCAGCTTGATTATTCCCGCGTCGATGCGGGCCACGCCCCCTAATATCCTGCTCGTCCTTACCGATGACCTCGGCTGGCGGGATCTGAGCTGTTACGGCAGTAGTTTCTACGAAACACCGAGCATCGACCGCCTGGCATCCCAAGGTCTACGTTTCACCGACGCCTACGCCGCAGCGACCGTCTGCTCGCCCACCCGCGCGGCTATTCTCACAGGCAAGGCGCCGGCACGGCTGCATCTGACCGATTTCGTTCGCGGTCTAGACTGCCCCTATGCCGCCCTGACACCGCCGGATTGGCCGCGGTATCTGTCGCACGAAGAATACACGCTCGCGGAGCTGCTGAAACAGGTCGGTTACGAGACATTCCATTTCGGCAAGTGGCACTTGGGCCGCGAAGAGCACTTTCCGGTCACACAGGGATTCGATCACAGCATCGCAGAATCGACCTGGGGGCCAGGCGGGTATTTCTATCCTTGGCCGAACGTCAAGAACATGTCCGGGAAAGAGGGCGACTACTTCACCGACCGATTGACCGATGAGGTGATACGGAGGCTCGAGCGGCCCCATGATCGCCCGTTCTTCATGTACGTAGCGTATTCAACACCTCACCGTCCGACCCAGGCCAAGGAAGAACTCACGCGGAAATACGCAGCGAAGCTTACCTCGGAACATGTCCAGCGCAATCCGGTAAATGCCGCGATGATTCACAGCCTAGACGAGAATGTCGGTCGGATCATGCAGTCTCTCGACGACCTGAAACTGGCGGACAAGACGCTGTTCATATTTACTTCGGACAACGGCGGCAACCACTACGCAGACAGGCCGCAGAAGACCAACAACGCCCCATTGCGGGGCGGAAAGGGTTCCGCGTATGAAGGCGCCTATCGCGTGCCTCTGATTATCCGGTGGCCCGGAAACGTTCCAGGAGGAATCGAGACGAGCGAGCCAGTTAGCAGCGTCGATTTCTTCCCCACGCTACAGGCGGTAACCGGGCAGGAACCGACGGAGGAGCAGGATCTTGACGGCGTCAATCTCCTCCCCCTGCTGCTGAAGCAACAACCGCTCGGACGGGAGGCCCTCTATTGGCATTACCCGCACTATCATCGCGGAGGAGCGTCGCCCCACGGAGTCATACGCAAGGGGCGATTCCGTCTGATCGAACACTTCGACGGAACGCAGGCGGAGCTCTATGACATCGAGAACGATATCGGGGAGACCGTGAACCTGATCTACTCGATGCCAGAAGAGTCAGAGCAACTGTTGAACGAGCTTCGCCAATGGCGACATGAAGTCAGCGCGCAGATGCCTACGCTCAATCCCAATTACGATCCCGACCGGCTGAATGAGTGGAGATTCTTCACGGAGTGACAGAGCGATGGGCTGAACCCATCATTCAGCATTGGGCAACTGGCATTCTGGCGAACCGTCGGCGCCCGGCGCTTCGAACGGTTGGTCTACGGATTGAAGGCGAAAAACCAAGCCCGAAAGCCTCGCCCAGCCATCCGCCGCTAGCCGAAGTTGCTTGCAAGCACTGCCAGCGAACTCATGCCGCCAGCTCGCGGCCTCGCTCTAGCGCTTCTTCGATCGTCCCGACCATGTAAAACGCCTGTTCGGGCAGGTCATCGTGCTGCCCATCGACAATCTCGCGGAACCCGCGGATGGTGTCGGAAAGCTTCACGTAGCACCCCTTGGTTCCGGTGAACTGCTCCGCCACGTGGAATGGCTGCGACAGGAAGCGCTGGATCTTGCGCGCCCGCGATACGATCAGCTTGTCCTCCTCGGACAGTTCCTCCACGCCCAAGATCGCGATGATGTCCTGCAGCTCCTTGTTGCGCTGCAGCACGCGCTTCACCGATTGGGCCACTTCGTAGTGGTCGTCGCCCACGACGTTCGGATCCAAGATGCGGGATGTCGAGGTCAGCGGGTCCACCGCCGGGTAAATGCCCAACGAGGCGATTTCGCGCGACAGGTTGGTCGTCGCATCCAAGTGCGTGAAGGTCGTCGCCGGCGCCGGGTCCGTGTAGTCGTCGGCCGGCACGTAGATCGCTTGCACCGACGTGATTGACCCCTTCTTGGTCGAGGTGATCCGCTCTTCCAATGCACCCATCTCGCTCGCGAGGTTCGGCTGGTAGCCGACGGCCGAGGGCATGCGTCCTAGCAGCGCTGACACTTCCGAGCCCGCCTGGGTGAAGCGGAAGATGTTATCGATGAACAGCAGCGTGTCCTGGCCTTCCACGTCGCGGAAATACTCGGCCACGGTCAGTCCGGTCAGCCCGACACGCAGCCGGGCGCCCGGCGGCTCGGTCATCTGGCCGTAGATCAAGGCGGTCTTCGACTTGGTGTAGTCGTCGGGGTTCACGACGCCCGAATCCTGCATTTCAAGCCACAGATCGTTGCCTTCCCTGGTGCGTTCGCCAACGCCCGCGAAGACCGACACACCGCCGTGCTGGAGCGCGATGTTGTTGATCAGCTCCATGATGATCACGGTCTTGCCGACGCCCGCGCCGCCGAACAGTCCGATCTTGCCGCCCTTGAGGTAAGGCTCGATCAAGTCGATCACCTTGATCCCTGTCTCGAGAATCTCGGACTCCGTGGACTGGTCCTCCAGCAGCGGGGCGTCGCGGTGAATCGGAAAGCTCGCCTCGGTCTCGACCGGGCCGCGCTCGTCAACCGGCTCGCCCAACACGTTGAGCACCCGGCCCAGCACCTGCGGGCCGACCGGCACGGAGATGGCCTTGCCGGTGTCGACTACGGGCATGCCGCGCACCATGCCGTCCGTCGGTTGCATCGCGACGGTGCGCACCCGGCCCTCGCCGAGGTATTGCTGCACTTCGCAGGTGACATCGATCGGCTCGGGCACGTTGAACCCTTCACTGCTCACCTTCACGGCATTGAAGATCTTGGGCAAGTTTCCGCCCTCGAACTGCACGTCGACCGCCGGACCGGCGACCTGAATGACTTTCCCTGCGATTTGCATCTTCTCGCGTCCTCTTTGGCGTCGGCAGCCGCTACTCTTGCGCGGCGGTGCCCGAAACGATTTCGATGATCTCCGTTGTAATGCTGGCCTGCCGCACGCGATTGAGGTGCAGCGTGAGCTTCTCCAGCACCTCGCCCGCGTTGCGCGTGGCCGCATCCATGGCAGTCATGCGCGCGGCGTGCTCGGCAGAGGCCGACTCAAGCATCGCCAAGAACACCTGCGTCACGACCCGCCTGGGCAAAAGCGAACCTAGTAGTTGCGCCGCGGGCTGCTCGTACTCGTACGAGCTTCCGCCGTCGGCAGCGCCTTCGGGCGGAATGATCGGCAGCACCTGCTCGATGACGGGCTCCTGGCTCAACACGCCCTTGAACCGGTTGTAGGCGATCCAGACCTCGTCCGCCTGGCCGTCCGAGAACCGCTGCATCGCCTTCTCGGCCACCGCTTCGGCCGTCCCCACTTCGACCCTGCCAAGGACCTGGTCCCACTTGCCACTCACCGCCAAGTCCCGACGCTGGTAGAAATCCACCGCCTTGCGGCCGAGCAGTTCCAGCTCCACCTGCTGTTCGGGACGCCCGTCCACGAATCCTTGGACCGCCTTGAACACATTGCTGTTGAAGGAACCGCACAGTCCCTTCTCTCCAGCCAGCACCGCCAACTGCACCTTGCGGCACTCGCGGCGCTCCAGCAGGGGGTGCGAGAACGCGCCCTCTTCCTCCGTCTCGGTTGCCAGCACGCTGCCGAGCATGTCCTCGAGCAGCCCGGCATACGGGCGCGCGCCGACCACCGCCTGCTGCGCCCGGCGCAGCTTGGCGGCCGAGACCATCTTCATGGCCTTGGTGATCTGCTCGGTGTTCTTGACAGAACGGATCCGCCGGCGCAGGTCGATGAGGGAAGGCATCTCTAGCTTGCCTTCGCCACCGGATGCAGCGCCGCGAACTGCTCCTTGTAAGCGCCGATGGCGTCTTGGAGCGCGTTGGCGACATCGTCGTCGAGCACGCGCCGAGCCCGGATCAGAGCCAGCGCGCCGTCGTCGCCCTGGCGGTCCAGGTAGTCGTACAACCCGGCCTCGAAGTCGGCGATCTGGGACAGTTCCAAGTCATCGAGATGGCCCTTCGTTCCGGCGAAGATGATCGCGATCTGCTTCTCGACCGGAAGCGGATCGTACTGTTTCTGCTTCAGCACCTCGACCAGGCGGTCGCCGCGGTGCAACTGCTGCTGCGAGGCCTTGTCGAGGTCCGAGCCGAACTGCGCGAACGCCGACAGGGCGCGGTATTGAGCCAGATCCAGCCGCAGCGTGCCCGCCACCGACTTCATGGCCTTGATCTGGGCGTTGCCGCCGACACGGCTGACCGAGATGCCCACGTCCACGGCCGGGCGGACGTTTGCGTTGAAGAGGTCGGCCTGTAGGTAGATCTGGCCGTCGGTGATCGAGATCACGTTTGTCGGGATGTAGGCCGACACGTCGCCGGCCTGCGTCTCGATGAACGGCAGTGCCGTCAGCGACCCGCCCCCATGCTGCTCGCTCAACTTGGCCGCGCGCTCCAGCAGGCGCGAATGCAGGTAGAACACGTCGCCCGGATAGGCCTCGCGCCCGGGCGGTCGCCGCAGCAGCAGCGAGATCTCGCGATAGGCGGCGGCATGCTTGGAAAGATCGTCGTAGACGCACAGCGCGTGACGCTTCGAGTCCCGGAAGTACTCCCCGATGGCCGCGCCGGTGAAAGGCGCCAGGTACTGCATCGGCGCCGGGTCCGACGCAGAAGCCACGACGACGATGCTGTAGTCCATCGCCCCTCGCTGCTCCAGGGTCTTGAGCACCTGCGCAACGGTCGAGCGCTTCTGGCCGATGGCGACATAGATGCAGATCACATCGCCGCCCTTCTGGTTCAGGATGGTGTCGATGGCAATGGCGGTCTTGCCTGTCTGGCGGTCCCCGATGATCAGCTCGCGCTGCCCGCGGCCGATCGGGATCATGGCGTCGATGGCCTTGAGACCGGTCTGCATCGGCTCCTTGACCGGCTCGCGGTCGATCACGCCCGGCGCCAGCCGCTCGATCGGGTTGTACTCGGTAGCCTCGATCGGACCCTTGCCGTCCAGCGGCTCGCCCAGAGCGTTGACCACGCGGCCCAGCATCGCGTCGGACACCGGAATCGAGATGATCCGCCCCGTGCGGCGCACCTCGTCGCCTTCCTTGAGGCTGGTGTAGTCGCCAAGCAGCACCGCCCCGACCTGGTCCTCCTCGAGGTTCATCGCGATGCCGGAGATGCCGTTGCGAAAGTCGAGCAGCTCGCCCGCCATGACGCTCTCCAAGCCGTGCAGGCGAGCGATGCCGTCGCCGAGCGAGATCACCGACCCCACCTCTGCCACTTCCACGGCAGATTCGTAGTTCTGGATCCGGTCGCGGATCAACTGCGTGATTTCCGATGCGTTCATCTTGGCCATTCGAATCGTTCCTCTACCAAGAGCGACTAGCGGTCACCAGCCGCCAGCCTGGCCGCCAGCGACCCCAAGGCCGCCCGCAGCGATCCGTCGTACAGGGTCGAGCCCACCTGCACCAAGCCGCCGCCGAGCAGGGTGGGATCCTCTGCATAGCTCGCCCGGATGTCCTTGCCGGTCAGCTCGCGGAAGCGGCCCTCGAGGTCGGCCCTCTGGTCGGGGCCGATCGGGCCGGCGGTGCGCACTTGGACCTCGATTCGGCCACGGTGGCTGTCAAGCCACGTGCGGAATCCATCGGCAATCAGGGAGAAGTGCCGCATGCGGCGGTGGTCCGTGACGACGAATAGAAAGTTGACAATGAGCGGAGCAAGGCCGAGGCGGCCGCCGACCTGCTCGATCAAGCGGCGCTTGTCGCTGGGTTGGATCGAGGGCGAGCGCAGCACGGCAGCCAAGTCCGCAGACCCTTCCAGCAGTTCGCCAAAGGCCTCCAGTTGTTCCAACGCCGCCTCGGGCGATAGCTCCGAGTCTTGCTGTGCGACGACCTCGGCCAAGGCTGAAACGTAACGATTGGCTACTGCTTGGTCCATGGGAGCCGCACGTGAGAACCGCAAGCGTCGGCACGCCTGGGCGCTGCTGGGGACGGTTGGATGGGAGGGCTGGCAGCGGCAGCGCCGCCCGCTCCTCTCAAGGTTCCAATCTACCATAGGCGGCACCCCTGCAGAAAGCCCGCACGCAGTTGCCGGGTTCCCGCCGCACGCAGCCCTGTTCCAGACGCGGGAGTGCGCAGAATAGGCAGATTCTGGGCCGCGGGTGACGGGAGCATGAAGCTCCGCAGCCCGCCAGCGGCCACGATGCGATGCGGCGCGCCGACGGAAGCGCCCTAGATGCCCGGCAGGCCATCCGTCCGAGGTCGGCCCCGAATAGCCCGCTGTCGGGACGGCGGCGGCAGATGTGGAGCGCTCAGGGCGGCACGCAGTCCAAAGCCCGAGCTTCCAAGCGCCCGAGACGCTCGCCCAAGTGGTGGCGCGTCGCATGGAATCAAGCGACCGAGAAGCCCTGGCAGCCCGCGGCTTGACAGAGCCGGGTGTCCGAGCAAACAAGCTCGAGCGGCGCTAGATCCTCCCTGCACGCAACCAAGGCTGGAGAGTCCCGATACTTCACCGGCCCTCGTTCCGTTCCTCGGCGACCAAGCGGCTGGCGCTGCGCCCGTCAGGAAGGCGAGGCCTAGGTGCGGCCAGAAACGAGGGTAGGTCGAGGCGCATTCTAGGAGGGTTCATGACTCCTTCTTCGATCAAGTCGATAGCCGCTTCGTCGATCGGCGAGTCCGCGTCAATGGGCCAGATCTGCGCCACAGGCTTGCCGCGATGCGTGACAAGGACTGTTTCGCCGCGCCGTACCTCGGCGAGGAGGGAGCTGAAGCGACTCTTCACTTGACTGACACTGGCTCGTTTCATGTAGCTGTTATATCCAGATTGAAACGGCTATTGGATAACGCAACAGCCGCGCGCAACTTCCGGCGCAGTTCCGTGCCTGCCTCGTCTCATACTTGCGGCAATCCCAACTGGAGCGGAAGCGCGTTGGGAGCCCGCTGTCGCCGCCGCCTCCGAGCCGCTCACCTCATTGTGGAGCGGGCGTTCACACTGAACCGGAACGAGCGCTCAATTGCGTCCGGATTGAGTGTAGAATCTAGGCCGGATGGGCTTGGGCGCGTGGCAACGCCAGTGCTGTTATCGTGGAACGCATCAGGCACGGGCTGCAAAGACGGATGTCGCAAGCAAACCAATTCCCCCAAGGCACGATTGGGTTCCCCGTCACGCCATGGGACGCAGACCTGCAACTCGACGAGCCGGGATTGCGGGCTCACGCCGAACGCATGCTTGTGGCTGGGCTCGATGCGCTCTCGTTCTGCGGCAGTAACGGGGAACTCCACGCCCTCGGCCTGCCAGAGTACGAGCGGATTTGTGAGATCGCCGGGGAACTGGTCCCGCAGCGCGCATACCTGATCCTCGGCATTGGCCAGAGCTGGCGGACGGCGCGCACACAGGCCGTCTACGCCCGACGCGCCGGGGCGAAGGCCGTGCTCTGCATCGCACCCTACATGGCCGACCCCAACGAAGGCGGCCTTGCCGACTACTATCGCTCGGTGGCTGAAGCTGCGGGCATCAGCGTCATCCTGTACCAGACAAAGTGGAGCGGCACGCTGCCTCTTTCCCTGCTAGAGAGGCTGGCCCGGGTGGAGAACATCTGCATGGTCAAGGACGAGAACGGCGACTTGTCCCACTACCTTCAGGTCCGCCGCCATTTCGGCGACCGCTTCCATTGGATCAACGGCATGGCCGAGCCGTTCGTGCCTAGCTATTGGAAGCTGGGAGTCGAGACGTTCACCTCGGGCCTCGCGTGCTTCATGCCGGAAACCGCGCTGCGCATCCGCGAACTGGCGCGCGAAGGCAATTTCACCGATGTGAACGGCATCTTGGACGATCTGGTGCTGCCGATGTACGAGTTGCGCAATCGCCGGCCCGGCTACAAGGTCTCGATGATCAAGACTGCGATGTCCCTGGCCGGCATCCCGGCCGGGAGCGTGCGGCCGCCGTTGGTGGCCATGGACGCGGCTGACAGGGAAGACTTGCGCTCCCTCATGGAACGCCATGGCCTGCTCGCGGCCTAGCACAGGCCGGATCGAGGCCGGCCCCCTAGCAGGCGTTCTCGCGGCTGTATTCATTGGCCTGGTCTCCGCCAGCCCGTGGCAACGGCTAAGTGCTCAACAAGAACACAGCCATGACGCACAGAAGCCAAGGCAGATCGCCCCGGCGATGAGCTGGGTCTATGCCGACTGGCTAACCCGCCCGGAGCGCGAGCGCGAAGAGCAGCCCGACAGGCTCGTCAACGCGCTTGATATCCAGCCCGGCGCCACGGTGGTGGATCTGGGCGCCGGAGTGGGCTACTTCAGCTGGCGCCTGGCAAGGAAGGTGGGACGTTCAGGCAAGGTGATCGCGGTCGAGATCCAGCAGGAAATGCTCGACATGCTCGCAGTGAACTTGCGCGACCGCGGCATCGAGAACGTCGAGATGGTTCTCGCAACTCCCCGGGACCCACGCCTGCCAGAATCCGCAGTTGACCTCGTCCTGCTGGTGGACGTGTATCACGAACTTGCCCACCCCGCCCTCACGCTCGCCCACATCCGGCGATCGCTGAAGCCCGCGGGACGGCTGGTCGTGGTCGAGTACCGCAAGGACCAGCCGGACTTGCCAATCCACCCTCTCCACAAGATGAGCGTTGCCGAGGTCCGATCAGAGATCGAGCCCACCGGATTCGATCTCGTGGAAGTGCTGGAGTTCCTGCCGTCCCAGCACGTGATCATCTTCACTCCTGGCGGCGGCTGACCGCGAGCTATCGTGTCCTCACGGTAGTAGCATCAATGCGATCGCGGACAGTGCAGTGAAAACGAATCGGCTAACCGCGCTGGCGTGGCGTTGTGCCATCCTTCTGCTTTCTGCATGTTCGCTGCAAGCAGCGGGCCCCTTACCCGAATTCACCTTTCAAGGCGTCGCCCTACACCCGACGGATCTAGCCTACGCCCCGACCCAGCAGCTGATCCATCCTTCCATCATCAGGACCCAAGGACGTATCGAGCATCCATTGGGCAAGTTCTACCTGTACTACGCTCCCCACAAGCACGTCGCGATCAGCATGGCGTACGCCGACAGTCTCGACGGCCCTTGGACGGAGTACGAGGCCAATCCGGTCATCACGGGCCCGTCTGCTCCGGATATCCGCTGGATCGAAGAGAAGGGCAAATTCTACATGTGGGGACACACCAAGAACTCGCGGACCGAGCTCTGGACCAGTCGAGACGGGATTCGCTTCGAGCATCGGGGCGTGAGCATCAAGGCGGCGAACATCGGCACGCGCAACGCGACTTACACCCGAGTCTACGAGTATCCGCTCGAGCGCTACGGCAGTAAATACGTCATGCTCTATTCGGGCTTCATCAAAGAACGGGGGGTCCGATGCGTCTGGCTGGCGCACTCCAAAGACGCTGAGAAGTGGGTCCAGCTCAAGACCCCGTTGGTGGAGCCGATCGAGGGAGAGAAGAACGATCTGTACGGCCCGTCTCTTCTGCGCTGGAAGAACAGCAACTATATCGTCTACCAAGATCACACCGGCTGGCGAGGCGGTGCCATCAAGTACGTGGAAGTGGACGCCGAGCTGAACCCGGTTGGCACCAATGGCAAGCGTTTCGTGCTGATCGATCCACCGCCCGGGCCGCCTCTCAAAGACCGGTATCGGGGCGGCGAGTTCTATCTGGAAGACGACACGCTGTACTTGTATTCCAGCGCTTCCTCCAAGCCGAGGATCATCGTCTACGCCACGGCGCGCGCTACGCCCGGCTCAAAGAGCGAGTAGAGCCGGGAGTCCGCCCCGGCGCTCACGGCCCGGGCACCCCGCCTTCTCGAAGGCCGACGGCATCCGCTCGCAGCAACGCCGAGCCGCGCCGATCGAACCCCGGCCGCTGATAGATTTGCCAGACCTCGACATTCACGCAATCGTGTCTAGGCGGGCTTGTCTGCGACCAAGTCGGCGAACGGCGCTGACCGGATCACCGAACGCAAGTCGGGGTCGCGCCGCGCCAGAATCCGAATCTCGGCGTCCAGCTCGATCGCCTTGCGAATCGACTTGCTGGCGGAATTGTGGTCCCCCGCGAGGACTTTGGCGACACCCTTGACATAGTGCAGGTGCGCGGCCTCGGCATCCTTGGCCAAGCCACGGTTGAGCACTCGCACGGCATCCGCGAACTGGCCGTTGTTGACCAGTTGAACGCCGTGGTTGTAGTAGTCCTCCACGGTCTCCAGCAATGGGCGCTTGCGCTCGGAGTGCTTGCGACAGATCTGGATGAACACGCCGGCCCGGTGGCTTAGCCCGACATTGGGGCCCGCCCGCACCTTCTCCAACATCCGCCGCGCCGCGCCGAACTTGCGCGACTGGAACAGTTCCGTTCCCAGCGTGAAGTGCTCCTGCTGCCGCTCCTCGGCAAGGCGCTCCTTGCTGACGGGGCGCTTTGCGCTGCCCGGGCGGACCGCAGGTCTTTGAGCTATCGGACCACGGCCCGGCGAAGTCTCAGCGCCCTTTGAGGTCTGGGCCTTGCTTGGCATAAGCCATCGCTTCGCCAGACGCAGCGGGAAGCGTCTCGGCGGGGGTGCCAAGCCATCCCGCGTCAAGCGTGTGCGAATTTATAACAGATCAGTCAAGCGTTGGCAAGCGGCGCGCGGCCGTGTCGTGCGGCCGCGCCGCTTCAAGGACGTCGCCTCTAGCCGACCGATAGGGTCCGCAGCGCCGCCGCGAGGACGCCCAGCCGAACCGAAGCGGGGACGGCAAGTGAAAGCTCGCGCCCTGTGCGGGTCGCCGAGCTACCGCCCAAAGCTGACTTTGAAGGGCCTGCTAGACTTCGACACAACATGGGCCGCGGTGCCTCCCTCCGCCACTTGGCGGCTTTGCAAACCGAAATCGTGGCCTGCCGCCGTTGCGCCCGCCTGGCAGAGCACTGCCAGACCGTTGCCCGCGTCAAGCGCCGCGCCTATCTCGATTGGGACTACTGGGGCCGGCCCGTGCCTTCGTTCGGAGATCCTGGCGCACGCCTGCTGCTGGTCGGGCTGGCGCCGGGCGCTCACGGCGCTAACCGCACAGGTAGGGTGTTCACCGGCGACAGTTCGGGCGATTTCCTCTACGACGCCTTGTTTCAGACGGGATTCGCGTCGCAGCCGGCGGCCACGTCCAGAGACGACGGCTTGGTCTTGCGCGACTGCTACATCGCCTCGGCAGTGCGCTGCGCACCGCCCCAGAACAGGCCTCTTCCGGGAGAGTTTGCGGCCTGTCGCCCGTTCCTCGAGCGCGAGGTCAGCATGCTTCACAGGCTCCGCGCAGTGGTCACTCTCGGGCGTCTCGCGCATGACTCGTGGCTGGCCGTCTTGCGCGCTCGCGACCCCTCGGTGCGCGCTCGCGACTACCCGTTCGCGCACGGACGCCATTTTTTTCGTGCCGACAACGAGCCTGATCTGCTGTGCAGTTACCACCCCAGCCGCCAGAATACACAGACCGGCCGCCTTACCAAGTCTATGTTGGTCAATGTCTTACAAACAGCCAAGGGGATCTTTTCCGATGTTTAGAAGCTTGTAATGCCCGTTTATTGCCCACGGAAAAAAATATTTTTTACAAGGTGCAACCACTTGACGGTGGTTTTCATCTATACTCTACTAGTTAAGAAGATCGATCCGAGCACATAGCCGGACCGTTATTGCAGGCGGGCCGGTGTCAGCAACCCAGCTCCAGATCTTCTGCAAGGAGAAACGCAACCATGGTTACTCTAGATAAAGAAGTCGTGCGCCAGCAGCTGCTGGCAAAACTCGAGGCGCTGACCCGGCGCAATAACCGGGACGAATTGATCCGCGACCGCTGCAACGATCCCATGGACCAGATGCAGACGCGGTTCGAGATGGACCTCACCATCAGCGTGATCAACAACGACTTCGAGACCCGCAAGGCTGTCCAGACCGCGCTCAGGCTGCTTGACGAAGACGAGTACGGTATCTGCCAGGACTGCGGCGCGGAAATCAACCCGCAGCGTCTCGAGGCCATCCCGTGGACTACGCTGTGCGTCTACTGCCAGGACGAGTACGACTGCTCCGGCGTCTCCCACCAATCGGGCGACTTCGTGCGGGCTGCCTAAGAGGACCTGCGCGACAACAGGCCGCTTAGCGGTCGCACCGCTCCTGCGGGAGCTGATTCCCAGCTACAGACGAAGCCAAGCGCTGCCCTCGGTCCGCTTCCGTCACGGGAGCTCGGCAGGGGGCAGCGCGAATGCCAGAATACTCTTGCCGGCGGCGATTGTCACGAATTGCCTGCCGCCGAGCATATAGGTCATAGGAGAAGCGCGCACGTGGGCGTTGAGGTGGCGGCTCCAAAGCAGCTCTCCGTCGGCGGCCCGGGCAGCGGAGAACGTCCCGGAGTTGTCGGCGAAGAACACCAGCCCGGCTGCCGTGGAGACCAGGCCCGACCAATTGTCGCGGATCGAGTCGCCGAGCTTGCGCTCCCAAGCAATGTCGCCAGTCAGCACGTCGATTGCGCGCAGGTAGCGCTCGCCCGGCTCGCCGCTCGGCTCGCGCGCCGAGCCTCCGTAGTAGGTCTTGCCGGCCTGCCACGTCTCGTCTCGCTTCGTGAAGACATGGCAGAACTCTGACGCCATCGTGTAGAACAGCCCGGTCGCGGGATCGAACGACTTGGAAGGCCAGTTGGTCGCGCCTTGCAACCCAGGGCAGACCAGGTTCCCGCCCCGCGTGGGCCGCTTGCCCGGGATCAGCACCGGGCGGCCGTCCGCGCCGACGCGCTCGGCCCAGGTTAGTTTGCGCACGAAGGGCTCGGCCAGCAGCAGCTCGCCATCTTCGCGGTCCAAGACGTAGAAGAACCCGTTGCGGTTGGCGTGCAACAGCACCTTGCGGCGCTCGCCGTGCCACTCGATGTCCGCCAGGACCGGAGTCTGCACCGAGTCCCAGTCGTGCTCGTCGTGCGGGGTGTACTGGAAGTGCCATACCAGCGTTCCAGTGTCCGGGCGCAACGCGAGGATCGAGTTGGAATAGAGATTGTCTCCGAGCCGCTCGTCGCCGTTCATGTCGGGGCAGGGATTGCCGGTCGGCCAGTAGAGCAGGTCGAGGTCGGCGTCGTAGCTCCCGGTCAGCCAGGTCGTGCCACAGCCATGCGGCAGCACCGAGCCCTGCCAAGTCTCGGAGAGCGGCTCGCCCGGCAGCGGGATCGTCCAGAAGCGCCAGAGCCGCCGCCCGGTCTCGGGATCGTAAGCGGCCAAGAAGCCGCGCACGCCCTGATCGCCCCCCGAGATGCCGGAAACCACCATGTCCCTGACAATCAGCGGAGCCATCGTCGCGTTGTAGTTTTCCCGGTGGTCGGCCATTTCGACATCCCAGAGCTTGCGTCCGCTCACTTTGTCGAAAGCCAGCAAATGGGCATGGTCGGTCACCATGAAGACCCGCTCTCCGAGCACCGCCACACCGCGGTTGGCGGCGCGAGCCGCAGCCCCGAGAATGTCGGGCGTGCGAGGCTGGCTATAGCTCCAGATGCGACGTCCGTGCAGCGCGTCCAAGGCATGGATCTCGTTCGAGAACGTGACGTACATCACTCCGTCCACAACTACTGGGGTGGTTTCCAGCAGGTTCGGCGAGTCCAGCGGATACATCCACGCCAGCTCCAGCCGATTCACGTTGCGCTGGTGAATCTGGTCCAGTTGGCTGTGGCGGTTGCCGTCGAGCCGGCCGTTGTAGGTGGGCCATTCTCCGGGCCTCGGATGGAGAATGCGCTCGAACGGAAGGCCCGAGTCCGAGCCGTGACCCACGAGTGCGTCGGCCAGCGCTCCGCTGCCGTCCTGGCGGCTCAAGAACGCCAGCAAGTCGGCCCCCTCGTCCGGGTCCAGATCGAATTCTGGCATCAGAGAATCCGGGCGCTCGTCAATTGCGGCCACTTCGTCAAGCGCGAGGAAGCGGAACTCTCCATCGAAGGTCTGCAGTTGCAGGTCTAGGGAGCTTCGATTCCTGGCGAAGCCTTCGATCGATTCGCCGCTGCCCAGGCGCACCCGGACAGCGGCATAGCCGGCAGCGATGCGCGAGGACGGATCGGTGATGGATCGCCGGATCTGCTCCAAGGTCTGCTCGGCCGCGATGCTGGAGAGATCCGGCCCTCGGATGCGTGCAGCAGCGCCGGGCACGTGGCAGTCGGCGCAGCCGCGCTGCTGGAAGATCTTCGCGCCGGATCGGACGTTTCCCGCGGCAATGCTGCGCGAGGCCGGCTTAGTCAGCGAGCCATAGAAGCTCAAGAGGTGCCCGAGCTCCGGTTCCGGAACGTTGATGGAGGGCATGCCGCGTTCTGGCAAGCCCTCCTGGATGATTTCCTTGATCTGCTGGTCACTACGACCGACGGCAACGCCGGGCGTGATGATGTCCGGCGCGTACTCGCCGCCACGGCCGTCGCCGCCGTGGCAGCTGCCGCAGTAGGTCTCGAACGCTACCCGCCCGGCCTCTAGGTCGGCGGTGCCCTGCCCTACGGCGACGCTGGCGGAAACGAGCGAGATCGCGAGGGCGATCGCCCTGCCGCGTTTCGGGCCCGCCACGGCACTTGCGAGCACCACCGAGACGGATCCAAGGTGCGGCAGCACCATCGAGCAGACTATCCGTAATACGCGGGAGCGTTGCCCGGCGCCCACTTGATGTTGCAGCCTGCGCTGGGCACCTGCTGCTGCGGCGCCGACTCGCCAGCGAGCAGGGCATTGATCGCCCCGCGCAGGTCGCCGCCGTCCAGCGGCACGCCGTTTCCGGGGCGGCTGCCATCCAGCCGCCCGCGATAGACAAGCTGGCCCCCGCCGTCGAAGAGGAAGAAGTCAGGCGTGCACGCGGCTGTGTAGTCCTTCGCCGCCTGTTGGGATTCGTCGTACAAGTAAGGGAAGTTGAAGCCGACCCTGCCGGCCATAGCCTTCAGGTTTTCGGGCGCGTCTTCCGGATGCGTTTCGACGCTGTTGGAAGAGATCGCGACGATTCCGAGCCCGGCCGAACCGGCGTAGTCCCTGCCCAGCCGAGCGAGTTCGTCTTCGACATGCAGCACGAACGGGCAGTGCGCGCAGATGAACATCACCAAGAGGCCGTCCCGGCCCTCGGACACATCGGCTAGCGAAACGGTCCGGCCGGAAACCACATCGGGGAGCGAAAAGTCGGGCGCCGCCGTACCGAGCGGCAGCATCGTGGATTCTGTGAGAGACACGAGCCGATTATACTCATCTTCGACAGTAATTTTCGGGTCGGTACGTAGTTTAAACGGTTTACGGCCGCAAACTCTCCAAATTGCAGATTGTGTAGTGCCACGTTTGTTTCGTGTATTGCGCATTTCATCCTTTCAATCAATGTGCTTCTTCT
>JAJDTX010000080.1 GCA_022826925.1 Bryobacterales bacterium
GCGCCAGCACTTCGGCCTCCAGCGGCTGGTGCTGGTGGGCGACCGCGGCATGCTCACCGACACCCAGATCCAGACCCTGCGCGACTACCCCGGCCTGGGCTGGATCTCGGCCCTGCGCCACCACGACATCCGCCGCCTGGCACAGGAAGGCAGCGTCCAGATGTCGCTCTTCGACGAGCGCAACCTAGCCGAGATCCACTCCCCGCTGTACCCCGACGAGCGCCTCATCGTGTGCTGCAACCCGGCCCTGGCCGAACGCCGCCGACACAAGCGCGAAGCGCTGCTGGAGGCCGCCGAGCAAGACCTGGCGCGCATCCAGCGCGAAGTGGCGCGGCGCACCAAGAAGCCGCTGCTAGAGGCCACCATCGCCGAGAAGGTGGGGCGCGCCAAGCAGCGTTCCAAGGTCGCCAAGCACTTCCAGACCCAGATCGCAGACGGCAGCTTGCAGTTCTGCCGGGACGCGCACTCGATCGAGCGCGAGGCGGCCTTGGACGGTTTGTACGTGATCCGCGCCAGCCAGAGCGATCTGTCGGCCGCAGATGTGGTGCGCAGCTACAAGCAGCTCACCCGCGTCGAGAACGCTTTCCGCTGCCTCAAGACCGTGGACTTGCAGGTGCGCCCGATCCGCCACCGCAGCGAGCAGCGCGTGCGCGCTCACCTGCTGCTGTGCCTGCTGGCGTACTACGTGGAGTGGCACCTGCGGCAAGCCTTGGCCGAGCTGCTGTTCGAAGACGAGGACTTGGCGGGCTGGCAGGCGCGCCGGGATCCGGTGGAGGCGGCCCAGCCGCGCAAGGAAGTGCAAGCGAAAAAGAACCGGCGCAAGACGGCGGCGGGCTTGGAACTGCACAGCTTCTCGACGTTGTTGCAGGTGCTGGGCACGCGCTGTCGCCATCAATGCCGCCTACAGGGGGATGCCAATGGGCCCACCGTGGAGCGGCTGACGGAGCCGAGCACTTTGCAGAAGCGTGCGCTTGAACTGGTCAGGATGTTCCCAGTGTAGGACAACTCCAAATCCAGCTAAGACTATGCATTACAGGGACTTCCCTTCGCTTCCGGCCCGGAACTTCGGGCTAGGACCGTTCCGGGGTGTAGCGACGAAGTACCTGAACAGCTACCTGCGCTGGTTTCAGGAAGTCGGATTGGTGGGAGAGGCATCTCCACGGAGTTGTTTGGTGGCCTCGATGACACCCCGATGCATACATTTCGCTAGTTGAGCCAAAGGGAAACTTGGTGAGTCGATCTATGGCGGCGGTGGGATCTAGGATCAGTCGTCGGGCGCAATCCAACGAAGGCTACTTCTGACTCACTTAGCGGAAGGATGGGATGTCGTTCCGCGGGAAGTGCGCCGCGTCTGTCTGCGGCGACGTTGCCTGGAGGAGGATGCTTCAGCAGGTTAAGACTGCAAGGCCAACAGGGATCACGAAGCGAAGCGTCGCTTGCGTGCCACGTCTAGAGCCACGGCCAAGATGATGACCGCTCCGATGATCACCTGTTGCCAATACGGATTGATCCCCAGCAAGTCGCTGCCGTTGGAAAGCAGGCCCATGATGAAGGCTCCGATCAACGTTCCGATCACCGTGCCCTCGCCCCCGGTCAGGCTGCCGCCGCCGATCACTACTGCCGCAATCACTTGCAGCTCGTAAGTGACGCCGGCGGTGGGCTGGCCGGTCATCAGGCGGGACGTCTCGATCATCCCGGCCAAGCCGGTCAGCAATCCGCAGATGGCGTAGATCGCCACCTTGAAGCGCCCCACGGGAATACCGGCATAGATCGCCGCCGCTTCGTTGCTGCCAATCGCGTACGTATAGCGCCCCAGTTTGGTCGAGTGCAGGACGAAGTGCGCCACGAACACGCAGGCGACCAGGACTACCAGCACGAACGGTGCCGGGCCGATTGTGCCCTCGCCAAGAAAGCCATGCTCCTTCGGCAGCCCTACCACGGGCAATCCGCCGGAAATCACCAACGTGAGACCGCGCACGATTCCCAAAGTGCCTAGGGTCACGATGAACGGCGGGATGCGCAGGCGCGCGATCATCAATCCATTCACACAGCCCCAGAGCGTGCCGGCCAGGCCACCCACGACCATCCCGAGCATCACTGAGTCGGTCGAGACCATCGTCATCGTCCCGACCACGCCCGAAAAAGCGAGGATCGACCCTACCGACAGATCAATCCCGCCGGAAACGATAACGAGGGTCATGCCCAGCGCCATGATGTTGATCACGGCGGTCTGGCGAATCACGCTGGAGATGTTCGTCGTCGTGAGGAAGTACGGCGAGACGATCGATAAGATCACGAACAGCGCGGCCAAGCTGATAAACGGCAAGAATCGCTGGACGACTGAATTTTCTCTCGGCATCGCTACTCGCTCTCGCTACTGTGTGACCGCGTGATGCATGATCTCCTGCTGCGTCGTCTCGCGCGGCAGTTCCGCCACTAGCTCGCCCTCTCGCATGACCAAGATCCGGTCGGCGACCTGCAGCAGTTCCGGCAGCTCCGAACTGACCATCAAGATCGCCTTGCCTTGTTTTGCCAGCTCGTCCATCAAGGCGAATACCTCGGCCTTCGCGCCCACGTCGATGCCGCGCGTCGGCTCGTCGAACAACACGATGTCCGTATCTCGGAACATCCACTTCGCAATCACTATCTTTTGCTGGTTGCCGCCGCTGAGCTCGGAAGCCTTCTGTTCCACAGAGTCGGCTTGCATCTGCAGCTTTTCCCGCAACTGCTCGGCGACGGCCTTCTCTTTGGAGACCTGCACCACCTCTGCGGTGCATAGCGCGTCTAGGTTGGCCAGCGTGGTATTCGTACGAATCGAGAGGTTGACGGCTAGGCCCGTCCGTTGGCGATCTTCCGTTACGAGCGCGATCCCGGCTGCTACCGCATCGCTCGGGGAGTTGATGTCGACCGGCTCCCCGTTGACGGCGACAGTGCCGTGCCCTGCCGGCGTGATGCCGAAGATGGTTTCGCACACTTCCGTGCGGCCCGCCCCGATCAGCCCGGCCATGCCGACGATCTCGCCGGCCCGCAACTCGAACTCTGCATCCGGCAGGTTCACCTTCAATCGCGTCTCGCCTGGAGTTTCCTTGCCGCGTTGCATGGATGCGGAGATGTCGCGCCCAACCATGTGATGCACGATTTCGGCCGTGGTAATTTCGGCTGCAGGGCCGCTATGGATCGTCCTGCCATCACGCAGGATCGTCACGCGGTCAGCGATTTCCTCGAGTTCGACTAGGCGGTGGGTGATGTAAATGATTCCGATGCCCTTCTCGCGCAGGGCGTGTACCGTCCGAAAGACCTCGGAAGCCTCCGCATCTGAGAGCGACGAAGTCGGCTCGTCAAATATCAGAAGAGATGACTTGCCATGCAAGGCGCGGCAGATCTCGACGATTTGCTTTTGGGCGGGGCTCAGCGTCTCGACTTTCCAGTCTCCTTTGACGGGGAAGTGATGGGCTTGGAGGATATCGTCCGCGGCCTCGATCATGCCGCGCCGGTCCAAGCGAATGCCGCTCATGCGCTCGCGGCCGAGGAAGATGTTCTGAGCGACCGTCAAGTGGGGCGCTAGCAGCGACTCTTGGTGGACCATGTGGATGCCCACGCGATGCGCGGCGGCGGGCTCGGCGAAATCGACGCTTTCCCCCTTCCAGCGCATGTCGCCGCCATCGCGGCGCTGCATGCCGGCCACGATCTTCATCAAGGTCGACTTGCCCGCGCCGTTCTCTCCGACTAGGGCATGCACCTGGCCGGGATCGACACTTAGGGTGCCGTCAAGGAGTGCATGAACACCGCCGAAGCTCTTGCGGATCGACGAAAGCTCCAGAAGCATGACACTGCCGGAGCCTGCTGCCGGCAAAAAACCAAGCGTAGCACAGCAAGTCGCGACCGTTGTCTCGGTTCGGCGGTGCCATTTGCAGGACCCATTGCGGGAGTCTGCGACTCGGCAGAACCGGTCAGACAGGCCGGGCGCCCGCCATGCCCGACACGGCCGTCAGTTCTTGAAGCGGATGCCTGTGCTGCGTGTGCCGATTGGCATTTCGTCCCACGTCCGGCCGTCCAACACCCGTCCAGTGCGCTTCTTGAACACGCCGCCCCATTGTTTGAAGAAGAACGGCACTCGCTGGCACAGGCATCTGTCGCGGATTTCCCGCACCCAGTCAGCCTCCATGGGCCGGGCGCCCGGGCCAGACTCGCCGCCGGCGATCACCCAGTGAATATCGGTCAGGTCGAGGGACGAAAGCGGCCCAAGCAGCGGTTCAAGCGACAGAAACTTGGTCGCGGCCCCGGTTGCCCGCAGGCGATCGATTCGTTCTAGCCATGCCGCGCTCTCGACGCTGACTCCTAGCCAAATATTGGGCGACCAATCGAGAGAAGCGTTCATCGCGATGGCCCGGCGGGGCCGCTTGGTCAGGACTTGGAAGGTGTGCCTAGGGGCGTGGTTCATTACCGCAAAGACAGACTGAATGAAGTCTGTCGGAACTGCATCGTGAAACAGGTCCGACATCGAGTTGACGAAGACAAGGCGCGGCTTGGACCACCCGAGAGGCTCGTCGAGTGTCGCTGGGTGGATAGCGACCTCGAAGCCGTTCCGATACTTCGCAGCGCCCATCGCCCGCAGCCGCTTCGCCATCCGTTCGGCATAGCAGTGCTTGCAGCCCGGGCTAATCTTCGAGCACCCCGTGACGGGATTCCATGTGGTCTCGGTCCATTCGATCTGCGAGGCGGACGACATGATCAGATGTGTTCCAAGATGTGCTTCGCGATCTTCTTCGCTGCACCGGTCCCGCGCGGGTTCCCAACGCAGAATGTTAACTCGAAGAGCGGCGGGTTGTTCGCCGCCAGAGTCGTGCGGCTCATTCGGATCCGCTGGCCTGTTCTGCTAGTCGCCCCGGGCGAACTCGAATGTTCCCAACATGCCAGCGGTGGCTAGAAGAAGAATCGTGCGCCGAGCTGAAGCTGGAAGGGGCTCACGCCCGGTATCTGGCGATTGCTGCGGTTGTACGCGCCGTCCTCGTCCCTCAGGCGCATGAAGTTCGGCTGGGCGCCGACCGCCTCGCCCGTGCTCAGGTCCAAGCCCGGCCCGAATGTTGTGTTGAATCCCGCGAGCTCGACATTGGGCAGATTGAACGCATTGAAGAGCTCTGCCGAGAGCTGGACGAACGCCCGCTCGGTGAGGGAGATGCTCTTCATCACCCGCATGTCAAAGTTCCGCAAGCCACGATTGCGGAAACTGTTGCGGCCCAGGAACACGCCGGGGGCGCTCATGCCGCGGTCGCCTCGGCTGGAACGGTCGCCGTTCAAGTCCCGGCCTGCGACGGGGTTGATGGGCGGCCCCGAAGTGATGCGGGCGATCCCGGACCAAGAAATCCCGAGCGGCAGCCTCAGCACTGCGTTGGACGTGAACTGGTGCCGGATGTCCTGATTGGCCGGCCCGTAATCGCTGCCGAGCGCGAACGGGTCGTTATAGCCGAAGCCGGTCGCGCTGCGCTCGTTGTCATCATCGGAAAACGTTCGGGACCACGTATAGAAGCCTTCCCACTGCAGGGCACTTCCGGGCCGGTACTTCGCCGACATCGTCACGCCCCGGTAGAGCGACCGGGCGGACGATTCGCGGACGGTGACCGATCCGAGCGAGGAGATCGGACGGGCGCGCCCGTTGATGAACGGGATCATCGCCGGGTCTCCGGCCCGCACCGCGGGTAGCGGCAGGTTGAAGTCCTTGTTCCGTTGCAGGTGGGCGGTGTTGACGTTCTGGAAGACCGCGCCGACGACGAAGTCCGGAGTGACTTCGTGGTCGATTCCAGCGGTGAGCGAGACCGACCGGGGGTTCCTGTAGTCGTCCGCGAACGTGATCGGCTGGGCGCCGGCGAATGGATCCGTGCCGCCGCCCGCAACTTGCTGGACTTGCTCCACCGTGAAGACAGGCATTTCGCCTAGCGGGGTCTGGTTGAGGTCAATGCCAGCCGCGCGGAACTGCTGGTAGATCGTGCTTTCGGTTGTCGGAAGCGCAAGGGACAGGTTGCCGGGCGTCGAGCGGAAGTTGTTGACCGGATCCGACAGCAGCAGCAGCGGAGTCGCCGCATAGTAAATCCCGAAGCTGCCCCGCAAGACGGTCCGGTCCGACTTGGAGAAAGGACGGTAGGCAAATCCGAAGCGCGGCATGATCTGGTCGATCGCGTCCGGGATCACGGCAGGGTCCGTGCGCCCGAACGGTAGATCTGCGTCTCGCACGCGCGCGACCAAGTCTGTATTGGTGGCTTGCGGGTCGGGGTTGTCCTGCGCTTCCCATCGGAGGCCGTAATTGAGCGTGATCCGCGGAGAGATGCGCCAGCTGTCGAGCGCAAAAAGCGCGAGCTGGCCTTGTTGCATAGCGGTGTGGAGGTTCCCGACCTGACGCAAGTAGAGACCGGCGCAGTCGAACCGATTGGCGATTTGCCCCCCGGCAGACAGGCAGTCCAAGTGCTGGTCGGCGTCGGAGCCGAAGAGGATGAACCGGCCGAACTGGTGGAATCCAAAGTCCTGGCTGGCCGTCAGCCGGCTGTAATCTACGCCGAGCTTGACAGTGTGGGACCCGCTCGTCAGCGAGACGGCATCGTTGATCTGGACCCTGGTGTCCTGCTGGGTCGTGGGTAGGAAGCTGCGGGCGCCGAAGCGTCCGATCGTGGACTGGATCAGCGGGACCGAGGCATTGTTGAGGCGAGGACGCTCCTCGCCGCTCGCCGTGACCCGCAGCTCGTTGGTCCAAGCCGGTGTCCAGAGGCTTGTGAGCTGCCCGGTGAAGTAGTGGATCCGGTCCTTCTCGGTTCCGTTGTTGCTCAAGGCCCGGTTCGTGCGCGACTGCCGGGGATTGCCGGTCGTCGAAGTATTGAGCGCGGTGGCGCTGGAGGTGTTGTACCGGAATGTCAGGGTCTGCGTGCCGCGGAGGTGCAAGTCCGTTTTCGGCGTGAACGCCCAAGCGTCGTTCGTGGACTCGAAGGGCTCCTCCAGGCTCGTGTAGAGATCGAACGCCTCCGGCCCCGCCTCCCGGGATGCCCTCGCGAGGCGCGGGAACTCCACTTGCCGGGGAGTGTCGGCAGACTGACGCTCTAGGGCGACGAAGAAGAACGCCTGATTCCGGACGAGCGGGCCTCCCACGGAGCCGCCGGACTGTCGGAGGGTCTCGAGCACCTTCTCCCCGAACGGATCCTCGGCCCCCATGCTTCGGCCGCGGACCTGGTGGAAAGCGTCGCCTCGCAGCTTGTTGGTCCCGCCCTTGGTGATCACGTTGAGGATGCCCCCGGACGAGCGCCCGTACTCGGCGGTGTAGCCCGCGGAGACGGCTTGGAACTCTCGAATCGCGCTCTGAGGCACGGTGATCACGTAGTTGGACCGCTCTCCGCCCCGGATTCCTCCGAAGAACGGTTGGTTGTAGTCCGTTCCGTCCACCATCACGTTCGAATTGATGCCGCGCTGGCCGACGAACGACAGCTGGCCGCGCTGGCGGTCCACCTGTACCGTCGGCGTGAGCAGCGCGAAGTCTTGGAAGCGGCGGCCGTTAATCGGCAGGTCTCGAATCGCAGTGCCGTTGACGATGTTGTCCGAGGTCGATTGGGACGGGTCGATCAATGACGCCGCCACATCGATTTCCGTTCTTGTCTCCTCGATTCGCAGCGTGATGTCCGCCCGCACGGTGGTTCCCACGCTGACCAAGATGCCTTCGATCGAGGAGCGCGCGAAACCATCGGTTTCGGCCCGAATCGTGTACGGGCCCGGATCGACGCTGGAAGACTGGTATTCGCCGGCCCTGTTGGAGCGCAGTGCGCGCACCACTCCCGTGGTGTTGTTGACAAGCGTGACCTGTGCCTCCGCGACCGAGGCACCAGCCGGATCGAGAACAACACCGATGATCCGGCCCTTGTGGGCGTTGGTCTGGGCGGAGAGCGAGCCGATGCAGATCACCAGCAACAGCATTGGGCGAACGGGAATCATGAACGCACTTGCCCAGCTCGCGACGCCGGCGTGGGCTGGCCAACAGGCGAGCCGGCCCGGAGCAGTTTCAACCAAGCGAAATCCTAGTGTCCCATCAGAAACCGCTCCAGAGCAACGAGCGGCCTGCTCGCATCGTGCGGGGCGCAGCGACAGCCAGTCCTCCGCCGATCACCCGGTAACACCCTTTCCAGGCCGGATTTGGGAATCCGGAGAAGGAGCGGGAAGGTGGCAACCGCCGGGCGTCTACGAGAGCCGTAGTCCGCCGGCTCGGCTATACTCAGCCATGGCCGAATACGACTCGATCGCCTCCGGGTACAGTGACTCCAAGCAGCTGGCCTTCCGAGACCACGTCGAACGGCACACGCTCTTCCGGACGCTCGGCGACGTTGGAGGCGCACGCGTGCTGGACCTTGCGTGCGGAGACGGCTTCTACACCCGGCTGCTCAAGCAAGCGGGCGCGTCGTCCGTAACCGGAGTGGACGTCTCGGCTGAGATGATCCGCTTGGCGGAGGAGAGCGAGCGCCGGAGTCCACTCGGATGCTCGTATGTCCGATCCGACGCTGCCGATTTCAGACCTTCCGAGCCGGTCGATCTTGTGGTGGCCGCGTACCTGCTCAACTACGCAAGGACCCGGGAAGAACTCGTCGGCCTCTGCCGCGTGTGCCGGGACTCGCTGCGCCCCGCCGGCCGGTTCGTGGGCTTGAACGACAATCCGCGCGTCCCTCCCGCCGGATCGGTAAGCTACCTCAAGTACGGGTTTGAGCGACGGTGCGACCGCTTCCCCCCTCGGGAGGGAGACCCGATCCGCTACATGTTCCCGACGGCAGATGGGAGTTCCATTGAATTCGCGAACTACTACCACTCCCCGGCAACCTACCAAGCTGCCTTCCGCGACGCTGGATTCCGGGATTTTCGCTGGGCACCCGTTTCGCTCGACCCCGCGCAGGCGGGAGACTCCTTCTGGGACGATTTCATGCGGAGCCCGCCGATCATCGCGTTCTCGGCCGAGCCGTAAGCGGCCGAGGGCCGCACCCGCGACTTCCGTCAGATCACCCGTCAGAAGCTGGGACCGGCCTATGGGTCTCGACGCTTGCGGGCCAAGTAGCCCGTCTCCGGCTTGTCGCGGAGTGCGTGGGCCGGAGCAGCCTCTGAAGCCTGAGCGCTAGAACGTGAACCGCAGGACGAGATGGATCTCTCTCGCGTGACTGTCGTAGACCTGATCCGGTCGATCGAACAGCCGGTGGCCGGGGATCAGATTGTTGCGCGTGTCTCGAGACGCCACGGCTCGCGTGCTGTTCAACGAGCCGGGCGTGTACTGAGGAAGGTTGAGCGCATTGTAGAAGGCGGCCCGAAACTCGATAGCCTTGGACTCGCCCACCGAGAATCGCTTGCTGACGCTCACGTCGAAGTTGTTGATCCCTCTCAGGGGCAGCGTGTTGCGCCCGCCATCGGGATGCACGCCGGGCCCGGCCTTGACATAGCGAGCGTTCGGGTTGTCGGCGAGGTATCCGACTATGTCGCCGTCACTGTTCATGAGCGCCGTCACGTCGCTTCCGGTGCGGTCTGCGCCGCGCGGATTCACCACGACCCTGTCGGTGGCACCGTCTAGGTTCCGGTTGGAGTCGAGCCCGCTTTGGACCGTGGCGTACTGGGGCGACTCGGCCGTGTACATGCCGGAAAGCACCCAATTGCCCAGCAGGTTCTTCCGGAACCATCGCGTGGAATTCCCGAACCACGGCACCTCGTAGACCCAGGCCACGGTGAAACGGTGCGTGCGGTCCAGGAACGAGCGCGCGCGCTCGGCGCGCATGTCTTGGAAGTCCTGCGGCCGTCGCGGGGAAAGCAGCGTGGAGAACAGGTCGGCGGTGCTGTCGTCGATGTTCTTGCTCCAGGTGTAGGCGCCGACAAACTGCAGGCCGTTGGAAAACCTTCGCTTCGCCTCCAGCGCGAGCCCGTGGTACACCGAGTTGCCGCGGTTCGGGAACGAGAAGATGAACGGGCTAAAGCCCGCCTCGGAAAATACCGGCAGGGAGATCGGTTCCGCATCGATGTCTGCGAGGGTCAAGCTGAGCGCGTCCAGCTCCGACTGGCCCGGCCGCTCGTAGAAAGTGGGCAGCGAACGCTGGGGAGTCGCCCTGGCAACGAGGGGGAGGATGCTCTGCGTGAACAGGCGGACTCCGCGAGTGCCGAGATAGCGGGCCGAAACGGTGTAGTCGCGCGCCAACACCTGTTCGATCCCGAAGTTCCACTGCATGGAATAGGGGAGATGCTGGTGCTGTATATAGGTGGAAGTCAGCGAGCGGGCCGCTGCTTCGTCAAGTTCGTCCGGTCTCTGATCGGGCCGGATGCCGCCGTTCGCAAGGTAATTCGGGGTATCGACGGTAGGGTCGCCCCGGAACGTATTCTCCACTTGGGGCGGCTTGGATAGCTGCCCGAGGTTCGTGAAGTACGAGTCGTAGGCGATCCCGAACCCAGCCCGGATGACGGTATTGCCCTCCGAGCCGGGGGAGTAGGCCAGTCCCGCTCTGGGCGCGAAGTTAAGCCTCTGCGCTCTCGGCTCGCCGAAGGTCAGCACTCCCGGCACGCTGGACAGGGCGTTGAGGCGTTGCTGCTTGTCCCCGTACGGCACGCCCTTGTACTCGTGTCGCAAGCCGAGCGTGAGCGTGAGATTCCGCAGGATCTTGGTCTCGCTGCTCACATACCAGTACAGCTCGGTGTTGTTGCCGTGGTAGATGCCTCCTCCGGTGTTGCGCTCCGCTTGGATGTCCGGGCTCAAGTCGAGCAGGAAGCGCTCCAGGGTGGAGTAGTTGTAATCGCCGCGCTGGCGTTGCACGAACAGGTCCGAGGAGATGTTTCGCCTGGCATCGACACCGAATCTGAGGGTGTGGCGCCCTTCGATGAACGTGGTGTTGTTCACGAGCTGGTAGGTGTTCTGCGCATCGCTTTGGGGCGCGACCTCGTAGGGGCCGATCTGAATGTCGAGGTCCTGCTCGATCGTGATGTTCGGGAACGAGTCGAGCCCTGGAAACTCGAAGTCCCCCGCCGGAATGTCCGAGGAAGAGCGGCTGAATCCGAGTCGCGTCTCGTTGAACCACCGCGGCGAGAAGGCTCGGAAGTACGAGAGCGTTGCCAGCTGCCGGCTTCCGGTGCTCTTGCTGATGAATGTCGGCAGGTCCGGCGCGGTTCCGGGGTCGAGGGCGTCGCTCGCGTTGCGAATCGTGCGAAACCGCAACTGGTCGCCCCCCTTGCGGTTGTAGTCGACGCTAGCCAGCCAAGTGCGGTTGTTTTGGTACGTCGGCACGTTGATCGGCAGCACGCCGATAGGGACTTCTTCGCCCAGCACCGTTGCAGTGCCGGTGGCGGCGGGAGCCGGCGGGACGTATCGCTTCAACACGTCGCGGTTCGTGCTTGACAGGCCCTGGATGCGATCCAAGATTGCGTAACCCTCGGCTGTCGGCGAGGAAAACGGCCGTCCCGGAGTCGAGGCTTGGCCGACCGGATTCCGCTGGTATGTCCCGAAGAAAAAGAGCCTGTTCCTGATGACAGGCCCTCCGACGGTGGCCCCGAAGCGGTTGTCGTCGAGGCGCGGCTTCTCCGTGATGCCCCGCCGCTTGTTGGACTGGTCCAGCGCGTTCAGCGTGCGGTTCGCGAAGTACTCGTAAAGGGAGCCGTGGACATCGTTGCTCCCGCTGCGGACCACCGTGTTGAACTGGCCGCCGGTGGAGCGCCCGAATTCCGCGCCGTACTGGTTTTGCAGCAACGAGAACTCCGCCACCGCCTCGTTCGGCACGTCCACGACACGCCCCGTGACGCCCTTGTGGTTGTTGTCGACTCCCTCGATCATGAAGTTGTTGTTGCGCGGCCGCTGGCCGCCAATGGAGGGGCCCTCGCCCAGGCCCGTGCCGCCGCTGGAGGCGACGCCCGCGCCCTGTAGCGACAGGTTCAGCACGCCTAGGGCAAGGTCCGAACTCGGGCTGTAGAGCGCTTGGCGCGAGTCGAACGAGCCGCCGACCGTGGAAGTGGTCGTGTCGATCTGCGCCGAGGCGGCGGTGACCTCGACCTCCGTTTGCACCTCGCCGACTTCAAGGGTCAGATTCACGGTGCTTGTGCGGTTGAGCGCAATGGCGATGCCGGACAGCATCGCAGGGGCGAAGCCTGCCGCCTCCGCCGACAGCGTGTAGTCGCCGACGGGAAGGTTGTTGAAGCGGTATGCGCCCAGTTCGTCGGTCCGCCGGTTCCAGCTCGCCCCGGTGTTGACGTTCACCACCGTGACGGTTGAAAGGGGAATCGACGCTCCGGTTTGATCCAGCACGTTACCGAGGAGGTGGCCGTCCGTCGCTTGGCCCCGGACCGAGTTTGCTGCGCCGAGCAGCAATGCGACGGATAGCAGAGCTCGGCCCGCGATCTTCGTCGTTGCAAATGCGCGTGTCTGCACGGGAATTACTCCAGACCTAGTCCACCAGCCGGCGCTTGGTGGGCGGCACTGGACTCGAACCAGTGGCCTCCTGCTTGTAAGGCAGGCGCTCTAACCAACTGAGCTAGCCGCCCGGGGATGGCGAAGGGCAGTCTTGCGTCACAGCTTAGGCAGATCGTGGTCGCGGGACGGCCGGCCCTTCTCCAGTCTGACAGATAGGGCGCGATCCTGTCGCCATTCGGGCGGCGGTGTGCGATTCCCCGGCGTTCAACCCGAGTACGCCGACTCGGCCGCGTGGATGGTTGATCTGCGGGAAAATCACCGTGTTGCGCGACCGGAGCGTCTCGGCAGATGTTGCCGCGTCGATCGCCAAGAGAGCCGGCTGGTCCTGATCGGAGGACTGTAATCGTGAACCGATATCCCGCACTGATTGACGGCGATAAGGGGGCGTACGGCGTCACGTTTCCCGATCTGCCCGGGATCGTCGCGATGGGCTCGACGATTGAAGAGGCAATGACAGATGCCGAGGAGGCTCTGAGCGACTGCGCGATCGAGGCAAGTAAGGACGGTTCCGTCCTACGGCCGCCGACTGCCATGGAGAACGGAGCGGCCCCGCTTGGCCACACGCTCGTCTCGGTCCCGCTAGTTACGCTTGCCGGTTGAAGCGCTCGCACCTACCTCTCATTGGATGAGGGAGTCGCCGAGTCCATTGACATGGAGGCGGGGCGGCGCAAGATGACGCGAACGGCATACGTCGAATGGATGCCACAGCTCATTGCCCACACGGGGGCTGCCCGAGTATGCAGGCGGCGGTTGTGCCGGGCTCGCGGTACGTCGAGCTCCGCCTTCTGATCACGTACGTGGACCGCGAAGACGCTGTTGCGAGCACCAGCAGGGGGGCGGCAGCGGCCAATTTCAACCGCATCCGAACCAACACGCTCACCGCGGTCTCCGTGCTAACCTTTTCCTGATGTCCAACTTGATTCAACGGCGCACGTTCTTCAGCGCAGCGGCAGCGTTCACCGCTGCTTCTTACAGCCGCATCCTCGGGGCCAACGAGAAGGTCAACATGGGCCTGATCGGCTGTGGCGGTCGCGGCCGGGGAGTGCTGCGAAGCTTCATTGCGAATCCGAATGTCAACGCCACTGCGCTGTGCGACGTCTTCAGCGCGCGCATCGACGAGGCGGCCCAGGTAGCGCCCAACGCCAAGGGCTACAAGGCGCATGAGGATCTGCTTGCAGCCAACGACGTTGACGCGGTTCTGATCGCCACTCCCGACCACTGGCATGCCGGCACCTGCGTCGACGCCGCCAATGCCGGCAAGGACATCTACTGTGAGAAGCCACTCACATTGCGGATCGAGGAAGGCCCGCAAATCGTAAAGGCCGTGCGCCTCAACGAGCGCGTGTGCCAAGTGGGCATGCAGCAGCGCTCGGCCAAGCACTACCTGATGGCCAAGGAGAAGTTCTTCGATTCGGGCAAGATCGGCAAGGTCACGCTGGCGCGGACTTGGTGGCACGGCAACGGCGCCCACCTGCGTCCGTTTCCCGAGCAGTACACCGAGCAGCCTTCGAATCTGGACTGGGGACGGTTTCTCGGCCCGGTGTCGTGGCGCGAGTACGATCCGAAGCAGTACTTCAACTTCCGAGCCTACCTAGAGTACGGCGGCGGGCAGATCACCGATCTCTTTACTCACTGGATCGACGCTGTCCATCTGTTCATGGGCCAGGACGACCCCGTCGCGGCCGTGGCTTCCGGCGGCATCTACCACTACAAGGACGGGCGCACCGCTCCCGATACGATCAACTGCCTGCTGGACTACCGCAAAGAGTGGACAGCCACGTTCGAGGGCACGCTCGCTCCGGGCCTGCGCGGCGCGGGAGTGGAGGTGATCGGAACCGAGGGGCGGCTATGGATCACGCGGGGCCGCTACGAGTGGTACTTGCCCCGCCAGGACGAGCCGGCCGAGGTCCAAGAGGCAATCGGCAACATGACGCAGGATCACGTCGACAACTTCATCGACTGCGTCAAGAGCCGCGAGCGGCCGAATGGGGACGTATGGGTCGGCCACCGGTCTGCGCAGGCCTCGCACTTGGGGAACATCGCGTACCTGCAGAAGCGGCGGCTGAAGTTCGATCCGGATCGCGAAGAGATTCTGCCACTCTGACCAGTCGCCGGATGCACCCATCTTGCCGTAGTCGGTCGCGACGAAAACCGCGCCTGCCGAGGGTCCGCCGCGGAACTCCTTGTTCTGTGTGTTGCCCCCGAGGCAACCCAGCATCTTGACTTGGTTGCGTCTCTTGGCCAGGAGGGTGTCGTGCCCGGGACTCCGGCCCGGTGTTCGCAGAGATTTCGGGTGAAGACCTGCCTCCCGTTGTCAGCCGCCGTACTCACAGGCTCAATCCACTCGGAGTCGGCCGGGTAGCGCCTCGCGGAAGAGGCGTCGAGGCAGCGACACCGGTCAAGCACGATGTTTGGACCGAGAGCTTACAGGTACGTGCTTCAATTGGAGAACGAGCAGCCTCGGGAGACTTGAAGCGGCCGCGCACACGACGGGACGAGAGGCGTCCCGACAACTTTCGGAGGCGATTGCTGGCACCACTAGGGGACGAGTTGCTCGAACGCCTGAGGGACTCTGTTCACTACAGGGGCAGCGAGAAGCACAAGATGCATCCGCTTGCGTTCGGACTGAGCATCTCAGGAGGGCCGAAGGGCGACGCCACACTGTGCGACACACATGCCGGGTTCACTGGCGAGATGGTCTGCACGATTCCGAGACTGATCGAGAGAGGCCTGCGCGCGGGCTTGGTGGGGCACGGCAACCTGATCTGGACGGTCGGCGACGACGGATGGATCTTTGAGGGACGGCCGACGAACGTGCTGACCTCGGAGTATCACGGCTACCCCGTGCTGGAGTGGGAGTCGATCGCACGCCCAGTCTACAACCGATATAGTGAGTGGGCTCACACCTTTGGATGTAAACGGGATCGTGTTGCCGCGGAACGGTGCAAGAGCAAGTACGGGTTCTGAGCCAATGGCAGGGCTGGAAATCATCGTAAAGGAGATGGAAGAGCGGTCGACCGCCGGGATTCGCCAAGTCGGAATCCAGGCCGATGGCGAGTTCCTGACTAGGCTGCTCAGGTTCTCGAACAATACCGAGGACACGTTCCTACATGCGCCTCCATCTCAGCTGGCCTTCTGGATCCTCGACAACTGGTGGAAGCTCTTTCATGAACCGGAGCCCGTCGGCGCAGTTACTGTCGAATGGCTACTGGCGCACGAGATGTCCTCAATCGGGGGTGGGTATGCATGGCCACCGATCAGATTCTGGGGCGAGGGAGACCAGGTGGGTGTCCGGACGCATCCGCAGTACAGCGATTCGCCTGCACCGGTGAGGTTCGAGGCCAGCTACCATGGCTTGATTCCGTCTGTAGATGTTGAGCGGTGCCTCGACAGGTTCTTGGAGAGCGTAGGCGAATTCGCGACGGATGACTGCGAGACATTACTCGATCTCTATGAGCAGGTCCGGAGGGAGAGGAAGGATCCGGAAGTCGCCGTCTGGAGGATGATCGAAGCCAAACTTGGCTTCGATGTGGATGCGGCTCCTGCCGAGTTGATGGATCGGCTAGGCAACTTCGTCGACGAACTGGGTCAGGAAGCGGTCAGCGAGGCTTGCATTTCGCAACAGGGTGCTGGCGTCGCACGGGCACTCGAAGAAGGCCTCAGGGCGGTTGAAGACTCAAAGACAAAGGTTGATCTATCGACCGCGATCGCCGCAGCTCGAACGGATGCAAATGGACTCTCCAGTTCGGGTTCCGTGTCTAGCGCGCGGATGCCCGCGTGGAAGTTGGCTGAAGAAGCCGCTGCCAGATTGCGTGAGAACCTCGCGGTTCCTTGCGGTCCGATTTCGAACCGGCGTCTGCGGGACCTTCTAGGTGTCAGCACGAAGCGCTTTGATCATATCCGCAGCTTCCCGTCCATCCACTACGGGATCCGCCGTCGGAACCAGGACCAAAGTGCTAGCACTGTAGCCCTGAGCGCAAGCTGGCCCGAGGCAAAGCGATTCCAGCTTTGCCGGGTGCTGGGTGATGCGATCTGGTCGGCGAATGACCAGCTCGGGCTGATCTCCTCAGCCAAGTCAGTTCGGCAGAAGTTCCAACGGGCGTTCGCCCAGAGTCTCTTGTGCCCGCTCCGGGACTTACTCGGCTTTATTGGGACCGATGTGCCGACAGCTGAAGATGTCACTGCAGCAGCCCAATGGTTTCGAGTGTCAGAGCGCTTGGTTCAGACGACATTGGTGAAGAAGGGCGTGATTGATCAAGAGCAGTTCGAACACATGGTCGCGGCCGGGTAGGCAATGGAGCCTCGCATCGTCTTCGTGTGAACTGACCAGCTAAGGCGGGGCACTCCCTGTCGTCAGAGGCCACCGTTCCTTAGCGCAGCAAGCCCTCCACGAACGGCACTTCGAACACCTTGTCGTGCTGGATCGGGCCGTGCCCGAAGAACCCGTCCTCGCCAAACAGCTCGCCGTGATCCGCGGTGATCGTGATGTAGGTGTTGTCCGGCACGAGATCGAAGAGTTCCTCCACGACGCGATCGAGATACTCGACAGCCTTGATCTGCCTGTCGCGCAGCGTGTCGAGCTTGCCTTGGTCGAAGAATTCCTCGCTGCTTTCGGTTAGCTTGCCGCCCACGATGTGGTCGTCCAGGTGGCGGAACACGCCGTGAACTCCGCTGACCCTCGGCCACTTCTCGGGAGGCTCGTCGGGCAGCGCGTAAGGATAGTGGGTCTCGCCCACGTTGAGGATGTAGAACGACGGCCGGTCTTCCGGAAAGCGCATCTCCCTGAGCATGGCTCGCATGTCGTTGTGCTTGGGCATCAGCCGATACGTGTCGAAGCCCGTGTTGAGGATGGTCCTCGGGTTCAGGACCGGCAGGGAGACCATCGCGTGCGTGCGGTAGTTGAACTGTTTTTGCAGGAAGGTCGGGAAGTAAAGCTGCGGCACCAAGGACTTGAAGCCCACGTTCTCCACGCCCAGCCGCTCGTTGAACTTGAAGAAGTCCTTCTTGTAGTACTCCGATGCGTACACGTGCGCCGGGCTGCTGTGGGGCAGCAGGCCCATGAGCAGGTTGTAGTGCGAAGGGGCCGTCCAAGAGGCGTAGGACCAGCGCTGCTCGACGCTTCCGAGCTTGGAGATAGTCTTCGGCGCAGCGGCAGCGAACGAGTCGAACCGGCAGCTGTCGAAGATTACCAAGACATAGTTGTGCGGACGCATCGGACCCGAGCTTCGATTGTACACCGATTTTCATTATCGATATAGGCACCTAGTTTGGGGGCACTGTGCATGGCGGGCCATCGGAATTAGGAGCGCGAAGCGCCTTGGAAGACGATCTCGCGGTTGCCGAGCCAAGGGATGGCCGGGGTGCCGATGGCTTGGAGCGCCTCCAGCAGGGCGGGCAGGTCACGTTTCTTCTTCAGCGAGACGGTACAGCGGCCGGGGCTGAGGGCAATGTCGGCGCCGTTACACAGCAGCCGCTCGTACAGCGAGCGCGGGGCGAGTCGCTGGTAGCCGGGCGGCAGGTCGCGGGCGAGCAGGCGCAGCAGGTTGTAGGCCAGCACGGTCATGGTGAGGTCGAAATCGACCTTGATGACCATCGAGGTGGGCAGGCGGTTGAGGTGGAAGAAGGCGAGTTGGTCGGAGATCGATTGCTCGACCAGCCAGCGGCGGGCGTAGCGGCGCAGGATGGCGGAGAGGCTGGAGTCGAAGTCGTTGGTGATGAGCAGGACGGGGCGGCGCTGGCTGCCGCGCAGGATGGTGATCTGGCGGATCTCGCCGAAGCCGCGCAGGGGCACGGTTTCTTCGTAGGCCGAGACTAGGCGGGTGCCCTTGGCGGCGGGCACGCGGACACTGCGCAGGGAATCCTTGGGCAGGGCGCGGGCCTTTTCCACGAGCGCCTGGCCGCGACGGCGGACGGTGACGAAGCGGATGTCCTCACGGTCGAGGCGCGCCAGCTGGGCGTAGGTGGTGAAGCGGGAATCGAACACGAGGTAGCGCAGCTGGGAGCCGTGGCGGCGGGAGAAGTCGAGGAATTCCAAGACCGCCTCGTGCTTGCTGGCCGAGCGGATGGCGGCGTCGGAGTGCAGCAGCAGGCCGGAATCGGGATCCTGCGCGAGGGCGGCGGAAAGGCTGACGAGGGAGCGGCCACGGGTGCCGGACCAGTGTTGTTCGAGGGTGGCGTCGTCACCCCAGTGGGGCAGGGTGGTGAAGTCGAGATTGGCGCTGTCACCGAGCAGGCCCCGGGCGCTCCAAACGTCGGCCAGGGCGCCGAGCAGGCGCTGGTGCATGGCGCGCGTGGTGCGATCGGCATAGGAAGACAGCGAAGCGGTCTTGGGCAGTACGTTGAGGCCGGCGAACAGGCCCGGGCCGCGGTCCATGCACCATAGATCGTCGGCACTGTAGCGGCGCACGTCGGAGAGCTTGAGAGCGACGAAAGCGAGCACGGACTGCAGGGCCGGCAAGCAGCTGGTGCCGGGGTAGCCGGCCTGTTCGATGGCACTGTCGAGGCCGTAATGGCGGAGCCAGGGCAGCAGGCACAGCAGGCCGGCGGCCCGCTCGGACTGGAACTCTTCGCTGGCCTGCGGGTCGAGCAGAACGCTCTCCGGGGCGCGCAGGCGCGGGCTGGCGCTGGCGGCACGCTCGGCGCGGGTGCGGCGCGGCAGGCGCGCGAAGCCCTCCTCAGCGAGGATATTGCCGATCATGCGCAGGCTGGGAGCGTGGCCGGATTGGGCGTCGAGGCGGGCCTTGATATCGGGTGCGGAGAGGTTCGCCTTGCGCAGCTCGATGACGCGCTGGCGCAGCTCGTCAGGCGGCTGGCTGGGGGGCCGGCCGGGCGCGTCGGGCGGGCGGAAGAAGAAGGCGGCCGGATCGTCGAGGCGGCGGAAGTCGCGGGTGATGGCATAGACCGAGCCGACCGCGTAGCCAAAGCGGCGGGCGACGGCCTCGGCGGTGAGGCCTTCGAGGAAAAAGGCGCGCAGGACTTCATAGCGGCGCTGGCGCGGATTGCTCGGCTGGGCGAAGAAAGCGGCGGGGGAGTCGGTGGTCACTGGAGCGGCTCTAATTAGGTATTATATCGATAATGAAACAAATCAGTCAAGGGATGTAATGCAGAGCTTAGGCGGTCCGGAAAAGTGGCAGAAAGCCTGTGGTATCAAGGTCTTGCAGCCGAATCAAGGTCCAGGGGCACCTCTGTCGGCCTGTTTTGGGTCGGGCTGGGATACCGCTCCAGCCAAGGGAAGACCGAACCGCAGCTAGGGGACGGGAGGCCCAGAAAGATTCCAAATAACTCAATCTAAAGGTGTTGCAATCGAAGTTGACGTTCCGACGCCTGATTGTGCAAGCCGGAATTAGGGTCTAATTGGAAATGAAAATCGGTGTTGTACGAACACAAGGCGCAGGCGATCCGTGCGCGGTTCTGCCCGCGCGCGGTCGCGCTCGTTCGATCTATTGCGGTATCGTTGCAGCGGCAACCGCAAGGATTCCGCTATGTCGCTTCGAAGTCTTGACCGCCGGCAGTTTTTCGGGGCTGCTTCTGCGCTGCTTCCCGCCGCCGCGTCGATGCGCGGCCAGTCTGCGTCGAAGCGGCCCAACATCGTCTTCTTGATGACTGACAACCACCGCTGGGACCTGCTCGGCTGTGCCGGGAACGAAATCATCCAGACGCCGAACATCGACCGGCTCGCCGAGCGCGGGACTCGCTTCGCCAACTCGTTCTGCACCACGTCGATCTGCGCGGCGACGCGGGCCAGCATCCTGACCGGGGAGTTCCGCCGCGAGCACGGCTACACGTTCACGATGCCCGCCATGAGCGTGCAACGCATGGATCGCAGCTATCCGGCCCTGCTCAAGCAGTCCGGCTATCGCACGGGCTTCGTGGGCAAGCTCGGAGTCGAGGTGGACCCGCGCGCCCCGGAGCGCATGTTCGACTTCTACCGCCGTCGCATTGCCAGCTCGACCCGCAACCCGTACTACCGCGAAGCAGGCGACGGAAGAGTCAAGCACGTCACCACCATCAACGGGGACGATGCCGTCGAGTTCATTCGAACAAGCTCGCAGGACCAGCCGTTCTGCCTGTCCGTCAGCTTCAGCGCGCCGCATCCGGAAGACGACCACATCGACCAGTACATCTTTGACAAGGAGCTGCGCGCTCTCTACGAGCGAGATGTCATTCCGCCTCCGCCTATCCAAGAACACGAGCACTTTCACCGGCTGCCGGGATTCATCCAAGTCTCGATGAGCCGGCAGCGCTGGTTCCGTCGGTTCGACACGCCCGAGAAGTACCAGCAAATGATGAAGGGAATGTACCGGCTCATCACAGGGGTCGACCGCCAGGTCGGCCGCATCGTGGCCGAGCTCGAGCGGCGGGGATTTGACGACAACACCGTCGTCATCTTCACCGGCGACAACGGGATCATGATCGGCGAGCAAGGCCTGACCGGGATCTGGCTGATGTACGAAGGATCCATCCGCAAGCCCCTGATCATCGCCGACCCGCGGTTGAACGAATCCCGCCACGGAGTGACCGCTGAACAGATGACGCTCAGCTTCGACTGTCCGGTGACGATGCTGGATCTGGCCGGAGTGCCGATCCCCGATCCGATGCGCGGCCGCAGCTTGCTGCCCTTGATGCGGGGCGAAGCTCCGGACTGGCGCGAGGATTTCTTCTACGAGCACCTGTACGAGCGCGAGACCATCCCCAAGAGCGAGGGCGTGCGCACGGAGCGGTTCAAGTATGTGCGCTACTTCGAGCGCAATCCCGTGTACGAGCAACTCTTCGACCTAGCGGCCGATCCCCACGAGATCACCAATCTCGCGGGCGATCCAAAGCATGGCCCTACATTGCGAGCGTTGCGCGCTCGGTGTGACGAGCTCCGCGACAGCGTTGGCGGACCCTATGTGCGAGGTATGTAGCGCGCCCTGCTACCGATAGGCCGCTTCTGCCGGTCTGCACCTGCCAGATCTGCCCGGACCGGCCGCTTGGCCTGCCCGGCCGGAGGTTCGGTCCGCGCAAAGCGACCCGGCGCGTCCCGGACCGTTGCGTTTGAACGCCTTCGACAGGTTGCGCCACACTAAGAGTTGGCGCTGCAGGGCAATCGGTTTCACAAGGCTGTCGGCATCGAATTCGTCGAACTCCACGAAGACGGAGCGACGATGCGCCTTGAAGTCGGCGAGGGGCATCTCAACGGCGCGGGCGTGGTCCACGGCGGTGTGACGTTCACGCTGGCCGATTCCGCTTTGGGCTACGGCATCTACAAGGTCGTCGGCAAGCCCTGCACGACCGCCGAAATGAAAATCAACTACCTCAAGCCGGTTTCTTCCGGCGTGCTGACGGCTCGTTCCTATATCTTGCGCGCGGGCCGCAGGCTGGTCGTGGCCCGGGCCGAGGTCTGCCGCGGCGAAGAGGCCGTCGCCGAAGTGCTCTCCACGTTCGCGATTCTCGGATGAGGCGTGGCAGGCCGCAGGGACTCGGGCAGGGGCGAGGCGGTCACTAACATGGACATTGTGAAGTCCTCTACCGCGCTATCTGGCGAGGCGCTCGACCAACTGCATCGCAGCTACATGAACGCCCCGTTCAACCGGCTGCTGGGAATCGAGTTCGGCGAGTACCACGATGATGGCGGCGTAACGTTGCAACTTGCGCTCGACGAGCGCCACCAGAACGGTGCGGGCGTGGTTCACGGCGGCGTCATGCTGACCCTGGCTGACGCGGCCGTGAGCTACGGGATCGCGCGGTCTATCGGCAGTCGCTGTACGACCGTCGAGATCAAGATCAACTACCTCAGGCCGGTTACCGGAGGGGTGCTCACGGCCCGGTCGCATCTGGTGCGGGCGGGCCGCAGGCTGGTTGTGGCCCGCGGAGAAGTCCACTGCGAGAGCAAGCAGGTGGCCGAGGTGCTCAGCACGTTTGCGTTGTTGGACTAGCGTCTCGTGCCGATCGAAGGATGCCGCCCCGCCATATAATGGCGAGCGTGACGCGCGCTCGTGCTTTCGCGTTCCGGCTTTCCGCCTGGCTGCTCCCGTTGGCGCCAGCCGCGGCCGCCGTCGACTACGCCCGCGACATCGAACCGATCCTGCACGAGCGCTGCTATCTCTGCCACGGGGCGCAGCAGCAAATGTCCGGCCTCCGGCTCGATAGCCGCGAAGCCGCGCTCAAGGGCGGAGCTACCGGCGCTGTCATCATTCCCGGTGATCCGGCTGCGAGCAAGCTCGTCGCGCGCATCAGCAGCAGTAGCGATGGCTTTCGCATGCCGCCCGGCGGAGAGCCGCTGGGCGCGTCCGAGACATCTCTGATCAGCGCTTGGATCGCTGGCGGCGCGGTGTGGCCCGACAGCCATTCCGGCCCAGAGGCGCGTGCCCGCCAGCGGGAATCCGCCGCCGATTCGCACTGGGCGTTCCGGCCAGTCCGGCGCCCAGACCCACCTGACGTCAGCAAGGCTGACTGGGTGCGCAACCCGATTGACAGGTTCGTGCTTGCCAAGCTCGAGGCCGAGGGCCTAGCCCCGTCGCCCGAAGCGGCTCCGGACACGCTGCTGCGCCGAATCCACTTGGATCTGGTCGGATTGCCGCCCGGCAGTCTCGCCGAACCCTCCGGCGAAGACCGGTCTTCCGCCTACGAAAAGGTCGTGGACGGGCTGCTGCGGTCGCAGCATTTCGGCGAACGCTGGGCTCTGCCGTGGCTGGATCTGGCCCGGTATGCCGACAGCGAAGGCTATGAGCGCGACCCTCTGCGCCCCCACGCGTGGCGCTGGCGGCACTGGGTCATCAACGCGATCAACCAAGACATGCCGTTCGACCGGTTCACGATCGAGCAGATCGCCGGCGATCTGCTGCCCCGAGCCACTACCGAGCAGCGCGTCGCTACCGGCTTCTTGCGCAACGGCATCAAGAACCGCGAAGCCGGCACCAAGAATGCACAGAAGCGCTTCGAAGAGACAGTTGACCGCGTCAACACGGTGGCCAACACTTGGCTGGGCCTGACAGTCGGTTGCGCCCAGTGCCACGACCACAAGTACGACCCGATCTCCCAGCGCGAGTTTTACGGGATGTTCGCTTTCTTCCACAATGCCGTCGAGCGCGATCTCGAAGCTCCGCTGCCGGGCGAGCTGGGCCCGCACCTGCGCACCGAGCCGGCTTACCAGCGATCGCTGGAGGAGATTCGGGAGCGCCACGGCATCCCCGCGCTGCAGGCCGAGTGGCACGAGCGCATGCTGTCCGCCATGGACCACCCGGGCGTGCGCACCGACTGGGATCATTCCGTGACCGAGTGGCGTGCCGCGAACGATCGCGCCGACTGGCTGCTGAGAGCCCCGCCAGAGCAGCTCTCCGAACTCGAGCGCGAGAAGATCGAGGCTTGGTTCCTGCGGGGCGGCGGCCCAGACTTCGCCAAGGACGAGGACGTCAAGGGCCGCATCGCACAGGCTCGCAAGGAGATCGCCGAATCAGCCGAGGGCCGCTATCAGGTCTCCCGCGCCTATGCCATGGTGGAGCGGACCGAGCCGCTGGCGGCGCGGCTCGCCCTGCGCGGCGACTACCGCGCGCTGGGCAGCGAGGTGCCTCCGGGAGTGCCGGCGGTGTTGCCTGACCTGCCTACCACTACGAGACCCGTGCGCCTGCTGCTGGCCGAATGGATCGCGTCCGAGGACAACCCGCTGACTGCCCGTGTCGAGGTCAACCGCATTTGGCAGGAGCTCTTCGGGCGGGGCTTGGTCGAGACTTCGGAAAACTTCGGCACACAAGGCGAACCGCCGTCACATCCGGCACTGCTCGACTGGCTGGCCAGCGAGTTTATGGCATCGGGCTGGAGCCGCAAGGCGATCGTGCGGATGATCGTTAGTTCGGCGACTTACCGCCAAGCCTCCGACGACCGAGCCGATGCCCGCGAGCGCGACCCCGGCAATGCGTGGATCGCCCGCCAGAACCGGCTGCGGCTGCCCGCGGAGCTGATCCGCGACAACGCCCTGGCGGTGAGCGGCCTGTTGAACCCAGCGATCGGCGGCCAGAGCGTCTTCCCGCCGCAGCCCGGCGGCATTTCGGAATTGAGCTACTCCAAGAAGGACTGGGACGAGGACACCGGGCCCGATCGCTATCGGCGCGGCTTGTACGTCTTCCTGCGCCGCACATCGCCCTATCCGATGCTGGTCAACTTTGACGCCCCGGACACGCTGACGAGCGTCTCCCGCAGGGAGCGGTCCAACACTTCGCTGCAGGCTCTCAACTTGCTGAACGACCCGGTCTTCCTCGAGGCGGCCGACGCCTTGGCTTACCGTCTCATGCAGGGCGGCCAGTCCGAATTCGAGGCTAGGTTCGAACGCCTGACCAAGTGGTGCCTGAACCGCTCCCCGATCGCTGCCGAGACGGTTCACGCCAAGCGATTCCATGCCGCGCAGCTGGAACGTTACCAAGCCCGCGGCGCTGGTGGCGAGCGGGCCGCCTGGCGCGAGCTGAGCCGGGCAATGCTCAGCCTGGACGAGTTCATCACGCGCGAATGAGCATGAGCCGTGCCTGCGATACGCTGGAGCCGTGCGTGTCGCAAGCTTGGTGATCCCTTTCATGCTGATTTCCTGCACGCCAGTTTCGGTGGATAGCCCGCCAGATCCCGCGACGGACCTGCATTCCTACGCGAACGTGTCTGCCGTGCGGATGTCGCACGTGGACTTGGACCTCGATGTGGACTTCGACTCACGGCAGTTGCGGGGCACCTGCACGCTGGACGTGAAAGGCGAGGAAGGCGACCTGGTCCTCGACACGCGCGAACTGGCCATCGACCGTGTCGAAGTCTCAGCCGACGGCGAGTCCTACCGCGAGGCTCCCTTCGAGCTCGGGGCGGAACATGCCTTCCTGGGCACTCCGCTGCGCATCGAGCGCGGCGCAGCCTCCAAGGTGCGCATCACGTACTCGACAGCCGCAGATGCTAGCGGGCTACAGTGGCTGGAACCGCGCCAGACCGCCGGTCGCGAGCAGCCCTTCCTCTATAGCCAGTCCCAAGCGATCCACGCCCGCAGCTGGATCCCGCTGCAAGACACTCCGGGTGCGCGGGTAACGTATTCTGCCCGGGTTCGCGTTCCGCAACACCTCTTGGCGGTCATGAGCGCGGAGGCGGCGTCGGCGGATCCAGCCAATGGCGAGTACGCCTTCAACATGCCATTGGCGATCCCCTCGTACTTGATCGCCCTGGCGGTCGGGGATCTGGCCTTCGAGCCGACCGGCGAGCGCACCGGGGTCTATGCCGAGCCCAGCGTGGTCAAGGCTGCCGCGAAGGAGTTCGAGGACACGGAGGCGATGATCCAGACGTCGGAATCCCTGTACGGGCCGTACCGCTGGGGACGCTACGACATCTTGGTGCTGCCGCCGGCGTTCCCGTACGGCGGCATGGAAAACCCGCGGCTGACGTTCGTCTCTCCGACCACCATCGCGGGAGACAAGAGCTTGGTCAGCATCATCGCGCACGAACTGGCGCATTCTTGGTCCGGCAACTTGGCCACCAACGGAACCTGGCGCGATTTCTGGCTCAATGAGGGCTTCACCGTCTACATCGAGGAGCGGATCCAGGAAGCGGTGTACGGCGCGGAGCGGGCTGCGATGGACTCGTCCCTCGAAATCCAGGCCTTCAAGGAGGAATTGCAACGCTTGGACCCGCGCGACCAGGTCCTGCACGTTGATCTTTCCGGGCGCGATCCCGACGACGGCTTCACAGGCGTGCCGTACGTCAAGGGAGCGATGTTTCTGCGCACTATCGAGCGAGAGGTCGGGCGGGGCGCATTCGACGAATTCCTGCGGGGCTACTTCGACGAGTTCGCCTTCCGCAGCGTCACCACCCGACAGTTCGCGGACTACTTGGAGGCTCACCTGCTGTCCAAGTACCCGAACGCGGAGCAGGCCATTCCCGTCCGGCAGTGGCTGGAAGAACCCGGCCTGCCGGACCATCGTCACGAGCACGTCTCAAGCGCCTTGGAAATTGCTGACTCCGCTGCCGCGGAGTGGTTCGCTGGCAGCACCCCGGCCCGCGGCCTGGATACCGCTGGTTGGACAACCCAGCACTGGATCCGGTTCGTGCGGGCGATCCCGGAAGAAGCGGGCGGAGAGCGCTTGGCCGAGCTGGACCAAGCGTTCAACCTGACCGCGGCGACGAATGCGGAGATTCTCTGCGAATGGCTGGTGGTGGCGATCCGGAGCGGCTACGCTGCCGCAGACGCGGCGCTGAAGCAGTTCCTGACGGATGTCGGGCGGCGCAAGTTCCTCAGGCCGCTATACGCGGAGCTGGCGAAGACCGAGGCAGGCAAGGCCAAAGCCCTTGCCATCTATGCGGAAGCCAGGCCGGGATACCATCCCACGACCGTACAGATCTTCGACGAGAGCCTGGGATGGGCCCAGGACGGCTCGGACGAGTAGGCGCCGGTTGCTCCGCTTACGCTTTCGCCGAGTTGGTGTCTGCGTGCCGACCAGCCTCGTCCACCGCCCGCACCTTGTAGTACAGGCCGCCGCTGTGCCCTGAGGGCGCGGAGCTGTCGACGAATTCGAACGGAGCCAAGCTGGTCTGCGGCCGGAACGGCACCGTGGCGATGCGCTCGTGACGCCGGTACACCTCATAGCGCACGATCGGGTCCCCGGCGGCGAACGCTGTGTGCCACTGCAGCTTGACCTTGCTGCCAGACGCGCGCTCGGCGGTGAACCCATGGGCGGGCTGGAAGCCGACCGAGGGCTGCTGGAAGAAGTTGGTTCGCGTGCCGTGCAGATCCGCCACCGTCTGCTCGATGTCCCTCTTTTCTTGCCGTGACAGCGGCGCGGAGACCTGCGCGGCGGCAAGGTTGGCTACCAGCTGGTCGCGCTCGGGGTCGTTGTCCTTGTCGATCAGGCCGATGCCCGTGATCAGGGTCGCCATGCCCGCGGGGTTGAGCGAATAGCGGATGAAGTCCTGATAGGGCAGCTTGTCCGGCTGGCCAACAGTTGGCACGCTCTGGCCCGGCCGATGGGCGTACTCTTGCTCCAGCCCGTACATCACGCCGTCGGCGAAGACCTTCATGCCGATAATTCCCATGCCCTTGGCGTGGGCCACCGGGATGGAGTTCGTCTGGTGGCAGAAATAGCGCGGATCGTTGGGATTGACGGCTACCAGCAGCGTGTCGAGGATGTTGCGCGTGTCGCGCTGTATGGCGTACATATGCACAGCCGGGTTCTCATGCCCGGTGATGCCGATGTGGCGGATCCACTTGCGATGCTTGGGGTTTAGCCCGGTCTGGTTGGTGCCGTCGCGGTAGTCGAGCAGGCAGGCGATCGCGCCCACCCGCGGCAACGACTTGTCCCCGGGATTCTCGACGCCCTCGTAGGCGGCATCGACCTCTTCCTTGCTGCCAATGTGGTGCACTTGCATCAGATCGAGGTACGCGCCTTCCGGGATGTGGCCCTTGCCGTCCCCGAAGAACTGCGTCAAGGAGCGCTCGATGTCCTCCAGCACCAGCTTGCCGCCTCCGGACGATCTTCCCATCGGCTCGGAGCCGTCGCGCACGATGGCGTGCCGCAGCGCCGTCTTGGTGGCGATGAACAGGCGACCGCGCAGGCTGTGGTCGTAGCCGGGCAGGCCGGGCTTGAGGTTGAGAATGCCGAATGCCTTGCCCATCTTCTCCTGGCTGAGGAAGTAGTTGTTGGCGGTCTCGATGTAGGTCATGCCCGCCCGCACGGACTTGACCACGATCTGCACGGCCTCGTCGCCGGGCAGGTCCCACTGGATCTTGTTGCCGCCGGCCAGGCCGAAGGTGGTCACCTCCCGCCCCGTGCGCCCCAGCAAACGGGTGGCGAGCGGTTTTTCGGCCGGGTGTGACCAAGCTGCGAACTTGCCGCCGAACGGCAGGAACGTGGTCGCCATTGCCGCGCCGCCCGCCCAGCGGATCGCGTCGCGCCTTGAGAAATCTCTCGCCATGTTTGGAATCCTCCGAGTGCCTGAGTGGGCCAGAACCTACCAGAATGTACCACGGCTGATCTAGTTGAGCAGGATTCGATGGACCGCGATCCTGCTTCTGACAGAGCCGCTTTTCCGCCGTGCAGTACGCCGCCGAGGGATTCCCGGCGCCGCGCGCGTTAGGCCTGCGCGGCCGCCCTGGGCCCACCGGTCAAGCCAGGTTTTTCCGCGGCCCGCAACAATGCCGCGAACGACGGCTGGTACGGTCTATGCTACTCGCCTGGGAAGCCGCCCCAGTTGCGGTATCTTGGTTGAATCGTCGCCGGGATAATAAGGGGGCGAGCGGTGCGAGCTACCTGCAATTGCGAACTGCAGCGGGATCCCCGGGAGACGCCCGGCCGCACCAGCACGCCCTGAGCGCAATCGGAGGAAACATGGACAACGCGAGCAAGTGCCCCGTGATGGGCGCCGCCGCCCACGAGGCGATTGGCGAGACCGCCAACCAGAATTGGTGGCCCGACAGGCTGAACCTTAGGGCTCTCCGCCAAAACCATCCGCAGGCTGATCCGAACGGCCTGGACTTTAACTACGCCGAGGCCTTCAACAGCCTTGACTTCGAAGCCTTGGAGAAGGATGTCGATGCGTTGATGACCGACTCGCAGGAGTGGTGGCCGGCCGACTACGGCCACTACGGGCCGCTCTTCATCCGCATGACCTGGCACGCCGCCGGCACCTACCGCATCCACGACGGTCGCGGCGGCGGCGGAAGCGGCGACCAGCGCTTCGCGCCCCTCAACAGCTGGCCCGACAATGTGAACCTCGACAAGGCGCGCCGCCTGCTGTGGCCGATCAAGCAGAAGTACGGCCGCAGCATTTCGTGGGCCGACCTGCTGATCTTCGCCGGGAACCGCGCCCTAGAGACCATGGGCTTCAAGACATTCGGCTTCGGCGGCGGCCGGGAGGACATCTGGGCTGCCGACGAGGACATCTACTGGGGGCCGGAGCAGACCTGGCTCGGCGACGAGCGCTACTCCGGCGACCGGGACCTGGCCGTTCCGCTCGGTGCCGTCCAGATGGGCCTGATCTATGTCAACCCGGAAGGGCCGAACGGCAAGCCGGATCCGGTCGCGGCGGCCCGCGACATCCGCGAGACGTTCCGCCGGATGGCCATGAACGACGTGGAAACCGTTGCGCTCATCGCCGGCGGGCACACGTTCGGCAAGGCTCACGGTGCCGCCGAGGAGCGCTACAAGGGTCCCGAACCCGAGGGCGCGGACATCGAGCAGCAGGGGCTCGGATGGCGGGGCAGCCATGGCAGCGGCAAGGCCGGCGACCAGATCGGAAGCGGGCTGGAGGGCGCTTGGACCAAGAACCCCGTCGACTGGGACAACGGCTACTTCGAGAACCTGTTCGAGTACGAGTGGGAGCTGACGAAGAGCCCCGCCGGCGCGAACCAGTGGACTCCAAAGAATCAGGAGGCGCACGGGACCGTGCCGGACGCGCACGACCCGGCGAAGCGCCATGCGCCGATGATGCTGACCACCGATCTCGCGCTGCTCGCCGATCCGGACTACAGGGAGATCTCGAAGCGCTTCTACGAGAACCCGGACGAGTTGGCCGACGCCTTCGCCAAGGCTTGGTTCAAGCTGCTGCATCGCGACATGGGTCCGCCGGCACGCTATCTCGGCCCGTGGGTTCCCAAGGAGCAGCTGCCGTTCCAGGATCCGCTGCCGGCGGTCACGCACGCGCTCATCGACGAAGCGGACATCGCCGCGCTCAAGGCCAAGATCCTCGATTCCGGCCTGTCCGTCTCTCAGTTGGTATCGGCCGCCTGGGCGTCAGCCTCGACCTACCGCAACAGCGACAAGCGCGGCGGCGCGAACGGGGCGCGAATCCGCCTCGCCCCGCAGGCAGGCTGGGACGTCAACGTCAAGTCCGGCGTTTCGATCGTGTTGCAGACCCTGGAGGGAATCCGACAGGCGTTCAACGATGGGCAAGCGAATGGCAAGGCGGTCTCGCTCGCCGATCTGATCGTGTTGGGCGGCTGCGCCGCCATCGAGGCGGCCGCAGCCAAGGCCGGGCACGATGTGAAGGTCCCCTTCGCGCCGGGGCGCGCGGACGCGACGGACGAGACGACCGACGCTGACTCGTTCGCCGTGCTGGAGCCGACTGCCGACGGGTTCCGCAACTACCTGCAGAACGGCCACGCGGCCGCTGCGGACCACCTGCTCGTGGAAAAGGCGTTCATGCTCAAGCTGTCCGCTCCGGAGATGACGGCGCTGGTCGGCGGCATGCGCGCGCTTGCCGCGAACGCCGGGCAGTCCGCCTGCGGGGTCTTCACCCGCCGTCCTGGAACGCTGACGAACGACTTCTTCGTCAACCTGCTCGACATGGGAACGGAGTGGACGCCGGTCGGGGACGCCGGCGGCGAATTCGAGGGTCGCGACCGCGTGACCGGCGAGCTCAAGTGGACAGCGAGCCGCGTCGACCTCGTCTTCGGCTCGAACTCGGAGCTCCGGGCCATCGCCGAAGTGTACGGTTGCAGCGACGCCGAGGCGAAGTTCGTACAGGACTTCGTCGCTGCATGGGACAAGGTCATGAGTCTGGACCGCTTCGACCTCGCCTGATCCTGACGGCTCAGGCTGCGGCCTCGTCTGCTTGGTGCCAGAGTGTGTTGCATCATGCGCCCGACATGGGGCGCCATCGGGAGCACGCTCGGTGGAATCCGATGGAAGGGCTGGGCTCTGGAGCCGGATCGAGGCGGCGTTGCGCGTTGGACCCGCCGCCGCGTCGCGGTCGCTAGGCTAGTTGGATATGGCGAAGTCCGATCAGGGTTGCGACCTGCTCGTCTTCTCGGCTCATCCGGACGATGCCGAACTGTGCTGCGGAGGACTTCTGCTCGTGGCCCGCGCCAACGGATGGAAGACGGGGGTGGTAGACCTCACGCGCGGCGAATCTGGCACCCTTGGGACGCCCGAGACTCGACTCAGCGAGTCGCGCCGCGCAAGTGATGTCCTCGGCTTGTCGGTCAGGCGCAATCTGGGCCTGCCGGACGGACGGGTGCGCGACACCGATGCCAACCGCACGCTCATCGTGGAGACCGTCCGCGAACTGAAGCCGCAGGTATTGGTAGGCCCCCCGTTCGAGGACCACCACCCCGACCACATGGCGACCGCCGAGCTCTTGCAACGGAGCTTGTTCCTGTGCGGGGTGAGAAAGTACGCGCCGGGCAGCCCGCCTTGGAGGCCCAAGGCCCTCTTGAGGCACTTTGGCAGCCGCTGCGTTGCCCCGCAGCTTGTCGTCGATATTTCGGATGTCTTCGAGCAGCGGATGAAGGCTGTCCGGGCGTATGAATCGCAATTCGGAGTCGACCAGCCGGAGGACTTCCCGGTGCGCCTGGCTTCGGCAAGGTTCCTCAAGTCCATCGAGGCGACATTGGCATACTACGGCTCGCTGATCGGCGTCGCCTACGGCGAGCCGTTCACGAGTGAGGTCCCTTTGCCGGTCAGGGATCTGGTCGGCCTGTTCAGCAACGAGCCGTGGAAAGACCGCTGACGATTGCCATCATCTGCCACCCGACTCTGGGCGGCAGCGGCGTGGTGGCCACAGACCTTGGCACGGCGCTGGCCGAGCGCGGGCACACGGTCCACATCGTGAGCCACCGGCGGCCGGTCCGTATCGCCTCGCCCCATCCCCGCGTCCGCTTCCACGAAGTGCCGGTCACCCGCTACCCGCTGTTCACCTACCCTCCCTACACATTGGCCTTGGCTACCAAGCTCGCCGCCTTGTGCCGGGAAGAGCGGATCGACGTGCTCCACGCGCACTATGCGATCCCGCACGCCATCAGCGCGTACCTCTGCCGCCAGATGCTTGGTCGCGACGCGCCGAAGATCGTGACAACGCTTCACGGGACGGACATCACGTTGGTCGGGCTCGACGACTCGTTCTACGAGATCACGCGCTTTAGCCTGCTCGAAAGCGATGGGGTGACGGCCGTGTCCGACTACTTGGCTCGCCAGGTCAGGCAGCGCTTCAAGTTGGAGAGCGACGTCACGACGATCTACAACTTCATCGATCTCGAGCGATTCTCGCCCTCCAACCGCGACAGCGCCGTGCGGTCGCGCTTCGCTTGCGGGGACGAGGCCTTGGTCGGGCACCTGTCGAACTTCCGCTGGGTGAAGCGCGTCCCAGACGTCGTGAAGGTGTTTCAGCGCATCGTGCTGCGTGTTCCGGCGTGCTTGGTGATGATCGGCGATGGTCCCGACCTGCCCGCCGTGAAACTGGTGGCGGACGAGTTGGGAGTGCTCGACCGGATCAAGTTCTTGGGGTCCGAGCAGGATGCGGCGGCGCTGCTGCCGGAACTGGACCTGTTCTTGTTGCCAAGCGAGCAGGAGAGCTTTGGACTGGCTGCCTTGGAAGCCATGGCCTGCGGCGTGCCCGTGATCGCATCGAATGTCGGCGGCCTGCCGGAACTTGTGACGGAAGGCGGGGCCGGCCACTTGTTTCCTTTGGGGGCTGTGGCGGCCATGGGCGAGAAGGCTGCGGACATTCTCGCCGACCGAGCCGAGCACGCCCGCCTCCGGGCCGGCGCGCGCACGCGGGCCGAGGATTTTCGCCAGGACGGGCTCGTTGGGCAGTACGAAGCGTTCTATTGGTCTGTGCTTTCGCGCTAGCATTCCCGCGCTTCTGAGGAGAGGCGGCTCGCGACTCGATCTCCCGCAACCTTTGGTCGTTTGAGCGGAGCACTCCGGCAGCTGCTCCTTCTATGCCGCGGGGCGTATCGATGCTGGCTGCTGGCGCTGTCCAGTTCGGCGCGCCCGGCCCGACCGAAGTCAAGGCTCTGTTACTGGCCAGCATCTGCCCGGCGGTATCAGGAGGTTTCTTCTCGTGATTTCACGATAGCCCCTACCAGTGCACCCGCCAGCACGTAATTGATCAAGATGCCGAGGAACCAGCCCCAGGCCAGAGACAGCGGGATCGGCATGAAGCCGTAGAAGCCCCAGCCCATCGAGATGCCGGAGGCGAGGCCGAACAAGGCGCCGAGCTTTAGGCCGGCCGCGAGGGACTTGCGCGTGACCAAGCATGTGTAGATCATCACGAAACAGGCCGCAGTCGCTAGCGCGATGGAGTACATGAGCGCCATATTCATCTCTTCCATGGGTCGCCACAGGTCGGCCGTGGCCTGATAAATGGGGTCTAGCAGCATGCCGTGAGTAACGACATCGAGTATCGACCATGTCAAGAACACGGCAACGACGGCTAGGATGGGTCGCGGTGACATCTCGTTCACCTCCCTTCATCGGGCAGCTGCGCCCGGTGCGGGCAGGAGTTTCTAGGAAGCTCTCGCTCGACAGGTAGGATACACGAGCGTTGGTCAGGGGCCGGCCCGGCCTCCAGTTGCAGTTTGCGTCGACGCCCCGCTGCTCGGACCGCGTCACCTTGAGAACTCTGGGGGGCGTTGTCAGGTTGACGCGTAGATCGCATAGACCGCAGGGGCGACAACGAGATATGCATGTTGGAAGTCCCCCGCATGTTCGACATGTGGGCTTAGCGTCGTGGCGATCCCCTGCAAGCCAGGGGCTTGCAGCGATTGCAGAGGGACATCGTTACGGATTCGCCGAACGGCTGCTCCATTGACGCTCTTCCAAATCACGGCTGTTTAGGTGCAGCAGTGTGGCTCGGATCGGGCAGCGGAAGGGGATCGGTAGGCCGAGGCGAACATCAACAATTCCGGTCCAAGCCGCGTTGGCCAATGCGTCCGGCGCCGACTTCCTAAAATAGATAGTTTGCAGCCCGCAGGGATCGGTCGCCGCCCGGCCCCCGCGATTGCATACCAATTCCATGCCTGCGCTCGGCGCGACAAGCCGGAACTCTCCGAACGGGGTCGGGCTGTTGGACCTGATCGGCGACACGCCCCTGATCCGCTTGGACAGCCTGACTGGCGACCTGCCTGACGTGCGCCTGTACGGCAAGGCGGAATATCTGAACCCCGGCGGCTCTGTCAAGGACCGACCGGCCGCGAACATGATCCGCACGGCGGAGCGCGAGGGAAAGCTGCGCCCCGGGCAGACGATCATGGACGCCACCAGCGGCAACACCGGCATTGCCTACGCGATGGTCGGCGCGGTGCGCGGCTACCCGGTCAAGCTGTACCTGCCGAGCAACGCCTCGCCGGAGCGCAAGCGCATCCTTGCTGCCTACGGTGCCGAACTGGTGCTGACGGACCCGGCGCTACAGACCGATGGCGCCATCCAGGCTTGCCGGGCGGCCTACGAGCGGGATAGAGACGCGTGCTTCTATCCGGACCAATACGGCAATCCCGCGAACTGGAGGGCACACTACCAGACGACCGGGCCCGAGATCTGGGAGCAGACCGGCGGCGCGATCACGCACTTCGTCACGGGTCTGGGCACGAGCGGGACGTTGATGGGCACGGGGCGCTACTTGCGCGAGCGCAATCCAGACGTGCAGGTCGTTTCCATGCAGCCCTCCACCGGGTTCCACGGCTTGGAGGGCCTCAAGCACATGGAGACCGCCATGCAGCCCGCCATCTACGATCCGTCCCTGGCGGACCGCGAGTTGTTCGTGGACACCGAGGACGCCTACGAAATGGTGCGGAAGCTGGCCTGCGAGTCTGGCCTGATGGTCGGCATCTCCTCCGGAGCCAACGTCGTGGCGGCCTTGCGGCTTGCCCGGCAGGTTCGGCGCGGCGTCATCGTGACGGTGCTCTGCGACGGCGCGGACAAGTACCTCAGCGAGCGCTTCTGGGAGGATTGAGCCTGCTATGCTGCGCATTCTCAGGATTCCGTTCGCCGTGATGCGGGCGCACGCCGAGGCGGCCTACCCCAATGAGTGCGTGGGCGCCATGCTGGGCAAGACCGGCCCGGACGGCAAGACCGTCGGGTTGGCCATGCCGCTGGAGAATTCCGCCGAGGGCTCCCAGCACGCCTTCTACCAGCTCTCCAACGACAGCTTGCTGGCCGCCGACATGGCCGCGCGCCAGATGGGCATGGACATGCTTGGCATCTATCACTCCCATCCGGATGCCGACGCCTATTTTTCCGAGACCGACTTGAAGCACTCCTGTCCGTGGTACTCGTTCGTCGTGCTGTCGGTGAAGAGCGGCGAATACGATCACTCCAACAGCTGGCTGCCGGATTTCGAGCAGACGCGCGCCGAGCGCGAGGAACTCCAGATCGCCGAGTGACGCGATCGCCGGCTTGCCCTGCAAACCCTGCCGCCCATGACCATCAATCGCCTGTTCGTCCGCGACATCCGCTTCCCCACCTCCCAGGAATTGGACGGATCGGACGCGATGAATCCCGATCCGGACTACTCAGCCGCCTATGTCGTGCTGGAGACAGACACCGGCCTGTCCGGCCACGGTCTGACATTCACCTTGGGGCGCGGCACGGAGATCGTGGTGGCCGCCGCCGAGGCCATGCGCCCACTGGTCTGCGGCCACAGCTTGGAAGAGTTCACGGCGGATATGGGCAGGTTCTGGCGCCGTGTGACGGGGGACTCGCAGCTGCGCTGGATCGGGCCGGACAAGGGCGCGGTCCATCTGGCGGCCGCGGCCGTCGTGAACGCTGTCTGGGACCTGTGGGCCAAGAGCGCTCGCAAGCCTGTTTGGCGCTTGGTGGCCGAGATGACTCCCGCGGAGTTCGTGCGCTTGATCGACTTCCGCTATATCACCGACGCGCTGACGCCCGCACAAGCCTTGGAAATGCTCGAGGCGCGGTCCGGCGGCAAGGCGGAGCGGATTGCCAGGATGGAGGCCGAGGGCTACCCCGCCTACACCACCTCGGCCGGCTGGCTGGGCTATTCCGACGACAAGATTCGAGCTCTCTGCCGGCAGGGCTTGGCGCAGGGGTGGAGCCGGTTCAAGATCAAGGTCGGGCGCGACCCGGTAGACGACCGGCGCCGCTGCGCGATCATCCGCGAGCAGATCGGTGAGGACGGCATTTTGATGACGGATGCCAACCAAGTCTGGGACGTGCCCCAAGCGGTGGAGCGGATGACCGAGCTGGCGCCGTACCGCCCGTTGTGGATCGAGGAGCCGACGAGTCCCGACGACGTGCTCGGGCACCGGGCCATCAAGCAGGCGCTGCTGCCGCACGGGATCGCCGTGGCGACCGGGGAGATGTGCCAGAACAGGGTGCTGTTCAAGCAGTTCTTGCAAGCGGACGCCATTGATTTCGTGCAGATCGATGCGACGCGCCTCGGCGGAGTGAACGAAGTCCTGGCCGTGCTGCTGCTGGCGGCCAAGTTCGGCAAGCCGGTCTGCCCCCATGCCGGCGGCGTCGGGCTGTGCGAATACGTGCAGCACCTGTCCCTGATCGACTACATCTGCGTGTCGGCGACCCTCGATCAGCGCGTGATCGAGTACGTGGATCATCTGCACGAGCACTTTGTCGATCCGGTCCGCATGCGGGACGGGAATTACCTGCCCCCGCAAGCGCCGGGCTACAGCATTGAGATGCGGCCGGAGTCGCTGGACACGTACGAGTTCCGGCCGCAGCGGTGATGGGGTAAGCTAGGAGCCAAGCGAGGAGCGCTGTCACGATGACACCCACCGTTGCCCTGAACCGACGCGAGCTCATGAAGGTGTTGGGGGGCGGTCTCGCCAACGTCGGGCTGGCCTCGGTGTTGGCCCGCGACGGCGCGCTGGGGGCATCGGGCGGCAGCGGCGTGCCCGCGCCCCATTTCGCGCCCAAGGCGAAGAGCGTCATCTCGATCTTCTGCTACGGCGGGCCCAGCCACGTCGATACCTTCGACCCCAAGCCGGAGTTGGACAGGTACGCCGGCGAGGTCATGACCGGCGTCGGCGAAGTGGTCGTCTCGCAGGGCAATCCCGGAGGGCTGATGCCCTCCCCGTGGAAGTTCAAGAAGTACGGCCAGAGCGGCCTCGAGGTTTCCGAGCTGTTCCCGCAGGTCGCCCAACATGTGGACGATATCGCGGTGATCCGCTCGATGCACACCCTGTCCAACGACCACGGCCCGGCCCTGTACCAGATGAACACCGGCACCGTGCTGGCCGGCCATCCCAGCGTGGGCAGTTGGCTGACCTACGGCCTAGGCTCGGAGAATCAGAACCTTCCCGGCTACGTGGTCTTCACGGATCATCGCGGCGGCCCCATCAACGGCCAGCCCAACTGGGGCGCAGGCTTCATGCCGGCCGCCTTCCAGGGGACGCAGTTCCGCTCGACCGGTGATCCGATCGTCGACTTGCGCCCGCCGAAGGAGATCAGCCGCGAGCGCCAACGCAAGTGGCTTGACCTGCTGCAGGATCTCAACCGCGAGCACTTGGCCCAGAACCCGGAGGACAACGAACTCTCGGCGCGCATCCAGTCGTACGAGCTGGCCTACAACATGCAGGTGCATGCGACCGAGGCGATCGACATCTCCAAGGAGAGCGAGGCAACCCGCAAGCTGTACGGGCTGGACGAGGAGCGCACCCGCTTCTTCGGGCGCCAGGCACTGATGGCGCGGCGCTTGGTGGAGCGCGGCGTGCGCGTGGTGCAGCTGTATTCCGGCGGCGGCAATCACGAGCCGACATGGGACCAGCACTGGTCGTTGAAGCACTTCCACACCATGCATGCCGGCGAGACGGACGGCCCGATCGCGGGCTTGCTGACCGATCTCAAGCAGCGCGGTCTGCTCGATGACACCCTGATCGTGTGGCACGGCGAGTTCGGCCGGATGCCGATCAGCCAGCGGCTAGACGGCCGCGACCACAATCCGTACGGCTTCACGGTCTGGCTGGCCGGCGGCGGCGTCAAGGGCGGCACGGTGGTCGGAGCGACGGATCAGTTCGGCTACAGGGCCGTGGAGAGCCCCAAGTCGGTCTACGACTTGCACGCCACTCTCATGCACCTGATGGGGTTGGATCACGAGCGGCTGACCTACCACCACAATGGCCGGGACATGCGCCTGACCGATGTGCACGGCAATCTGATCAGCGAGATCTTCGCCTAGATCGGTCGCCCCCGGCCGGAACCCTACTGGGCATTGCGCTCCCGGCGCGCCTGGCGGCGGCGTCTCTTCAGCTCCTTCTCGTCGATGATCGTGAGGTTGAAGTTCACCGCGATGATGGTCACGACCTCGACCACGGTCCCGTTCAAGCGAGTCGGGCGGTAGCGCCACTGCGAGACGGCGTCCATGGCCGCCGGGGCGAGCAGCGGGTGCCCGCTGATCAGTTTCAGATCGCGCACGCGGCCGTCGATGCCGATGATCGCTTCGAGCTCGACCTTCCCGGAGACGTACTGCTCGACAGCCTCGGGCGGGTAGACCGGCGGCGGCTTGTGCAGGATTCGCGCGTCTTGGATGTTGCCCCCTATGCGGATTGGCGGAGGCAGGGCCAGATGCTGGCCTGGCGTCGGAAACAGCCCGAAGACGCCTGCGGCGCTGGAATCGCCGGTGCCGCCGAGCGGTCCGCTCGGAGCGGGCATGGCCGCCAGCGGGGAGACCGGACTGCCGATGTCGTTCAAGATCGCGACCTGGTCTGGAATGACCGATGGCGCCCGGAACTCCGTCTCGTAGCGCTGCGGGGCCGCTCGCGGCGCTGGCGCTGCCCGGGGCGGCGGGGGCGCGGGGGGCGGCGGGGGCGCGAGATAGATCGCCCGCATGCCCCATGCCCGCAGATCGATTTCGTAGGTGTTGAGCAGCGGCAGCAGGATCATGCCGCCGAGGCAGGCGAGCTGCAAGACCACCGAGCCGGCGAAGCTCCAGCCTTGGCGGGCGGGTTGGCCTGCGGTGAAGCTTTGCTCGAACACGAGGGCCCTTGCTTACTCTTGGGCACGCTCCGCGCCGTTTGGTTACCGGTGCGGCACAGTCGGCAGCGCGCTCATGCCCCGAGCTTGCGCGCCAGATCGACGAAATCCTCGGCGCTGACGTCGAACTCGCCGTCGACGGACAGGTCGATCTGGCGATTCGGACGCTCGCGCGGGCGCGGCACGAAGGCCGTGCGCAGGCCCGCCTTGGCTGCGGCTCGCAGGTCGCCCTTGTGGGCGGCTACCATCATCACGGCGCCGGGTTCGAGCCCGAGCAAGTCGGCCGCCTTGAGGTACACCTCGCGGTCCGGCTTGTAGCGGCCGGCCAGCTCCGCGGATAGCACGGCGTCCCACGGCAGGCCGCCGTGCTTGGCCATGTTGACCAGCAGAGCGACGTTGCCGTTCGACAGGGAAGCGATGATGAAGCGGGACTTGAGCTTGGTGAGGCCCTCGACCGCGTCGGGCCAGGGGTCGAGTCGGTGCCAGACGCGGTTGAGATCGTCCTTCTCGGCCTCGTCCAAGCCCGTGATCGCGAACCGTTCCAGCAATCCGTCCAGGATCAGGCGGTGCAGCTCGTCGATCGTCTTCCACTGCAGCTCGCCGGTCCGCACGCGGTTCATCGCCGGTCCGTAGCCGTCGCGCCAAGCGTCGGCGAACGCGGCCCAGTCCACCTCCAGCCCCTTGGCCCGGCCGAGCGCCAGGCCTTCGCGAATCACGGTCGAGCGCCAGTCGACCACCGTTCCGAAGACGTCGAACGCCAGGGCCTTGACCGAGTCGGGCTGGAAGGCTTGCAGCAAGGGGGCTCCGGTGGCGCAGAACATCAGCGCCCGGCGCGTGAGCGCCGGAGGGCCGCAACAGCGCATCGCCTTGATTATACGGGCACTTGGCGGGCATCTTCAAGGGCAAGGCGAAAGCAAATCGAAGCTTGGTCAAAGCGCGCTATGCTGAGGTGAACGGGTCATGGGCCGCATCCGCGTACTGACAGACAAGGTCGCCAACCAGATTGCCGCGGGCGAGGTAGTCGAGCGGCCGGCGTCGGTGTGCAAGGAATTGATCGAGAACGCCCTTGACGCCGGGGCGACCCAGATCCGTGTCGAGCTGCGCGGGGGCGGCCGCGGCCTGATCAAGGTCAGCGACAACGGCTGCGGCATGCACCGCGACGATGCCCTGCTTGCCTTCGAGCGGCACGCCACTAGCAAGCTGCGCACCGCCGAGGACCTGCTTTCGATCGCCACTCTCGGCTTTCGCGGCGAGGCCCTGCCCTCGATTGCCAGCGTTGCCCGCGTCACCCTTTCGACGCGCGCCGAGGACGGCGACGCGGGGACTGTCGTCGAGATCAACGGCGGCACGCTGCGCAACGTTCGCGACGAAGCCCGCCCGCCCGGCACCGCCATCGCGGTGCAGAACCTGTTCTTCAACGTGCCGGCTAGGCGCAAGTTCCTCCGCACCGAGCGCACCGAGCTGTCCCACGCGCTACGCGCGGTGACGCACTACAGCCTCGCCAATCTCGACAAGGCCTTCGACCTGCTCACCGAGCACGGCTCGCAGCTGCACGTCACTCCCGTCTCCACGCATCGCGAGCGCGTCTACCAGATCTTCGGCAGCGAGCTGCTGGAGCAGCTCGTCCGCATCGATCCCGTGGCAGAGGGGGAGCTCGGCTTGCGGACGGATGCCGGCGAGCAAGCGCCGGGGGAGTCGCTCGGCCCGCCGCTGCGCCTCAACGGGTTCGTCTCCGAGCCCCAGCTGCACCGCTCCAACCGCAACTCCTTCTACATCTTTGTCAACGGGCGCCTCGTCCGCGACAGCCTGATCCAGAGGGCGATCGCCAAGGCCTACGAGAACTTGATGCCGAGCGGCGTATACCCGTTTGCGCTGCTGTTTCTGGAGATCGCTCCGGAAGAGGTGGACGTCAACGTCCACCCGGCCAAGACCGAGGTTCGCTTCCGTTCCCCCTCAAGGGTGTTCGACTTCGTGCGCGACGCGGTCCGCTCCCGGCTGATCGCCGCCAAGCCGTCCGCCGAACTGCCGCCCTCCGCCGCGATCGACCATTCCCTCTCCGGCCTGCCGGCCGCTCCGCCCCCCATGCCCGGGATCCCAGCGTTTCCGCGCGCCTCTGCCGGAACGCGCGGCACGGCCGCCGATAGGTTGGAATTCCCCTCTCGGCCGCAGCGGCGCAGCTTCGGGCCGAGCCCGGCGTTTGAGTCGTCCGCGTCGCCCCAGCCGTCCGCCGCCGGTCCGGTGCCCGAACCCGCCTCGCTGCACGGCGGCGAAGCGCTGGCCGACCTGTCGCCGAGCAACTTGGGCAAGCTTGCGGACCTGCGGGTGCTGGGCCAGCTTTTTGACAGTTTCATCGTGGCCGCCGGCGAGGATGGCGTGTGGATCATCGACCAGCACGTCGCCCACGAGCGCATCCTGTTCGAGCAGGTCCTCGCGGCCCGCTTGCACGGGCGCCCCGACGTGCAGCGGCTGCTCACGCCCATCGTCATCACCCTGACTCCCAGCCAGTCCGCCGTGTACCAAGATCTGGCCGACGAGCTGGAAGGCAGCGGCTTCGAGATCGAACGCTTTGACGGGCGCTCCGTGGCTGTCAAGTCCGCGCCCGCCGAGCTGTCGGCGAAGGAGGTGGAGACGCTGCTGCGGGAGTTGCTGGACGACTCCGGCGACGGCGCCGCATCCATGAGCTTGGGAGATCTGCGCCGGCGCATGGCCGCCTCGATCGCCTGCCATGCGTCGGTCAAGATGAACATGCCGCTCACCGAGGAGAAAATGCGCTGGCTGTTGGTCGAGCTGGCCAAGTCCGACTGCCCCATGTCCTGTCCTCACGGACGTCCTATCGCCCTGCGCTATAGCACGCGCGACATCCTCAAGGCGTTCCACCGCATCTAGCCCGGCGCAACGGGGCCAGCCTTACCCGTGGGTGCCGAAGACTTCGCGGAGGGCGTCGGAAATCTCTCCGAGCGTGGCGCCTGCCGCGACCGCGTCCCGGATCGCAGGCACTAGGTTGCCGCTGCCCGCGGCCACGTCGCGCAGGCGGCCCAGCGCAGCTGCGGCCACGACCGAGTCCCGGGCGGATCGATACTGCGCCAGATGCTCGCGACGCTCCGTTTCCTGGCCGTGGTCGATCTGCAGCAGCGGCACCCCGGCGGGCTCGTCCGAGCGGAAGGAGTTCACGCCGACCACCGTTTGCTCGCCGCTCTCGATTCGCTGCTGGAGCGCGTAGGCGCTGTCGTGGATTTCGCGCTGCACGTAGCCGTTCTCGATTGCCGCCACCATGCCGCCTTGGTCGTCGATCCGCCCGATGTAGGCCAGGGCCTCCTGTTCTAGGCGGTCGGTGAGGCTCTCGATGCAGTAGGACCCTCCCAAAGGGTCGACCGCTTGCGTGACGCCGGACTCCAAGGCGATGACCTGCTGGGTGCGCAGCGCGAGAGTGGCGGCCTGCTCGCTCGGCAGCGCAAGGGCTTCGTCTAGCGCGTTGGTGTGCAGGGACTGGGTGCCGCCGAGCACGGCCGCCAGCGCTTGGAAGGCGGTGCGCACGACGTTGACATGGGGCTGTTGCGCCGTCAGGCTCGAGCCCGCCGTCTGGGTGTGGAAGCGCAATTGCAGCGAGCGCGGGTTCTGCGCCCCGAAGCGCTCCCGCATGAGCTTGGCGTAGAGTCGCCGGGCAGCGCGGAATTTAGCGATCTCTTCGAGAAAGTCGCGATCAGAGCTGAAGAAGAAGGACAGCCGCGGCGCGAACGCGTCCACTTCCAGCCTGGCCCGGCGCGCCGCTTCGATATACGCGATAGCGTTGGACAGTGTGAAGGCAAGTTCCTGGGCTGCCGTGGCGCCGGCCTCGCGCATGTGGTAGCCGCTGATCGAGATCGAGTTCCAGCGCGGAGCATGCTCGGCCGTCCATGCCAGCACGTCGGTCACAATGCGCATGGATGCCGCAGGCGGGTAGATGTAGGTCCCGCGCGCGATGTACTCCTTGAGGATGTCGTTCTGGACGGTGCCGCGCAGCGCGCTGTTCGGCACTCCGGCACGCTCGGCGACGACAGAGTAGAGGGCTAGCAGGATCGCTGCCGTCGAGTTGATCGTCATCGAGGTCGACACCCGCTCCAGCGGGATGCCGTCGAGCAGGGCCTGCATGTCCGCCAGGCTCGAGATCGCGACCCCGGCCCGGCCCACTTCCCCCAAGGCCAGCGAGTGGTCCGAGTCGTAGCCCATCTGCGTTGGCAGGTCAAAGGCGACCGAGAGGCCGGTGGTGCCGCGTTCGATCAGATAGCGGAAGCGCTCGTTGGACTGGCGGGCGTTGCCGAAGCCGGCATACTGGCGCATCGTCCAGAGCCGGTCCCGGTACATGCCGGGATGGATGCCGCGCGTGAAGGGGAATTCGCCCGCCTCCGGCGGCGGCTCGGGACGGTCTTCGTAGAGCGGCTTCACAACACTCGGCTACCGCATTCGCTCAACGCTTGCGCGCCAGCCGCTTGGCCCGACGGAAAGAATCGAGGCCGAACCAGACGAATACCACCGACACGACGGCCGCCACCAGCAGCCGGTCCATGCTCTCGGGGAGCCTGCGATACGCCTGGATCAATCCGAACGGACCGAACACGAAGAAGGCGGCAAAGGCCAGGAACATGAATCCCACCACTTCCAGCGCGAGTTCGCGCGCGAGCGAGATGAAACGGGGCACCGTGCCGCGCAGGGCGTTCAATCCAGCGCTGAGCGCCTTGCCGGCATTCATATCGAAAATGCTAGCAGTGTGGGAACTGGCATGCCGTTTCGGGACTTACGGGCGCCGAGAAAGTCCCGGCCTGCACGAACGTCGGAGCGGGCCGTGACATGTGCAGGGCGAAGCTACTGACGGGGGCACTTGCGACCTTGGCGGAAGGGGCGGGCAAGCCGGTTTTCGCCGAACTGGCCCGTGTCCGGCTTCGACTTGTGCCGCAAGCTGGCCGAGGAAACCGCTGAGGCCACAGCCCCGCGCAGGCCAAGGACTGGTCCGTTCCCTCGGCGCTGATCGCGGGCCCGTTAGCTCAGGCGCAGCGCTTGGGACGGACTGACGCGGCCCGCCCGCAAGGCGGGAACAGCGGTCGCTATGAGCGCGCATGCCGACACGGCAAGGGCCGCCAGCGCGATGATTTGCCATTCGAAGGGGCCGACCTCGTAGAAGAATCCTGCTGCGAGCCTGCCCGCCGCCACAGATGCTCCCAGCCCGACCGCGATCCCGCACGCCGTCAGCACCGCCGCGCGGCGGAAGACCATCCATCGAAGTCTGTGCTCGGATGCGCCGAGTGCCGCTTGGACTCCGATTTCCGCCGCCCTGATTCGAACCATGTAGCTGCAGACTCCGAACAGGCCCAGACCGGACAGCAACAGCGTGACGCACGCGAAAGCACTCACCAGCTTGCCGATCATGCGCTCCAGCGCGATCGCGTCCTCGAGGTGCAGGGCGACCGTGTCGTATCCCGGCGCGATCGGCAACCCCGGAACTTCCTCCTCGATGGCCTGACGCACGGCTGCGGCCAACGCGGTCGAAGGCATGGATGAGCGCACAGCGAGGGTTTGCAAGAATCCTTCGAAGCCCACGCTAGATTGGTAGACGAGAGCGGGCGGATCATCGCGCGGGTTGACGTGGCGCACGTCTGCCACGATCCCCTTGATTCGCTTGCTTCCGTCGATCACGGCGCCCAATGCTGAGGAACCGGCGAAGAACTTGTCCGCGAACGCCTGGTTCACGACCACCACGTCCCGCTCGCCCAGTCCGGGCGTGCCGCCCTGCAAGACCCTAATGCCGAGAGTCTCGAAATAGCCCGGAGAAGCCCAAACGTGTATCACGCCCATGTCCTCGCCTTCGGCGGGAGTGTAGCCCGAGACCGAGATCGTTCTTCTTCCAAAGTTGCCGCGCAAGGGCAAGGAGCCGGTGAACGAGGCGGTCTCGACGCCGGGAAGGGACCGGACGCGATCCAGGATCCGCTGTCGCATGGAGGGCTGGCCCGAGGCTGGAAGGCCGCCGCCCCTTGGGTCGACGAAGATCCCGACCACGTTTTCCGCGTCCAAGCCGAAGTCGGCGGCCCGCAGTTCGGCCAACGTCTTCAATACCAAGCCGGCGGTAGCCAAAAGGACGAATGCCATAGCGCACTGCGCCGCGACGAGGAGCGCCTGTGCCCGAGTCTCGGAAATTCCGGAGGATCCGACCGATTGACCTGCCCGAATGTGGTGCGCCAGTGTCCGGCGCGCCAGTCGCGCGGCCGGCACCAACCCGAATAGCAGCAGCGTCAGGACTCCAATCCCCGCGGCGAAGGCAAGCACCGGCCATGTCAGGCCGGCATCGAGAGTGTCCACCCCTCGGATCGCTCCCAGCCAGCGCACCAATAGCGGGATGATCTGGACCGCCAGCGCGCCGCCGAGCAACGTCCCGGCCGCGGCCAGCACGATGCTCTCGGCCAACAGCGTGCGCAGGATGTCGCCGCGGCTCGCCCCAAGCGCTCTCCTCACGCCCACCTCTCCAGCCCGTTCGGAGGCACGGACCAGCAGCAGGTTCCCGAGGTTTGCGCACGCCACGAGAAGCACCAGCCCGGTGGCTGCCCACAGCAGCCCGAGCGGCCGCTGGGCCGAATCCCGCAACCTCGACAGGCCACGGTCCAATGGGGTCGCGGTAATCCGGACCTGGTCAAGCCTTTCCCGGCGCTCGTCCGAGATCCCTTCGCCCGCTCGCTCTAGGAACACTTGCCGCAGTCGCAGGTTGACCGCGGCGCCAGCTTCGTCGAGCGACGAGCCAGGGCGAACTCGCAACAAGATATTGAGCCAGTATGTCTCAATCGGGAAACCGGGCTCCAGCCTGGAAGGCCCGCCCGTCACGTCTTCTTGCATCGACAGGGGCACCCAGATGTCGGGGCTGGCTCCTACCACGTGACCCCGGAACGAGGGTGGTGCGATGCCAAGGACGACGTACTGCCGGTCCTGCAGCCGAATGGTCGACCCGACAGCGTCGGGGTCAGAATCAAGCCGCCCGACCCAGAACGGGTAGCTCACGATTGCCACCGGATTCCCGCCGGGCGCGGTGTCATCCTCCGGGCCGAGCATTCTGCCCAAGAACGGCCGGACGCCAAGCAGCTGGAAGTACGAGCCAGAGACCAATTGGCAAGAGGCCCTCTCCAGCTCGCTCCCGGCGACGATCCGGTCGCCCAGGTAGACAGTCTGCAAGAAGGTCGCCGCTGCCGCCACGGCGTCCAGCGCACTCGGGCTGTCTTGGCGTAACGCTTGGTATTGGTGGTAGGAAAACACCTCGGACTGAGGCACGTCGCTGCGGCTGAAGACTCCGACCGCGCCCGGCCCGAGAATTGCCAGCTCCTGCGGGCGCTCCACGGGGAGCAGGCGCAGAAACAAGGCCTCGAACAGGCTGAATACCGCAGTGTTGGCGCCAACCCCCAAGGCAAGCGTCAGGGACGCTATTGCAAGGTAAGCGGGTTTCCTCAGCAGTGACCTGAGCGCTATGCGAAGATCGGACGCCATGGTCGTGGGGGCGAAGCGAGGCGCGTCCAAGCGGGTCTGTTGTCCCCGTGGATGGCCTTGCCCCCTACTTTAGGTTGGACGCCTGATCAGATGCTTTGGCACGTCGGAATCGGACTGTTGTTGCGATTCCAGGGACGTCTCAGCGCCGTCTCTCGGGCGAGGGGCGATGCTAGATTCGGGATCGCGTAGCGCCGTGTCGATCTCTTCCCGGACGAATTCGAAGAGCCTTCAACGGTGGGGTCGTGCCGTGCGACGCTGGGCGGCGCTGTGCCGCGGCGCGCTACTCATCCGACCCTGCGGGCGGCCTGCCGCAGGGTCGGAACGGCCGCGGCACCGCCCGCAGGGCGAGGGTACGCCTAGAAGTAGAATTTAAGGCCCAGCTGCATTTCGCGGTGCGAGTTGCCTGCATTGACGACGCCGAAGCCAGACTGGCCGACTTGATCCCTCGGGTTGTTGAATTCCGGGGTGTTGAAGCTGTTGAACGTCTCCAAGCGGAACTGCATGCGGAGGCGCTCAGTGATCTGGGTGTTCTTCGACAGGGCAATGTTGAAAATGTGCGGAGTACCCGGGCCCAGCGTGCCGCGCACCTTGCGCCCGGCGTTGCCCAGCGTGAACGGTGCGGGCGCTTCGAACCCTGCTTCGTTGGTCCAGAGCACGCCCCGGCGGCCGCCGAGAGCCGGATCGCCGCGGTTCGGATGATTGGGGTCACCGATGAGATTGGCGTAGAGCGTCGCATCGGCCGCGTTGTCGCCCTTGAGGTCTCGAGCTCCGTTCAGGACCGTGACTCCGAACGGAGAGCCGCTCTGGAAGGTATAGATGCCGGAGATTTGCCAGCCGCCGAGAACCACGTTCGCAGGACCGCTCAGGTTGACAAACTTGCCTCGCCCGAACGGCAGTTCGTAGACCGGGCTGAACACGATCCGGTGAGGCGCGTGGTTGCCCGAGAGCGACCACTCGGAAGCACGGTCATAGATGTTCTGAAACCAGTCGTGATCGCCGAGAGAGGCGGCGTTCTCTCCCACGAAGGGTGCGTTGTCGTACCACCTTGAGAACGTGTAGAGGAAGATGTAGCCGACTCCCTGGTTGAATCGTCGCTCGGTCTTGAACGTGATTCCTTGATAATCCGAACTGAAGAAGTTCGGATTGTTCATTCGGATCTGTCCCGTACCGCCGTACTGGGTGAACGGCTTGAGCAGGCGCTGGGCTTGGTTGCCAAACTCGTTGGACCCGACCCTAGGCAGGTTGAGCGGGTGGATCTGGTTGATGTTCATCCGGCGCAGGTTCACCTTCTTGGCAAACTTCGCGTAGTAGCGCACCTCGAAGAGCTGCTCGCCGACCTGGTGCTGGAATGTCAGGTTCCAGTCGAACGCATACGGAGTCCGGTGGTAGCGGTCCACGAAGTCGACGCGGCCTTGCACGAAGTTCGTGCCGCGCGTTCCGAAGTTGTGGTTCAGCTCCGAGGCATCGGGAATCTGGAGAAAAGTGGAGGGCATCCCGTCCTTGAGCAGCGGGACCTGCCCGCCGCCGATGTTGCCGGCGCCGCCAAACCCCTGGCTGCCGGTTTGCAGGACGTTGCCGTCGTAGTTGCCACCGAACATGACGGCGAAGCCCCCGCGCACCACCGTGTTGCTCGCCCCGCCGGGCTTGACAGCGAATCCGAACCGGGGGCCGAAGTTATTCCTGTCGGCATTCACCGGGTTTCTTGGGAAGCCATCGCGGCCTGCGAAGAAGAACGCGCCTTTCTGGTCGGGGCGGATGCCGTTCGTGCCGGCGGCGGGCAGCGGCAGCTCTGGGTCCCAGCCTGCGACCCGGTCCGCCACTTCGGTGAACGGCCCTTCGTATTCATAACGCAATCCCAGATTCAGCGTCAGCTGGCCGTTGACGCGCCAATCGTCTTGGAAGAAACCCGCGACATAGGCCGACCGGCGCCCGAACGACGGGTTGGCTTGGACACGCGCCCGGTCGGCCTGGCCGATCAGGAACGAGGCCAAGTCCGCGCCGGTCCCCGAGATCACGCTGCCGTCCGGATTGAGGCCGCGCGTGTCGGTGTTGGCGAAGTCAAAGACGCCCGAGGCCGTCTGCCGGCCCAGTTCGCTGCCCTGGTATTTCCGGTAGTCGATGCCGAACTTGAACGTTTGATTGCCAGCCACCTTCGTGAAGTGGGCCGTGTACTCGAAGTTCGTGAACGCGAACAGCCGCCGGGACAACCCCGCCCCAATGCTTGTAATGCTTGGATTGCCCCCGATGTTGAATCGCGGGAAGACGTCCGGCCCCACGCCAGTCAGGCCGATCTGGGACGCCAGGTCCTCGTTCAGGTTGACGCCTTGGACGTCGTTGCGGTACCGGAAGAAGCCGCCGGTTGCGGTCATGAAGAAGGTCGGCGAAAACAGCTTCGTGTACGAGAGCAGTATGTTCTGTTGCCGTTGAGGAAGGCTTACGGCGTTCGGGTCGGCTGGACCCCAGTCTGGCGACGGAACCCTGCCGTCCGTCACCGGCATGAACAGGTTGTATCGGAACGTCAGCTTGTCGTTGGGATCAACTTCGTAATCTACCCGCATGGTGTGGCTGGTGCGGCGGAGCTCGCGTGGCAGGTTGGCGACCCAGTTCCCCTCATTCGAAACATCAACCTCCGTGCGGTTCGCTGTGGGCACGAACGCGATCGCCGCCTGGGCGACCGGATCCAGCCGGCTGCTGGGAATCACGTTGTTCGCGAACTGCATCTCCCCTCCGCGCCCGGTCGACGTGAGCGGATCGTATACCCTGCGGAGCACGCCGTTCGACTGCAGCATCGTCGACAGGTCGCCGGTCTTCCATTCGGGCAGGCCTACGCTGCGAACTCGCAGGTCCTCGAGGTTCTGGATCGTGATGTCGTAGTTGTAGAAGAAGAACGCCTTGTTCTTGACGATCGGGCCTCCGATCGTTCCGCCGGGCACATTGCGGCGCAGCTTCGTCCTGCTCTTCGCATCCCATCCGCGAGCGCTAAACGCGTCGTTGCGCATGAACCAATAGCCCGAGCCGTGAAACTCGTTGGTGCCGGACTTGGTGGTGGCATTCATGAATCCCGCGGCCGAGCGTCCATACTCGGCGGTCGGCGCGTTCGCTTCCACTCGGACTTCGGAGATCGCGTCGACCGGCGGGCTCAGCTCGGTGATCGTCGCGCCGATGCCCGTCCGGCTATTCACCACTCCGTCGATGAAGACGCCGGCAGATCTGGTGCGCCCTCCGGCGATCGTGACGTCGCCGCCTCCGGCGCGATTGCTGTTGCGCATCCGCTGCGCGCCGGGGGTCAGGTCGATCAGGTCGAAGACCTCTCGATTGACCAAGGGCAGCTCGAGAACGCGCTTGTTCTCAACCACGGCGGCGAGGGAGCCGCGAGATGTCTCGACGAGCGGGCTCGCCGCTTCCACCGTAACCGTTTCGGTGATCGCGCCGAGCTCTAGCACGGCGTCATATGTCAGGGCGCTGCCGACTTCAACGCGCAGGTTGCTGACCTGGTGAGGCCGGAACCCGTCCGACTCCATGCGGATCGAATACGACCCTGGCAAGACGCCGGGCAGGTAGTACGTCCCGTCCCCTTGCGTTTCCACCATGTTCGAGGTCCCCTGATCCTCGTTGGTGATTTCCACTTGGACTCCCGGGATGACCGCTCCGGTGTTGTCGGTTGCGGTGCCCAAGATCGTGCCCAGCGTCTGCGAAGGTGCCGGGCTGGTCAGGGCAGCCAATACGGCCGTTGCTAGTAGCAACCGAGAGAACGTATTCAGCGACATGGTGAGAGCCTCCTTTTGTTTGTCAGGACTCAAGACGTGGCCAATGCGCCAACAGGCTAGTGCCGGTTCCGGTGGAGTTCAACCGCGTTTGGGCAAAAAACCGTACGTTTTCAGCAGAAAACACGGGAACATGGCCGGTTTTTCGCCAAGCCGACCGAATCGCGAGGCTTCGGAGCGGCCAACGGCTTGGGCTTTGCCGTGGCCGCACGAATCGCGGAAGACGCCGCTAGGCCTGCCTCCGTCCGTCCGTTGACCACAGCCAGATCATGGCGTCTCGGGGCAGGCAATCCGACTCGGGGGACTCCCCTCGATGCTCGGGAAGTTCAGCCCGGCGTGGACGGCTCGCAGGTAGGAGCGGGCGGTCCAGTCAGGGAACGAGTGGGTACCCCTGCGTCGGCCGAACATCCACGTCGAAGGAGTTCCTGATCTTGCCGCCCCGAGAGCGGGCCGCAAACGCCGGAGGGAGGGTTGCTAGACTGCTTGCCATGCGCCGGTGGCAAGCGATCTTGTTGCTTCTTACTTCGTTCGCGGCAGTCGCCCGTGCGCAGCTGCCGAACATCGTTGTTGTGTTGGCGGATGACATGGGCTGGGGCGACCCGCAGTCGTACCAGCCCGCGTCCAAGATTCCCACGCCCAACATCGACAGGCTGGCGCGCGAGGGCATGCGCTTCACCGATGCCCACAGCCCGTCGTCGGTCTGCACGCCGACGCGTTACGGCCTGCTGACCGGGCGCTATGCGTGGCGGACGTCGCTCACCAGCGGGGTCTTGGATGGGTTCGGCCCGCCGCTGATCGACCCGCGGCAGGACGACACTGTCGCGCTGCTGCTGAAGCGTTCCGGCTACCGTACCGCGGCCGTGGGCAAGTGGCATCTCGGCATGCGCTGGTTCGACAAGCGCGGCGATCCGATGCCGCGTCGGACAGGCGGGTTTCGCCCCGGCGACGATGTGGATTACACGGCTGAACTGCGGGGAGGGCCCTTGGACGTTGGATTCGACACGTTCTTCGGGATTTCCGCCTCGCTTGACATGAGCCCGTACTGCTTCCTGCGGAATCGCTCCGTGGAGATGATTCCAGACATGCCCGTTCCGGCCAGCAGGGCGGACATTTTTTCGGGCTTGGCGGCTGGCGTGCGCTCGCGAGGCTTTCGAGTGGAGGACGTGCTGCCGAGGCTGGCCGAGGAAGCCGAGCGCCTGATCGACCAGCAGGCCGGCCGGGACGAGCCCTTGTTCCTGTACATGCCGCTGGCGTCACCACACCTGCCGGTCGCGCCGGTTAGCCCCGGTAGCAGTCGCGCCGGTCTCTACGGTGACTTTGTATTTGAGACGGACCGGGCGCTCGGAACGGTCTTGGAAGCATTGGACCGGAATGGGTTGAGCGACGACACGCTCGTGCTCTTCACCAGCGACAACGGCGGCTTGTGGCACTGGTGGGACTTTCGCGCCGCCGATGACGGCGGAGCCTCCCCGCGCACGGCGCGAGGGGATTATGTCCGCGGCTACGGACATCAGAGCAACGCAGCCTTGCGCGGCACGAAGGCGGACATCTTCGAGGGTGGCCACAGGGTGCCGTTTGTCGTCCGCTGGCCGGGCCAGGCAGCGGCGGGTACCACCAGCGACGCGCTGGTCGTGCTGACCGACCTATACGCCACCGTTGCGGAGATCGTCGGCACGGAGGTGCAGGGCACTTCGGGCCAAGACAGCCATTCGCTGGTGCCCGTGTTGCAAGGGAGCGGCAGCTCCGGGCGGACTTCGGCCGTTCACCACTCTTCGCGAGGCATGTTCGCCATCCGCAAGGGTAACTGGAAGCTGGTTGCCGGCCGCGGCTCTGGCGGGTTCACCGTTCCTCGCGAGATCGACGGATCCGGCGGCCAGCTCTACGACTTGGCGGCCGATCCGCAGGAGACTGAGAACCTGTATGGCTCCCGGCCCGAGGTCGTCGCGGAACTTGAGGAACTGCTGCGGGCGATCCGGCAGTGATGCTTGCAAGCGGGAGGCGGCTGCAAGAGCGGATCTTTCGCCTGCTCAGGGTGCGCCGGAATCTCGGGGATTCTCGTGCCCAGATTTGCTGAGGCTGCATCCCAGAGCGCCGCGTCTGCGGGCATGGCCGAGGACGCCCTCGTTGAGAGCGTTCAGGCGCCTGTCAGGTCGCGCAGAGCTTTTCGGTCCCGAACGAACGCATCCATGCACTCGCGCTGTTTCGCGGGGTCGCGATGGTCGATGTACTCCATATGTAGCGACACGGGTGTTCCCGCGCTGACCTCGGCGCTCACCATTTCGAACAACTCCGGGTCGACTTGCCCGGTTCCCAGGGGCACGTTGACGGCCTTGCGGCCTTGCCAGCTGAAATCCTTCATATAGACCACGCGCACGCGACTGCGGATCACTCGCCACAGCACCGACCACGACAGGCCAGCTTCGGCCGTGGCGTGGCGAAGATCGAAGATTGCCGATACCTGCTTCTCGGGAACTCCATCCAGCAGGCGGTGGATGTCCCAGACAGATCCGCCGACGATGCTCCTGCCGGCGTGGTTCTGATAGAGTCCCGCAATCCGAAACTCGCTCAGGTAGTCGGCGAGACGCAGCACGGTCTGGCGATGCTCTTCGAGCTGGGCAAGGATAGGGCGCTCGAAGTCGTAGCGGTAGTAGGCCATGCGGAACCACTTGATGCCGAGGCTGTCCGCGGTCTTGATCACTCGCTGCGAGAGCGGATCGTCGGCGTCCTTGATGCCGGTGGTGATCATCGTGACGCTTCGGTTGCGCTTCTCGAGAGCCCGGACCAGCAGTGGCAGATCGCGTTCGACGTGCTCCGGCTCGACTTGGCCGCCTTTGCGGACGGTCGCTTCGATGCCGTCGAGGTCGTTTTCCTCGAGAAAGACGGCGACCTCATCGAAGGAGAGCCACTGCAAGTGCTTGGCAAAGGCGAGCACCGGCCCGAAACGCTGATCGGAAGCTGGCAGGGCGCTGGCAAGGGCGGCGCCCGCGCCCAGTCTCACTAGGTCTCTTCTGTTCATCCGAACATTCCTCTCTCGGCCGGCCGCCTAGTTCAGCAGCCGGTTGCCTGACAGGGTAGCTCATGGTGCCGGTTGCCGAGGCGGCTCAACGGAATTCTGCAATCCAAGGCGGCGCGATGTTGAGGGCAGGCCGCCGTAGCGCCGCTCGCGGCGGCGAAAGGCTTCAACCGCCCGGCGCAATTCCTCGCCGCCAAAGTCCGGCCACAGCGTTTCGACGAACACCAGTTCCGCGTAGGCCGATTCAAACAGCAGGAAATCGCTCAGTCGCTGTTCGCCGCTCGTGCGGATGATCAGGTCGACCGGCGGCGTCTCGGGATCGGAGTGGCAGGCGCGGTTGACCTGTCTCAGGAAGCCGCGCTCATCGCAAGGCTCGTCCGCCCTGAGCCCGGCGGCTGCGCCCAGAATGGCCGAGCGTCCGGAATAGTCGACGGCCAACCGCAGGTACAACCGCGGTCCGTCTCGTGTCGCGAGTTCGGCCGTCTCGATCGCACGGACAAGGGCGGGCGACAAGCGGTCTCGTCGGCCGATCAACCCGATCCGCACTCCGCGCCGACGACAGTTCGTTCGCTCGCGGACTAGGAACGACTCGAGCAACCCCATCAGCACCGACACCTCGTCGGCTGGCCGGCGCCAGTTATCGGCGGAGAATGCGTAGAGCGTCAGCGTCGTGATTCCAAGCGCAGGAGCGGCTTCCACCGCGCGTCGCACTGCGTCGGCCCCGCGCCCGTGTCCCTCCGTGCGCGGGAGCCCGCGCGCCTGGGCCCAGCGGCCGTTGCCGTCCATGATCAGGCCGACGTGCAGCCCTTCGTTAGGCGATCTGGCCATCTTGTGTTTCCTCATGTCGCCTCGCGACCCGCGCACGCAGGTCGCCGGTGTCGTCGCGGGACGCGGCTGGTTCCGCCTCCCGGCCGAAGCTGCGCAGGACTTGCTCCAAGACGGGGGGCATTCGTAGCACCCGTTTGCTTCGGATTGCCCAGTCCCAGAGTGGCTCGAAGTTCGTCCACTCGGCGGGGAAGTTGCAGCGCCATCGTTCTCGCTCCTTGTGTGTGGCGGGGCCGCCAAGGGAACCGCTCGAGGTCAGTATCGGCAGCGTGCCGCGCCAATACGTGAGCAAAAAGTGAGGGTTTGGTGATCTTTCGCTGAAACCGGTTGAAACCGGTTCAGCGGGGCCGCTTGGTCAGCCCGGCAGACAGGCCTGAGCCGAACATGAGGCCTTCGAAGACGCTGATGGCGACCTTGGTCACTGTCCCTGGCTCCTGCTCCCCGAGCAAACGGGCCAATGGCCCGAGGCCAACCTGGGATCCGGGGAAACTCTGCGCCATGAAATCGAGGCTTAATGCCCCGAGGGCGCGGCCGCTCCAACCCAGTATCCCGGCCCCGAATGCGCAGGCGAGGCCGGTCAGGAGAGCCACCCGGGCCCGGTCGAGCCCATGCGGCGTGGCCATGCCACCCTCTGCGGTCGGCGTGGCCAGCCCGTACCCTAGACCGACGGCTCCGCCGAGGACCAAGCCCTCCACCGCACCGGCCAGCGGCGAGAGATCGCGGCCGAACAGACCCTCGAGCACGAGCCGTCCCACGAGATGTGCGGCCGCGCCGACTGCCAGGCCGCTGGAGGCGCCCGCCACTGCGAGCGCCAGCCGGCGCTGAGCGCGAAATGCGGCTTCCGCGGCGGCGAGCCCGGCCCCGACTCCTGCGGCTGCGATACCGCCGACTACCATTCCGAGTAGCGGGAGGACAGCCAGCACTCCGTTGTCCGCTGTCGACCCAGGCCCGAAGCGAAGGACAAGGCTGCCGACGAAACCGGCGATCGCACCAGCCGCTGCTCCACCGGCCGCCGCGGCCATCCACCGACGACGGGCCAGCCCGGCCGCGCGTCGGATACGAAGCAAGAATAGGGTCGCCGCGGCAGTTAGCCATCCCCGCCTTCCTAACAACGGAACCGGCCCTGCCGCTGGCACGTCCCATCGGGTCTCGCGCAAATATGCGAGCGCCACGGCCTGGCCCTCTCTGCTGTCTAGCCTCTCCAGAGCCTTCGCCGTGCCGAGCTCATGCAGGGCCTCGGCGGCCTGTCGCCTTCGGTCGTCCCCAGCTTCTCCGTTGTCGGACTTTGGATCGAGCAATGCTTCCAATGCCTTGTCGAAGGAAGCGTTCGCGTCGGGTTCCTCAGGTGTGGCCCGTGCAGGCTCCAGAGGCCCCATATCCGGCTCTTCGACGACGTCGTCGAAGACGAAGCGGTAGCCGTGCCGCGGCATTGTGCGAATAAAGGTCGGCTCACGCGAGTCGTCACCGAGAGTGCGTCGAAGGGTCCGGACCGCTTGGCTCAAAGCGCCATCGCTGACCACCACATCGCTCCAGACCGAGTCGAGAATGTCGATCCGCGAGACCGCCTCGTCGCGCCGCTCGATGAGCAGCACCAGCAGGTCGAAGCAACGCGGGATCAGCGGCAGTTCTCGGCCATCGCGGACTAGCGTCCGGCGGGCGGGGGACAGGATGTGGCCTGAGAACCGGTAGCGGGGTTTGCCCGGCAATGATCGCATCGACTTCAGGCAGTATACGCGGCCGGAACAACGACCCTCTCACTGCCAAGACGCGAAGCGTCCGGTCAGTCTCCAGCACGACGCAAGAGCGCGACCCAGTCCTTGGCGACATCGCCTGGTGCAGGCCCGAGCTGGACCATTCCCGGCCCCGACACGGCGACGCCATCGGCCAAGGGCCCCCCGTCGGACGGATCGAACCAAGATACTGCGAACTCACCCTCGTTGCCTTCCAGGTCTAGGCTTGCGCTTCCGCCTGACGGAATGTAGACGGCATAGATCTGGCCGGGCTTCGCCAGCACATATGCCCCACTACTCGGTGCCAGCTGATCGGCCGGGAGCATCTCTTGAAACGGCAAGTGCTCGTGGAAAAACTGGAGCGCATGGCGGGTCATCGACCAGATCTGCGACCGGGACCGAAAGTCCTCGAGGTTGAGGTCATTGTGGGGATACATGTACCCGAAGTACCATTCGATCCCCCAGCTTCCGGCCATGAGAGTCGCCCAGAGATGGTCGCGACGCTCGTCTTGCCGGGACTCGTCCTCTGAGTCCGGCGCGACGCCGTCCCGTCCCGTGCGCTGCTCGTCGAAGGACACCAGCCATGGCCGGCCGGCCTCGCGGGACCTGCGCATCCATTCGATGAGCGCCGTGTGCACGACCGGGTCTTCGCGGATCTGCATTGACGCACCTTCGAAATCCTCGAACCCTAGCAAGGGTGCGTAGTGCCTTTCGTGGTGTTCGACGGTCGCATGTGTGTGCATGACAACGGGATGGTTGTACGGATCAAGCCGGCGCAGGGCGGACGCATGGGCCTTGCGCTGCTCGGTGGAATTCGTGTTTTCCTCCCCGAGGTTCCAGATCAGAGCGGGATGGTGGGCGAAACGGGCGACGAGTTCCCGGTAGTAGAGCTTGCGATCGGGCCCCAGATCGCCGTCGTCGAGCAGGTGGTCGTTCTCCGTCTCCGCCGTGACCACGTGCAGCAGGATTCCCAAGCGGTCGGCGTGCGAAAAGACAATCTCCCATTGCTCGAGCTTGCTCACGTCGAACCGGTCGAACGTCGCGGGGTCGATCCACGGCCAGGCGTCGTCACCGTCTCCGCCGACGTTCTGCGGCAGGAAGTAGATCGAATTCACGCTCTCCGAGGCCAGGTAATTGAGCGCCCCGATCAGCCCCTTGCCCTTGCCGTCCTGCCACGAGGGATCGCCTTCGCGCCAGTCGCGGAGGTGCGGCTCGTAGCGGTGCAGGAACGCCTCTCGGCGGCCTGTCTCGGCATCGCGGTCGCGAGTCCCGTCGAAGTCTGCGTAGGCCAATAGGTTCTCCGGGCTGTCCGCGCCGCCCTTGAGAAAGTAGCCGCCGTCTCCAGCGAACCTCGGGTAGCGCTCTCCGACGTATTCGAGTCGTCCGCGGGAGCGGAAGTCAGGGGGCTGCTTGTCGGACGCGGCGACCATGAACTCGCCCGTCGCTCCGTCGAATGCCGCCGGCTGCCCGGCTGCGTGGTCGTCGGAAAGCGCTACCCCTTGGCCCGTTCGGAACGACGCGCGGTAGTTCCACTTTCCTTCAGCGTTAGGAGCGAACCGCACAAGCCACTTCGAACCCGACTCGGCGGATGTCTCCGCGGACTGACCATCGGCCGCGAAAAATCCCGGCACGACTAGCTCGCCGGAGGGTCCGGTAAACGTCACATCCAAGCGATAGTTCGTGAAAGGATTCGGCTCACTTGTTTCGGAGGTCTCGGGCCCGTCGAACGCGAGCGTGACCGTGTGCCAGATCTGGAGTTCGCCCGACACGTCTGCCTGTGGTCCGCTGCAACCCGCGAAGACGAGCACAACACAGGAGAGAATCCACGTTCGCATGGGTCGATTCTAACCGCAGTAGAGCCGAGAACCCGCAGCCAGAGGTGACATGCGGCGGGGATTGGCATTCACCTGCACTAGGTCTTCAGGCGGTACGCCTGTAGCCGGCTTTGGGGCTTCTCGGGGATCGTGGGTTCGATCCTTCCGTCGGCAACGAGAAGCCTGATCACCTTGTTGAGTTTGCCGGATACCCTCTTTTGCCCTAGGCCTCAGGAGAGATCCGCTTTCGACATTGGTCTATCCGCCAGCTGCCGAAGCACTCTCTCGGCCAGCGACTCTGGCTGCGACTCTGGCTGCCGCTGTTCGTCGCTCCAAGAGTCGTGGGCGGGATTGCCAGACGTGGCGAACGACTGCGTTCATCACGGCTTCGCCCAGCTCAGCGGACCTGTGCCTGTGTAAGGCTGGTCGGGAGTGCTGCTCCGGCGCACGAGTGCCACGCCATCCGCTGGCAGGTTACAAGTGATCGAAGTCGATGGCCCATAGACGATAGCGCGCACCGTCCAGTCTGCGAGATCGTGGGCTCCTTCGCCCCAGACGTTGAAGTCCCGCGAGCCGACCCCTTTGCAGCGCGTCTGGGATGTGCTCGTCTCCGAACTGGCCGCCTAGGCTATATCCGACTCTACGTCGCGAAAGATGGCGTGATCTCTTCTCGCCGGTTCCAGCTTCAGCCACTCGATTGAGGCTGCCCGTTCAAACGTCTCGATGTACCATTCGGAATTCAGTTCCCGCGTCCGCTCGCGGAATCCTCGAATCAGTAGTCCGTCGATTTGGTCAATCTCATCGAACGCTAGTTTGGAGGTCCTCCGCGCAAGGACTCTCTCTAGGTGCTCATGGAACTCAACATACAGCAAATAGCGCTGGTCGTCCTTGTCAAAGCCTCGGTAGTTAGGATTTGCGTTCTGAGAAACGTCGTAGATTAAGGTTCGATACTTGGCGATCTCTCTTGCGATGTACGCAATTTGGCGCCTTCGCTCTCGTTGACCCCATAGGCGATCCCATATCCGTACAGCGACCGTCACGACCAGCCCCGCAGCGAGACCGCCAGCAGCACCAACGAGAATGTTGACGACTGCTTCGTTCATTAGCCCATGTTTAACATTTTCGGATCGCAAGGGCGGCCCAACTGCGTTCTATGCCCGGCAAGCTGAGACTCGATTTGGTGTGGTCTAGGGCGGGCACTCGCCCGATAACCGACGTAGGTTTGGTGCGGCCCGGACAACTGAA
>JAJDTX010000021.1 GCA_022826925.1 Bryobacterales bacterium
CGGGAACGGCGGGAGGGCCAAGGCGGACATCAGCGTCTACGGCCAGGAGTCCAACTACACGACGTGGCGGCTCGCGAAGATGAACCTTGCGATCCGGGGCATCGAGGGCCAGATCGCCCACGGCGACAGCTTCCACGCCGATCGTCACCCGGACCTGAAGGCCGACTACATCCTCGCCAACCCGCCGTTCAACGTCTCGGACTGGGGCGGCGAGCGGCTGGCCGACGACAAGCGGTGGCGCTACGGCGTGCCGCCGAAGGGCAACGCCAACTTCGCGTGGGTGCAGCACATGGTGCATCATCTGGCCCCGGCCGGCGTGGCCGGGTTCGTGCTCGCCAACGGGTCGATGTCGTCGAGCCAGTCGGGCGAGGGCGAGATTCGACAGAACCTGATCGAGGCGGATCTGGTCGACTGCATGGTGGCCTTGCCGGGCCAGCTCTTCTACTCGACTCAGATCCCTGCGTGTCTATGGTTCTTGGCGCGACGCCGACCGCGGACCGGCGAGATTCTGTTCATCGATGCCCGCAAGCTGGGCCGGATGGTCGACCGCACGCACCGTGAACTGACGGACGACGACATTGCCCGCATCGCCGGCGCCTACCACGCTTGGCGTGATGGGGCGACAGCCTACGAAGACCTTCCGGGCTTCTGCAAGAGCGCCCCAATCGAAGAGGTGCGCCGGCACGGACACGTGCTGACGCCGGGCCGCTACGTCGGGGCAGAACCGCAGCCGGACGATGGCGAACCGTTCGAGGCCAAGATGCATCGGCTGGTCGGGGAACTGCAAGCGCAGCAAGCCGAGGGTGCGCGGCTCGATGCCGCCATCGCCGAGAATCTGAAGGCGCTGGGCTTCGGGAGCAAGGTGCGTTGAGCAACTCCGACGAGCGACGCTGGCAACAGCGGCTCGACAACTTCGGGACGGCTCTCGCGCAACTGACGAGCGCCTGCGAGCGCGACCGGTACGACGACCTAGAACGGGCCGGCCTGATCAAGACGTTCGAGTTCTGCTTCGAGCTGTCGTGGAACGTCCTCAAGGACCTGCTCTACTACGAAGGGCACGAAGTGAAGGTGCCGCGCGCCGCGATCCGCAAGAGCTTCGAGGTCGACTACATCGACGAGGACGACTGCGAGGCCCTGCTCGACGCGCTGGAAAAGCGCAACCTGTTGAGTCACACGTACTGGAGCGACGTGGCTCGAGAGGCCGAGGTCCTGATCAAGGAACGCTACTACCCGGTCCTGCTGCGACTGTACCGGGCTCTGGACGCCAAGCGGACGCCATGACGGACGGTCTCAAGGACGCTCATCGGGAGGCGATCATCGCCGTGATCGCGGCCAACGACCGCGTGGAACGGGCCGTGTTGTTCGGGTCTCGCGCCACGGGTACCAACACCGTGTCCTCGGACGTGGACATCGCCCTGCTCGGCCAGCGGTTGACGCTCACTGATCAAGCCCGTCTAGTCGCTGCGCTCGACGAGATTCCGATGGCGCAGTCGGTCGATCTGCTCCTGTACGACTCGCTGCAAGACCGGACGTTGCAGGAACACATTCGGCGTCAGGGCGTCGAGTGGTATTCACGATCTCGCGATTCCTGGAGTGCTGTTTCGGGGCGGCACAGTGCTGAGGAGTGGCCGACTGTACGGCTCGGTGACGCCGTGGATCTACTCACAGGGTTCCCGTTCAAAAGCGACGGTTACGTCTCCGATCCCGCGGCGCCGCGCCTCCTGCGAGGCGACAACATCGCGCAAGGACGCCTTCGATGGGATGGGGCCAAGCGATGGCCTGCTGAGACAGCCCCACCGATGGCGAAGTTCCGGCTACATGAAGGGGATGTCGTCCTTGCGATGGACCGTCCGTGGATCGAGGCCGGCCTCAAGTTCGCCTCCGTCCAGCGCGAGGATCTCCCAGCGCTGCTGGTTCAACGAGTCGCGAGGTTCCGCGGCGGTGAGGGGCTCGACACACGGTTCCTCAAGTACGTGATCGGTTGTCGAGACTTTTCCGACTACGTGCTGTCGGTTCAAACAGGAACCGCCGTACCGCACATCAGCGCGCGGCAGATCGAGGACTATGAGTTCGATTTGCCGCCTCTTGCTGAGCAGACGGCCGTCGCACACATCCTCGGCACGCTGGACGACAAGATCGAGCTGAACCGGCGGATGAACGCGACGCTGGAGGCGATGGCGCGGGCGCTGTTCCGGTCCTGGTTCGTCGATTTCGAACCGGTGCGGGCCAAGATGGAGGGCCGCGACACCGGGCTGCCCAAGGAGATAGCCGACCTATTCCCCGACCGGATGGTGGACTCGGAGCTGGGAGAAGTGCCGGAGGAATGGGCTGTTGGCGTTCTGGACGATGCCGTGGAACTTCTCAACGGCGGGACGCCGCGTACGTCGGTCGAACGCTTCTGGAACGGAAGCATCCCTTGGTACACAGCGAAGGATGCTCCGGCTCCGCACGACGTGTTCGCGGTTGAAACGGAAAGAACCATTACGCAGGCGGGCGTCGACAACAGCGCCACGGTTGTGCTGCCCTCGGGGACGACGATCATTTCCGCACGTGGGAGCGTAGGGCGGCTCGCGTGTTTGGGACGGCCAATGGCCATGAATCAGACCTGCTACGGCATACGCGGTGCCGGTGGGTATGGAGATTTTTTCACGTACTGGCTGGTCAGAGGGACGGTGGAGGAGTTGCGGAGCAGGACGCACGGCACGATCTTCGACACCATCACACGTCAGACGTTTGCGCTAGTCAACTCGGCCCTGCCCCCGCTGAGCATCGTGGGCGCGTTTGAGTCAGTGGTGCTGCCCATCATGGAACGCATCCTGAGCAACCTAAACCAGAGCGTCGCCATTGCGGCCCTCCGAGACACCCTGCTTCCGAGGCTAGTTTCGGGTGAGCTGCGGGTTACCGGTTTGGAAGCGCCGAGCAGGGCCGACGACCGCCCCGCATCGGTCGGGACGCATGAAGCCTGACGGAGCCACGACCGTGGCCGCTACGTCCGTATCGGAATCGACCGTCGAAGCTGTCGCCCTCGACTGGCTGGCGGCGCTCGACTGGACCGTAACCCACGGCCCGGACATCGCCCCGGACATGCCGGGCGCCGAGCGGACCGACTACGGTGAGGTTGTGCTGACGGAGAGGCTGCGGTCCGCGCTCGCCCGCCTCAATCCAGACCTGCCCGACGACGCGCTCGACGACGCCTGGCACCGACTGACGCGCGCGGCCGGCGCGACACTGGAGGCCCGCAACCGCGACTTCCATCGGATGCTCGTGGCCGGTGTGACGGTGGAGCATGCTGGCTCGAACGGCCGGATTCGCGGCGCTCAGGTGTGCGTGATCGACTTCGACGAGCCGAACCGAAACGACTGGCTCGCAGTCAACCAGTTCACCGTCGTCGAGAACCGGCGCAAGCGGCGACCCGACATCGTGCTGTTCGTCAACGGACTGCCGCTCGCCGTCATCGAGCTGAAGAACCCGGCCGACGAGAACGCCACGATCCACACTGCCTTCCGGCAGCTTCAGACCTACAAGGCGGAGATCCCGTCGCTGTTCGCGTTCAACGCCGCGCTCATCGTGTCGGACGGACTGGAGGCGCGGATCGGTACGCTGACCGCTGGGGAGGAGTGGTTCAAGCCGTGGCGCACGATCGCGGCGAGGCGCTGGCCGACCCGACCCTGTCGCAGCTCCAGGTACTGCTCGAAGGCGTCTGCACGCCGTACCGGCTGCTCGCGCTCGTCCGCGACTTCATCGTCTTCGAGGACGACGGCAGCGGAGCACTGGTCAAGAAGATGGCTGGCTACCACCAGTTCCACGCCGTGCAGACCGCCGTCACCGAGACGCTACGGGCGGCCGCGTTGCAGCAGACGGCGGACCGAGCCCCGCAAGGCCACGACGAATCAGGCCGACGGCCCGGAGGCGCCCGTGGCGACCGGCGCATCGGCGTGATTTGGCACACCCAGGGGTCGGGCAAGAGCCTGACGATGGCGTTCTACGCCGGTTGCGTTATGCGCGACTTGGCGATGGAGAATCCCACCGTCGTCGTGCTGACCGACCGCAACGACCTCGACGACCAACTGTTCACCACCTTCTCGCGCTGCGCCGACCTGCTCAGGCTGCCGCCGGTCCAAGCGCGGAGCCGCGCCGACCTGCGATCGAAACTCGCCGTCGAGTCGGGCGGCGTGGTGTTCACGACGATCCAGAAGTTCTTCCCCGAAGAGCAGGGCGACCGCCACCCGCTGCTGACGACCCGGCGCAACGTCGTGGTGATCGCGGACGAGGCGCACCGCAGCCAGTACGACTTCATCGACGGCTACGCCCGCCACATGCGCGATGCGCTGCCCAACGCCTCGTTCATCGGCTTCACCGGAACACCCGTCGAGCTGGCCGACGCGAGCACCCGCGCCGTGTTCGGCGACCACATCAGCGTCTATGACATCCAGCGAGCCGTCGGTGATGGCGCGACCGTGCCGATCTACTACGAGAGCCGCCTCGCGAAGCTAGCTCTCGACGAGACCGAGCGACCAGTGATCGATGCCGGCTTCGAGGAGGTGACCGAGGGAGAGGAGACCGCCCGCCGCGAGAAGCTGAAGACCAAGTGGGCGCAACTCGAAGCGATTGTTGGGGCGGAGAAGCGGGTCGCGCTGATCGCCCGCGACATCGTGGCGCACTTCGAGAGCCGCCGGGAGGCGATGGACGGCAAGGCGATGGTGGTCTGCATGAGCCGGCGAATCTGCATCGACCTCTACCGCGAGCTGGTCCGCCTGCGCCCGGATTGGCGCGACGACGACGATCGCCGAGGCGGGTTGAAGGTCGTGATGACCGGCACGGCGTCCGACCCGCCCGACTGGCAGGCGCACATCGGCAACAAGGCGCGACGGGAGGCGCTGGCGAAGCGGTTCCGCGACCCCGATGACCCGCTGCGCGTGGTGCTCGTACGCGACATGTGGCTGACCGGATTCGACGCCCCGAGCCTGCACACGATGTACGTCGACAAGCCGATGCGCGGCCATGGGTTGATGCAGGCCATCGCGCGGGTCAACCGGGTGTTCCGGGACAAACCGGGCGGTCTGGTCGTCGACTACCTCGGTCTCGCCCACGAGCTGAAGCGGGCGCTGGCGACGTACACGGAGAGCGGCGGGCGTGGCGAGACGAACCTGGACAAGGAGCGGGCGGTCCGGGCGATGGTGGAGAAGTACGAGGTCTGCGGCGGGCTGTTCCACGGCTTCGACCGGTCGGCATGGGCGGACGGCTCGCCGGCCGAGCGGCTGCAACTGCTGCCGGCGGCGCTGGAGCACGTTCTGGCGCAGGAGGACGGGAAGGCGCGCTGCCTGCAGGCTGTGCGCGAGCTGTCGCAAGCCTTCGCGCTGGCCGTGCCGCATCCCGAGACGGTCCGCATCCGCGACGACGTGTCGCTGTTCCAGCACGTCCGGGCGGCGCTGTCGAAGCGGACCGGCCCGGACGCGAAGTCCGGCGAGGAGCTGGATCATGCGGTGCGACAGATCGTCTCGCGGGCCGTGGCCCCGGACGGCGTGCTGGACATCTTCGCCGCGGTCGGGCTGAAGAAGCCCGACGTGTCGATTCTGTCGGAGGATTTCCTGCGCGAGGTGCGCGGCATGCGCCGGCCGAATCTCGCTGTCGAGTTGCTGGAGAAGCTGTTGAAGGGCGAGTTGGCGACCCGGCGCCGGAAGAATGTCGTCCAAGCGCGCTCGTTCGCCGAGATGCTGGAGCAGACGATTCGGCGCTACCAGAGCCGCGCGGTCGAGGCGGCGCAGGTGATCGAGGAGCTGATCGGACTGGCCCGCGAGATGCGCGAGGCGACTGCCCGCGGCGAGGCGCTTGGACTGTCGGACGACGAGCTGGCGTTCTACGACGCACTTGGCGTCAACGACAGCGCAGTGCAGGTGCTCGGCGACGAGACGCTGCGCGGCATCGCCCGCGAGCTGGTCGAGACGGTACGGAACAACGTGACCATCGACTGGACACAACGCGAGAACATCCGGGCCAGACTCCGCGTGCTCGTGAAGCGCGTCCTGCGGAAGCACGGGTACCCGCCGGACAAGCAGGAGTCGGCGACGCGGACGGTGCTGGAGCAGGCCGAGGTTCTATCCGCCGGATGGGCGACATGACAGATTGGCTCCACGGAGGCCACGTCGCTCCGCAGCTCTGTGGACGGTCCGCGAGGTCCTCTAAGATCCGAGTCTCTACGAGGGATATAGCGTGGGGAACGAGCGCTCCGCGATTGCATAAAGTAATTGGTGTCAATGGCTTACGTTCATGCGCCACCGGAAGCCCTGTCCGGCCCGGTAGTCCCCGAATGCGGCCCAGTGGCCCAAGTAGGCGCGCCGGGTGTTCTCGGCCAGCGAGCCGGCGAGGGCCTTGCGGACGCGCCCGGCGTCCGCGGCGGCCAGGCCGCGGGGGGCGGGCGCGGGGATCTGTCCCATCGCGGATTATCGGACATCAACGGGTGCCTTGAAAAAATCTGTGATCGGAGGGGCCCGGCCAGCGTTAGGTCATATAGAGGGGCAGGAAACGAACAGCTCCTGCCCCTAGGAGGCAAGCATGTTCATTCAAGTCATTTCGCTCGTTGCATTGGCCTTGGGGCTGGCGATTGCGAGTCCCGCGCAGGAGTCGCCCGAAAACCCCGGGAGTTCTGCCCCGGAGTTCTATCACGGAATTCCGGCTTGCGATTTCGCGGATCGCTTCTGTGTCTGGGGACAGCTCTTCGAAGCAGTCGGGCCGAACAAGGAGCGCCTGAAACCCATGCAGAAGGGGCCGATCGATGTGTGCTACCAGTGGGACTCAACCTGTAGCGCCCCGTACCAGACAGTCTGTAAGCTGCACGGCCCGCACGGATTCCAAGGCCGGGAGGGGTCGTACTTTTTCAGCCTGCCCGTGGATCGCGGCTGGCGGATCAAGCCGCGAGTAACCTACCCCCATATTTCATGGAAGCCGACACACAAGATCGTATCGGCGCGGAGCATTGCACCCGGTACGAGGACGGTGATGAATTTCACCTTGCTGGGGGCCGCTGCCAGCACCGGCCTCTGCGATCAGTAGACATGGTTCTGGAGCCTTCCGGAGGGATCGTGATTGCCGTCCAAGCCTGTCGGACTCGATCCGGGTCGTCTATCGCGGGAGCCTGAACGGCGGCACCGTGTCCGAGCGGACGCAACTGGGCAGGTCGCTGGCCGTCAGCGTCTCGCAGGCGACCGTGCCCAGCCTAGCAGAGGGGTTGTTGCACATGCGGGTCGGATCCCGATTGCGCCTGTTCTGCCCGCCGCGCCGGGACTTCTCTCATCCGAAGGTCTCGATCAGATCCACGCTGGTCTACGACATCGGGTTGCAGATCCTGTCAAGAGAAGGGGAAGGAGAACGTAAATGAGCCGTAATGCCCATACTTGGGCAATGGCCTGCCTGGCTGTGCTCGCAAGCACACTGCCGCTCGTGGCCGAGGGGGCGTCCCGCAGCCAGGCAGGCCGCACTGCAGAACCGACCGGCCGGTTCCCCTTCGGCAGATCGCTGACTCTGGGCCTGGTCGCGGGCTACACCCTGACACCGGATTACCGCACGGGGTTTCTCGGCATCCACAATGAGGGCACCGTCTCGTACGACGGTTCTGTCGAGCTGGGGCTGCCCCCTCTGGTGGCACGCAACGTGCACCGAGCCTTGTACGCCAGGCCAGCTTCGTCGCGACCGATCCTCGGCGTCTTCGCAGAAACGGAACTGACCTCCCGGGTCTCGCTGCAGGCCTCCGTCCTGTTCCGGGAGCTTGCCAAGGCAACCGATAATATCTGGACCGAGCCGAGCCAGTTCCTGTACTCCGAGTCGGAACGGCGGTTCTACTACGGTGACTTCGACCGGTGGCGACACAAGACCAAAGACATCTGGGAGATCCCGGTCCTGCTGAAGTACCGCTTCGGGGTCTTGCAGGGTAAGGCGGCCAGAGTCCGCCCGTTCGTCGGGGCCGGCCCGGCCTTCTGGATCGAGAACAACCGCCGCCCCCGCGAGCGGGTCCGGGACCCGCACCACGGCGTTGTCGCCGCCATCGGGTTCGACGCGCATTGGCGGAAATGGACCCTCTCGCCGCAAGCGAGCTACACGCGCTGGGCCACTGACGCGGATCCACGCCTGACCAAGAACCAGGTCCAGATCACGATCGGATTCTCCTTCTAAACTTCACATAGGCCAATCGGCCGACAAGATCAGACACGGAGACACACCTCGACGTGCTTCTTTACTTTGCATTACACAGGCCCTACCCTGAAACGACGGTGCCCCGGCGCGCCACGGCCATGCCCCGGGAACGGCTTCCTAGCCCTCTGTCCTGCCCGCTGCTGGAAGATCCCTCGGCAGTCGGGCAATGGACCGCCTGCTGCGGGAGGTACTTCCGACCGTTGGCGGAGCGCGCGGCCGAGGATCCGGCGCTGGCCGAGGACGCGCTGCAGGAATCCTGGCGCAAGGTCTTGGCTGGCATCGCGGCCTTCCAAGGCGGCCCGACGGCCTGTCACTGGGTGCGCCGCATCGTCGCCAGCAGCGCCATTGACATCCGCCGCCGGACCCGGCGCCGCCGCGAGGTCCGGCTCGAGGAGGGGCTGGGAGAGACCGACCCCGGCGCGGACCCCGAAGTGCAAGCGAGCGACCGCGAGCTTCTGCGCGCGCTGCGCGAGACAGTGGCGCTGCTGCCGGAGCCCTACCGCCAGGTGATCGAGCTGCGTTTCGGGCGGGAGCTGTCCACGGCCGAGACGGCCGCGCGGCTGTCGGTCTCCCGCTCCAATGCAGCCACCCGGCTGGACCGGGCGCTGCGCCTGCTCAGGAAGCGATTCGCAGCCCGGACAAGGCAGGGGCACCGGGCGGCGTGAGCTACGCGCCCCCGGCAACTCACTTCCCAGCATCCCGTCCGCACCGCGCGAACGGGTAGTCCTTGGGAAGGACACTCTCCAAGCGACGGCGGGCGGCGCGGTAGCGGGTCTCGCAATCCCCGGCCTCCTCTCTGGCGAGGCTCTCGATGGTAGCTTGGCGGGCCTGCGGCCAGCGCTCCGCAAGCAGCGCGTCGAGGTCCCGGTCCAGCCGCAGGTCCGGGTGCTCGTCCCGCAGCTGCTCGATCTGGCGGCGGGAGTCGGCAACGGCGCGCAGCCACAGCGAACGTAGGTCCTCGGGCATGTGGCGGGGCGGATGGCAGAACAGCCTGCCGCCGAGACTCCATTAGACCAGACCGGCCGGGCGGTAGCAGCCAGAAGGCCGGTCGCAGGAGCCGCCGGCACAAAAAACTGTGTGCTCAGGGGGTCCCGGCGAGCGTTAGGTCATGTAGAGGGGCAGAGGCCGAGCAGCCCTGCTCCGAGGAGGGAAAAACATGCTCATCCGCATGACCGCGCTGATCGCGATGGCCTTGGCGCTGGCAACGGCCAGTCCCGCGCAGGAACCGCCCGAAAGCCCGGACGGTTCGGAGCCGGTGTTCTACCACGGACCGCCAGCGTGCGACCACACGGACCGCTTCTGTGTCTGGGGACAGCTCTTCGACGGTTCCGGGCCGAACAAGTACCGCCCGACGCCCATGAAGAAGGGGCCGATCGATGTGTGCCGCCAGTGGGACTACAACTGCAGCGCCCCGTACCAGACAGTCTGCAAGCTGCATGGGACGCACGGAATTAATCCCGGGCACTGGGGACAGGAGGGTTCGTACTTCTTCGCCCTGCCGGCGAACCAGACCTGGCGGATCAAGCCGCGAGCAACCCACTCCCATCTTTCGTGGGAGCCGACGCACAAGCTCGTGTCGGCACGGTCCCTTGGACGAAAGAAGCTGCTGAAAATCGACTTCAAACTGCTGGGGTCCGCTGCCAGCACTAGCGCCTGCAGGTAGGTTTCCGTGCCGCAGATCGCCCTGTTCCCAGCGGAGAAGCGACCCATGGAGGCCCTTGCACTGCTTGGGCTTGCGTTGATCCAGCCGGTTGGGCTGCATGGCATGGCCTGCCCGGCCCTCGCCTCGCCGAGCGCCGCGAGTTCGGGAAGCGGCACGGTTTCCGGGCAGATCCTCGACAGCGAGTCAGGCGACTTGCTGGAGGGAGCGGCGGTGCGCCTGTTCCGGGTCGGGGCCGTGCCCTCCCGGCAATTCTATGCAGACGGAGCGCCTCTGTCCGCAAGGAGCGGGCAAGCCGGGGCTTTTGAGTTGGCCGGAGTTCCGCCCGGAGACTACGATCTGCATGCCACCTGTCCCGGTTACCTGGACCTCGGAGCGGTGGGCCTGCCGCAGGCCATCTCGCTGCGCCCCGGGGAGTGCAAGCGCGGTCTCGCGCTCCGGATGCTACCCGAGTCCGCCGTTCGCGGGCACGTGAGAGACCCCGGCGGCAGCGGCATGGCCGATGTACGGGTCAGCGCGTTTGCCGCAAGCCAGGGACGGTTGCGGGAAGTCCGGTCGGCGAAGACCGGACCGGACGGCGGGTTCGCCATCGATCGGCTTCCGCCCGGGAACTACATCTTGCGGGCCTTGCCGCCAAGGCCCTTCGCGGCGCCCGTCTACTACCCCTCGTCGACCACGGTCGACGGGGCCGCGGCGGTCCCCGTTCCGAAGGCGCGGGAAGTCTCGGGAATTCGCATCGACGCCTCCCGGGAACCGGTCCACCAGGTCCGGGGACGGGTCGATGACTTCCGGGATCTGCTCGGCAACCGCGCAGCGACGGTCTATCTGGTTCCGCGCAGCACCCGTGGCACGGACCTGTCGGCTCTGGCATGGAGCGCCTCCCTAGATTCCCGCCAGTGCTTTGTCTTCCGGGGAGTCCCGGCCGGGATGTACACGGTGCAATTGATCGGCGGCCGGCAGGGCGGCCGCATCTTGGCCGTGCAGGCCGCGGCGGTCGGAGCGTGCGGCAGCGGCGAGCTCAGGCTCTATCCGGGACCGCCGCTTGCGCTAAGCGGGCAGCTGGTGGCTCCCGGGCTGGCAGCGAGGGACCTTTCCGGCGCCCGCATCGTCTTCGATGCCGTTCCGGGAGCCTCGGGATCCGCCACATCGGTTGAAGCGCTGGCGGGGCCGGCCGGCCGCTTCACGGCAAGGGACCTCGAGCCTGCTGCGTACGTGCTGCGCGTGCAGGCCCCGCCCGGGCTGTTCGTGGAAACGGTGCAGCTTGGCAGGCGCGATATTGTCGGCCGGCAGCTGGATCTGGCCAGCGGTGTTCCGGGCAGCTTGCGCATCAAGCTGCAGGAGGGCGCTCCGCGCCTGTCCGGCTCGGTGCCGCAGGTCCGATCCGCGGACCGCCGCTCCGGTCGCGCGGGCATCGCGGTTCTCGAACCGGTCGAATCCTCCCCGGCGGCAAGTCTTCGCCGTATCGCCCCGCTAGCGGACGGCCGGTTTGCATTCGGCGGCATCGCCCCCGGAGCCTACAGGGTCTTCGTGACGGAGCGATTCGACCCCGGCCTGTTCGCGGACCCGGTGTTTCGCGGGCTGGTTTCGGGGCGGGTGCGCACCGTGGAACTGCGCAGGCACGCCCGCAGCCGCGTCGACCTGCGCCTGATCGAGGCGGAGCGCGTCGCAGCCGCGGCCCGGCGCGCGGGCTTGGCGGGGTTCTGACATGCCGGCAGGGGGATTCGCGCACAGGCTGCCAGCGGCATGCGGAGCCGCTTGCCTGGCTCTGTGCATGGCCGCAGCCCTTCCGGCTCTGCAGCCCGAAGAGCCGGAACCCGCCACCGAGCATGACAGGACGCTCTATGCACTGGGGCTTTCCTTGGCCGAGGCCGTCAGCCGGTTCTACCTCTCCGGGCCCGAACTCGAGCTGGTGTCCGAAGGTCTCGCAGACGGCGTCCTGAAACGCCCGCCGCGCGTGTCCGCCGACGCATACCGGGCGAAGATCGACGCATTGGCCGCAGCCCGCACGGAAAGCGCTTTCCAACAGCGCGAGCGCGCCGGCAGGGCGTACCGCAAGCAGGTGCTTGCCGCGCGCCAGGACGCGGTGCAGACGCCATCCGGGGCCATCGCGATTCGGGTCCGGGGAGGATCGGGAGCACGCCCCGAGCTGTCAGACTCGGTCAAGATCGCCTACCGCGGGAGCCTGGCTGACGGCACCGTGTTCGAGCGGACGCAGCCGGGCAAGCCGCTGGCCGTGAGCGTCGCGTCGGCGGCCGTGCCCTGCCTGACAGAGGGGTTGCTGCGCATGCGGACCGGATCCCGGCAGCGCCTGCTCTGCCCGCCGCAGCGGGACTTCGTCCACCCCAAGGTCCCGGTCGGGTCCACGCTCGTCTATGACATCGAGTTGCTGGAGATCCTGCCGGAGAAGGAACAGGAGAAGGGAAATGATCCGTAATTCCCATGCTTGGGCGATGGCCTGCCTGGCTGTGCTCGCGACCGCGCTGCCGCTGGCGGCCGAGGGGGCTTCGCGCAGCCAAGCGGGCCGCAGTGACGACCCGCCGGGGCGGTTCCCCTTCGGCAGCGCGCTGACGCTGGGACTGGTCGCGGGCTACACCCTGACCCCGGACTACCGCACGGGGTTTCTCGGCATCAACCATGTGGGAACCGTCACGGACGACGGCTCGACCGTGCTGGGACTGCCGCCCCTGGTGGCCCACAACGTGAGCCGAGCCTCGTATTTGCGGCCGTTTCCCTCTCGACCGCTCCTCGGCATCTTCGCAGAAACGGAGCTGACCTACCGGGTCTCGCTGCAGGCCTCCGTCCTGCTCCGGCAGCTCGTCGAGGCAACCGATACGATCTGGACCGAGCCGAGCCAGCGCCGGTACTCCGGGTCGGGACTGCGGTTCTACTACGCTGACTTCGACCGGAGTTGGCGCCAGCCCAAAGACATCTGGGAGATCCCGGTCCTGCTGAAGTACCGCTTCGGGGCGTTGGAGGGTAAGGCGGCGAGAGTCCGGCCGTTCGTGGGGGCCGGCCCGGCCTTCTGGATCGAGACCAAGCGCTTCCCCCACAAGCGAGTCCACGACCCGCACCACGGCGTTGTCGCCGCCATCGGGTTCGACGCGCATTGGCGCAAATGGACCCTCTCGCCGCAAGCAAGCTACACGCGCTGGGCCACCGACGCCGATCCACACCTGTCCAAGAACCAAGTCCAGATCACGATCGGATTCTCGTTCTAGGCCTCGCCGCGTCTGCTGATTATCGGACACCGCGAGGCGGGGCCGCTTCCTTTCCAGGAGCCGCGAGATTTGCCGCACACTGGGCGCCCGAAAGCGAGTTCCAGCCGAGATCTTGAGCAAGCAAGCCCAAGACAGGGCGTCAGGCCCAGCATCGATGCAGGCCTCGTGGTAGGGTCTCAGGCGGTCTTGCAGAGGCCGATTCGCCCGAGGAAGTCGATCGTGAGCCGCGCGCACTCCTCCGGCCTCTCGAGCTGTGCGAGATGAGTCGTGTCCGAAAGCGAATCGAAGTCAACGAGCTTGGTGCCCTCCAAGTTGCACGGGGGGAAGAAATGGTGCTGGAGATGCGGATCCGCTGCGATCACTTTCACCGGCAGCGGCAGCAAATCGGGATCCACCAAGCGCGAGAACCGCGGTACCGAATCGAGAATTCTCGCTTCGAACTCGGGCTGACACCGCAATACATAGCTGCCTTGCCCATCCGCTCGAAGCGTCGTGCGGGCCATGAGCTCGGGCACGCCGGGAAGGAGCCGCGCCATCGCCGGCTGCACCTTCATCAGATCGACGAAGTCCCGCTCGCTGCGAAACCGGTGAACACGGATCCGGGTTCTGGCCGCAGCGCGGCTGCAGCTGGATTCGAGAATCCGGTGAGCGATCCCCATCCCCGCCGGGTAGAGCGGCGGGTCGAACAGCACGAGTGCCGAATAGGAGGCGCCTAGGGAAGGTGACAGTGCGGCCGCCAGACACGACACGGAATGGAATACACCGGCCCTCGGCCTTACACCGAAGCAGCGGTCCACCGTCTGGCCGATCATCTCCAAGTCTCTCGAGAATGCCGGTATGGTGTGCCCGGCCATCGGTCCCGGAGGATTGCGGCCGTGACCGCGCAGATCGAAGAGCAACAGGTCGAACTGCTCTAGCAGGAGTGACCAGTACGGATAGTAGAGGTCGATCGCGAGCCCGTTTCCGTGGCTCATCAGAAGGCGCGGACCTTCTGGATTTCCGTAACGCCGAACCGGCACGGACACGCCGTGCTCAAGCTTGGCACGGACGACGGATGCGGGTCGGGGAACGTCTAGGTCGGAAGACTGGTGGCCGCGCGCATCTATCGTCTGCCCCACTGCTGCGAGTTCCGTCTTCTGCTCACTGGATGCCTCGACCGAGTTCGGCGCTGGCGGTGGTCCGGCATGCTTGGAGCTCATCGTTGGGCTCGTCCCCGGATCTCGGTGGGTGCAGCGGGGCGACCGCTGGTCGTTGGTTCCACCCTGCGCTCGACGGGCAGTGTGCCGCACAGCTGCCTGACATGCAAGCAGCGCCAGCGGCCGACAGGGCGTCCACGCGTTCCGAATGGAGACGCTGGAATCCGGCCTGAACACCCACGGTGAGTTCGTGAAATGACATTCTAGCGCCAGGGAGCGGGTGGAGTCGACAGGCGGAGTCCGGGGCGCGGAGGTAGCTGACGGAGGCTGCCAGCGGGCGTGGTATCGGACGACCAAACGGAGCTTGCGCGTTCCGAGCCGGGGGTGCGGGACTGCTTGCGGTCGAACCCGTCGGCGCGGAGGAGGAAATTGTGAACTCGGTAGCCGAGCCGGATCTCGATGGCGTCCCCGCGGATGGTGACGGAGGCGGGGTGGCGCGTGCGAAGCGCTCGAATCCCCGGGGTCTTTCTTGGGGGATTATGTACGTGAGTGCCCATAATTGCCCGTACCAGACTGATTCCAAATGCACTTAGCTGGTCCGTTTCGGGTTCTTTGCGCGACGGACCTTCACGGGCCGCAAGACAGACTTGGCAAACTCCTCCAGAGTGTCATCAAATCTGAGCGTTTCCCGCAACTCTGCGGCGCTTGGCCGGTAGGTGTCGTGAGGGATTTCCACTTCCCTGGCACAGCTTCCGTGTCGTGTTTTCTGCCGCTCCATGCCCGAGCCCTGCCCGCTAATCTCGGATACCCTGCTTGGACAGCTTAGCAACGAACGCAGCTTGGTCCATCGTTCCCTTGGAGGAGTTGCAGGCGCTACAGAGCAGCTGGAGGTTGTCCAAGTGGTCCGTTCCGCCCCTGGAGCGCGGCGTGATGTGATCCACCGTCAGGTTGCGGAACGGGAAATGGTGCTTGCACCCAGCACAGTTTCCCTCCTGCTTGCCATAGAGAGTGTGGCGGTGAGTCTTGTACGGCGGCAGTTCCCCGACGTCCGTCCGCTTCGGGATGTCCTTCCGATGGTGAACGTCCGGCAGTCGCCCGCCCTGCAGCAGCGCTCCGGTGTCCGCAGCCCTTTCAAGTCTCGACAGAACCAGATTGACGGCAAGGTCTGACAGGTCAATGCCGATCCACTGGCGGCTCAGCATTTCGGCGGATACCAAGGCAGTTGCGCAGCCGCAGAACGGGTCCAGCACGACATCGCCATCGTTCGAGCTGGCCTGGATGATCCGGTCCAGCAGGGCCAACGGCTTCTGGGTCGGATAGCCGACGTACTCCTTGGATCGATTGTTGACGTTTTGAATGTCGCCGATGAAATCCGACACAGCCTCGCCCTTGGACGCTGCCAGATACCGCTTGAGGCGCGGCGACCCCGTCGTCCTCCAGTGAATCAGGCCGGCTGCTTCCAGCGCATCCAGCCGTGCATGAACCCCCGAAATCGACCTGTAGCCCGGGATCATGTTGTCCTCGATCCACTGGGCATACGCGCCCTTGCTCGGAACGCCCCAATGCCGTCCGCTGCTGCTAGGGTCGTACTCGCCCCACGCTTTGCCGGACTCCCCATCTCGCAGCCCGGAACCGGTGAGGTCACCTTGCATATAATGACCCCGGCCGTCTTGATGCCGGTAGTCTCGCTCGACGTACTCCTGGCCCAGCGGCAAGTATTGCGGTTGCCAGGTCGCCGCACTAGGCGCGTAGAACAGCAGCGTGTCGTGTACGGGAGCGAAGCGCTTTGCGGAACTGTGCGAGCTGGTCCGCTTCCATGAGATCTCATTGCGGAACTGATCGCGGCCGAACACGCAGTCCATGATCAGCTTCAGGTAGTGACTGGCGGTCGGATCGCAGTGCAGGTAAATGCTGCCCGTCGGCTTGAGAACGCGCCGCATTTCGAGCAGCCGCACGGCCATCATGGTCAGGTACGACTGCATGCTCTTGCCGTGGGCTAGTCCGGCCGCTTCCACAATGAACGCAAGCGCCGGCTCCTGTTCGGCGATCAAGCCGTGCCACGCGATATCCACGTCGCTGAGAGTCCAGGTGTCCTTGAAGGCCGCGCCAGCCGCCTCCGAACCGATCGGAGCGGCGTAGTCGCGGTTCGAGTTGAACGGAGGATCGAGGTAGATCAGGTCCACGGAATCCGAGTTGATCCCGCGCATGATGTCGAGGTTATCCCCGGTGAACAGGGTGCGGTTCATGACGTTCCGTGCCACTACGCCACCGCCGCCGTCCTGGCGCCGGACTTCAAGCCGTTGCCATTGATCAGCGCCTTGTGGGTGAGCCGCTTGCCCTCCATCCCGCACCGCAGCGAGCCGGTCTGCTGGATGGTGTCCCGATCACGGACATTGTGGCGCCCGGCGAACTCTTGCATGTAACGGTCCGGATGCTTCGGGCTGAGCTTGTGGAACGTCCCCTTGTGGGCGCGTTTCAGCATCGACCAAAGGCTCTCGATGCCGTTGGTGTGCATGTCACCCTTGACGTACTCCTGCAGCGAGTGCTTGACGGTTTCGTGGTCAAACGGCAGGGACTCGTAGGCCGTCGCGTCGTCGGTGTAGACAGTGGCCTCCGCCTCCGCATGCTCCTTGACGAAGCCTTGCAGCGTGTCCGCGTCGGTCGACTGGATGACGGTCGCAGCGACCTGATTCGTCTCGCGGTCCTTCGCGCCCACGACCGCCGTCTTGCCCACTGCGCCTCGCCCGGTTCCCTCCAGCTCCTTGCGCTTGGAATTCAACATGTTTTGACGCTTCCCGCCCATGTAGGTCTCGTCCGCCTCCACCGGTCCGCTGAAGGGGCCGACCCGCTCGCTCAGAGCCAGGCGCAGCCGGTGGGCCAAGAACCATGCCGACCTCTGGTTGATGTCCAAGTCCCGGTGCAGCTTCATGGATGACACTCCTTTCAGGCTCGTCATGACCAGAAACATGGCAATGATCCAATCCTGATAGCCGATCTTCGAGCATTCCATGACCGTTCCCGTGCGGACACTGAATCGCTTGCGACCGCAAGCTTTCTCCCTGCAGCGGAACCGCATCGTATTGTGCTTGCAACCCGTCTGGACGTTGAGCGAGCCGCAGTAGGGGCAGCACACGCCGTCCGGCCAGCGCTGCTTGATGAAACACTCCTCCGCTTTTTCGTTGTTGGGAAATCGGGGCATGATGGCAGTATGTGCAGGCACTCCGTTCAGCTGATCCAGTGTCGTTCCCTCTGGAAGGGGTACGTTGGGATACGCAGCCGACGTCGGCGTTCACCGGTGAAGAGGCCGGCGAACGACAGGTCGAGGCCAGCTTCGTATGCAGCCGCCACACCTGCCGTGATGGCGGCAGCTTCCTCGCCTTCCGACTCTAGGGGACTGGCGAGCAGCAGTGGTTTCCGAGCGCCGAAGGCTCGCGAGACCGCGCGCCGGGAGATCGCCGCAGGACCGGCCTCGACGAGCACATCCGCTCCGTGAGCGGCAAGGGCGGAGAGCAGCCGGCGCCCGGCCGCCCGGCGGGGAGCTGACTGGTTCCAGTATTTGGCACCCGGGATTCTCTGTTCCGCCATTTCGCCCGTCGTGGCATTCACGAGCGGCAGTTCCGGCACCTTCGCTTGGAGACCCTCAAGCGCCGCCTGCACCGGACCTGTCGCCGTCCGATCCGGGTGGCCGGCCCTGCGGGCCGCGAATCGCATCGCGTCCTCGAGTCCGAGGACTCCCGCCGCCGCAGCAGCAGCCACTGCACCCGCGCCCTTCCCTGCGACAATGTCGGGCCGCACCCCAAGGCTTTCCCACAGTGCGCAGAGGGCTCCCCCGAGCGCCACCAGCGCAGGCTCCGCCCAGCCGAGATCGTCCGGCGCGTCCGCCGCGTCGCCGAAGATCACCTCCAGCAGGGAAGCGTTCCGCTCCTCGCTGAAGACTTGCTCGCAACGATCCAGCACCGCCCGTGCAACCGGCTCAGTCGCGTAGAGATCCCTCCCCATGCCGGCCGCGGGCACCCCGCCGAACAGGAATGCAACCGTCTGACGGGGCTCGGACTGCACACCCCGCACCCCTTCCGCGACGGCCGCGAGCTGTTCTTCCAAGCCTTTCAGATCCCGCGCCACCAAGCCGGCCCGGCATGGGAAATGAGCCCGTCCCTCCCCGGCGGTCCATGCCAAGTCCGCCAGTGATTCGTCGGGCCGGCCCGCGAGCCAAGCGCGGTACCGTCCTGCCAGCTCCGCCAGCGCGGTCGGGTTCTTGCCGGACAGCGGCAGGAACCGGACAGCGCGGCCCTTGGATGCCCCGGCGTCCTGCGGGACAAGGTTCTCGAGGCTTGAAGGTGGATCCACTCGCCTGCCAGCCTGCCCGTCCAGCCCCCGGTACTGTTCGACGATGACGTGTGCGATCGTGCCGGAGAAACCGAACGCACTCACGCCGGCGCGCATGGGACGATCAGGACGAGTTGGCCACGGAACGCCTTCTGCGACGACCCTCACGGGGAGGTTCTCCCAGTCCACATCGGGATTCGGCTCCTCGAAGTGGAGCTGCTGCGGGATCCACCGGTGCCGCATGGACTCGATGACCTTGATGAGACTCGCCACCCCGCTCGCCGCAACCAAGTTGGAGACGTTGGGCTTGACCGAGCCCAGCAGGAGGGGGCGGGCGGGGTCCCGACGCGGCCCGTAGACCGCGGCCGCCGCCGCCACCTCCACCGCGTCGCCGATCAGCGAACCGCCGGCACTGGCTTCTAGGTAGTCCACCTCGGCCGCAGCGATGCCGGCGCGCCCGAGCGCCTCCACAAGCATTCCCTGCTGCACCGATCGGCTCGGCACCGTCAGGCCCGCGGCAGTGCCGGTCTGTCGGACCGCCGACCCGCTCAGAAGGGCCAGGATTCCGTCGCCGTCGACCTCCGCATCGGCTAGGCGCTTGAGGACCAGCATTGCGCATCCCTCGCCAAGCCCGAAGCCGTCGGCCGAGGCATCGAACGCTCGGCTGCGTCCGTCGGGAGACAGGATGCCTGTCTCCCACACCGTATCAAAGCTGATTCCGAGTATCGTGTTCACCCCGCCAGCAAGCGCCAAGTCCACCTCGCCCCGCTGCAGTGCAGTCATCGCATGATGGACGGCCACCATCCCCGAGGAACAGGCTGTGTCCACTCCGAGCGCCGACCCCTCCATGCCCAAGAACTGGGAAATGCGGCCCACAGAGCCGCTCGGGCTAGTCCCAAGGTATAGATAGGGCCGAAAGACATCCTTGTTCGCGCTGGTGACCAGGGTTTGGTACTCGCTGTGAGCTACTCCCGCGTACACGCCGCCGCGGCTGCCCCTCAGCGAGCGCGGATCGATCCCCGAATCTTCCAGAGCCGTCCAGCTCACCTCGAGCAGCATCCGCTGCTGCGGGTCCATACAGCGGGCTTCGGCGGCAGCGACTCCGAAGAATTTGGCGTCCAGCATGTCGAGATCCGGAACGTAGGCTCCAGCGTGAGGGGTGTCGCCGGTGCCACCGAGCTTCTCGGGCCGTCCGTCGGTCACGGCGCTACGGCCCTCGCGGAGCGTGCGCCAGAATTCCGCCACGTCGGGGCCGCCGGGAAGTCGGCAGGCCATGCCGACGACTGCAACGCGGTCGTCGTCGATATCGGGTCTCGATGCACTTGGGCGGCTCGCGACTCGGTCGCCGCCTAGGTGCGCAAGGGCTACACCAGGCGTGCGCAGGTGGGAACTCGACTCATGCACGGAATCCGGTTGCTCCGAGACGGTCGGGGCGGCTGCCGACGACGGTGAATCACCGACCGGGAAAAGTTCGGAGATCAGGTGCCTCGTCAGTCGGCCGACGTCTGGATGCTCGAACAGGGCGGTGGGCGAAACCACTTCGCGCGGCAGCGCCGCATTCAAACGTTGGCGGAGGTTTACTGCCATCACAGAGTCCATGCCGAGATCCGAGAAGGCGCTGTCATGGGCCGGGAGCGCATCAAGGCCCAGCTGGGATCGCACCTCGTTCCCCAGAAAGTCGGCCACGAGCTTTTCGCGTTGCGCGGGCGCGGCCTTCTCAAGGCGTCCGAGGGCGGCGGACTTAGCAGGCGCGGCGTCCACGGGGGGCCGTCCGGATGCACGGATCTCCTCAAGCAGCGGCAGGTGGGGCAGCGTCGATCCGCCCAGATCGGCGACGACGCGTGCCCCCGGGGCGTCCCGGACTACGCGGTCGAGGACCCGCAGACCCTGTTCGGGCGTGATCCAGATGCTTCCGGGGGCGGTCAGTCCCGCTTCGATCCGACCGCGCTGTTTCTCCGCTTTGCCGACCTCGGACCAAGGACCCCAAGCGATCGCGTCCCCGGCAAGCCCAAGGGCGCGGCGATGATGCGCCAGTTGGTCTAGGAATGCGTTGGCTGCAGCGTAATTCGCTTGGCCCGGGTTGCCAAGCACCCCGGCGAGGCTCGAGAAGAGCACGAACAGCTCAAGTTCGCGATCCAGCGTCGCTCGGTGAAGATGCCACGCCCCCAGAGCCTTCGGACCTAGCACGGTTTCGAATCGTGCCCAGTCTTGGTTGATGAGCGCCGCATCGGCGAGCACGCCGGCGCAGTGGAAGATGCCGCCGAGAGGCGGCATCTCCGATTCCACCCGTGCGAGCATGGCGTCAACCGCATTCGCGTCGGTGAGGTCCGCGACCTCCGCACGGACCATCACGCCACGCCGACGGAACTCTTCGGCCGCCGTTCCGGCCTGCGGGGTCGGCTCGCGCCGTCCGTTCAGGACGATCCCGCCGACGCCTGCATCCGCCAACCAGCCGCCCACTTGCAGGCCGATGCCCCCGTGGCCTCCAGTCACGAGGTAACTGCGGTCAGGCCTCAGGCGCCGGGTTGGCGGCAGCGGCTCCCGGCTGGAACTCTGGGCCTGCTCTCCCGGTCCGGCGGTCCGAACCAAACGGGCCACTCGGCGCACTCCGCCTCGCCACGCAATCCGGTTCTCCCGGTCCGGGAACATCAGTTCGTCTGCCAGAATCGCGGCCGGAACCGGCGCGTCCGGATCCAGATCCACCAGGCGAGGACGAAGGTCCGCATGCTCGACTCCGAGCACACCACCTAGGCCCCAGAGCGCGGCCCCCGCCAAGGAGCCGCTGCGCTCGGCCCCGAGGACTTGTCCTCCACGAGTCGCCAGCGTGACGCCGTTCACGGCCCGCGCTCCGGCGTCCCACATCCCTTGCGCCAAGGCCAGCGCTCCAGATCCGGCGGCCTCAAGCTCCTGCCGCAGTTCTGCGGGCTCCAGTTGCTGGCCATCGCCCCTGACGCCTTCCAGGTACGCCACGCCTTGGAGCGGAGCTGACGATGGAAGCGCTTCGAAAAGTGCGCGCCAAGCCTGCCGATTCCAGCTGTCGGAGGGGCCGGGCACGACGGTCTGCCTCCGGTGCGCAAGCTCGCGCACGAGTTCCTCGGTGAAAACCCCGTTCCCGGACACGACGAACACACCGCCCTGTGGTTCTGCCTCCGCCGACGACATTGGGCGCGCCCCGGGCGCGGGCGCCTCTGGATCGGCAGCGATTACCGCTTCCCGGGGTCCCGGGAGGCTCGGGCTTAGCCGCCACACGACTTTGTGCATCAGGTGATCCACCCGTGCGCCCAGTACTGCTTCCCGGCTGGTGCGCTTGAGCGCTAATCCCGCCACGTGACCGCAGCGCATGCCCTCGGGAGTGTAGAGGGCGAGATCCGCGGTGGCCGTCTCCTCGCCCAGCTCTTCGAGCAGTGCGTGGCAGAAGATCTGGTCGGGGAGCGGTGCGGCGAGCCAAAGGCGGCTCCACCCGATTGGGAGATAGCGGAGGCTGTCGGCCCGGCTGGCCAAGAGTCCCACCACGACCTGAAAACAGGCGTCCAGCTGAACCGGATGGACCCGCAGGCGGTCTCCGGCCAGTTGCGCGGGGCGCGTAACCCGGCCCCAAGCGCTCTCATCGTGCGCCCAGAAGGCAGAAAGTCCCGCGAAAGCCGGTCCCAAGACGATGCCCTGCTCTGCCATCTCGTCGCGGAAGTCGGCCGCGCCGGAGGCGGATAGCCGCTGCTGCACGGTCTGGAGGTCTAGGCGGTCGTCTTCAACCGTGCGCGTCCCTAGGCGCCCGTCAGCGTGAAGCTGCCAGGTTCCGCCTCGAGGTTCCCGGCTGGCCACTTCCCAGCGGCCGTCCGACCCGATGGAGACTTGGACGCCGCGCCTGTCGCCTGACTCAAGCATCAAAGGCTGATGGATCTGAACCTGTTCCAAAGCGACGGACGAGTCATTCCCGGTCTCTCCCAGCGCTTCGATCACCTGCCCGGCGAAGAGTGCTGCCGGCGCGACCACTTCGCCCAAAACAACGTGGTCCGCCAGCCAAGCGGGATCGCCGTTGGACATGTGGATTTCGAAGGAGACGTCGCCGCTTCGCGAATCCCGGCGCACACCCAAGAGCGGATGACCGTCTTCGAGCCGGCGGGGCCGCGTTGTCAACCAGTAGCGCCTGCGTTGGAAGGGATAGGTCGGGAGTGCCACTCGGCGGCGGCGTTCTCCTGCGAACAGCCCACCGAAGGAGAGGTCGACTCCGGCCTCAAACATCGCAGCTGCTGCGGCAGTGAAGTCCCCGCTTCCACTCTGTCGCAGGCTCGGTACCACAGTTGGGGCTTCGCCCTCGGGCCACGTCATCGCCGCCATCGGCCCAACCACGGCGTCGGGGCCGATCTCAACCAAGATCCGGGCTCCGACTTCTGCCAACGTTGCGGTCGAGGCGGCGAAGGCGACCGGCTCGCGCGCCTGGCGCCGCCAGTACGCTCCGTCGGGGGCGCCTTCCAGCACGCGCCCGCTCACATCGCTCACCAGTCGCACCGACGGTGCCGAGGCACTGGGGGTCGCCGCTTCCAAATCTGCCAGCACCGGCTCCATCAGCGCGCTGTGGAAGGCGTGGCTGGTCCGCAGGCGCTCCACCCGCAGACCGTCCTCTTCGAAGCGCTTCAGGAGCGCCTCGATGTCGGCCTCCGGCCCGCTCACGACTTGGTGTGCGCCGTTGTCCGCTGCCAGCGACACCGCACCTTCCAGCGCGGCTGTGACGCGGTCGCGCGAGGCGAACACCGCCGCCATCGCACCTCCATCGGGAAGCGAGCCCATCAGCGCCCCCCGGCGCGTGGCGAACCGCATCCCGGTCTCGAGGTCGAAGGCCCCGGCGGCCGCGGCCGCCGCGATCTCTCCCACGCTGTGCCCGAACACGACATCGGGCCGCACCCCCACGCTTGCCCACAACGCCGTCAGCCCGCTCTCCAGCGCGTAGAGCGCCGGCTGAGTCCATTCGGTCCGCTCCAGCCGCTCGGAATCCTCGAAGATCACGCTGAGAAGAGATCTGCCGCGTTCTGCGCGGAACACGTCCTCGCACCGGTCCAAAATCGCCCGGAAGACCGGCTCGGTCTCATAGAGCTCCCGGCCCATCCCCGCCCACTGGCTGCCCTGGCCGGTGTAGAGGAAGGCGATCTTTCCAGCGGGAGGCGGCGACACGGCACCCTGCCTCACCACCTCCAGCTGCTGCGCCAGCGAGGCTCGGTCTTGGAACACGAGGCCGGAGCGGTAGCGGAAATGGCTCCGCCCCACCCCCGCCGTCCACGCCATGTCGGCGAGCGGCATGTCTTCCGAGAGGGCGGCTTGATAGCGGCCGGCCAGCTGACGAAGCGCGCCCTCGGACTTCGCCGAGAGCGGGAGCAGGCGATGCTGGCGGGGCGCGTCGGCCTGCGGGACGCGGTCATCCACACCCGACTCCGGCAGCGTGGGCAGCTCGATGCGCGGCGGCTCGCGCTCCTCGGCGTATCCCTCGATCACGACGTGGGCGTTGGTGCCCGAGTATCCGAAGGAGCTGACGGCGGCCCGCCGCGGCCGCTCCGCCTCCGGCCAAGGCGTCGTCTCCGACGTCACCCGGACAGGGAGCTTCTCCCAGTCCATCCGCGGGTTCGGCCGCTCGAAGTGCAGGTGTCGCGGAATCACTCCGGAGCGGATCGCGAGCACCGCCTTGATCAGCCCGGCCACGCCGGCCGCAGCTTCCAAGTGGCCCACGTTCGTCTTCACCGATCCAACCAGCAGCGGGCGGTCCGCGCTGCGGCCGCGGCCGTACACCGCCGACGCCGCCTCCACCTCGACCGGATCGCCCAGCTCGGTGCCCGTGCCGTGCGCCTCCAAGTAGTCCACCGAGGAGGCCTCGACGCCCGCGCGCGCAAGCGCCTCCTCGATTACGCGCTCCTGGGCCGGGCCGTTCGGCACGGTCAGGCCGGCGCTCGCGCCATCCTGGTTCACAGCCGACCCGAGCACGACCGCGAGGATCCGGTCCCCGGCTGCCTCTGCGTCCGCAAGGCGCTTGAGCACAACCATCCCGCATCCCTCGCCCCGTACATAACCGTCGGCCGCCGCGTCGAAGGTCTTGCAGCGTCCATCCGCAGCGAGCATGCCTGCAACGGTGAAGATCCGTGTGGCGGTGGATGTCAGGATCGCGTTCACGCCTCCCACCAGCGCCAAATCCGCCTCGCCCGCGCGAAGCGCGGACGCTGCCTGGTGCAGCGCCACCAGCGACGACGAACACGCGGTGTCCACCGTGATGGCGGGCCCCTCAAGGCCGAGCGCGAAAGCGATCCGGCCGACCGCGGCCGACGGGGTAGCGCCGGTGGCCCTGTAAATCTCCGTCCCCGGATCGCCATCCGTGCCGGCAAGGAGGGTCTGGTAATCGATCATCGAGACCCCCCCGTACACCCCGGTCTGGCTGCCGCGCAG